>NZ_CP025979.1:0-667331 GCF_002900365.1 Escherichia marmotae
TTCTCAATAGGTCCACCGTGGACCTATATTGTGAGGTGAACATGAAAGGAATGAGCAAAATGCCGCAGTTCAATTTGCGGTGGCCTAAAGAAGTATTGGATTTGGTACGCAAGGTGGCGGAAGAGAATGGTCGGTCTGTTAATTCTGAGATTTATCAGCGAGTAATGGAAAGCTTTAAGAAGGAAGGGCGCATTGGTGCGTAAAGTTGAAGCCCCAACTGCTGGAACAGTCAGGGCTTCGGTATCAACAAAACTTACGAGGTATTATTGATATGTCAAGCTTAGCAAAGTCAACTGTAAATTGCACTAATAGCATCATCATTTCTGACGTCAAGATTCATATGGATTCAGAGGGGCGTTACTCGCTTAATGACCTTCATGTAGCGTCTGGGAAGGAGGAAAAACATCAGCCAGCTTTCTTCATGCGTAGAAATGAAACTATTGAATTGATTAATGAAATTTTTAATTCTGCGGATATGCAGAATAAGAATCCCGTCCTTTCTAAGAAAGGTCGATATGGTGGAACCTACGTGTGCAAGGAGCTTGTTTACTCCTACGCCATGTGGATTAGTGCATCCTTTGCGCTGAAGGTTATCCGTGCATATGACGCAATGGTTACTGCCACACAAGATAGGAAGGCTATTGGAGGTAAAACTTCAGTAGCTGAACGCACACCGCTACGAGATGCAGTAAACATGCTGGTAGGAAAGAAAGGACTTCGCTATGACGATGCATACAATATGGTTCATCAGCGTTTTGGTATTGACAGCATTGATGAACTTTCAATTGAACAAATCCCGCAAGCTGTAGAGTACATCCACAGGGTGGTGCTTGAAGGTGAGTTCATCGGCAAACAAGAGAGGAAAGTCAACGAGCTTTCTGCAAAAGAAGCAAACAGCCTTGTATGGTTATGGGATTATGCCAACCGCTCACAGGCATTATTCCGCAAACTGTATCCGGCGCTGAAACAAATTCAATCGAACTATTCCGGCAGATGCTACGACTATGGTCATGAGTTCTCGTATGTTATCGGAATGGCAAGAGACGTTTTAATAAACCACACACGAGATGTTGATATCAATGAGCCAGACGGACCAACGAATCTTTCCGCATGGATGAGACTTAAGAATAAAGAATTACCTCCTTCAGTACATAACTACTGACAGATAACCAACGCAACGACCCAGCTTCGGCTGGGTTTTTTTATGCCCAAAATTCACCGTAGCCATGCTGCGGCGATTCCTTGTATCTGGAGCAAATTAAATGACAGACATTACAGCCAATGTGATTGTATCGATGCCTTCGCAACTCTTCACTATGGCACGTTCTTTTAAAGCCGTAGCCAATGGCAAAATTTATATAGGAAAAATTGACACTGACCCGGTAAATCCTGAAAACCAGATTCAGGTTTATGTGGAGAATGAGGATGGTTCTCACGTTCCTGTTTCACAACCAATCATCATTAACGCTGCTGGATATCCGGTATATAACGGACAGATTGCCAAGTTCGTAACTGTGCAAGGCCACTCTATGGCTGTTTATGATGCATATGGTGCGCAGCAGTTCTATTTTCCTAATGTGCTGAAGTACGACCCGGATCAGTTAAGGCAGCAGATTGAAGACCCTGATGGGGCAACCAAATATCCCGCATTGCAGATTTCTCGCTGGCGTGATGATTTAGACGTGCGTGGATGGGGAGTATTCCCGGATGGTACAGATGTTACTGCTAAACTGTGTGAGGCATTGGATTATGCTAACGGTGATTATTCACAATTAGTTGAGTATGGGAAAAACAGAAAATCATTGCATATCCCTCCAGGCGATTATGTCGTTGATATGACCAAGCTGACTGGCATTCATGCTTCTGCTGGTCGCTTTGTGATCCGCTGTAACGTTGATTGTGTTGGCCGAATCCCTAACGGGGATTTCCTAATCCTTCATAGTAAATCTATAAATGTAACTGGCCTTTCATGTAAATCGTTATACATTAGAGGGCTACAGTTTTCTATTATCTCGAACATTGATACGACCGGCGATATAAGATTTTTTTCATCAGACGCATACACTCTGCCTGGGTTGGTTGTATGGGGTGGCGGGAGTTATTGGAATCATTTTGTACGCATCAAAACAGGTACTGCGGCAGGTGGTGGCAGATTCATAATTGACATCTCTGATGGATCTATAAATCAAAATACATTTGAGCAGCTTTGCGGTGGTGGTCTGATCATAACTGGATCAGGTTTTAGTCGCCAGACCGGTGCTCCGTATGAGGGGAACGCAAACACATTTATAGGTCTTGACACATCGGGAAGCGGCGATTATTTGCTCTATAACAATAGCACCCCAAATCAGCATAATGTTGTGATAGGTTTGTATGGCGAGGTTACGGGCAATGGGAAAATACGTGGGCCGTGGACCATACTTGGCGCGCGTGCGCAATTTGGGGGCTGGGCCTCAACCATGAGCCCCATGAATACCATATTAGGGACAGACCCTACAGCAGGCTCACAGGGAGGAGAGACGTTCAGTGTCTCCGGTTCTAATCTTTGCCCTTCTGGAGATTGGTCGGTTATTGAAGGAGTCTACGGAGCACCGATTGACTTTTCCCTTTTAACTATACCGAACGAACGAAAGGTTGGTTCTGACCCTAATGAACCATCTGGCTGCGGTAGATGGTTTGGAGTCACTAACGCATCTCAACGTTGCAGAATAACCCTAAATTTAACTAAAACACAGTCAGGTTTCATTCGTGGAGCTTTTTACTTTAAAGGCGACACACCGCTTGAGATAGCTATAGAAGCTCAAGATGGTACTAATACCATCTATATGCCAGTTAATATGTTCTACGATATGGGTGTTGGAGGGTGGAAGTTATACAAAGTTTCAGCGCCAACCAACGACAAAAGTAAAGCATACAGATTAAGGATTACAGTTGAATCCGGAATGAGCGCTTATGTTGGAGGAGCGTATTTTAGCCAGTATAACGGAACCTTTCTTCCAGTATTCTGCGGATGGGAGAAAGTAAAAATGAGATCTAGCGTAAAGCCTACTGTGACAGAGAACACAGGTTCTTTCCCAATCGGCTTGGTGTCCTACAGAACATCTCCAGCAACATATCCTTCCGACCCTACTGTCCAATGGGTGTGGAATGGAAGTACATGGGGGATTGTGAATATTTCTGCCTAACCAATAGCGGCATGCTTCAAACATGCCGCTTCAAAATTATCTTGGAATATTTTTCTCGATATATTTATAGCTTAGTAGTGCAAAAGCTACAGATGTTATAAATACAATAAAAATAAACGAGAAGCTTTTTGATAAATCAGCCATCCCAAGCCAATCTATCATCTTAAAGCATAATATAAACGTAATTGGATGAACTAAATACAAAGAGTATGAAGCATCACCAATCATGATGAAAATACGTGGTATTTTGATGTTGTCTTGTATGTAGTCAGAGCATGCAGTAAAGCATGCAAACATTATGCAAAAATATTTCCCTGAATGAAAAATCCCATGCCCAGCATCAAACTGTGTTATGTAAGCCCATACAGGGATTATGATTCCAATCGAAATTAATGGTATTGCAATCCTTTTGTCTCTAATTGAAAAGTTACCACTTTTGTATAGGATAGCAATAATCGCACCGAAGACAAACTCCCAAATCAGGCTTTGCATGGTTAAATTTATATATCCTAAACCTTCAATTTTTGGTCTGTCGAATACACCCGCAATAGATGGCAAAGCTAACAGTGTAATGAAAAACCATAATATATAAAATGTATACCTAAACTTCCCCAGCGCTATTCCAATGGCGCAAACTAAATAAAAATATATTTCATAATTGAGGGTCCATCCAACGAACAATGATGGAGGCCCAAAGTATATAGGTGACTCAGTGTTTAGTGGAATGAAAAGCAAACCTTTGATTATGTTTGTTAATTCAAATGAGCTAGATGATTGGTTATATGAAAACCCATGCATTAAAGATAAATCAACATTTTTAACAATGACTATATATGCAATAGTCATGATGAAATATAGAGGCCAAACTCTTAAGAAACGTTTTTTAATAAACTTTATCAAATCATTGCTTTGGTAGCTATGAGACGTATAAATTATGATAAAACCACTAATGATGAAAAATAAATCAACTCCGAATGCACCAGGCCAAAATAATCGCTGAGCCAGCCATTCATATTCTGTTCCTTTCAAAAAATCCCTTGCATGGCAAAGTACGACAAGCATAGCTGCAATAGCCCTAAGCGCCTGTATATACTGAAGGTTATTCTTTCTTGGTGGACTGTTATCGATTTCCAAAATACACCTATAATAGTTTTTTGATAAGTATCAGTAGCTTCTGAAAGGTCTGAAGTTTAGCACCACAAACGCTATTGATCGACACCGCCGATCAGTAATACTGTATTAATATACAGTATCCATCGGAGGTGAGTTATGGGATTCCCGAGTCCAGCACAAGACTACGTTGAAGAGCGCATATCGCTCGACAAGTGCATCATAAGCAGGCCAGCGGCAACGTACTTCATGCGAGCGGGTGCGACGCACTACCGGGAAGGTATCCTGAATGGCGCGCTGCTGGTTGTGGATGCTTCGCTATCACCATGCGACGGCTCATTACTTGTTTGCAGAATGGAAGGTGAGCTGAGGATTAAGCGATACCGCAAATCACCCAAGGTTCACCTGGAAGATTTGCAGACAGGAAGAAGGGAGGCTATACCTCTGCACGATGACGGAACGAGCCCTGATGCGATATTTGGCGTAATCACCTACATCATCAACGATGCGCGGACGGGTGAGTTTGATGATTGCCCGGTGATGTGAGACAGAAATGAGACACAAAAAGCTTTGCACTGAATTGCAAGGCTTAGTGCTGTCAGAGATATAGCGTTGGTTAGCCCACCTTTTCATCAAGCCAATCCGCCCACCACTGCATCATCTCCCTGCGCTTATCGAGATACTGAGCATGGTTGTAAATTCCACGCACAGATCCGCCATTGGCATGTGCCAGTTGCACTTCAATAGCATCAGCAGGCCATTCGTGCTCGTTCATAATCGTACTGAATTCATGCCTGAATCCGTGACCGCTTTCCAGACCCTCATAGCCGATTTGTTTGATCACAAGTAATACCGCGTTCTCGCAGATTGGCTTCTTCTTATCATTACGCCCGGCAAAAACAAACTCTGATACTGGTTTGGTGATGGAGCTTAACGTAGTGAGAAGTTCAACCACTTGGTCCGACATCGGGACCACATGAATCTTGCGTCCCTTCATCACACTGGCGTCGATAGTGATAATCCTGTTTTCAAAATCGACGTTCTTCCATAGCATAGAACGAAGCTCTTTCGTTCTTAGGGCTGTGTAGCGTAAAACTTTGGTCGCAATGAGCGATACGATACTTCCTGAAAATGTTGCCAGTGCTTTGTTGAATGTCGGGATCTGGTCTGCAGGAAGAAACGGGAAGTTCTTCTTGCGGTATCCCTTCATGGCGTCAGCAAGATCAGGTGCCGGGTTATATTTAGCCCTTCCGGTGACAATAGCGTAACGGAAAACCTCGCCGCATCTTCTGCGTGCTTTGTTGGCTCGTTCCATTGCACCGCGATCTTCAAACCTGCGGATTACTTCAAGAAGTTGCATCGGCTCAATATCCTGAATTTCAAGACCGCCGATGATGGGTAAAATGTCGTCATCAAACATTTTGGCAAGTTCAGTCGTATACCCTACAGACCAGACTTGCTTCTTGTGCTCGTACCATTCCTTGTAAATGGCGCTAAAGGAATTGTTGTTAGACGAAGCCTTTTTCGCCTTTACCGGATCGATGCCAACCGAGATGTCTTTCCTCGCAGTCCATGCTTTATCCCTTGCCTCTTGCAAAGTCATAAGCGGATATTTTCCGACGGTCAGGATTTTCTCCTTACCGTCAATCTTGTAGCGAAGCTGCCATACCTTTTTCCCTGACACAGGGACATAAAGGTACAGGCCATTACCATCGAGAAGGCGGTATGGTTTTTCTTTCGGCTTTGCTGCTTCAATCTGCTTAACGGTGAGCATGGGTAAAAATCCGGTGGGTAAAATTATTTTATCCACTTTTTACCCGTCATGGAGTGCGGCTGTCAACGATCTGACGCGAACCATTACGAACTGTGAATCTACGGAAGGCTTGATATTCAGGGGATTTTGCGGACTGGTACGGATGGGAGCGAACTGATAAATGGTGTCCCCTGCAGGAATCGAACCTGCAATTAGCCCTTAGGAGGGGCTCGTTATATCCATTTAACTAAGAGGACAATGCGGCATGAGTATAACCGCTATTAAACAGCGGAGTAAGTACACCGCCACTCGATTGCTTAAACCCTCGCCACTTACACCGGGTTTTTATCATTTTTCTTAATAGTTTCCGCACATTCTGCTTTCTGGCGGGCCTCTTCTTTACGCTTGTTACTCATATCGTTGCGGATCTGTGCATGGCTCATTAACGCGAAGATGAAAGTGCCGCCGCAAATATTCCCCGCCAGAGTAGGTAGCGCAAATGGCCAGATGAAATCGCTCCAGTGCAGCGTGCCGTTAAATACCAGATAGAGGATCTCTACAGAACCCACGACGATGTGAGTGGTGTCACCCAGGGCGATAAGCCACGTCATTAATATAATTACCACAATCTTTGCCGCTCCTGCCGCAGGGAACATCCATACCATTGTGGCTATCAGCCAGCCGGAGATAATCGCGTTGGCAAACATCTCGCTGGGGGTGTTTTTCATTACATCCATGCCGATTTTGACAAACGCATCGCGGGTTTCTTCATTAAAGATAGGCATATACTCAAACGCCCACGCCGCAATACCTGTTCCAAGAATATTACCCAGCAACACGACGCCCCATAACCGCATCAGTAAGCCGATGTTGCCGATAGTCGGTTTTTGCATTACCGGCAGTACCGCAGTTACGGTATTCTCAGTAAATAATTGCTGGCGTGCCATAATGACGATAATAAAACCAAAGGTATAACCCAGATTCTCCAGCAAAAAACTCCCCGGTACACCTTCCAGTTCGACATGAAATATACCTTTTGCCAGTAGCGAAGCGCCCATCGACAGGCCCGCAGCAATAGCTGACCACAGTAGCGCCATTGCGTCGCGTTCCAGCTCTTTTTCGCCGTCCTGGCGGATATGCTCGTGAATAGCCATCGCTCTGGAGGGGAGTCGGTCTTCATCTATTTCTATTTTTTTCCCGCGTTCTTTTTCTTCACTCTCTACTTCAAGTTCGTCGCTGTGTTTATCTATTTTGTCGTTATCCATGGTGTCGTCTCTTGAATTAGCACGCATAGCTAAAGCGTAGCGGCTTTTTTGCTCGCAACTGGCGGGAGTTACTCTGAAAATGTATAAAAGGCCGCGTTTGCCTTTTTCTGTTTCTACGGAATCAAGTAGCCTACAGGGCGGCGATTACCAGGCTATGATCAAATCAGCATTTCAGGGCGTCTGGACATCAGTTGACGTGCTGCTACAATCGCCCACACCTAAACAGGCGGATACGGTATCGTTCCGTCATGGATGGCAAACTGCATAAGCCATAAAAAGCCATAAAAAACAGGGAGACATTTATGAAGCTTCGCCTGTCGGCGCTTGCTCTGGGAACTACGCTTCTGGTGGGGTGTGCGAGTTCCGGTACAGATCAGCAAGGGCGTTCAGACCCGTTAGAAGGGTTCAACCGCACCATGTACAATTTTAACTTCAATGTGTTAGACCCGTATGTGGTTCGACCGGTAGCTGTCGCCTGGCGTGATTATGTTCCGCAACCGGCGCGTAACGGTTTGAGCAATTTTACCGGCAACCTTGAAGAACCTGCGGTGATGGTTAACTATTTCCTGCAGGGCGACCCTTATCAGGGGATGGTTCACTTTACCCGCTTTTTCCTGAACACCATTTTGGGGATGGGCGGCTTTATTGATGTTGCGGGGATGGCGAATCCGAAACTGCAACGTACTGAACCTCACCGTTTTGGTAGTACGCTCGGTCACTATGGCGTGGGCTATGGGCCGTATGTTCAGTTACCGTTCTACGGTAGTTTCACGCTGCGTGATGACGGCGGTGATATGGCAGATGCTCTTTACCCGGTACTTTCCTGGTTGACCTGGCCGATGTCTGTGGGTAAATGGACGCTTGAAGGGATCGAAACCCGTGCGCAGTTACTGGATTCCGACGGTCTGCTTCGTCAGTCGTCCGATCCTTATATTATGGTTCGCGAGGCTTACTTCCAGCGTCATGATTTCATCGCCAATGGCGGCGAACTCAAACCGCAGGAAAACCCGAACGCGCAAGCGATTCAGGATGATTTAAAAGATATCGATTCTGAATAAGATGCAAATAAAAAAGGTGAGTCGTAAAACTCACCTTTTTTCTTATTAAGCTAACGTGTTATTAGAACGCGTAGTTAAAGTTAGTCCCGAACAGCCAGGCTTTACCTTCAGACTCGAATTGATATGGACCTTCGTTGATCTTCACGCTCTGACCGTGCATATAAGAGACGCCGACATCTACAGAAGCATCTTTATTAAATGCGTAAGTAGTACCTGCGCTCAGCCAGAAACGGTCCTGATCCGGAATGGAGATAGAACGGTTCTGTGCCGGAACTGGGCTGTCATCGAAGGCAATGCCGGTACGGAAGGTCCAGTTATCATCGTAGTAATAAGTTGTACCCAACGCGATGCGGTAAGCATCTTTAAAGCCTTCATGTTTCTGGAACAGCGTGTCGCCACCGGTTGAGGTTGCTTTCAGTTGTTGGAACTGACTCCAACTGGTGTAAGCCAGGCTATAGTGAATCGCCCACTGCGGATCAACACGGTTATAACCAGACACTTCCCACATTTCAGGCAGGTTCAGCGTCAGATAACCCGACTGCGTTGCGCCACCTGTAGCACCAGGCAAACCGAGATTGTAGTTATTCAGGCCAATTGGCAAGTCGCTGCTGTAGTTACCTTTGAAGTCAATTTTTACCTCAGAACGGTAGGTCAACGCGTAGCGGTTGTTTTTATCCAGTTCATACAGGATCCCGGCGTTCCAGCCAAAGCCCCACTGGTTGCCGTTCAGATGAGCAATTTTGGTGTTACTTTCAATATCATTAGCGGCTGCAGCCAGCGCTTGTCCCTGTGGTGTCCGTCCGGCGGGAGATTGCATAATCTGACCAGCAACCAGTTGCCCCAGATCACCTGCAAAACGTTCAATTTTTGCACGAGCATAGACGGCGTTAAGACCAAGACCGAAACTCCAGGCGTTGTTTAAGCGGTAGGCACCGCTTAAATTCATATTCACGGTTTCGAGGTCGGTTGTACCACCGACAGAACCGCCTGCATAAGTGTCATTAAACTCTGTCGCCAGACCATAGTTAGAGGTAATGGAAGCCCCCCAACCAAATTGGTCGTTAATCGGCGCAACAAAGTGTGCGTTCGGAACCCATGCTGTAGGTGCGATGTTATCCGCGTCGAGGCTACGACCAGACGGAGAAGTTCCGCTGATATTCACATCCGGATCAATATAAACCGCACCCGCAGAAAAAGTCGGGCGGTCAAACATGGTAATCAACGCGGGGTTACGGCTGACATTACCAGCATCATCGGCAATAGCGCCTTCCCCTGAATAAGCCCGACCCAGGCCAGAGGAAGAAAATTCGTTTAACTGAAAGCCTGCCGACCAGGCCTGGGTGGAGATAAGTGCCACTGCGACTGCGAGAGCAGACTTTGTAAACAGGGTTTTCTGGCTCATGACCATAACCTCAATAATTTATTTTTATACAAACTATGTTACGTGCTGTAACAGGAGCGCGAAGTGTAGGGGCTGATGTACATCTTAGAAATCAGACCAGTGGCGAGAGTATAGGTCTGACCAGATGGAATGTTGCAAGTATGTTTCTATATTTTTTCAAATATGATCTAAGAAACGCGATCCAGTTGGCAAAATTTGGAGGTGGCGCACTCATTCATCCAGGTGAATTTTGTTTTAGATCATTTTTAAGTGTGATTTCGGTCACTTATCTGATTTTGCAGAATTAACAACTGGAGCAGCACTTTTCAGAAGCGTAAAATATCCGTAACGTTTATCTGGCACCTTGGGTGCACATACAGAGGAAATCAACGATGAGTAAATGTAGTGCTGATGAAACCCCGGTTTGCTGCTGTATGGATGTTGGCACCATTATGGACAACTCCGATTGCACCGCGTCTTACAGCCGCGTGTTTGCAAACCGCGCAGAAGCAGAACAAACGCTGGCGGCGCTGACTGAAAAAGCCCGTAGCGTAGAATCCGAACCATGCAAAATCACCCCGACTTTCACTGAAGAGTCTGACGGTGTTCGCCTGGATATTGATTTCACTTTTGCCTGCGAAGCTGAAATGCTGATTTTCCAGTTGGGTCTGCGTTAATTCCTCTCGGGTACATACGCCCCTGCCAGGTTGTTGGCAGGGGCGTTTTATTTTCTCTTCTTCTTTTCTCTCTGTGTCATAGCTCCCACTTTCCCTTTTCTCCACTTGGCTAAATGTAAAAAATAGTTAAGACTATGATCAGGTCAGACCACTTTATGTCTTTTTTTACAGGGGAGTGTTATGGGTCAGGTTTTACCGCTGGTTACCCGCCAGGGCGATCGCATCGCCATCGTTAGCGGGTTACGTACGCCTTTTGCTCGCCAGGCAACGGCTTTTCATGGCATTCCCGCTGTTGATTTGGGGAAGATGGTCGTCGGTGAGCTGCTGGCACGTAGTGAGATCCCCGCCGAAGTGATTGAACAACTGGTCTTTGGTCGGGTTGTGCAAATGCCAGAGGCTCCCAATATTGCGCGTGAAATTGTTCTTGGCACTGGAATGAACGTCCATACCGACGCATACAGCGTCAGCCGAGCTTGCGCTACCAGTTTCCAGGCGGTTGCGAACGTGGCCGAAAGCCTGATGGCGGGAACCATCCGCGCCGGTATTGCTGGCGGGGCCGATTCCTCTTCGGTATTGCCAATTGGCGTCAGTAAAAAACTGGCGCGCGTGTTGGTTGATGTCAACAAAGCCCGCACGCTGAGCCAGCGTCTTAAACTCTTCTCCAGCTTGCGTTTGCGTGACTTAATGCCTGTTCCGCCTGCGGTAGCGGAATATTCCACCGGTTTGCGAATGGGCGATACCGCCGAACAAATGGCGAAAACCTACGGTATCACCCGCGAACAGCAAGATGCACTGGCGCACCGTTCGCACCAGCGTGCTGCCCAGGCATGGTCAGAAGGCAAACTCAAAGAAGAGGTGATGACCGCCTTTATCCCTCCTTATAAACAACCCCTCGCGGAAGACAACAATATTCGCGGTAATTCCACGCTTGCTGATTACGCAAAACTGCGTCCGGCATTTGACCGTAAACACGGAACGGTAACTGCGGCGAACAGTACGCCTCTGACCGATGGCGCGGCGGCAGTGATCCTGATGACCGAATCGCGAGCGAAAGAATTAGGGCTGGTGCCGCTGGGATATCTGCGCAGTTACGCGTTTACCGCTATTGATGTCTGGCAGGACATGTTGCTCGGTCCGGCCTGGTCAACGCCGCTGGCGCTGGAGAGAGCAGGCCTGACGATGGCCGATCTGACATTGATTGATATGCATGAAGCATTTGCCGCCCAGACGCTGGCAAATATTCAGTTGCTGGGTAGCGAACGTTTTGCCCGCGATGTGCTGGGGCGTGCACATGCCACTGGCGAAGTGGACGATAGCAAATTTAACGTGCTTGGCGGTTCCATTGCTTATGGTCATCCCTTCGCGGCAACCGGCGCGCGGATGATTACCCAGACATTACACGAACTTCGCCGTCGCGGCGGTGGATTTGGTTTAGTGACCGCCTGTGCCGCAGGTGGACTTGGTGCGGCAATGGTTCTGGAGGCGGAATAATGGAAATGGTATCGGCTTTTACCCTAAATGTACGTCTGGACAATATTGCCGTCATCACCATTGACGTTCCCGGCGAAAGAATGAATACCCTGAAGGCAGAGTTTGCCTCGCAGGTGCGCGCCATTATTAAACAACTCCGCGAAAATAAAGAACTTCGAGGCGTAGTGTTTATCTCCGCTAAACCGGACAACTTTATTGCCGGTGCAGACATCAACATGATTGGCAACTGCAAAACCGCGCAAGAAGCGGAAGCACTGGCGCGGCAGGGCCAACAGTTGATGGCGGAAATTCATGCTTTGCCAGTTCCTGTTATTGCCGCCATTCACGGCGCTTGCCTGGGCGGTGGTCTGGAGCTGGCACTGGCGTGCCACGGTCGTATCTGTACAGACGACTCTAAAACCGTGCTCGGCTTGCCGGAAGTACAACTTGGGTTGTTACCTGGTTCAGGCGGCACCCAGCGTTTACCGCGCCTGATCGGCGTCAGCACAGCACTAGAGATGATCCTCACTGGCAAGCAACTACGGGCAAAGCAGGCGTTAAAGCTGGGGCTGGTGGATGACGTCGTTCCGCATTCTATTTTACTGGAAGCCGCTGTAGAGCTGGCGAAGCAGGAGCGTACAGTTTCTCGGACTCTCCCGATTCGTGAACGAGTGATGGCCGGGCCATTAGGTCGTGCGCTGTTATTCAAAATGGCAGGCAAGAAAACAGAACAGAAAACCCAGGGCAACTACCCGGCGACAGAACGCATTCTTGAGGTTATCGAAACAGGATTAGCGCAGGGCTCCAGTAGCGGTTATGACGCTGAAGCACGGGCCTTTGGCGAACTGGCAATGACATCGCAATCACAGGCTCTGCGTAATATCTTTTTTGCCAGTACCGACGTGAAGAAAGATCCTGGCAGCGATGTTGCCCCCGCCCCATTAAATAGCGTGGGGATATTAGGTGGTGGCTTGATGGGCGGTGGTATTGCTTACGTTACAGCCGGTAAAGCGGGGCTACCTGTAAGAATTAAAGATATCAACGCCCAGGGCATAAATCATGCTTTGAAATACAGTTGGGATCAGTTGGAGGGGAAAGTGCGCCGCCGGCATATCAAAGCCAGTGAACGCGACAAACAATTGGCGCTGATTTCAGGTTCTATGGATTATCACGGTTTTTCCCATCGCGATCTGATTATTGAAGCAGTGTTTGAAAATCTCGAATTAAAACAACAGATGGTGGCGGAAGTGGAGCAAAACTGCGCCCCTCATACAATTTTTGCCTCCAATACCTCATCTTTACAGATTAGCGATATTGCCGCTCACGCCTCACGACCAGGGCAGGTTATCGGCCTGCATTTCTTCAGCCCGGTAGAAAAAATGCCGCTGGTAGAAATCATTCCTCACGCCGGGACATCGGCGCAAACCCTCGCCACCACGGTAAAACTGGCGAAAAAACAGGGCAAAACGCCAATCGTGGTGCAGGATAAAGCCGGATTTTACGTTAATCGCATTCTGGCACCTTACATTAATGAAGCTATCCGCATGTTGACCGAAGGTGAGCGTGTTGAGCACATTGATGCCGCACTGGTTAAATTTGGTTTTCCGGTGGGACCAATCCAACTTTTGGATGAGGTAGGAATCGACACAGGGACTAAAATTATTCCTGTACTGGAAGCAACTTATGGAGAACGTTTTAGTGCGCCTGCAAATGTTGTTTCTTCAATTTTGAACGACGATCGTAAAGGTAGAAAAAATGGCCGGGGTTTCTATCTTTACCGCCAAAAAGGGCGTAAAAGCAAAAAACAGGTTGATCCCGCCATTTACCCGTTGATTGGCGCGCAAGGGCAGGGGCGACTGTCCGCACCGCAGGTTGCTGAACGGTGTGTGATGTTGATGCTGAATGAAGCAGTACGTTGTCTGGACGAGCAGGTTATCCGTAGCGTGCGAGACGGGGATATTGGCGCAGTATTTGGAATTGGTTTTCCGCCATTTCTCGGTGGTCCGTTCCGCTATATCGATTCTCTCGGCGCGGGCGAAGTGGTTGCAATAATGCAACGACTGGCCGCGCAATATGGTTCCCGTTTTACCCCTTGCGAGCGTTTACTTGAGATGAGTGAGCATGGGGAAAGTTTTTGGAAAACAACTGCAACTGACCTGCAATAAGAAGGTCAAAGCTATATGAATCCGCGCTGAATGGTGGAGCCTTGGTTAAAATGTAAACGCATATTGACTATACTTACGCCATTGAGGTAAAAAACAGCGTTTCATTCGGTGAATGGATAAGGCACAATGCCGGCCACCGTCTTCTTTCTCTGGTTTCAGATGAAAGAAGACGGGTGAATCTGGTTAACAAAAGCGGTGCAATATGCAAGTTTTTATCATGCGTCACGGCGACGCAGCCCTCGATGCCGCCAGTGATTCGGTTCGTCCTCTGACCACTAACGGTTGTGACGAATCTCGCCTGATGGCGAACTGGCTGAAAGGTCAAAAAGTGGAAGTCGAACGTGTTCTGGTGAGCCCGTTCCTGCGAGCCGAGCAAACTCTGGATGTCGTAGGTGATTGTATGGAACTGCCATCCAGTGTCGAAGTTCTGCCAGAATTGACGCCCTGCGGCGATGTCGGTCTGGTTAGTGCTTATCTTCAGGCATTGACCAACGAGGGAGTCGGGTCGGTACTGGTTATCTCTCACTTACCCTTAGTCGGTTATCTGGTAGCCGAGTTATGTCCGGGCGAAACGCCGCCTATGTTTACCACTTCAGCTATTGCCAGCGTAACGCTTGATGAAAGCGGAAAAGGCGAATTTAACTGGCAGATGAGCCCGTGTAATTTGAAAATGGCAAAAGCGATATAATTACGCAACGTTTATATCGCATATCAACTTTCAGAGAGCCACTTAAGTGGCTCTTGTTGTATTGAATGTCAGGGAAGTTCTGGCGGCAGCCACTCTTCCACTTCAATCAATACCAATAACGCCGCGTCGCCGCCGTACTCTTTTGGTGCCTGGTGAAATGCCATCACATGCGGATGCTGTGCCAGCCACAGTGGTGTTTGTTGCTTCAAAATATGCTTACCGTGCCCATGCATCACACAGGCGCAAAACACATGTTCACGGCGACAGGCGGCAATTAATGCGCCCAGTTCCTGTTTGGCTTGTAGCTGCGTCAGGCCGTGCAAATCAAGAAACAACTCCGGCGAATAATCACCGCGTCGCAGTTTCTTCGCCTCAAAATGACTGACATCCGGGCGGACATATTTAACCGGGCCTTCGGTATTTAATAACGGCTGAAATTCATCAGAGAAATAATGGCTGGCATCAGCCTGCTCCTGAATCAACCGCTTGACCGGCACTTCGCTGACTTTTTTTCGTTGTGGTCGATGGACAATCGTGTCCTGCTTAATCTTGCGAGTACCCGCCATCAACTGGCGAAACAGGGCCTGATCCTCCTCGCTGAGAGTTGTTTTCTTTTTCATCTATGCATCTCTATTTTATTTTTCCTACAGTTTACCCGACTCGTAGCGCAATCGATCGGCCAAAACATAATTTTCCTGCGTCATTGCCGCATGAATGCTGATTTATCGTCATCTTCATGGCAAACTAGCCGCCGAAATTAATGCGACCATGCCCTGGAGGAATACGTGGATAAAATTTTCGTTGATGAAGCAGTAAATGAACTGCAAACCATTCAGGACATGTTGCGCTGGTCGGTTAGCCGCTTCAGCGCGGCAAATATCTGGTACGGTCATGGCACCGACAACCCGTGGGACGAAGCGGTGCAACTGGTATTGCCGTCGCTCTACCTGCCGCTGGATATTCCGGAAGATATGCGCAACGCCCGTCTGACCTCCAGCGAAAAACACCGTATTGTTGAGCGCGTGATCCGCCGCGTCAACGAGCGCGTTCCGGTTGCCTATCTGACCAACAAAGCCTGGTTCTGCGGCCATGAATTTTACGTCGATGAACGCGTGCTGGTGCCGCGTTCACCGATTGGTGAACTGATCAACAATAAATTTGCCGGACTTATCAGCAAGCAACCGCAACATATTCTGGATATGTGTACCGGTAGTGGCTGCATTGCTATTGCCTGCGCTTATGCCTTCCCGGAAGCGGAAGTCGACGCGGTGGACATCTCTCCCGACGCGCTGGCGGTAGCCGAACAGAACATTGAAGAACATGGTCTGATCCACAACGTCATACCGATTCGTTCCGATCTGTTCCGTGATTTGCCGAAAGTGCAGTACGACCTGATCGTCACCAACCCGCCGTATGTCGATGCGGAAGATATGTCCGACCTGCCAAACGAATACCGTCACGAGCCGGAGCTGGGGCTGGCGTCTGGCACTGATGGCCTGAAACTGACACGTCGCATTCTCGGCAACGCGGCGGATTATCTTGCTGATGATGGTGTACTGATTTGTGAAGTCGGCAACAGCATGGTACATCTGATGGAACAATATCCGGATGTTCCGTTCACCTGGCTGGAGTTTGATAACGGTGGCGATGGTGTGTTTATGCTCACCAAAGCGCAGCTTATTGCGGCACGAGAACATTTTGGTATTTATAAAGATTAAATTTACTCGTCATTCTTCAAGTTGCATGTGCTGCGTCTGCGGGTTATTCGGTTCATCCATGGGCCTCCCCCCTTACGGGGCCGCTGCAAGTAGCGTTCAAATCCGCTCCATGCGGATTTGTCGTTCACCCCAGTCACTTACTTCTGTAAGCTCCTGGGGATTCACTCACTTGTCGCCTTCCTGCAACTTGAATTATTTAGAGTAAAAAATGCAAACACAACAATAACGGAGCCGTGATGGCTGGAAACACAATTGGACAACTCTTTCGCGTAACCACCTTCGGTGAATCGCACGGGCTTGCGCTCGGTTGCATCGTCGATGGTGTTCCGCCAGGCATCCCGCTGACGGAAGCAGACCTGCAACACGATCTCGACCGGCGTCGCCCGGGGACATCGCGCTATACCACCCAGCGTCGTGAACCGGATCAGGTCAAAATTCTTTCCGGCGTTTTTGAAGGTGTCACCAGCGGCACCAGTATTGGCTTGTTGATCGAAAACACCGACCAGCGCTCTCAAGATTACAGCGCAATTAAAGACGTTTTCCGTCCGGGTCATGCCGATTACACCTACGAACAAAAATACGGCCTGCGCGATTATCGCGGCGGCGGACGTTCTTCCGCCCGTGAAACCGCCATGCGCGTTGCGGCTGGAGCAATTGCTAAAAAATATCTCGCCGGAAAATTTGGCATCGAAATTCGCGGCTGCCTGAGCCAGATGGGCGACATTCCACTGGAAATCAAAGACTGGTCGCAAGTTGAACAAAATCCGTTCTTCTGCCCGGACCCGGATAAAATCGACGCGTTAGATGAGTTGATGCGCGCGCTGAAAAAAGAGGGCGACTCCATCGGTGCGAAAGTGACTGTTGTTGCCAGTGGCGTACCCGCCGGACTTGGCGAACCGGTATTTGATCGCCTGGATGCTGACATCGCCCACGCGTTGATGAGCATTAATGCGGTGAAAGGCGTGGAAATTGGCGACGGTTTTGACGTGGTGGCGCTGCGTGGCAGCCAAAACCGTGACGAAATCACCAAAGAAGGTTTTCAGAGCGACCATGCGGGCGGTATTCTCGGTGGTATCAGCAGCGGGCAGCAAATCATTGCCCATATGGCGCTAAAACCGACCTCCAGCATTACCGTGCCTGGGCGTACAATTAACCGCTTTGGCGAAGAAGTTGAGATGATCACCAAAGGCCGTCACGATCCTTGTGTCGGGATCCGCGCGGTGCCGATCGCTGAAGCGATGCTGGCAATCGTTTTGATGGATCACCTGTTACGACAACGGGCGCAAAATGCCGATGTGAAGACTGATATTCCACGCTGGTAAAAAATGAACAAAACTGCGATTGCGCTGCTGGCCCTGCTTGCCAGTAGCACCAGCCTGGCAGCAACGCCGTGGCAAAAAATTACCCAACCTGTGCCGGGTAGCGCACAATCGATAGGCAGTTTTTCCAATGGCTGTATCGTCGGCGCTGACACGCTGCCGATACAGTCCGAACATTATCAGGTGATGCGTACCGATCAGCGTCGCTATTTCGGTCATCCGGATCTGGTGATGTTTATCCAGCGTCTGAGTAGCCAGGTGAACAATCTGGGTATGGGGACGGTGCTGATTGGCGATATGGGGATGCCCGCTGGTGGGCGTTTCAACGGCGGCCACGCCAGCCACCAGACCGGACTGGATGTCGATATCTTCCTGCAACTGCCGAAAACTCGCTGGACCGCCGCGCAACTTTTGCGTCCGCAGGCGCTGGATTTGGTTTCCCGTGATGGCAAGCATGTCGTCCCAACGCTGTGGAAGCCGGAAATTTTCAGTCTGATCAAACTTGCTGCGCAGGACAAAGACGTGACGCGCATTTTTGTTAATCCGGCGATTAAACAACAACTTTGCCTTGATGCAGGCACCGATCGTGACTGGTTGCGGAAAGTGCGACCCTGGTTCCAGCATCGCGCACATATGCATGTACGATTACGTTGTCCTGCCGATAGCCTGGAGTGTGAAGACCAACCTTTACCACCGCCGGGCGATGGTTGCGGGGCAGAACTGCAAAGCTGGTTTGAACCACCAAAACCGGGAACAACAAAGCCTGAGAAGAAGACACCGCCTCCGTTGCCGCCTTCCTGCCAGGCGCTACTGGATGAGCACGTGATCTAATGGAAACGTTTAATAGCCTGTTTATGGTTTCCCCGCTGTTGCTGGGAGTTCTCTTTTTTGTCGCGATACTGGCGGGATTTATCGACTCGATTGCCGGTGGTGGTGGGTTACTCACTATTCCGGCATTGATGGCGGCGGGGATGTCTCCGGCTAACGCGCTGGCAACTAACAAACTGCAAGCCTGCGGTGGCTCTATTTCCGCCACCATCTACTTTATTCGCCGCAAAGTCGTCAGCTTAAGCGATCAGAAACTCAATATCGCCATGACCTTTGTCGGCTCGATGAGCGGCGCACTGCTGGTGCAGTACGTTAAAGCTGATGTGCTGCGGCAAATTTTACCGATTCTGGTGATTTGTATCGGTCTTTATTTCTTACTGATGCCCAAACTGGGAGAAGAAGATCGCCAGCGTCGGATGTATGGGCTGCCATTTGCGCTGGTCGCAGGGGGCTGCGTTGGTTTTTACGACGGATTCTTTGGCCCGGCAGCCGGATCGTTTTACGCACTGGCCTTCGTTACGCTGTGCGGCTTTAACCTCGCCAAAGCCACCGCCCATGCCAAATTACTTAACGCAACGTCAAACATCGGCGGTCTGCTGCTGTTTATTCTCGGCGGCAAAGTGATTTGGGCGACAGGATTCGTGATGCTGGTGGGGCAGTTCCTCGGCGCGCGTATGGGTTCAAGACTGGTGTTGAGCAAAGGACAAAAACTGATCCGCCCGATGATCGTTATCGTCTCGGCGGTGATGAGTGCCAAATTACTTTATGATAGCCATGGACAGGAGATCCTCCACTGGTTGGGGATGAACTAATGAACAGTACACACCACTACAAGCAGTTGATTGAAATTTTTAATAGCTGCTTTGCCGATGAATTTAATACCCGTCTGATTAAAGGCGACGACGAACCGATCTATCTTCCTGCTGATGCGGAAGTTCCATATAACCGAATCGTCTTTGCTCATGGCTTTTACGCCAGTGCTATCCACGAGATTTCGCACTGGTGTATTGCCGGGAAAGCGCGCCGTGAACTGGTTGATTTTGGTTACTGGTATTGCCCTGACGGACGCGATGCCCGGACGCAAAGCCAGTTTGAAGATGTTGAAGTTAAGCCGCAGGCGCTTGACTGGTTGTTCTGCGTGGCGGCGGGATATCCGTTTAACGTCAGTTGCGACAACCTGGAAGGCGACGTCGAACCGGATCGTGTGGTATTCCAACGACGGGTTCATGCGCAGGTGATGGATTATCTGGCGAACGGTATTCCTGAACGTCCGGCACGCTTCATAAAAGCATTACGAAATTATTATCACACGCCGGAACTTACGGCGGAACAGTTTCCGTGGCCGGAAGTGCTCAACTGAAGCCAGCGCCACGTTTACAATGAGGAAAGAAGATGATCGCGGAGTTTGAATCACGCATTCTGGCATTAATCGACGGTATGGTTGACCATGCCAGTGATGATGAGTTGTTTGCCAGTGGGTATTTGCGTGGCCACCTGACGTTAGCCATCGCAGAACTGGAAAGTGGTGATGACCACTCCGCCCAGGCGGTGCATACAACCGTTAGCCAGAGTCTGGAGAAAGCGATTGGTGCGGGTGAATTGTCGCCACGCGATCAGGCGCTGGTGACCGATATGTGGGAACACCTGTTTCAGCAGGCTTCACAGCAGTAAGTTGTGGCGTCTGGAGCACCATGCCTGATGCGACGCTTACCGCGTCTTATCAGGCCTACAGGTCACACGTAGGTCGGATAAGGCGTTCACGCCGCATCCGACCTTGGGAGCACCATGCCTGATGCGACGCTTATCGCGTCTTATCAGGCCTACAGGTCACACGTGGGTCGGATAAGGCGTTCACGCCGCATCCGACCTTGGGAGCACCATGCCTGATGCGACGCTTACCGCGTCTTATCAGGCCTACAGGTCATACGTAGGTCGGATAAGGCGTTCACGCCGCATCCGACCTTGGGAGCACCATGCCTGATGCGACGCTTACCGCGTCTTATCAGGCTTACAGGTCACACGTAGGTCGGATAAGGCGTTCACGCCGCATCCGGCAAACAATGCCAAAGCAGATTACCCTACCTTAACCGCTTTACCCTTCAATAACTTCCGTACCCATAACCGATTTGGATTTAATGCCGCCAGCGTACTGGCATCCATCGGAACAGGTTCTTCACTCATCTGTGCCGCCAGAATCTCGGCGCACAGCGGGGCAGAGCACAAACCGCGCGAACCCAAAGCAGCAAGCATAAAGAGATCGTCATAGACTGGTGCGCTTACCGCTTCATCTTTCTGTTCCGCCAGCGAGGTATATTCCGCGAGCGTGGCGTCATAATCGGGGACATTTCCCACCATGGGCAGATGATCGCGCGTGGCACAACGTACACCACAACGAGCCTCTTTATCACTGACATCAACTTCTTTCGTCCACTGCGCCTGCGGGAAGCAATCAATCAACCGTTGGCGATTCTGCTGCTGATCGTCCTCACTGTAGGTCGTATCTTCACTACCGCGGTGATAACTGGCACCAATACAATGGTGCTGATTCGCCGGATTTTGTGGTGTGAGATAACCGTCATAGCACAGCACCTGTTTCAGTTTCGCCAGTTCCGGCGTTGTCGGAATATGACTGACCTGCCCGGCAACCGAATACATCGGTAGAGGTGACGTCTGGCTGAATCGGCTGATTTGATGCCCGTTCGCCAGTACCACCACGCTATGCATCACCTGCTGATGATCTGCAAATGTCAGTTGCCACCCGTCATCCTTACGCAATAAATCCTGCAACTGATGTTGATAACGAATCTGCAAACCTTGCTGTTCCGCCTGTTCCAGTACATTACGGGTAAGTTCTGCCGGACATAGCCAGCCGCCTTGCGGATAAGTAATACCGCCACAATTTGTCGCAACACCTGTAATGTTTTCAACCTCATTTGCGTTGACCGCCATCGCCAGATCTGCGGGTAAATCCATCGATAATATCTGCGCGATTTTGTGCTGGCTTTTCTCATCCCAGGCTAGCTGCGTTACGCCGCACCAGTCATGATTAAATTTAACGGGTAATTGACCGTAAAGCCGACGGGCAAAAGTAAATGCATTAGAGAAAAAGCGGTTCAGCGCCTCATCGTGTTTGCTTAATAACGGATACAGCGCTCCCTGACGATTACCAGAAGCACCAAGCGCGGGAGCGTTATCCGCGCAGTAAAGCGTTACCTGCCAGCCGCGCCGCAACAGCGCCAGTGACAACAACGCGCTGGCGATACCGCCGCCAATAATCGCCACTTCCCGTTTGTTGCTACCTGTGCGATTAAACCACGGTGCGGAAGAGGGCAGTGATAATGTCTGTTCCATCACGCCGCAAAGCATCTCCCGTTTCCGCCCAAAACCCTTACGCTTTTGCATCGTGAATCCAGCTTCCTGCAAGCCCCGGCGGACAAAACCGGCAGACGTGAAGGTCGCCAGCGTGCAGCCAGGACGTGCCAGACGCGCCATGGCGTTAAACAGATTTTGCGTCCACATATCCGGGTTTTTCGCTGGCGCAAAGCCGTCCAGAAACCAGGCATCCACTTTTTGATTTAGTGAATTGTCCAGTTGGCTGGTGAGTTCGTTAATATCGCCAAACCATAAATCCAGCGTTACGCGGCCTTCATCGAGCAATAAACGATGACAACCGGGCAAGGGTAAAGGCCACTGCGCCTGAAGCTGTTTCGCCCACGGTGCCAGTTCTGGCCAGTGTTGATGTGCTAACGATAAATCAGCCTGGGTGAGGGGAAATTTCTCAAAACTAATGAAGTGCAATCGCTGCAATTGTGCCTGTGGATGCGCTTCGCGAAACTGATCAAATGCCTGCCATAGCGTCAGGAAGTTTAATCCGGTGCCGAAGCCGCTCTCTGCTACCACAAACAGAGGATGTGGATGTGTGGGAAAACGTGCCTCTAATTGGTTACCCCCCAGAAAAACATAACGCGTCTCTTCCAGTCCGTTATCGTTGGAAAAATAGACATCGTCAAAATCTCGGGAAACAGGTGTACCCTCAGCATTAAATTCGAGGTTGGCAGGTTGTATAGCGTAGTGTTTCACGTAAGTTACTCGTCTTACAGGCGGTGGCTCGATCTTAGCGATGTGTGTCAGGCTGCGCAAATTTCTCTATAAATTGTCTGATCGGACTTGTTCGGCGTACAAGTGTACGCTATTGTGCATTCGAAACTTACTCTATGTGCGACTTACAGAGGTATTGAATGAAACGTGCAGTGATTACTGGCCTGGGCATTGTTTCCAGCATCGGTAATAACCAGCAGGAAGTCCTGGCATCTCTGCGTGAAGGACGTTCAGGGATCACTTTCTCTCAGGAGCTGAAGGATTCCGGCATGCGTAGCCACGTCTGGGGCAACGTAAAACTGGATACCACTGGCCTCATTGACCGCAAAGTTGTGCGCTTTATGAGCGACGCATCCATCTATGCATTCCTTTCTATGGAGCAGGCAATCGCAGATGCTGGCCTCTCCCCGGAAGCTTACCAGAATAACCCGCGCGTTGGCCTGATTGCAGGTTCTGGCGGCGGTTCCCCGCGTTTCCAGGTGTTCGGTGCTGACGCAATGCGCGGCCCGCGTGGCCTGAAAGCGGTTGGCCCGTATGTGGTCACCAAAGCGATGGCATCTGGCGTTTCTGCCTGCCTCGCCACACCGTTTAAAATCCACGGTGTTAACTACTCCATCAGCTCCGCTTGTGCGACTTCCGCACACTGTATCGGTAACGCAGTCGAGCAGATCCAACTGGGCAAACAAGACATCGTGTTTGCTGGTGGTGGCGAAGAGTTGTGCTGGGAAATGGCGTGCGAATTTGACGCGATGGGCGCGCTGTCTACCAAATACAATGACACCCCGGAAAAAGCCTCCCGTACTTATGACGCTCACCGCGATGGTTTTGTTATCGCTGGCGGCGGCGGTATGGTGGTGGTTGAAGAGCTGGAACACGCGCTGGCTCGTGGTGCTCACATCTACGCTGAAATCGTTGGCTACGGCGCAACGTCTGATGGCGCAGACATGGTTGCTCCGTCTGGCGAGGGCGCGGTTCGCTGCATGAAGATGGCGATGCACGGCGTTGATACCCCAATCGACTACCTGAACTCTCACGGTACTTCGACTCCGGTTGGCGATGTGAAAGAGTTGGCAGCTATCCGGGAAGTGTTCGGTGATAATAGCCCGGCGATTTCTGCAACTAAAGCGATGACCGGTCACTCACTGGGCGCTGCGGGTGTGCAGGAAGCAATCTACTCTCTGCTGATGCTGGAACACGGCTTTATCGCCCCAAGTATTAACATTGAAGAGCTGGACGAGCAGGCTGCGGGACTGAACATCGTAACCGAAACGACCGATCGCGAGCTGACCACCGTTATGTCTAACAGCTTCGGCTTCGGCGGCACCAACGCCACGCTGGTAATGCGTAAGCTGAAAGATTAATTCTGCGACATGTCGGAGTCGGTTGGAGCAGGTCGGATAAGACGCGTAAGCGTCGCATCCGACATTACGCGCCAGCTCCGCATTCGGCAGTAACGCAAAAGGGAGCCTGATGGTTCCCTTTTTCACATCATTGACAATCGCTGTTTGTTCCAGGCAAACTTCTTGCTTTGTCGATTTCCTGCTGAAAATACGTACGCGTTAAACCCTTCCAACGCACTGTAACCCTGAAAACCAGAGAGATAAGACGGGGAAATTCTTCGCCTTGCGCTGCATTCTGGAGTAATGCATGACTGCTGTAAGCCAAACAGAAACACGATCTTCTGCCAATTTTTCGCTTTTTCGCATCGCTTTTGCGGTTTTTTTGACCTACATGACCGTAGGGTTACCTTTGCCGGTGATCCCACTTTTTGTCCATCATGAGCTAGGCTATGGCAACACCATGGTCGGAATTGCCGTTGGCATTCAGTTTCTGGCTACGGTATTAACACGAGGTTATGCCGGACGGCTGGCCGATCAATATGGGGCAAAACGTTCAGCACTTCAGGGCATGTTATCCTGTGGCCTGGCCGGTGGTGCTTTATTGCTGGCTGCGCTTTTACCTGTTTCTGCGCCGATTAAATTTGCCCTGCTGGTCGTCGGGCGTTTGATCCTTGGCTTTGGTGAAAGTCAGTTGCTGACTGGTGCTCTGACCTGGGGATTAGGCATCGTCGGGCCAAAACACTCCGGAAAAGTGATGTCGTGGAATGGGATGGCGATTTACGGCGCACTGGCTGTCGGCGCACCGCTTGGCTTACTGATCCATAGTCATTACGGTTTTGCCGTCCTGGCACTTACGACAATGATACTGCCGTTGCTGGCGTGGGCCTGCAATGGCACGGTGCGCAAAGTACCAGCTCTGGCGGGAGAACGCCCCTCGCTGTGGAGTGTCGTCGGTCTTATCTGGAAGCCTGGGCTGGGCCTGGCGCTTCAGGGCGTGGGCTTTGCGGTTATCGGGACCTTCGTTTCGCTTTACTTTGCCAGCAAAGGATGGGCGATGGCGGGTTTTACGCTCACCGCCTTTGGCGGCGCATTTGTCGTAATGCGCGTAATGTTTGGCTGGATGCCAGACCGTTTTGGTGGCGTAAAAGTGGCGATAGTCTCTCTGCTGGTAGAAACGGCCGGCTTGTTGATGCTCTGGCAGGCACCGGGAGCGTGGGTCGCATTAGCGGGCGCGGCGTTAACCGGGGCTGGGTGTTCGCTTATATTCCCGGCCCTGGGTGTGGAAGTGGTTAAACGCGTTCCTTCCCAGGTGCGCGGCACAGCGCTCGGTGGCTATGCCGCGTTTCAGGATATCGCCCTCGGTGTTTCCGGGCCGCTGGCGGGTGTTCTGGCGACCTCGTTTGGCTACTCTTCGGTATTTCTTGCCGGGGCGATATCGGCGGTGCTGGGGATTATTGTGACGATACTGTCGTTTCGCCGGGGTTAACCCACTAGCCAGATCAACATCACAATGATGACGACGAATAATATCCACAGGCTGGGGCGCATTGACATTTCTTTCATCGTGTCAATTAATGGGGTAAAGGGATTGAGCAGCGGTTGAATATCACGCGGTTCAATGCCTTTCACCCGCCGCTGATAGAGCTGGTTAAGGATATCTTCGGCCTGTGCAGACGTCAGGGCTGATTGTGTTGAAAGCCCATACTTTTGCTCAACATACGTCGATAATACCGTCAACTCGCTTGCATCCAGTGGCTGCTTTAGCGCCATCTGGAGTGACTCCAGCGTCGGAGTGTGTTGCTGACTTAACGCCTGACGAGCCTGTAACCAGGTGACCAGATGGTTAAACAGTTTCGCCGGAATCAACTCGCCATCTTTCACCCCTGAAAGTTCCAGCATCGATTGCCAAATCTGTTTGCTGGGTTCCCCTGTTGCCGCCGCGAGTTTGGTGACCAGTTGCTTGAGCGTATTGTGTTCCGCTGGTAATAAAGGTCGGTCGGTCGCCTGGCGCTGTTGCGGCTGCGGGATAACCATCTTCCCTTCCTGTAGTAGCGTCAGGACGGTTTTTAATTGCTCTGGTGAGAGTTGATTTAGCGGCGTCTGACCAAAGTTATGCCGGATATAATCCGTGACGGCCTGACGATTATTTCCCAGACGTAAATACTCCCCCAATTGGGCCAAAAGTTGGCGGACAGAATAACTTTTTTGCGCAGACAGCAAACGTTGCGCAAGGTTTTGTTCTGCTGCCGGGAAATGGCGTGAAAGCAAAGGTGAATCACCCGGCAGACCGATGTCGTGCTTTATATTGGCCCACAACTCTGCGCTCTGCTGTTGCGTCAGCGAAGTCACTTTGATCATCAAACTTTCCAACGCGGTACGTTGCAAGCTGGATAAAGGCTGATTGCCTGCGCCAGACGACAGGTTATCCCCTTGACCTGGTGGTTGCGCAGGAGGAGGGCCTGAAAGAGGTTGTATCATTACGTATCCTTATACCTGAAATCATCGCAAGTATGCCTGGCCGCGAGATTATGGCACACTTGTCCGGTTAACTCTCGTTCTCATACAGGTAGCACAAACGTGAAAATCCTTGTTGATGAAATAAATGATAATTTAATTTATTGATATAACAGCGTTTATATCATCGAGTGTCCACGCAGTGACCACATTTTCGAGAGGTGGCGAACGCCCGCAATATTGCGGGCTTTGTTTTATTAAAAATTCCTTATCCGATTCTTCATCATTAGAGTGATTGCAATACGATGTATTTCTGTGAAAGGTTGCGGTAAGGATGCAGATTAGTAGTCTTAATGTCTGTTGCTATCTCATTGTATCTATTTATCCTGGATATGATTAATGTTGCTATGGTTTGGGAACAGCCCAGCCCAGGCCATGTTCTTTCACCGTGGTAGTTTGCTTACAATGCGGACATTTTAGATTAACCTGAGTCATCAGAATCCCTTCGATAAAAACGGGGAGTATATCTGATGATCTCCAGTTTGAATATATGGCCAGAAAATCTCATGAAAAAATGTCAATAAATATAACCACATATGGAGCCTTCATCGTAAAAACGCCAAATGCATCAATGCCTTTCAAGATATATCAAGGTGGTGGAGTAAAGAAGGTAGTTTTTAAAAGCCAAGTAATCATGAATGTCTTATATATTACACAGATTGTTTTTCATGAAGTAAAGGGCTTGTTGCATAGGGCAGATGTTACTTGAATTACAATAAGCCCCTGAAATTTCTTATAAAAACATATCTGTAATTATTTTAAGTCATTTTCCTTTTGGATTCTTTCTGAGGCATATTTTAAAACCTCAGGTTTTTTACTAATTGCCTCGGATACGATGTTATCATTATCACGTAATCTTTCTGAGGCATATTGGAGTGTGGTTGCATCCTGTTGTATTGCGTGACGAATAATTTCTTCATTATCAGTTAGTGATTTAGGGAAGTTCTTAAGACAGACAGGGGAAAAAGCTATTATTTGCTTAGCAAGCGATAAGTTTTTTTCTAGTTGATCCTCTATATAGAATATAGCATCACTGTCATTCATCAAAGCACGACTTACAATGCTGAAATCGTTTTTCAACCGCTCAGAAGCATAATACAATACACGGGCATCCTTGATAACGTTGGAGTAAATAAAATCGTAGTTATCTAGCTCTGATGTTGGCACGTATTCTCCAATACCGCCGACATTCATTTTAATGTTATTAATGTTATAATCACCATCTTTTATAAATATGTGCCTTGGAACTTTTAGTTCAGGACGATAAATACCATTAATAATACTATTGAAAGAGTCGTTGTCATTAGCAGACAACAAATTATCCTGGTCTTTCAATGGTAATTCGCGGAATTTTTTAATTAATGATAGAGCAAGGCCTGTTTTAAAATCTTTTACCAGAAACATATTTTCTTTTAATGAGAGTTCCTTAAATGACAAGATGTTGTGTGCTTCTTCACTTATATTACTGATATGGTTTTTTGTGTTTCCAGTTTCACTAAATATTTGTTCCTGAAGACTAATCCATGACACTTGAGAGAAAACTGGCATATTAAAATTTATGGCATACATGGTTTTACCGAAGCGACTGCTCTTTTTTAATCCCCCTGTTCCTGGCTCTATAGCAAAAAAAATAAAATCATCATTACCCAGTGTTTTTATATCTGGACTGGCTGCATGAGATCCCCAAGGCAAGGCTGTATTGCGTTCTTCCAGTTTTTTCTTTGAAAATAAGGTTAATGTGTTTTTTTGATTTATAATATTACCATTCGTAGCATGTGTTGCTGTAAATCCTAATCTGGAAATTCTATCAAAAAATACTATTTCTTTTTCACTTAATGGTGCAAGCTCTTTAGATAACATACTTATATTTTCTGATGATATTTTTTGCATGGTAGCAAACCCCTTTGCATTATTAATGCTTTCTTTCCAAATCTCCCCTTCAGAAAACATATGCGCATACGATTTATCAGAAATCATTTTTCTGAAATTCTTTGTTATAATATTAGAAGCCTGTTCTTTATTTAGAAGGCGAGTTTTCTTTGCTGGAATTTGCTCATTGGTATTTACAACTCTTTTAGCTGGAATGCTTTTTTGCTGGGTGGTTGTACTTGGTTCTGTTGCATTACTTTGGGTGAGAGGAGCGACATAATTACCTGTTACTTTCATGATGCACCTTTACTGATGGTTTGTTGACTGGATGGTATTTAAAAATAGCCTGTTTTGGTTAAGCTATCATTTATAAATGACATAAGGGATTTATATTTAATTAAAAAATTTATAGTTAACTTTCCTTGTTTTCATAGCATACAACAACTCATATGGTACTTAAAATAACATTTTTGAGTGCTGGAAGCACCATATCATAAAAACAGGGATTTCATCGTGAAACAAGAAAACGTTACTCTTTCAGTAGGTTATATCGGCATGGTTAATATAAAACCGAAGGTTTTGTGTTGTTCAATAAAAAACTTTTCTACTGGAACTCAATGATCTAAAGTTGGTAATGCCTCCAATTAGTTGAATTAGGGGTATAATAGTCACTTTTAAGGTTCTTTCATGGTCACAGTTAACCTTCATTGCCCCCGTTGCCAGTCCGTTCAGGTTTACCGTCACGGGAAGAACCCAAAAGGACATGATCGATTTCGCTGCCGTGACTGTCATCGAGTGTTTCAGCTCACTTACCGTTACGAGGCCCGTAAACCGGGAGTTAAAGACCAAATCACTGAAATGGCTTTCAACGGTGCCGGAGTTCGCGATACTGCCCGTACGCTGAAAATCGGCATTAATACAGTCATCCGGACTTTAAAAAACTCTCGCCACGAAGAATAACGTCATCCCCGGTCGCTCATGCTGATATGGCACTCATCTGCGAACTTGATGAGCAATGGAGTTTTGTCGGCAGTAAAGCGCGACAGTACTGGCTCTGGTACGCGTACAACACGAAAACTGGTGGCGTTCTGGCCTACACTTTTGGCCCCCGGACTGATGAAACCTGTCGTGAATTGCTGGCGCTGCTTGCCCCTTTTACCATCGGTATGTTGACCACTGACGAATGGGGTAGTTACACCAGAGAGTTACCGAAGGAGAAGCATCTGACTGGTAAGATTTTTACTCAGCGCATTGAGCGCAACAATCTGACCCTGAGAACCCGAATCAAACGTCTGGCCCGCAGAACTATCTGTTTCTCGCGCTCTGTAGAACTTCATGAAAAAGTCATCGGTGCCTTTATCGAAAAATATATGTTCTACTAATTGGAGTCACCACCAAATGGACTATATTGTCTAGTGACGTAATATTAACGAAATCGCAACTTCAATCTATATCCTTGTGGAATGAGTATAAGAAAAAGTTTGCGGGTAATGATGGGATTTTGGATTTAAAGGAAGAAAAGAAATTGAAGCAGTTTATTAGTAAACAGCTAAATATTCCTGTTAAGGATGTATTTACTCCAGATATTTTTCCTTTAAAGAAAATCGAAGATTAACAAAATAAATAGACGAGACTGAATTAGTATTATTGTAATCTTTAACTGGTACCCTCACTTGTGAGGGCACCAAAAAGAAAACCCGCAGTTTTTACGCTGCGGGTTTCTGCTTTGGGATGTGTATAGGGTGCCTTATCAGTCTTGCCCTGACAACCGATTGACGGGGGAATCTCTTCCCCCGTCGCGGTTTCCTTACTGTTTACACTGTAAGAACGCCGCAAACTCCGCTCCCCAGAAGCTCATCCGTATCTCACACAGCGAACCGTGTAGCATCCAGATGATGAGGATTGCCGTTACGCAGAACGTAATGACCGTAAGCGATTTTTGCGACATAGCGCTTGCTCCTTTTTCGGTGAGGCGCTAACCTATCACTTGTCTAGGGTAGATGGTTAGGGCCTCGGTTAAACAAAAATGTTTTCCGGGGCCTTTCCACATCCGGCCTTCAGGTATTCCCTCCAGCCATCATGATCTTACCCACCAATAGTGGACACAGGACTAAGTGAGTAAACTCTCAACCAGAGGTGACTCATGACAAAACCAGTATCAATCAGCAAGAAGCCCCGTAAACAACATACGCCTGAATTTCGTAACGAAGCCCTGAACCTCGCTGAACGCATCGGTGTGGCCGCCGCAGCCCGTGAACTCAGCCTGTATGAATCTCAGCTTTATGCCTGGCGCAGTAAACAGCAGCAACAAAGGAGTTCGTCAGAGCGCGAAAGCGAACTGGCCGCTGAAAATGTCCGCCTTAAACGACAACTGGCGGAGCAGGCTGAGGAACTGGCCCTCCTCCAAAAGGCCGCGACATACTTCGCGAAGCGCCTGAAATGAAGTATGTCTTCATCGAAAATCATCGGGCGGAGTTCAGCATCAAAGCGATGTGTCGTGTACTTCGGGTTGCCCGCAGCGGCTGGGATGTCTGGCTCAGGCGTCGTCACCAGATGAGCCTGCGCCAACAGTTTCGGCTCACCTGCGATACCGCTGTTCATAAGGCATTCTTTGAGGCAAAGCAGCGATACGGTGCTCCCCGCCTTGCTGACGAACTGCCGGAGTTCAATATTAAAACCATTGCCGCCAGCCTGCGTCGTCAGGGGCTGCGGGCGAAAGCCGGCCGGAAGTTCAGCCCGGTCAGCTACCGTGCACATGGCCTGCCCGTATTGGAGAATCTGCTGGAGCAGGACTTCAGCGCCAGCGGCCCGAACCAGAAGTGGGCGGGTGACATCACGTACTTGCGTACCGATGAGGGCTGGTTGTATCTCGCAGTAGTCATCGACCTGTGGTCACGCGCCGTTATTGGCTGGGCGATGTCACCGCGAATGACAGCACAACTGGCCTGTGATGCACTGCAAATGGCGTTGTGGCGGAGAAGACGCCCGGAAAGCGGCATTGTTCATACGGACCGTGGTGGTCAATACTGTTCAGGGGATTATCAGGCGCTGCTGAAGCGACACAACCTGCGTGGCAGGATGAGTGCGAAAGGCAACTGTTATGACAATGCCTGTGTGGAAAGCTTCTTTCATTCGCTGAAGGTGGAATGTATCCACGGGGAACGCTTTAGCAGCCGGGAAATAATGCGGGCAACGGTGTTTAATTATATCGAGTGTGATTACAATCGCTGGCGTCGTCACAGTGCCTGTGGCGGTCTCAGCCCGGAACAATTTGAAAACCATAATCTCGCTTAGGGCCGTGTCCACATTACGTGGGTAGGATCATGGCTCGTTCAGACGCAGGGCGCGTCCTGATGCCAGTCTTTGAATTCTTTTATTACGCTCGTCAATAATAATTGCGCAACTCAGTAATTGTTCTGATGTCATATTTTCACGATTAATAATGTCTTCCATTTCAGAAATAATGGATATAATTTTGTCTTTATTCAGTTCTTTCATTATTTACAACCTTTTCAGTGAACAAACTCAACAAGGCGAATTCGTGTCGCCTCGTTGAGTTTATCTTTTTGCTACTCAGGAAAAAAAGCCTGAATGTTCTTTTTCATCTGCTGTACGGCGTTGTCGCTCTTCGTTGTCGGTTGTGCCGGTTTTTCTGGCTGAGGTGGCAGTGAAGGTAACCGGATTTCATCGTCTGACCATTCTGCCAGCGAGTACGCCAGTGCGGGGTTGTTTTTGATGAGTGCCAGCCCGGCCAGAAAGGCCGCGCGTTGCGCGCGGCTGCGTTCGGAGGCTGGCAGGCTGTCGAGATAATCACACGCCTGTTGCTCACGCTTGACGATAGCGGGCTTCAGGTAGAAACTTATCCGCCTGGTTGATGTCGTCATTGGTTTACTCCTTGTCCATTGCGTACAGCCCATTAACCAGAGCAAACTGTGGCACCCCGTCCGCGATGAAAGTCGCATTAACTCCGCAGGCTTCGCGGATAGCGGGTGCCACAATCTCCGCCCCGCCACCGACAACCATCACCCGCCCGTAACCCGAAAAACCCGCCAGCGCGCGGATCACGCGTTGTTTCAGTGTTTCTTCCTTTTCACGAATAACCGCCATCAGGCTGGCGTAATGCGCGTCATTGTGGATGTGCTGGCGCAGCCAGGCTTCATCATGGCGATGTTCGATAATGGTACTGGCGATGTGGTGACTGGTACGCATACCGTTAGTGGCCATCACCGACAGTACGGCATCGGCCATCAGAGAAACGCCTACGTGTGGATCGCAAAATACCTGGCTGATACCTGCCAGTTGTCCCTGAACCTTTGCCACATCCAGCGTGGTTCCGCCCAAATCCACAATCAGCAGGGACTCAAACGGACTCATGTCAGCCAGGGCTTGAAAGCCAGCCGGAATGGATTCAGGCATAACCCGTACATTACGGATAGTGAATGCCTCACCGTTCTGGTACTCCACCGGGCGCATAACGTTCGCTTTTTTGCGGTTGATGTTGGTCATATCCGGCTGTGCGTTTGTGTCGAAATACTCGCTCAGTGGCAGGGTGACAACAACATCCACCTCCTGTGGCGTGATGCCTGATTTGACCAGCGCGTGATGAATGGCAATGACATTCACATCGCTGTACTGGTATTGCGTGTCGGTCGTCTGGACAAAGCGATCGCTGACCGGATCAAAACCATAGCGCACGCCATCAAGCATGTAGTTCGCGGGCTGCGTGCCACCGAACGGCGCAGACCATTCCGACTTGAAGCTGTTCGGGCTGATGGCGTTGCGGCGTTCGCCGTTCTCAGTCCATGCCAGCTTGATGTTGGTGGAGCCGTCGTCGATGCAGATTTTCATGTTGATTTTCCTTATGTTGGTTAATTAAACGTTTTCGGGATTCAGAAACCCCGGTTTTGCCTGTTTTGTGCGCATCTCATATATCGCGGCGCGTTTTTTGCTCATTTACGGGGTTTGCAAATCCCGTTTTTGGTTATTTTTTGTTTTCGCTGATTAAACCACCCCGCAGCAGCCCGGCACGGCTGTGGGCGCGTTCCGTGCCGGCGCTGATTTGCTGTGCGTGCTCTGCGTCACGGATGGCGCGCAGCATGTCAGACAGCACGGTGACGGGTGGTTTTGTGCCTGTCTGCTCCCGCCGGAGTACTGCGCCCAGACGTGCGGCGGCTGCCGGGTCTGCTTCCCCGAGCTGCTTCAGGTAAACGGTAACCGGGTTCTGGCGGATCTCCGTGCTGCTTACGCCGTGATTACGGCTCAGGCGCTGCCAGAGCTGCGTAATCCGGCTGTCCGGGCGGGTATCCGGTTTGCGTACAATTTCAAATCCCTGCGGTGCAATGATGCTGCCGTCAACGTACAGGCTGCCGCCCCGTAACAGGTGCTGCATCTGCTGTTCACCGATATGCAGGCCGAGAGATTCGGCAGACTCCCGCCATTCTTTAGCGAGTAACTCGTGGTTATCAGGCAAAGGCCGCGGCTGTTTGCGGCTCTGTGTCCGGTTCTGCATGTCATCACTGCTGTTTTTTGCCTGTTTGTCACAAAGCGAACGCATCAGCGCCCGGCGTTCGTGCTGTTTCAGTGACCTCAGCCAGTCAGTGACACTGACATTCGGTGGCATTTCCGGCCACGGACGCGGTGCCGTGGCCTCATCAGGCTGTTGTGATTTCGTGGTTTCTTTGTTTTCGTTTTGTGTACGGGGACAGTTATTGCCACGAGTCCAAGGGGCGGCAGGGCCGCCCTGAAGGTCAAAATCCTTTTCGCGGGCGCTGTCTTCCGTTTCCGGTTTACGTCTTACCAGCTTCCAGTTATCCGGATGCGTGCACACACGGGAAGACTCCCCGATGAGCGGCGACCAGATCCCGTAAATCTGTACGCCCTGTTCGCCGTAATCGTTCAGCTCATCGGCGAGGTCGTAGGCGGTGCGAATCAGGTAGTCCTTGCGTGGAACAAGTACGCCACCCTGTTTTTCAATGTAGGAGGCAAAACACCCGGCATCAGCGGCAGCGAGTACCGCATCCATTGCCTCGTTCTCCAGACGTTGCGGTCCCTGTGGGTTGCGGGCCATCTGACAGGCAAGGCGGCGCAGTTCACGCCATACCTGACGGGAAGGGATGCCAAAGAACTGGAACTGGCGGACCCGGTGAAGGCGCGCCCAGCCGATGGCGCGTTCCACGCTTTCTGCCATCGTCTTTCCTGATTCGTCGTCGATGCGCGGTTTGCCTGTTTTCGGGTCGATGCCATCCACGGCGCGGCTGTCCAGGTTTTTTCCGATGTAGGTCGCGATGTAGCCGGTCGGCGTGCCTTTTGAGCCGTCGATATACTCCGCCTTAAAGCGAGGGGTGATATCGCTGCCCAGCTCGTGGCGGTCTTCCTGAATGGCAATATCGCGGACGTGGGACACAATGGTGTCGATTTCATCAGGATGTGCAAAGACCAGCATATGCCAGTGCACGGTGCCGTCATGGTGAGGCTCCGCCGTGCGGATACCGTACCAGCGCAGGCCTTCGCGGTTCAGTTTTTTGCGGACTGCGGCAAAGAACGTGTTAACCAGGTAATCGCTGGAATCACGCATGGTGGCCCCGTTCCACTTCGGGTTCGGATGACCGTTATCCGTTGTGGCGTGGTACTTCGAAGGGGTGGTGACAGTCAGAAACACCGCTTTGTCACCGCGGGCTTCGGCCAGAAGTTCCAGCCCCTTTGTGGTGGCCATCATTTCTGCTTTACGGTGGACCGGGTTACTTACTCCCGCGTAATACACCGTCTCGAGATCAATCGTGAACCCGTCTTTATTTTCCAGCATGAAACTTTTCAGGAAATCGCGTGTTTTCTCGCGCTGTGCGCGAAACTCGCTTAACGCGTCCTGGCTCAGATAGGGCGATGTTTTTCTGGAAACCAGACAGGCGGCGCGGAGTTGTTCTTCTCTCCACTCGCAACGTAACAGCCACAGTTTGCGTTTCCACCATTCCGCACAGGTCAGGCGAAGGATTGCGCCCGGCAGCAGCTCCGTGTCCGGTTCGTTCCTCCGGTCTTTATCTGTTGTCAGTGCGTCATAATGTGGAGGCATGGCGTGCAGGTGTAACGCCATGCGGGCCAGCATCTGATACGCCTTCAGGGTTACATCCATGGTCAGCTCGCCATCGGTCGCGCCAAAGCCATCGCAGAGTTTTTCGAAGGTGCTGCTGAACATCGCCGCCGTCATGGTGGCCAGCGTCTGTATCTGGTGCTTGTTAAGCTGCGGCAGGTAAAGCAAATCGTCCAGGCGTTCGCGTCCGGCAAGGGCGCGATAACCCGGTGTCAGCCAGCGGCTGTCGGTGCGGTCCAGACGTTCGAATATTTTGCGCAGGGTTCCGCGCGCGTAGCCCTCTGCTGGTCGACTCTTTTTGCCTTTCTGGCGGTCAGATTCCTGCTTCTTACGTAAAAAAGAGAGGCGGCGGCTCAGGGGTTCACGCAGATAAACAGGTAGTGCCTTTAGTGTGACAAATGCACGGGCCACCGGGTCTTTTTCTGTTACCCGGCGCTTACTGATGATGTTCTATGCCAGCTTTTCACGCTGTCCGGCTTCCTCAAGGGATGCCATGAGTTTTTTACCCATGGCGGATTGTGCGAAAAAGGCTTCTTCCTTCGCTTCCTGTTCTTCCTGTGCCTTTTTGTCCGCCTCAAGGTAGTAACGGATGGCTCGTTGCAGGTCGGTTTCAGTTTCCTGCCTGCGTTCCGTAAATCTGGCCGGATCAATGGCTGGCCGTGGTTCATTCCAGCTCCATGCAAACTCACTCATGGCTGGTATCCCGTCACGCGCTGCCACTCCTGCGAGAAGAGGGCGGAAAGGCGGTTAAATTCAGCGGTGTATTCACTCAGCGAGGCACACCCGCCAGCAGTACGATGCGCCAGTATTGCCGCAAATACGGAGGCCGGGGAGTCGTAATACGCCAGCAGTGATTCTCCATGCGGTGTCAGGCAGTGCAACGCCAGTCCGTGTGGTGTGAAGTCCACGCGGTAGCAGTCGTCTACTGTGAAATAAAGGGTATCCGTATTCTCCGGTTTTGTGGTGCGTGCTCTGTTGTCACGACCACGAATGTAGAGATCAAATAATCCCTGGAGAACGGGAGCCAGACGGGTGTCCTGTGTGCGCACCCATCTTGTGAAGTCATGAGCGTCAATCATGCTGCAATTCTCTTTACTACAGATGTGCGAAGGCCTCCCGCCGCAAGGTGCAGGAAAGGCCCGGAACAGGAATTAATGGAGTTTGTTTTGCTGCTGGATGAGCTGTTGAAGCTCGTGCAGATCATCCGCCAGATAGCTGAAAACAGAGGCGGAATAAATGTTTGATAGTGCGTGGCTGCGCTCATGCAGCATATTGATGTGCATGATTTGCGCGACGCGTGATGCGCGGGAAAGTCTGCGGTTGATTTCAGTCTGGATGTGACGACGCTCCGCGATAGCGCGGTGCTGTTTGCGGTTTGCCATGGTGTGGCCCCTTGTGTAGTAAGTTGTGAAAACTCACCATCCAGAGCTGCGAAACTGTGGGTGGCGAGACGTACGAGGTTCGCAGTACCGGCTACACAAGAACCCGGCCCGACCGAAATCGGCCCCGTACGCCCCGCCATAATTCTGACGCGAAAAAAACGTGGCAATACAGTACGCACAAAAAAACCGCTGGCGCGGTTGTGCGCTTGTGTAGTCAGCAGGCTGCGAAACCCGGCACCCGTTTTGTGAGGTGCAGCGGAAATGTAACCTGACTGATTGCGGCATGGCAAGCGGTTTTTTTGTGTGTGCATGTTCTGGTTTCTTAGTGGTTCAGAAAAAAATCAAAAACCTTGTCAATGCGTTGCAGCAGCTCTTGCTGTATTGCTTCCGGCGTTTCCGGTTCGCTTGGCGCCTCCAACGTCGCGCAGAAATCCTCGATTTCATGACGGAGCGTCAGGCGAATGGCGAGAGGTGTGGTTCTGGCGTGCTCCAGCTCATCCAGCAGCGCCAGCACAGCAGACGGCGAGAGCATTGCGCGAAACGCCAGTAATTTTTGAGGCGTTGCCATTCGTTGCAGGTCAGTCGCCAGTTCGCGTAATTCCTGGTGGTTGATGGCGCTCATGCTCTGGCTTCCTTCAGTAGCTGGTTAAACATGTTGGTAAGTGGATTGCCGCACCCGAACGGCATCGGGTTTATCTGGTAAGAAAAGCGACCGCCTGTTTTGCGCTCTTTTCTTATGACTGAACCGCTGCGCCAGAGTCGGCGTAACTCCGCATTAATGGCTGTGGTTGGGGTATTCAGTGCTGCGGCGATTTCTCCACCGCTACACCCCGGATTGGCGGCGATATAGTCCAGAATGGTCATCTGCGTGACTCCTGTACCTGTCGGATAAGGTTCACCCGCACCACATTCGTGGCGCAGAAGTAAGTGCCGTCAGTGAGATAGATGTGATGTGCATCCTTTTCTGAACGGTGTTTGTCGATTGTGGTAATCAGGCGTTCGTCGACTTCGTATTCACGCCCTCTGGAGGTAAAACGAACGACAGGAAAATGCTTAATTGCCATTACGCCTCCTTGGCGTGTGCGAATACCTCCGCGAATGCGGATTGTTTTTACATTTTCTTATTTAACCTGTGGTTTTATTTGCTCTGTTATTCGCCAGTGAAAAAGCGTTCAATCTTTTTTATTGAATGAATAATTCGCATAATCCCAATGGCGCAGGCCACCGAAATAATCAGAACAAGCCATGAGATAAATATACTCATGCGATATTCCCCAGCTTATACGGTTCAATATGTTCCCCGCATTCTGCGGCACAGATCAGCTCGGAAAGTTCGTTAAGTGCATCCAGAGCATCAGCGTAAAAAGCCACGTCATACAGACTCCGGATTGCCCTGGTCAATGAGTCACGGGCTGCACGTTCAGCATGAGCGCCTGATGCGCTTAAGCGAAAATAAAAACGCTCAAGTGCTTTGTTAATGAGAGTTTTATATTCTTTGCCCATCACAACGCCCTTTAATCTGCTTTCTTAATTTCAACTTCTGAATCCATACAAATAATTTCGATATAGGGTTCATCGCCATTAGCCTGGCGCGCTTTTTCAGCTTTGCTAATGATTTCTCGTACGGTCTGGTACGGAAGTTCCACAAGCAGTCGCGTGCCGTTCAGATAAACGTAAGTGGCTTCGTCGGCTCCGTTTTTACCCGCCGGAGCCACTCCATCAATAGCGGATGTGCGTAATAACAGTTCACCGCGAAAATCAATAAAACGGATAAATACACCTTGTGCATGGTCTTTGGTCATAAAGCACCTGTTATAAATCAGCCTGTTTAATAAAACTTTGTCCGCGAAGCAGACGATCAACCGTGCGTAGTGCTTCGTATAATGTGAAATCCTGCCCGAACTGATTGTCGCCGCTGCTTAGAGCAAAAATGCGGTTTCCAGTAAACGGATTGCGTGGGCATTTGTGGACCACGATTCCAGCTTTCTCAATCAGCCAGGCATGCTCGCCGATTTGTTTTACTGGGTAGCCATCCGGCGTTGCGTGTGTATCACTCAGGCTGTAGCGGATGTTGCTGCGTGATGCACTGGTAGTGAAACGGTTAGCGTGACGTTCAGCACCATTACGAAAGCGTGAATTACGTTGTTGTTTCATGTTAAAGACTCTGTACAGATTTAATTATTCCGGCATAGCGGCCGAACTCAAAATATTTGCGATTAAATCGCATCGCATTGTTTTCACGTTTTGCGGACTGCTGGTTCATTTTCGTTTGCCTCCGCACATGAGAATTACGCCGCTTAAGAGGTAACCGAAGTTAATTGATAGTATTACAATTAACATAAGGTCCAATTTGTCCATGCCACACATAATTACCCTCATTGCAGTAGTTGTGGTTTATCAGGTTTCTCACCCGATAAACCAGATAACAAACGCTATAAACATCGCCCCAATAGCTGCCGGGAAAAGCCCTTTGGTATAAGCGGCGATATATTCAATGCTGAGTTCAATAAAGCGTTCTTCATGTCCCGTTAACTTACGAAACAAATAGATCGCTATTACGCCTATCTCAATAAAAACAAGGGTCAGAATGGCGCTGATGATATGGCTGGTCATTTATGACTAAAGCCCCAGCCACAACAACCATGCATCGCGGCGTTCTTTCGGTTGCTCAAAAAACGCTTTGCGCATGCCTTCGTTAAATGCTGGCAGATATACCCAGTTTTCTGATGCACGCGTCTTTACTGAACCTGGTTTCACAAAGTCAATTGTCGGTAGCTTTGCTGCGTCAATCATGGTTCTGACTGTGGATTCCTTGCGGCCGATCATCTTGGCGAATAGTTGATATGGCACCGCTTCAAGTGGATATGGTGCTACCTGAATGAAGCCCCCAAGCTCTGATTCGCTCATTGTGGTAATCTCCCTAATTCGTTCGAATGGCTCAAAATGGCTTATATCGGCTTATTTGAGTGTTTTTATGTTTGTGCCCGATGTGGCATGTTGTGATGGAGGATATGCCCGATATGGCATCTTTATCAAGCATGGGTGAAAAATTTCGCCTGATTCGTGAAGCAGAAGGTATGACCCGCCAGGAGTTTGCGGATTGTGTTGGGTTGCCTTATGGGACGGTAACTAACTATGAGGTGAGGGGGAAGCAAGTAACAGAGGGTGCCTTACTTAAGGTTACGAAACACCCTAAATTTAAGAAATATGCTTATTGGTTATCAACAGATGAAACGATGCCGGAGGTTGGGCAAATTTCTCCGGCTCTCTCTCTTGATGGTTCCTGCAATTCGGAGGGAGATCGTGTTTCAACCGAAACAATCCAAAAATTATCCCGCTGAGGCCAGAAAACTGGTTAGACCTGCTTTTTGTCTGGTCTGATTATTGCTGGAAAGAGGCTGGAGAAATTGTAGAGCGGTTCATTGGAGGGCTTCGCAATGTCGATTAAGAAGCTCGAAGATGGTCGTTATTTGCTGGACATCAGGCCGAACGGACGCAAGGGAAAGCGCGTGCGTAAGGTATTTGACAAAAAATCGGTAGCGGTGGCCACTGAACGCTACATCATGGCGAACGCTGAAAAGCGGGAATATATACAGGGCTACCGTGATCGTCGAACGCTAAATGATTTGCTTGAGTTGTGGTGGATGTATCACGGCCAGCACAGGCGTAAGGCGTAAGGCGGAAGAAGACCGAAAACAACTGCGCAACATAATCAATGAGCTTGGCGCTGATATGCAGGCTGTGGATCTTGATAAGCTAAAAATTATCGCGTGGCGTTCTCAAAAGATAGCTGATGGATTGAAACCGTCATCTGCTAACAGATACATGAATCGGTTATCCGGAATGTTTACCGTACTGAAGAAAATAGGCCTCTGGGATGCAGAACATCCGGTAAGGGGAATTTCTATTCTTTATGTATCTCCACGAGAAATGGCTTTCCTGTCCCAGAAGGAAGTGGCGTTATTGCTCGATACACTGGAGGGCGATTACTGGCGTGTTGCGCTTTTGTGTTTAAGCACAGGGGCGCGCTGGAGTGAAGCCTGTAAGCTTCGTGGTGAACAGATAGTTCATAACCGTGTAACGTTTCTTGAAACCAAAAATGGCCGAAAGAGAACAGTGCCAATTTCGCAGGCAGTTTGTGAGGCGATCAAAACCAGAGAAACAGGCGGCTTGTTTGAGGTGAAGTACCGGGAATTCTGCTTGGCGCTGAAAAGAGTTAAGCCCGATTTGCCAAAAGGCCAGGCTGCACATGTGCTGTGGCATACGTTCGCCAGCCATTTTGTGATGAACGGAGGAAACATTATTGCGCTTCAGAAGATTCTTGGCCACGCAACCATTCAGCAAACAATGGCATATGCACATTTTGCACCGGATTACCTGCAGGATGCGGTGGCCCTTAATCCGCTGAAAGGTGGCGTGAGTGTCCACGCAGTGTCCACGGGGGATTAATTTTATATAGCCTGAAATGGCTTAAAGGGCGATACTGAATAACAATTTTTCAGTATTGCCCGTCTAAATGGTTATGTTGTTATCTGTATGATTATGAATGTTTTTTCAGATTAAACAGCAGTTTGCAAATGGGCGTTTGTTAATAAAGGAGCCTTAGATTGTCAGAGACTGAAAAAGGGTTAAAAATCCTTGTTGATGAAAATATGCCTTATGCCCGCGAATTATTTAGCCGTTTGGGTGAGGTGAAAGCGGTTCCGGGGCGTCCAATTCCAGTCGCAGAACTGGATGGCGCGGATGCGTTGATGGTGCGTTCGGTCACGAAAGTGAACGCGTCGCTGCTGACGGGGAAATCAGTAAAATTTGTTGGCACCGCCACTGCGGGGACCGACCATGTTGATGAGGCATGGTTGCAGCAGGCAGGGATCGGTTTTTCTGCCGCACCTGGCTGCAATGCGATTGCGGTAGTGGAATATGTTTTCTCGTCGTTGCTAATGCTTGCCGAACGCGATGGATTTTCACTGCATGACCGTACCGTGGGGATCGTGGGAGTTGGTAACGTTGGTCGTCGATTACAGGCGCGGCTGGAGGCGTTGGGAATTAAAACCTTGCTTTGCGATCCGCCACGCGCCGATCGTGGGGATGAGGGAGATTTCCGTTCTCTTGATGAGCTGGTTCAGCACGCGGATATTCTGACGTTCCATACGCCACTCTTTAAAGATGGTCCGTACAAAACGCGGCATCTGGCGGATGAAAAACTGATCCGCAGCCTGAAGCCGGGGACGATTCTGATTAACGCTTGCCGTGGCGCAGTCGTCGATAATACCGCACTGCTGACCTGTCTGAATGAAGGCCAGAAGTTAAGCGTGGTGCTGGACGTCTGGGAGGGCGAGCCAGAACTCAACGTCGAGCTGCTGCAAAAAGTGGATATCGGCACGCCGCATATCGCGGGCTATACCCTCGAAGGTAAAGCGCGTGGCACCACGCAAGTGTTTGAGGCTTATAGCAAGTTTATTGGTCGTGAACAGCACATCGCGCTGGATACCTTATTGCCAACACCAGAATTTGGCCGTATTACGCTGCATGGCTCGCTCGATCAGCCAACGCTAAAAAGGCTGGTGCATTTGGTGTATGATGTGCGCCGCGATGACGCACCGCTGCGTAAAGTCGCCGGGATACCGGGTGAGTTCGATAAACTGCGCAAAAATTACCTTGAACGCCGTGAATGGTCGTCTCTGTATGTGATTTGCGATGACGCCAACGCGGCGGCATTACTGTGTAAATTGGGTTTTAACGCCGTTCATCATCCGGCACGTTAATCTCTTCTTCATGCTCTCTGCTGTAATATCGGCAGGGAGTTTTGCTATTTCTGGAGTAAACCACCATGTCTGAAGGCTGGAACATTGCTGTCCTGGGCGCAACTGGCGCTGTGGGCGAAGCCCTGATTGAAACGCTGGCTGAACGTCAGTTCCCGGTTGGGGAAATTTATGCACTGGCACGTAACGAAAGCGCAGGTGAACATCTGCGTTTTGGTGGTAAGACAATCACCGTGCAGGATGCTGCCGATTTTGACTGGACGCAGGCGCAACTGGCGTTTTTTGTTGCAGGTAAAGAAGCTACCGCCGCCTGGGTTGAAGAAGCCACTAACGCGGGATGTCTGGTCATTGATAGCAGCGGCCTGTTTGCTCTCGAACCTGATGTTCCGCTGGTGGTGCCGGACGTGAATCCGTTTGTACTGGCGGACTACCGTAACCGTAACGTTATTGCTGTTCCTGATAGCCTGACCAGCCAGTTACTGGCTGCACTGAAACCGTTAATCGATCAGGGCGGTTTGTCGCGCATCAGCGTTACCAGCCTGATTTCTGCCTCCGCTCAGGGCAAAAAAGCGGTGGATGCATTAGCCGGGCAGAGCGCGAAATTGCTCAACGGTATTCCGATTGATGAAGATGATTTCTTTGGTCGTCAGTTGGCGTTTAATATGCTGCCCTTGCTACCGGATCGCGAAGGTAACGTACGCGAAGAGCGCCGTATTGTCGATGAAGTGCGCAAAATTATGCAGGACGAAGGGCTGATGATTTCGGCTAGTGTCGTTCAGGCACCGGTATTTTACGGTCATGCTCAGATGGTCAACTTCGAAGCATTACGTCCGCTGGCGGCAGAAGAAGCGCGTGATGCGTTTTCCCAAAGCGAAGATATTGTGCTTTCTGAAGAGAATGAATTCCCAACGCAGGTGGGCGATGCGTCTGGTTCTCCGCATCTTTCTGTCGGCTGTGTTCGTAATGACTATGGTATGCCAGAGCAAATCCAGTTCTGGTCGGTGGCCGACAATGTCCGTTTTGGGGGGGCACTGATGGCGGTGAAGATCGCTGAAAAACTGGTGCAGGAGTACCTGTACTAATGTCCGACCAGCAACAACCGCCAGTTTATAAAATTGCGCTGGGTATTGAGTACGACGGCAGCAGATATTACGGCTGGCAACGGCAGAATGAAGTCCGCAGTGTGCAGGAAAAGCTGGAAAAGGCGCTCTCGCAGGTAGCGAACGAACCCATCACCGTGTTCTGTGCCGGGCGAACCGACGCAGGGGTACACGGCACCGGGCAGGTAGTGCATTTTGAAACCACCGCGTTACGCAAAGACGCTGCGTGGACGTTAGGCGTAAATGCGAATTTACCTGGTGACATCGCCGTGCGTTGGGTTAAAGCTGTACCCGATGATTTTCACGCCCGATTTAGCGCTACGGCTCGCCGTTATCGCTACATCATCTACAATCATCGACTGCGTCCGGCGGTACTGAGTAAAGGTGTTACCCACTTTTACGAACCGCTGGATGCCGAACGGATGCATCGGGCGGCACAATGCCTGTTGGGCGAGAATGATTTCACCTCGTTCCGCGCGGTGCAGTGTCAGTCCCGAACGCCGTGGCGTAACGTTATGCATATCAACGTCACGCGTCACGGTCCCTATGTGGTGGTAGATATCAAAGCGAATGCCTTTGTACATCATATGGTGAGGAATATTGTCGGCAGCCTGATGGAAGTGGGTGCCCACAACCAGCCGGAGAGCTGGATAGCAGAGCTGTTGGCGGCTAAGGACAGGACGCAGGCGGCAGCAACGGCGAAAGCGGAAGGGTTGTATCTGGTCGCGGTGGATTACCCGGACAGATTCGATCTTCCAAAGCCGCCAATGGGCCCGCTCTTTCTGGCGGACTAATTTTAGTCGTACAAGGCATAGGCAAATATGGACCTGATTTATTTCCTCATCGATTTTATCCTGCACATTGACGTGCATTTGGCGGAACTGGTCGCGCAGTATGGCGTCTGGGTTTATGCCATTTTGTTTGTGATTTTGTTCTGTGAAACTGGTTTGGTAGTGACACCGTTTCTGCCGGGAGATTCGCTGCTGTTTGTTGCCGGGGCGCTGGCCTCGCTGGGAACTAACGATCTCAATGTCCATATGATGGTAGTACTGATGCTGGTTGCCGCGATTGTTGGCGATGCCGTTAACTACACTATTGGGCGGTTGTTCGGTGAGAAATTATTCAGCAATCCGAACTCGAAAATTTTCCGTCGCAGTTATCTCGACAAAACCCATCAGTTTTATGAGAAACATGGCGGCAAAACCATTATTCTCGCCCGTTTTGTGCCAATTGTCAGAACGTTCGCCCCGTTCGTTGCGGGGATGGGCCACATGTCATACCGTCATTTCGCCGCTTATAACGTGATCGGCGCGCTGTTGTGGGTTCTACTTTTTACCTACGCAGGCTATTTCTTCGGTACAATCCCAATGGTTCAGGATAACCTTAAGCTGCTGATCGTCGGGATTATTGTGGTTTCCATTCTGCCGGGCGTCATCGAAATTATCCGTCACAAACGCGCTGCGGCACGCGCCGCAAAATAAAAAGTAACTCCGCGGTTCGACCACTTTTTTATCCAAAGTTTCGGGCTGTTATGTTTTAATGTGCAACATTCATGGTCTGTTGGGGGCAAAAATGGCATTATGCGTCCCCAAAGATAAAGCTGGCATCGAACCAGGTTCAGACAGAAAGGTCCCTAATGAGCTGGATTGAACGAATTAAAAGCAACATTACTCCCACCCGCAAGGCGAGCATTCCTGAAGGCGTGTGGACTAAGTGTGATAGCTGCGGTCAGGTTTTATACCGTGCTGAGCTGGAACGTAATCTTGAGGTCTGTCCGAAGTGTGACCATCACATGCGTATGACGGCGCGTAATCGCCTGCATAGCCTGTTGGATGAAGGAAGCCTTGTGGAGCTGGGTAGCGAGCTTGAGCCAAAAGATGTGCTGAAGTTCCGTGACTCCAAAAAGTATAAAGACCGTCTGGCATCTGCACAGAAAGAAACCGGCGAAAAAGACGCGCTGGTAGTAATGAAAGGCACCTTGTATGGAATGCCGGTCGTTGCTGCGGCATTCGAATTTGCCTTTATGGGCGGTTCAATGGGATCTGTGGTGGGTGCGCGTTTCGTGCGTGCCGTTGAGCAGGCGCTGGAAGACAACTGCCCGCTGATCTGCTTCTCCGCTTCCGGTGGCGCACGTATGCAGGAAGCGCTAATGTCGCTGATGCAGATGGCGAAAACCTCTGCGGCGCTGGCGAAAATGCAGGAGCGCGGTCTGCCGTACATCTCCGTGCTGACTGACCCAACCATGGGCGGTGTTTCTGCGAGTTTCGCGATGCTGGGCGATCTCAACATTGCTGAACCGAAAGCGTTAATCGGTTTTGCCGGTCCGCGTGTTATTGAACAGACCGTTCGCGAAAAACTGCCGCCGGGATTCCAGCGCAGTGAGTTCCTGATCGAGAAAGGCGCGATCGACATGATTGTCCGCCGCCCGGAAATGCGCCTGAAACTGGCGAGCATCCTGGCGAAGCTGATGAATCTGCCAGCGCCAAATCCTGAAGCGCCACGCGAAGGCGAAGTGGTGCCACCAGCACCGGATCAGGAACCAGAGGCCTGATAACTGATAAGGGCAGGGCCGCTGGCTCTGCCCTTTTGCTATTATCCCCGTAATGAATCAGCGGATACCATGATTATCAAACGCACACCTCAAGCCGCGTCGCCTTTGGCTTCGTGGCTTTCTTATCTGGAAAACCTGCACAGTAAGACTATCGATCTCGGCCTTGAGCGCATAAGCCAGGTGGCAGCGCGTCTCGGCGTTCTGAAACCAGCACCGTTTGTGTTTACTGTCGCGGGTACTAATGGAAAAGGCACAACCTGTCGCACGCTGGAGTCGATTCTGATGGCGGCAGGGTACAAAGTGGGGGTCTACAGTTCGCCGCATCTGGTGCGTTATACCGAGCGCGTTCGTGTGCAGGGTCAGGAATTACCGGAATCGGCCCATACTGCCTCTTTTGCTGAGATTGAATCGGCACGCGGTGATATTTCTCTGACCTATTTCGAATACGGTACGCTGTCGGCGTTGTGGCTGTTCAAACAGGCACAACTTGACGTGGTGATTCTGGAAGTCGGGCTGGGCGGTCGTCTGGATGCCACCAATATTGTTGATGCTGATGTCGCGGTAGTGACCAGCATTGCGCTTGATCATACCGACTGGCTGGGGCCAGATCGCGAAAGCATTGGTCGCGAGAAAGCGGGGATCTTCCGCAGTGAAAAACCGGCGATTGTCGGTGAACCGGAAATGCCGTACACCATTGCCGATGTGGCGCAGGAAAAAGGTGCATTGCTGCAACGTCGCGGTGTTGAGTGGAATTATTCTGTCACAGACCATGACTGGTCGTTTACCGATGCTCACGGTACGCTAGAAAACCTGCCGTTGCCGCTTGTCCCACAACCAAATGCCGCAACGGCGCTGGCAGCACTTCGCGCCAGCGGCCTGGAGGTCAGTGAACAGGCAATTCGCGAGGGCATTGCCAGTGCAATTTTACCGGGGCGTTTCCAGATTGTGAGTGAGTTGCCACGCGTCATTTTTGATGTCGCCCATAATCCACATGCGGCAGAATATCTCACCGGACGTATGCAAGCGTTACCGAAAAGCGGGCGCGTGCTGGCGGTTATCGGTATGCTACATGATAAAGATATTGCCGGAACTCTGGCCTGGTTGAAAAGCGTAGTTGATGACTGGTATTGTGCGCCACTGGAAGGGCCGCGCGGTGCTACAGCAGAGCAACTGCTGGAACATCTGGGTAATGGCAAACCATTTGACAGCGTTGCGCAGGCATGGGATGCCGCGATGGCGGACGCTAAACCGGAAGATACCGTGCTGGTGTGTGGTTCATTCCATACGGTCGCACATGTCATGGAAGTGATTGACGCGAGGAGAAGCGGTGGCGAGTAAGTTTCAGAATCGGTTAGTTGGCACAATAGTGCTGGTGGCGCTGGGGGTGATTGTGCTTCCAGGGCTGCTCGATGGGCAGAAAAAACATTATCAGGATGAGTTTGCAGCGATCCCTCTGGTGCCAAAACCAGGCGATCGCGATGAGCCTGATATGATGCCTGCCGCCACCCAGGCATTGCCGACACAGCCGCCTGAAGGGGCTGCAGAGGAGGTGCGTGCGGGAGATGCAGCGGCACCGTCACTCGATCCGGCAATCATTGCAGCCAATAATACTGAGTTTGAACCGGAACCTGCACCGGTTGCTCCACCGAAGCCGAAACCTGTGGAACCGCCGAAGCCGAAGGTGGAAACGCCACCAGCGCCGAAGCCAGAACCAAAACCTGCCGTCGAAGAAAAAGCGGCACCGACGGGTAAAGCGTATGTAGTGCAACTGGGCGCGCTGAAAAATGCCGATAAAGTGAATGAGATTGTTGCTAAGCTGCGTGGCGCGGGATATCGCGTTTATACGTCGCCGTCGACGCCAGTGCAGGGTAAAATCACCCGCATTCTGGTTGGGCCGGATGCTTCTAAAGAGAAGCTGAAAGGTTCGCTGGGTGAGTTGAGGCAGCTTTCTGGCTTGAGCGGCGTGGTGATGGGCTATACGCCGAATTAATACGGTTTGCCTGATGCGACGCTAACGCGTCTTATCAGGTCTACGCGGGAGCATAACCCCAGGTCGGATAAGGCGTTCACGCCGCATCCGACACGTATAGCCGGTGCCGCAAAGGCACAAAAAGTCGATGGCGTTGAATATTTTTTCAGCGCCATTTTTATTGATGCGCGGGAAGGAAATCCCTACGCAAACGTTTTCTTTTTCTGTTAGAATGCGCCCCGAACAGGATGACAGGGCGTAAAATCGTGGGACACATATGGTCTGGATTGATTACGCCATAATCGCGGTGATTGCTTTTTCTTCTCTGGTTAGCCTGATCCGCGGCTTTGTTCGTGAAGCATTATCGCTGGTGACATGGGGTTGTGCGTTCTTTGTCGCCAGTCATTACTACACTTACCTGTCAGCCTGGTTTACGGGCTTTGAAGACGAACTGGTTCGAAATGGGATTGCCATCGCGGTACTGTTTATCGCTACGCTTATCGTTGGCGCTATCGTGAACTTCGTGATAGGTCAGTTGGTGGAGAAAACGGGGTTGTCAGGCACCGATCGGGTGCTGGGCGTCTGTTTCGGTGCGTTGCGCGGCGTATTGATTGTTGCCGCTATTCTTTTCTTTCTCGACTCCTTTACCGGAGTGTCGAAAAGCGAAGACTGGAGCAAATCACAGCTGATCCCACAGTTCAGTTTTATCATCAGATGGTTTTTTGATTATCTGCAAAGCTCGTCAAGTTTCTTGCCCAGAGCGTAAGTGCTCTGAGATGTGGCTTAACGAGGAAAAAGACGTATGTGCGGTATTGTCGGTATCGCCGGTGTTATGCCGGTTAACCAGTCGATTTATGATGCCTTAACGGTGCTTCAGCATCGCGGTCAGGATGCCGCAGGCATCATCACCATTGATGCCAATAACTGCTTTCGTTTGCGTAAAGCGAACGGTCTGGTGAGCGATATATTTGAAGCTCGCCACATGCAGCGTTTGCAGGGCAATATGGGCATTGGTCATGTGCGTTACCCTACGGCTGGCAGCTCCAGCGCTTCTGAAGCGCAGCCATTTTACGTTAACTCTCCATATGGCATCACGCTTGCCCATAATGGCAATCTGACTAACGCTCACGAGTTGCGTAAAAAGTTGTTTGAAGAAAAACGCCGCCACATCAACACCACTTCTGACTCGGAAATTTTGCTTAATATCTTCGCCAGCGAACTGGATAACTTCCGCCACTATCCGCTGGAAGCCGATAACATTTTCGCCGCCATTGCCGCCACTAACCGTCTGATCCGTGGCGCATATGCCTGTGTGGCGATGATTATCGGCCACGGTATGGTTGCTTTCCGCGATCCTAACGGCATTCGTCCGCTGGTGTTGGGAAAACGCGATGTTGATGACAATCGCACAGAATATATGGTTGCCTCTGAAAGCGTTGCGCTCGATACCCTGGGCTTTGAGTTCCTGCGTGACGTCGCACCGGGCGAAGCGATTTACATCACTGAAGAAGGGCAGTTGTTTACCCGTCAGTGTGCCGACAATCCGGTCAGCAATCCGTGCCTGTTCGAGTATGTTTACTTTGCCCGCCCGGATTCGTTCATCGACAAAATTTCCGTTTATAGCGCCCGCGTTAATATGGGCACCAAGCTTGGCGAAAAAATTGCCCGTGAATGGGAAGATCTGGATATTGACGTGGTGATCCCGATTCCGGAAACCTCCTGCGATATCGCACTGGAAATCGCTCGCATTCTGGGTAAACCGTACCGCCAGGGCTTCGTGAAAAACCGCTACGTTGGCCGTACCTTTATCATGCCGGGCCAGCAACTGCGCCGTAAGTCTGTTCGTCGTAAACTGAACGCCAACCGCGCTGAGTTCCGCGATAAAAACGTTCTGCTGGTCGATGACTCCATCGTCCGCGGCACCACCTCTGAGCAGATTATCGAGATGGCGCGTGAAGCCGGAGCGAAGAAAGTGTATCTCGCCTCTGCCGCGCCGGAAATTCGTTTCCCGAACGTTTATGGTATTGATATGCCGAGCGCCACGGAACTGATCGCACACGGTCGTGAAGTGGATGAAATCCGCCAGATCATCGGTGCTGATGGGCTTATCTTCCAGGATCTAAACGATCTGATCGAAGCCGTTCGCGCTGAAAATCCGGATATTCAGCAGTTCGAATGCTCGGTGTTTAATGGCGTCTATGTCACCAAAGACGTTGATCAAGGCTACCTCGATTTCCTCGATACTTTACGTAATGACGACGCTAAAGCAGTGCAACGTCAGAACGAAGTTGAAAACCTGGAAATGCATAACGAAGGATAATACCTTCGTTCAGGGTGCCGGTCTGGCACCCTGACTTGCAACTCCCGCCGAAATCCTGCAAAGTCTGCCTGCAAGTCTGACAGGGCAATTATCTATGAAACGACTCATTGTAGGCATCAGCGGTGCCAGCGGCGCGATTTATGGCGTACGTTTATTACAGGTTCTGCGTGATGTCGCAGATGTTGAAACGCATCTGGTGATGAGCCAGGCAGCGCGCCAGACTTTATCCCTCGAAACGGATTTTTCCCTGCGCGAAGTTCAGGCATTAGCCGATGTCACCCATGATGCGCGCGATATTGCCGCCAGCATCTCTTCCGGGTCTTTCCAGACGTTGGGGATGGTGATTTTACCCTGTTCAATCAAAACCCTTTCCGGCATTGCCCATAGCTATACCGATGGTTTACTGACCAGAGCAGCAGATGTGGTACTGAAAGAGCGTCGCCCACTGGTGCTCTGCGTGCGTGAAACGCCGCTGCACTTAGGACACTTGCGTTTAATGACTCAGGCTGCGGAAATTGGTGCGGTAATTATGCCTCCCGTTCCGGCGTTTTATCATCGTCCGCAATCGCTTGATGATGTGATAAATCAAACGGTTAACCGTGTACTTGATCAGTTTACGATAACCCTTCCCGAAGATCTCTTTGCCCGCTGGCAGGGCGCATAACTTTGCTGTTGCCCTGTTTCGGGGCAATTTTGCAACCGTGATCAAATCCTCGACATTTTGTTCCTGCCATTGAATCGAAACGCTGCGATTCAACCGGCATACCTGCTATCTTCAACTTTAGGACAATAATGCAACGTCTTATTAACATATTTAACGTTAGATGTTTGAGCTGTTGTCAAGATGGCATAAGACCTGCATGAACGAGCCTGCAAACACACAACACAATACACAACATAAAAAAGCCATTTCACTTGAGGGTTATGTATGAAGAAGTCGATTCTTGCTCTGTCTTTGTTAGTCGGTCTGTCCGCAGCAGCTTCCAGCTCTGCGGCACTGCCGGAGACGGTACGTATCGGAACGGATACCACCTATGCGCCGTTCTCATCGAAAGATGCCAAAGGTGACTTTGTTGGCTTTGATATCGATCTGGGTAACGAGATGTGCAAACGCATGCAGGTTAAATGTACCTGGGTTGCCAGTGACTTTGATGCGCTGATCCCGTCACTGAAAGCGAAAAAAATCGATGCCATTATTTCATCGCTCTCTATTACTGATAAACGTCAGCAGGAGATTGCCTTCTCCGACAAGCTGTATGCCGCGGATTCTCGTTTGATTGCAGCTAAAGGTTCACCGATCCAACCAACGCTGGATTCGCTGAAAGGTAAACATGTTGGTGTGCTGCAAGGCTCCACCCAGGAAGCGTACGCCAATGACAACTGGCGCAGTAAAGGCGTCGATGTGGTGGCCTATGCTAACCAGGATTTGGTCTATTCCGATCTGGATGCAGGTCGTCTGGATGCCGCTCTGCAGGATGAAGTCGCTGCCAGCGAAGGTTTCCTCAAGCAACCCGCCGGTAAAGAGTTCGCCTTTGCTGGTTCATCAGTGAAAGACAAAAAATACTTCGGTGATGGTACAGGTGTAGGGCTACGTAAAGATGATGCCGAACTGAAAGCCGCCTTTGATAAGGCGCTTGGCGAACTGCGTCAGGATGGCACTTACGACAAGATGGCAAAAAAGTATTTCGACTTTAATGTCTATGGTGGCTGATACGTCGCAGGGAAGTAGCGCCTGATGGGGAATCATCATGGTGCATTCCAGGTTTGTTGCACTATCGTGGTGCATTAAAATGCATACTTAAGCAATTTTAATGAAAAATAATACGACTAACTGGCCTGGATATTTTGCCTTGTTGGTCAATTTTATGGCACGATAACTGTAACAAACCTGTAAATATTCCCTATAAAAAGACTGTCAGTTGAGGACATTATGAAAAAACTGGTGCTATCGCTCTCTCTGGTTCTGGCCTTCTCCAGCGCAACCGCTGCGTTTGCTGCTATTCCGCAAAATATCCGTATCGGCACCGATCCAACCTATGCACCATTTGAATCAAAAAATTCACAAGGCGAACTGGTTGGCTTTGATATTGATCTGGCGAAGGAGTTGTGCAAACGCATCAATACGCAATGTACCTTTGTTGAGAATCCGCTGGATGCGTTAATTCCGTCATTAAAAGCGAAGAAGATTGACGCCATCATGTCATCACTTTCCATCACGGAAAAACGTCAGCAGGAAATTGCCTTCACCGACAAACTGTATGCTGCCGATTCTCGTCTGGTGGTGGCGAAAAATTCTGACATCCAGCCGACAGTAGAATCGCTGAAAGGCAAGCGGGTAGGGGTATTGCAGGGCACCACCCAGGAGACATTTGGTAACGAACACTGGGCTCCCAAAGGCATTGAAATCGTCTCTTATCAGGGGCAGGACAATATTTACTCAGACCTGACTGCCGGACGTATTGATGCCGCGTTCCAGGATGAAGTTGCCGCCAGTGAAGGTTTCCTCAAACAGCCAGTCGGTAAAGATTACAAATTCGGTGGTCCGTCTGTTAAAGATGAAAAACTGTTTGGCGTAGGCACCGGCATGGGGCTGCGTAAAGAAGATAACGAACTGCGCGAGGCACTGAACAAAGCCTTTGCTGAAATGCGCGCTGACGGTACTTACGAGAAATTAGCGAAAAAGTACTTCGATTTTGATGTTTATGGTGGCTAATCGCCATCGGTGAAAGAAAGCCCGCTCCCTTCGAGGCACCGGAGGGAGATAAGAGGCGGTAAATTCACCACACACAACAGGACAGGCAGCATGTTGTATGGGTTTTCAGGTGTAATTTTACAGGGGGCGCTCGTCACGCTGGAGCTGGCTATCAGCTCTGTAGTGCTCGCTGTAATTATCGGTCTTATTGGCGCTGGCGGTAAGCTTTCGCAAAATCGGTTATCGGGACTGATTTTTGAAGGCTATACCACGCTGATACGCGGTGTGCCGGATTTAGTGTTAATGCTGCTGATATTCTACGGTTTGCAGATCGCGCTAAACACGGTGACGGAGGCGATGGGCGTCGGACAGGTTGATATCGACCCGATGGTCGCCGGTATTATAACCCTGGGGTTTATCTACGGCGCTTACTTCACCGAAACGTTCCGCGGCGCGTTTATGGCGGTGCCGAAAGGGCATATTGAGGCGGCAACAGCATTCGGCTTTACCCGTGGGCAAGTGTTTCGGAGGATTATGTTCCCGGCGATGATGCGTTACGCCCTACCGGGGATTGGCAACAACTGGCAGGTCATTCTTAAATCAACGGCTCTCGTTTCGTTACTCGGACTGGAAGATGTGGTGAAAGCCACTCAACTGGCAGGCAAAAGTACCTGGGAACCATTCTATTTCGCCATCGTCTGTGGCGTGATTTATCTGGTTTTTACCACCGTTTCCAATGGTGTGCTGCTGTTCCTTGAGCGCCGCTACTCCGTGGGTGTGAAGAGGGCTGACCTGTGATCGAAATCTTACATGAATACTGGAAACCGCTGCTGTGGACTGACGGTTATCGCTTTACCGGTGTGGCGATCACTCTCTGGTTGCTGATTCTGTCGGTGGTGATGGGGGGGATTCTGGCGCTGTTTCTGGCGATTGGGCGCGTCTCAAGTAATAAATACATTCAGTTTCCCATCTGGTTATTTACTTATATTTTTCGCGGTACGCCGCTGTATGTTCAGTTGCTGGTGTTCTATTCCGGCATGTACACGCTGGAGATTGTTAAAGGCACCGAGTTCCTTAACGCCTTTTTCCGCAGTGGCCTGAACTGTACCGTGCTGGCATTGACGCTCAACACCTGTGCTTACACCACTGAGATTTTTGCCGGGGCGATCCGGTCGGTGCCGCATGGGGAAATTGAAGCTGCCAGAGCCTATGGTTTCTCAACCTTTAAAATGTATCGCTGCATTATTTTGCCGTCGGCACTGCGTATTGCATTACCGGCCTACAGCAACGAAGTGATTCTGATGCTGCACTCTACTGCGCTGGCGTTTACTGCCACGGTGCCGGATCTGCTGAAAATTGCCCGCGATATCAACGCCGCCACGTATCAACCTTTTACTGCCTTTGGCATTGCCGCGGTGCTCTATTTAATCATCTCTTATGTCCTGATCAGTCTCTTTCGCAAAGCGGAAAAACGCTGGTTGCAGCATGTGAAACCTTCTTCAACGCACTGAGAATACGATGTCCGAGAATAAATTAAACGTTATCGATTTGCACAAACGCTACGGCGAACACGAAGTGCTGAAAGGCGTTTCACTGCAAGCGAACGCCGGGGATGTGATCAGTATCATCGGATCGTCGGGATCGGGGAAAAGTACCTTTCTGCGCTGTATTAACTTCCTCGAAAAACCGAGCGAAGGCGCGATCGTGGTTAACGGGCAGAACATCAATCTGGTGCGCGATAAAGACGGCCAACTCAAAGTTGCCGATAAAAATCAGCTACGTTTACTGCGCACGCGCCTGACGATGGTGTTTCAGCACTTCAATCTCTGGAGCCATATGACGGTGCTGGAAAACGTCATGGAAGCGCCGCTTCAGGTGTTGGGGCTGAGCAAGCAGGAAGCACGCGAGCGGGCGGTGAAATATCTGGCGAAAGTTGGCATAGACGAACGTGCGCAGGGGAAATACCCGGTGCATCTTTCCGGTGGTCAGCAACAGCGTGTTTCCATTGCACGGGCGCTGGCAATGGAACCGGAAGTTTTGCTGTTTGATGAACCTACCTCAGCGCTCGATCCAGAGCTGGTAGGCGAAGTTCTGCGCATTATGCAGCAACTGGCGGAAGAGGGGAAAACCATGGTGGTGGTGACTCATGAAATGGGCTTTGCTCGCCATGTCTCTACCCACGTCATTTTTCTCCATCAGGGGAAAATAGAAGAAGAGGGGACGCCGGAACAGTTATTTGGCAACCCGCAAAGCCCGCGTCTGCAACAGTTCCTTAAAGGATCACTGAAATAATTGCCTCTCCGGCGGCTAATGCTGCCGGAGTATTTTCAAGGCTAATTTGCGAGTTAGCTTCCATTGAAATGTATATATTTCAGCCCACTTAAAATACTTCTGAATTCGTTGTCCAAATATAAAAACTGCCTACTGCATTGGTTATAAAGGGTAGTTATTGTCTCGTCCTCTTAAATTTGATGGGTGACGGAACGCCATGACAATATCGACCACTTCCACGCCGCATGATGCGGTATTTAAATCCTTTTTACGCCATCCAGATACAGCACGAGATTTTATTGATATTCATCTTCCAGCACCGCTGCGCAATCTGTGTGATTTAACAACGTTAAAACTGGAACCAAACAGTTTTATTGATGAAAACCTGCGACAATATTACTCCGACGTCTTGTGGTCAGTGAAAACACAGGAGGGGATGGGGTATATTTATGTCGTCATTGAACACCAAAGTAAGGCGGAAGAATTAATGGCTTTTCGCATGATGCGTTATTCCATCGCGGCGATGCAAAACCATCTGGATGCGGGCTATAAAGAGCTTCCTTTGGTGATCCCAATGCTGTTTTATCATTGTTGCAGAAGTCCTTATCCTTATTCTCTCTGCTGGCTTGATGAATTTGCAGAACCTGCGATTGCCCGCAAAATTTACTCATCGGCTTTTCCGTTGGTAGATATTACTGTAGTGCCGGATGACGAGATTATGCAACACCGTAAAATGGCATTGCTGGAGTTAATTCAGAAACATATTCGCCAGCGCGACTTATTGGGGTTAGTGGAGCAAATAGTTTCTCTTTTAGTTACAGGGAACACTAATGACAGGCAGCTACAAGCACTGTTTAATTACGTTTTACAAACGGGGGATGCCCAGCGTTTCCGTGCATTTATTGGTGAGATAGCGGAACGAGCACCACAAGAAAAGGAGAAACTGATGACTATTGCTGACAGATTACGTGAAGAGGGCGCAATGCAGGGCAAACATGAAGAAGCTCTGCGTATTGCTCAGGAGATGCTGGAGAGAGGTTTAGACAGAGAGTTAGTTCTGATGGTAACCCGACTTTCGCCAGATGAGCTTCTGGCGCAAAGTCACTGATCCAGTAAACCCCGAGGCTACCTGGCGGATGTTCGCGGCAAAGCGTATCAGCGAACAACATCCGCCAGCGCTTCGTCTAAATCGTACCAGCGAAAAGCGAACCCCGCTTCTTCCAGCCTTTTTGGCAGCGCACGTTGTCCGCCCAATACCAGAACCGATGATTCCCCCATCAGCAAGCGAATGGCTGCGGCAGGGACGCGCATAATCGCCGGGCGATGCAGTGCATGGCCTAGCGCGTGGGCAAATTGTTCATTGTGTACCGGATATGGCGAAACCATATTAAATGGTCCCCGCAGATCGTTATCCAGCAGCCAGAGAATACCGTTAACCATATCATCAATATGAATCCAAGGCAGATACTGCCGACCGGAGCCAATCGGACCTCCCAGACCAAGGCGAAACGGTGGCAGCATTTTGCTGAGGATACCGCCATCTGGTGCCAGCACCACACCGGTTCGTAGCAGGCATACTCGTGTTTTGTCACTTTGTGCCCGACAAGCTATTTCTTCCCAGCGGGCACAGAGTTTATGGGTAAATTCGTTATGCGGCGGTTCTTCTTCGGTGACCACCACTTCACCTAAATCGCCATAATATCCCGCCGCCGAGCCTGAAATAAGCACTGACGGCGGCGAGTCACTGGCGTTAATCAAATCCACCAGTTTTTGCGTGATATTCCAGCGACTTTGACAGAGGAGATCTTTTTGCTCGTGAGTCCAGCGTTTATCAGCAATGGGTTCACCAGCCAGGTTGACCACCACATCCACGCCGTTGAGATTGCGTTGATCGGCAAGCCCTTGCCATAGTGTCACCTGAGGGCCGAGGACGGAGCTGGCTTTCTGCGGAGTACGCGTCACCACCGTGACCAGATGCCCCAAATCCAGCAAACGAGGGATTAAATGACGACCAATTAATCCCGTCCCTCCGGTGATCACTATATTCATGCAGCCTCCCGATATGGCGGTTAACGCTGCCAGCTCAAGGTCATTGATACCGAATCGGCGTAGCGCAGCGCGTGAAGTTTATCGATCTCCACTTCAGCATACGTCACCCAGTGATGTTCACGTGCGATATCGAGCACATCCTGAGTTAATTTTTCCAGCAAAGAGAAACGGTTATTCTCTACATGCTGGATGATGTTTTTAGTAATGGTGCGATAATTCAGCGCGTCGTTAATATCTTCGCTGGTGCGCGCTTTATCGGCGGGGTAGTGGATCGTAACGTTGATAACAATATCCTGACGGTTGTTAATCTCTTCGTCTTTAATTCCGATAAACGTACGTAAACGAAGGTTCTTTATACGAATAATAGCGGCAGGTTGTGCCATTGCAGGTTCTCCGTTGTTTTATTTAGGATTAAATAATACACGAGAACCCGGTTCTGTTAACTATTCGAAATCTCATCATTTACTTGCGCTTTTAGCAGCGCCTGCCCGGTAGCAGGACGCGAACGGATTCGCTCATACCAGTTTTTTACTGCCGGATACATCGCGAGGTCAATGCGCTGGCGAGCCCAGGCATTGACCCACGGCCAGCAGGCAATATCTGCAATGCTGTAGTTTTCTCCGCCCAACCAGGGGGAGTTTTCCAACCGCTTATTCAGTACGTGATAGAGACGTTGGGTTTCAACCTGATAACGTTCAATTGCGTAAGGAATGCTTTGTGGTGCAGCGTGGTTAAAATGATGATTTTGCCCGAGCATCGGCCCCAGGCCGCCAACCTGCCAGAATAACCACTGTAATGTGGCGGCGCGTTCACGCGGTTCATGGCTCAAAAAGAGCCCTGTTTTCTCTGCCAGATACAACAAAATAGCCCCCGACTCAAACATGCTTAATGGTTTGCCGCCGTCAATTGGGGAGTGATCGACAATTGCCGGAATTTTATTGTTCGGTGAAATGTGCAAAAACTCCGGGCGAAACTGACTGCCTTTACCGAGGTCAACTTTGATTAAGCGATAATCCAGCCTTGCCTCTTCGAGAAACAACGTGATTTTGTGACCATTCGGTGTGGGGGCGAAATAGAGATCGATCATCGCAGCTCCGGTTATCTAATAATCTGAACATCTCAAGTATAGAAACCGTGGTGACTTGTGTGAGTTTTCATCACGTAACGGTGACAAAAAGGCTCTATAGTTTGATAGCAAGCCCATTTATCGCTGAGGACATAATGAGTAAACCCGCTATCACGCTTTGGTCAGATGCCCATTTTTTCTCCCCTTATGTGTTATCCGCCTGGGTGGCGTTGCAGGAAAAAGGTCTGCCTTTTCATATGAAGACCATCGACCTCGACAGCGGTGAACATTTGCAGCCGACGTGGCAAGGTTATGGGCAGACACGGCGCGTGCCGTTGTTACAAATTGATGATTTTGAGTTGAGTGAATCCTCTGCCATTGCAGAATATCTGGAAGACTGTTTTGCGCCGCCGACTTGGGAGCGTATTTATCCGCTTGATTTACAACACCGGGCGCGGGCACGGCAGATTCAGGCCTGGCTACGCAGCGATCTGATGCCCATCCGCGAAGAACGTTCTACGGATGTCGTTTTTGCTGGTGCGAAGAAAGCGCCACTATCGGCAATGGGAAAAGCCAGCGCGGAGAAACTGTTCGCGATGGCAGAACATTTACTGGCGCATGGTCAGCCGAATCTGTTTGGCGAATGGTGTATTGCGGATACTGATTTAGCGTTAATGATTAATCGTCTGGTACTACATGGTGATGAGGTGTCGGAACGTCTGGTGGATTATGCGGCATTCCAGTGGCAGCGGGCTTCAGTTCAGCGTTTTATTGCACTTTCAGCAAAGCAATCTGGCTGATAGCAACGACAGAATCCAGTATCATAGCTTACGTTTTTTCGACGAGGAGTGAGTGATGAAACTGATGTTTGCATCGGACATTCATGGGTCGTTACCGGCGACGGAACGTGTTCTGGATTTATTTGCCCAAAGCGGTGCCCAGTGGTTGGTGATTCTCGGAGACGTGCTGAATCATGGTCCGCGAAACGCCCTGCCTGAAGGGTATGCGCCAGCCAAAGTAGCCGAACGGCTGAATGAGATGGCGCATAACATTATCGCCGTGCGCGGCAACTGCGACAGCGAAGTGGACCAAATGCTACTGCATTTCCCGGTAACCGCGCCGTGGCAACAGGTGTTACTGGAAAAACAACGTCTGTTTTTGACGCATGGCCATCTGTTTGGCCCGGATAATCTGCCTGCTTTAAACCAGAACGACGTGCTGGTGTATGGTCATACCCATCTACCAGTAGCGGAAAAGCGGGGGGATATTTTCCACTTTAACCCCGGTTCGGTAAGCATTCCGAAAGGCGGCTATCCGGCGAGTTATGGCACGCTGGATGATGACGTACTAAGCGTAATCGCACTCAATGATCAAAGTATCATTGCGCAGGTCGCGATTAATCCGTAATTTACCCCACAACTCAAAATGCGCCGTAAGAGCGCCAGAAAAAGAAGGTTTCCTGATAATGGAACAGCGTCGTTTGGCAAGTACTGAATGGGTGGATATTGTCAATGAAGAGAACGAAGTCATTGCACAAGCCAGCCGGGAACAAATGCGGGCACAGTGTCTGCGCCATCGTGCAACTTACATCGTTGTACATGATGGTATGGGCAAAATTCTTGTGCAGCGTCGTACCGAGACAAAAGACTTTTTACCCGGCATGTTAGATGCGACCGCAGGTGGCGTGGTCCAGGCCGATGAACAACTGCTGGAATCCGCACGTCGCGAGGCGGAAGAAGAGTTGGGCATTGCCGGAGTCCCCTTTGCCGAGCACGGGCAGTTCTATTTCGAAGATAAAAATTGCCGTGTCTGGGGCGCGTTATTCAGTTGTGTCTCCCACGGCCCTTTCGCTCTCCAGGAAGATGAAGTCAGTGAGGTTTGCTGGCTGACGCCGGAAGAAATTACCGCACGTTGCGATGAGTTCACACCAGACTCGCTGAAAGCCCTGGCATTGTGGATGAAGCGCAATGCCAGGAATGAAGTAGAAACGAAAGAAGATCCAGAAGAGGCTTAATAAGTTTCAGCAGCTTTCACGTAAACACAAACTGGGAGCGATGAGTACCTGATCGCTCCAGTTACCTTCTCTAATTCGTTCCAGCAAAGCCTTTCCTGCCTCCAGACCAATTTTCCTGTGAGGAACGGCCATTGTTGTTAATGGTGGTTGGCAAACTTTACTAACGTCACTGTCACCAAATCCCACTACGGCGAGATCGTCTGGTACTTTGATGCGTCTTCGTTGACATTCATACAGAACACCGCAGGCCAACTCATCTGACACACATACCAGGGCATCCAGTTCCGGCCATGCGAGTAAAAATTCCGGTAATTGTGATGCTCCGGTGGAAAAAACCGGTGGCAGAGCAGCGTTAATAACACGGTTGGGAGACATATGATGGCGTAACATAGCTTTATACCATCCCTGTAAATGCTGCTGAAAGATCCACTGTTCCTGGTTGGCGCATAGCAAACCGATATTCTGATAACCACGTTGTACCAGCATATCCGTCAGTTCGAACATTGCTGCGACATTATCAATGCCAATGTTCATATCAATCGGATCGGTACGAATGGCACCGATTTCCATAACGGGAATCGAGGCATTTTTGAGCCAGTTACGCACGGTATTATTATGCTCAACACTGAGCAAAATCGCTGCGGCGATATTAGAAGCCAGCAGAGTTTCCAGCAGTTTTTCTTCTTGCTCCAGACGATGGCGTGACTCAGCCAGGATTATCTGATATCCCGCTGGTTGTAGTACATGTTGCAGCCCGGCAAACATTTCCGTGCATCCTGCTTCAGCCAGGTTTGGTACGACCATTGCAATCGTGTGCGAAGATGCCGATGCCAGCGCGCTTGCAGTGAGGTTGGGCATGTACCCTAATTCATTAACTGCGGCTTCAATCTTCTCCCGCAGTTTATCGGAAACTTGTTCGGGAGTGCGTAACGCTCTGGATACAGTCATTGTGCCAACTCCTGCGAGTTGCGCGACATCGGCGATAGTGACTTTACCAGTACTACGACGTTTTCGGGTTATTGCCATACAAAATCCTGCTCAGCGACTACATATGGAGATCTTTTTTTACTTATCATCAACGGCTTCCTGTTGGTAGCAGAGTATACCCCTTAATTTCTGGTAGAAGTTTGGATTTCATCAGTGAAATCCGTTTTGATAGCGCTATCACAAATATGAATGATACATACTGATAGCGCTATCTTTGTGAGATTGATCTCAGATATGCCGCCGTTGCTTGCTTAAAGTCTGCTCATTGACACGGAAAATGAGGAGGACAAGTGCTTAATACCTGGCTTTCTGATTCAACAATCGCATTACGAAAGAATGTCACAACCTGGCAGCAAGCATTAGATATTTGTGCCAGACCGTTACTGGAGGCGGAGATAATTACGACGGATTATCTCAGTGCGATAAAAACACAACATGAAAAACTGGGGCCTTATTATGTCCTGGCGCCTGGGCTGGCAATGCCCCATGCCCGACCAGAAGAAGGTGCAAAAGGATTGGGGTTATCATTATTAAAACTCGAAGAAGGTGTCAGTTTTAATGCAGAGGAATTTGATCCTGTAGATGTCATCATTTTACTTGCCGCACCAGATAAACACAGCCATATCGAAATGATATCTGCACTGGCTGAGTTATTCTCCAGTGAGAAGGATTTACAGGAATTGCATCAGGCTCGCAACCTGGAGGAAATAAAAACGATAATTTCACGATTCTAATCACATTCAAAATTCAGTCTTGTCACAACATTACGCCGTTGCGTGATGAGAACTTCTACAACTTAACATGGTGAATATAATGAAAATTATGGCTATTTGTGGCTCAGGGCTTGGTAGTAGTTTTATGGTCGAAATGAATATTAAAAAAGTTCTGAAAAAAATGGAGATAGAAGCGGAAGTGGAACATTCCGATCTCTCATCAGCAACGCCAGGGGCTGCCGATTTATTTGTGATGGCTAAAGATATTGCCGCCAGTGCCAGCGTACCGGAAAGTCAGTTGGTGGTTATCAACAACATCATTGATATTAATGAACTTGAAACGCAACTGCGTAACTGGTTCGCAAAACAATAACCTTAATTAAAGCGAGGTGGATATGTTTATCCTTGAAACGCTGAATTTTGTTGTTGATATACTCAAAGTACCCTCGGTACTGGTCGGCTTGATTGCCTTAATCGGTCTGGTTGCTCAGAAAAAAGCATTTTCAGATGTTGTTAAAGGCACAATTAAAACCATTCTCGGATTTATTGTTCTGGGCGGTGGTGCCACTGTTCTGGTTGGTTCTTTAAATCCGCTGGGTAGTATGTTTGAACATGCCTTTAATATTCAGGGTATCATTCCGAATAATGAGGCTATTGTTTCTATTGCGTTGGAAAAATATGGCGCGTCGACGGCGCTTATTATGGCATTTGGTATGGTAGCGAATATTATTGTTGCCCGCTTTACCCGCCTGAAATATATTTTTCTGACCGGACACCACACATTTTATATGGCCTGCATGATTGGTGTGATTCTGACAGTGGCTGGTTTTGAAGGTATATCACTGGTATTTACCGGTTCTCTTATTCTGGGATTAGTGATGGCGTTTTTCCCTGCGTTAGCACAACGTTACATGAGGCGTATTACCGGGAATGATGAAATCGCTTTTGGTCACTTTGGTACTTTGGGGTATGTACTCTCTGGCTGGATTGGCAGCATGTGCGGTAAAGGTTCGCGTTCCACCGAAGAGATGAATTTGCCCAAAAATCTGAGCTTCCTGCGCGATAGCTCCATCTCTATTTCCCTTACGATGATGGTGATTTATCTGATCATGGCGATCAGTGCGGGGCGCGAGTACGTTGAAAGCCAGTTTAGTGGCGGTCAAAACTACCTTGTCTACGCCATTATTATGGCCATCACCTTCGCCGCAGGCGTATTTATCATTCTGCAAGGTGTGCGTTTAATCCTTGCTGAAATTGTTCCGGCATTTACCGGATTTTCAGAAAAGCTGGTGCCGAATGCGCGTCCCGCCCTCGATTGTCCGGTTGTGTATCCGTATGCGCCAAATGCAGTGTTAGTTGGCTTCTTATTTAGCTTTCTTGGTGGTTTGGTGGGGCTATTTTTGTTGGGACAGATGAAACTGGTGCTGATTCTTCCTGGTGTCGTTCCTCACTTCTTCACCGGAGCAACTGCGGGTGTATTTGGTAATGCTACGGGTGGGCGTCGCGGCGCGATGATTGGTGCTTTTGCGAATGGTTTATTGATTACCTTCCTGCCAGTGCTGTTATTGCCAGTTCTGGGGGCGATAGGCTTTGCAAATACGACCTTTTCCGATGCGGATTTTGGTGCTGTCGGCATCGTTCTCGGAAACCTGGCACGTTATCTCTCGCCTTTTGCCATAACCGGACTTGTAGTAGCGCTATTTGTGCTGCTGGTTGCCTGGAACATTTTCGCCAATAACAAACTCGCTGCCAAAGTGCAGGAGAAGAGCGGAGCCAAATCATGAATGTTAAAGAAGTGACACAACTTGCACGGGATATTCGTATCCAGACGCTTAAATCATTAACTCATCTTGGCTTTGGTCATTATGGTGGCAGCATGTCTGTTGTGGAAACGCTGGCAGTTCTTTATGGCGCGGTGATGAAAATTGATCCTGCTGATCCCGACTGGCCTGATCGTGACTATTTTGTATTGTCAAAAGGGCATGCCGGACCTGCGCTCTACAGTACTCTGGCGCTGAAAGGTTATTTTCCACTGGAAGAATTAAGCACCTTAAATCAGAACGGAACTCGCTTACCAAGTCATCCGGATCGGCTAAAAACGCGTGGTGTTGATGCCACTACAGGATCGCTGGGGCAGGGGATATCCATTGCAGGAGGGATGGCGCTGTCGCATAAACTGGCGGGGCGCAAGAATCGGGTTTTTTGTATTGTTGGCGATGGTGAACTTAACGAAGGCCAATGTTGGGAAGCCTTCCAGTTTATTGCTCATCATCGTTTGAATAATCTCACTGTGTTTGTGGACTGGAACAAACAGCAGCTTGATGGCGAACTGGATGAAATTATTAATCCATTTGATTTAGAAGGAAAATTTCGCGCTTTCGGTTTTGATGTCGTGACAGTGAAGGGCGATGATATTGAGGGGTTGTTGAATGTAGTTAAACCTGTTCTACCAGCCGAGGCCAGACCGAGAGTAGTCATTCTCGATAGTATCAAAGGGCAGGGGGTAGCGTGTCTTGAGCAACTCAGTAATTCTCATCATTTACGCCTCACGGAAGAAATGAAGGAGACGCTAAACGAAACAATTCGCCAACTGGAGGCCATGCATGATTAAGCTCGCACCGGCAGGACAAAAAGACAGCATCGAGATGCGCAAAATTTATGCAGGCTTTATTGCGCAACAGATTGAAAACGGTAATTCTGTCATTGCCCTTGAGGCTGATTTAATGAGTTCCATGGCAATGGACAGCGTGGCGCGGGATTATCCACAGTACGTCATTAATTGCGGCATTATGGAAGCTAATGTTATCGGCACCGCTGCAGGGCTGGCCTTAACCGGGCGCAAGCCATTCGTGCATACCTTTACCGCATTTGCCAGTCGTCGCTGTTTTGATCAGCTCTTTATGTCGCTTGATTACCAGCGTGCTAATGTCAAAGTGATTGCTTCTGATGCGGGTGTTACCGCTTGCCACAATGGCGGGACACATATGTCATTTGAAGATATGGGAATTGTGCGTGGGCTGGCGCATTCGGTGGTGATGGAGATGACCGATGCGGTGATGTTTAGTGATATTTTACGCCAGCTTGTAGAGCTTGATGGGTTTTACTGGGTTCGTACGATCCGTAAGCAAGCGACAAGTATTTATTCTCCTGGGACAACCTTCTCTATTGGTAAAGGCAATGTACTGCGTGAAGGTACTGACATCACGCTGATTGCTAATGGCATTATGGTGGCTGAAGCCCTGGAGGCCGCACGTCAACTGGAACAGAGCGGTGTAAGTGCGGCAGTAATTGATATGTTTACTCTTAAACCTGTTGACCGAATGTTGATTAAAAATTATGCCGAGAAAACGGGGCGTATTGTGACCTGTGAAAACCATAGTATTCACAATGGGCTAGGGTCAGCCGTTGCCGAGGTATTAGTCGAAAGTTGCCCAATACCAATGCGTCGCGTGGGCGTGAAGGAGCGTTATGGTCAGGTTGGAACTCAGGACTTTTTACAGAGAGAGTACGGGTTAACCGCGCATGATATTGTGGCGGCAGCCAGAGAGCTATTGTAATCAGTTCCCCTTGCCAGAGACTGGCAAGGGGATTATTGACTTAATGGTAACCCATTAACTGAGCGCCTATCACCACGACGCTGGACATAATAAACAGCAGTCCAAGCAGTGTTGCACCCACTTTCAGCCAGTTACGGAAATCTACCCGGCAAACACCGAGCGTCGCCATTAACGAAGCCGAGGTCGGGTAAATGATATGGCTGAAGCCATCGCCAAACTGGAACGCCAGCACGGTAACCTGACGGTTAACGCCGACCAGATCGCCAAGCGGTGCCAGTAACGGCATGGTTAACGCTGCCTGACCAGAACCGGATGTCACAAAGAAATTGAATACCGCCTGGAAGAGCAGCATAAACCAGGCCGCGACCGCGTTATCCAGGCCGCTAATGGCATTGGCAATGCTATTGAGAATAGTATTCAGCACGCTGGCATCACCCGCTTCGCCATTGCCAACCAGCAGTAAAATCCCTTTGGCAAAACCGACCAGCAGTGCAGTAGCAATCATCATTCTCGCCCCTTCGGTAAATGACGAGGCCATGGTGTTAACGGTCATACCGTTAAGGCGGAAGGCAACGCCGATGATGCCAATCACCAGACCCATAGTGAAGAACTGGCTGGCAATCTCTGGAATAAACCAGGCGTTAACGATCACGCCCCAAATCACCCAGATCATGACGGCGGTCAGGACAATCAATACCAGCCAGTCACCGAAAGTGAACGGCCGCTGTTCAACATCAGCTTGTTTTTCGCGGAAGAAGCGATCGGAATCATGCACGCGTGACAACAAAGGATTCTTTTTCACCCGTGAGGCGTACACCATGGTAAAGATGAGGCCAATCAGAGTGGCGATAACCCACACCACAATGCGCAACCCGGAGCCGGAAAGGACAGGAACGCCAGCAATCCCCTGGGCGACAACCACGCAGAACGGGTTCATCCACGAGCTGGCAAAACCGATTTGCGTTGCGATGTAGGTTACCAGGACGGTGGTAATACTGTCGTAACCCAGGCGTACCATTAGTGGGGCAATGATGATGGCAAAGGCGACGGCCTCTTCCCCCATGCCAAATACCGCACCGCCGAGCGAAAAGAGAATAAACAGTGCCGGAATGAAAAGAATTTCATTCCCTCGAGTGTGGCGGATAAGCGCGAGAATCCCGTTATCAATGGTTCCTGTGCGCATCACGATACCAAACGCGCCGCCAATCACCAGCATAAACATGATGATGCCAACGGCTGTCCCATATTTCGAGCCAGAGGTTAGCCCTTCAAACGGGAAGTTCATCAAACCGGGGCGTTCATCTCCCGTCGTGAACAGTTGTACTCGGTGATACTCGGGTTCGCCTGCCTCGTTGGTCAGAATGCGAAATGAGTGAGGATCTACAACTTTGCGAGTCTTCGTCTGACCATCAACCTGATATTGCACTTCCTGACTGTCAAACATTCCCACCGGAACAACCCAGGTGGCGAGACTGGTTAAAATAGCAACAAAAAAGATAATCACCAACGTATCGGGCATTGCCCATCTTCTGGTTGGTTTGGATTCAGTTATTGCGGACATAGCGCAAATTTTCCCTTGCACAAGACAAAGTGGTAAGTATGCAAAGTGAGATGGCGCAATTCATTGATGCAGCGCAGTTAAGCAAGATAATCAGAAAGGAGTAATGCAAATTAAGAGAATAAAAAACCGGAAATAGTGACTATTTCCGGTTCAGATATCTGCGGATAATGACGAGATTACTGCTGCTGTGCAGACTGAATCGCGGTCAGTGCGATGGTATAGACGATATCGTCAACCAGTGCGCCACGGGATAGGTCGTTAACCGGCTTGCGCATACCCTGCAGCATCGGCCCGATGGAGATCAGGTCGGCAGAACGCTGTACCGCTTTGTAAGTGGTGTTACCGGTGTTCAGATCCGGGAAGATGAACACGGTAGCGCGACCTGCAACCGGAGAGTTCGGCGCTTTAGATTTCGCAACGTCAGCCATTACCGCAGCGTCGTACTGCAGAGGACCGTCGATCATCAGGTCAGGACGTTTTTCCTGAGCCAGACGAGTTGCTTCGCGAACTTTCTCTACGTCACTACCTGCACCAGAAGTACCGGTGGAGTAGGAGAGCATAGCCACGCGCGGTTCGATACCGAAAGCAGCGGCGGAATCAGCAGACTGAATTGCGATTTCAGCCAGTTGTTCTGCGGTCGGATCCGGGTTGATCGCGCAGTCACCGTAAACGTAAACCTGCTCCGGCAGCAGCATGAAGAACACGGAAGATACCAGAGAGCTGCCCGGTGCAGTTTTGATCAACTGCAGCGGCGGACGGATGGTGTTTGCGGTGGTGTGAACAGCACCGGAAACCAGACCATCAACTTCATCCTGTTCCAGCATCAGCGTGCCGAGAACCACGTTGTCTTCCAACTGTTCGCGTGCAACAGTTTCGGTCATGCCTTTGTTCTTACGCAGTTCGACCAGACGAGCAACATAGTTTTCGCGAACCACTTCTGGATCAACGATTTCAATGCCTGCGCCCAGTTCTACGCCCTGAGACGCTGCAACGCGGTTGATCTCTGCCGGGTTACCCAGCAGTACGCACGTTGCGATACCACGTTCGGCACAGATAGCGGCTGCTTTAACGGTACGCGGTTCGTCGCCTTCCGGCAGAACGATACGTTTGCCTGCTTTGCGTGCCAGTTCGGTCAGTTGATAACGGAACGCTGGCGGAGACAGACGACGGCTGCGTTCGGAAGTTGCAGTCAGGGAATCGATCCAGTCAGCGTTGATGTAGTTAGCAACGTATTCCTGAACTTTCTCGATGCGCTCGTGATCGTCAACCGGAACTTCCAGGTTGAAGCTTTGCAGGCTCAGAGAGGTTTGCCAGGTGTTGGTGTTCACCATGAATACCGGCAGGCCGGTAGCGAAAGCACGTTCGCACAGTTTAGAAATGCGCGCGTCCATTTCATAGCCGCCAGTCAGCAGCAGAGCACCGATTTCTACGCCGTTCATTGCAGCCAGACAAGCGGCAACCAGTACGTCAGGACGGTCTGCGGAAGTCACCAGCAGAGAGCCGGCACGGAAGTGCTCCAGCATGTGCGGAATGCTGCGTGCGCAGAAAGTCACAGATTTCACGCGGCGAGTGTTGATGTCGCCTTCGTTGATGATGGTGGCGTTCAGGTGGCGTGCCATATCGATCGCACGAGTTGCGATCAGATCAAAGCTCCACGGCACAGCGCCGAGAACCGGCAGCGGGCTGGAGTCTTGCAGCTTCGCCGGATCAACATTGTTGACTTTCGCTTTGGAAGAGTCATCGAAAATCTCAGACAGATCCGGGCGAGTACGACCCTGCTCATCAACCGGAGCATTCAGTTTGTTAACGATAACGCCAGTGATATTGGTGTTTTTGGCACCGCCGAAGCTGTTGCGAGTCAGTTCGATACGCTCTTTCAACTGCTCCGGGGTATCAGTGCCCTGAGACATAACGAAGACGATTTCCGCGTTCAGCGTTTTGGCGATTTCGTAGTTCAGAGACTGGGCAAACTGGTGCTTACGTGTCGGGACCAGACCTTCAACCAGAACCACTTCGGCATCTTTGGTGTTGGCGTGGTAGTTCGCGACGATCTCTTCCATCAGCACATCTTTCTTATTGCTGGAAAGCAGACCTTCAACGTAACTCATTTTCAGCGGTTCAGCGGCTGTCGTGGTGGAAGAACTCGCACGCACGATAGTCGTTGTCTGATCGGGCGCATCGCCACCGGTACGCGGCTGAGCGATAGGTTTAAAAACGCTCAGACGAACGCCTTTGCGTTCCATTGCACGGATCACGCCAAGACTGACGCTGGTCAGACCGACGCTGGTTCCGGTAGGGATCAGTATAATAATACGGGACACGGTTTATCCTCTTTCGTTACCGCCAGTTTGGCGGGTTACAAAACAGCACCGCCAGCAGGGCTGGCGGTGTGGAATCAGGCTGTCAGGCGGCAGGCGTCTTGCGCGATAACCAGCTCTTCGTTGGTCGGGATCACAACAGCAGGGCGGGTGCCTTCTTTGTTGATGAAACCAGATTTGCCGAAACGTGCAGCCAGGTTGCGTTCATGATCAACCTCAAAGCCCAGCACGCCCAGTTTGCCCAGAGACAGTTCACGAACCATCGCGGCATTTTCACCGATACCACCGGTGAATACAACTGCGTCCAGACGACCATCCATCAGCGCAGTGTATGCACCGATGTACTTCGCCAGGCGATGGCAGTAAACGTCCATTGCGCGCTTCGCGTCTTCTTTCGTCGCGTAGTTGTCTTCAACATAGCGGCAATCGCTGGTTACTTCGGTCAGACCTAGCAGGCCAGACTCTTTGGTCAGCATTTTGTTGATTGCGTCAACGCTCATGCCGAGGGTGTCGTGCAGGTGGAAGATGATAGCCGGGTCGATATCGCCAGAGCGAGTACCCATTACCAGACCTTCCAGCGGGGTCAGACCCATAGAGGTGTCAACGCATTTGCCGTTGCGGATAGCAGAAACGGAACCACCGTTGCCCAGGTGGCAGGTGATGATGTTCAGCTCTTCTACCGGTTTGTTCAGCATTTTCGCCGCTTCCTGGGTTACATAGAAGTGGCTGGTGCCGTGTGCGCCGTAACGACGAATGCCGTGCTCTTTGTACAAGTTGTACGGTAGGGCGTAGAGGTAAGACTCTTCCGGCATAGTCTGGTGGAACGCGGTGTCGAACACAGCAACGTTTTTGTCTTTCAGTTGCGGGAAAGATTTCAGTGCTTCTTCGATACCAATCAGGTGAGCCGGGTTGTGCAGCGGTGCAAAAGAAGCTGCATCTTTGATACCCTGAATAACAGACTCATCGATCACTACGGAGCTGGTATACTTCTCGCCGCCGTGTACGATACGGTGACCGATAGCAGTCAGTTGCGCAGAAAGTTCTGGTTTTTGTGCCAGAATAGTATTAACGATAAAGTTGAGCGCTTCGCTGTGAGCGGCGCCTGCACCTAGAGCCGCTTCTTGTTTATTGCCGTCCATTTTCCATTTGATGCGTGCTTCGGGCAGGTGAAAACATTCGGCTAAACCAGAAAGGTACTCTTCACCATTTACTGCATCGATGATTGCAAATTTCAGTGAAGAACTACCGCAGTTCAGAACCAGTACTAACTTACTCGACATGGAAGTACCTATAATTGATACGTGGCTAAAAAAACGTCAGGGAGCCATAGAGCGTAGCGCATGATGACGCTGACATTTATGATTAACATCATGCACTGCAAATTTTTTTTGCATGATGGAATAAATATCTTGAGTCTATGCCATTTTGCGTAATTTTCAGCCAATGGCATAATGTATATGAATTTGACGACTCAATGAATATGTACTACTTAGGCCTTCAGGCCGCTAAAGGATACCTGATAGTGGGTATGGAAGACAAAATGTTTTGAACGTTGTCCCGCTGAGTTGTGAATTTGCACAAATTTTTGAATATTTATATGTGAAGTTGAGGTGAAGCATGTCAACGCCGGATAATCGTTCTGTTAATTTTTTTAGTTTGTTCCGCCGGGGACAGCACTACTCAAAGACGTGGCCGCTAGAAAAACGCCTTGCCCCGGTGTTTGTTGAAAATCGCGTTATTAAGATGACGCGTTATGCGATCCGCTTTATGCCGCCGATCGCCGTATTTACTCTCTGCTGGCAGATTGCGCTGGGCGGTCAGCTTGGTCCGGCAGTTGCTACAGCATTGTTCGCTCTGAGTTTACCGATGCAGGGATTGTGGTGGCTGGGCAAGCGTTCCGTTACGCCATTACCGCCAGCGATCCTGAGTTGGTTTTATGAAGTTCGCGGTAAATTGCAGGAAGCCGGGCAAGCGTTAGCACCGGTAGAAGGCAAGCCTGACTATCAGGCATTAGCTGACACGCTTAAGCGCGCCTTCAAACAACTGGATAAAACTTTCCTTGATGATTTGTAATTGATCCCTGATTACGCATATAAAAGAAGGCAGACATCGGCCTAATGCCAGTCAGTTAAGCAACTGACTGGCTCTTTTTCGGGGCTGTGGGGTATTTCCAGGGCCTCTCCTTTACCACTCTCGGGAAGGCTCTTTCCCTTCTTGTCGGTAATTTCACAAGTTGTCCCATACTTGCAAGATCGCGCATCAGCTCCGGTATACGTCCCGGTGAAGCGCCCTGCAATGTCATCAGCATTCTCATCACCATTCCGCATGATTCTGAGAAACTCAGTTGATTCGGCCAGTAACCTTTCAGATGTTCTGCCATTTTAATCATCTGATATCTCACCAGATTATAAGCCAGTAAGACACCCCACAGCTCTTGCTCCACAAGCTCCGGCTTTTTACTTCTCAGCGTCAGCCTGCTCAGTTGCATCGTCTGTTTTATCTCCCTGTATCCCAGTTCGATTTCCCAGCGATGACTGTACAGATCCGCCATTTCTCCTCCGGGGAAGCGCATGGCGTCCGTCATCGACGTCAGCAGATGGCAGACTTTTCCTTTGCGCGTCACGGTCAGCAGGCGGGCTGTCACCTCATTTCCCAGCCCCGGCCACTTTTTTCGTGCCTGCGGGCTGGTTTTCAGCTTCACCAGATGATCGCCTTTACCCAGTTTTCTGATCTCTTCATATTGCGCTCCCTTTCTGAGAGGGATCATCCAGTGGCGGTGTTCTCCCGCCTGGCTCCAGGCATTTAACAGTCCCAGTGAGTAATAACCTTTATCCATTAACGTCAGGGTGTTATCGCCGGTTTGTTCTATAAGTTGCTCAGCAAGCTCATTTTCGCTGTTCTTCATCGTGCCGAAGGCTGCAGCCGTCAGCAGATGGCTGGTCAGTTCCATCTGGCAGACCATTTTGACCTGCGGGTAGAGCGCCGGGTTCCCGGCATGTGTCTGGCGGGGGAAGGCTGCATCGTTCTCTGGTGTATCCGGTGTGCGCCAGAACACACCATCGATGGCCAGCAGGGTCAGGCCGCACCAGTGCGGATGCGGCGTGGTGTTATGCCAGAGCTGCGCTGTTTTCGTGAACACGCGGCGGACAGCCTCACTTCCCAGACGCTGGCGGGCCTGAATAACGGCACTGGGGGCAACGAAGGGGCGATTGCCCGGCAGCATGATGTCCAGGCGATTCACAATCTGGTGAAGAGGTTCTTTACGCTCAAGCGCCATGCCAACAATACACCAGACCATCATTTCGAGGGGAAGACGGCGCTTGCGTAGCGTTACAGTACCTGATTCGGCAAGGCAACGAGAGATGAGTTCGGGGTCGAGGTAATCCCCCAGAGAAGTCAGTGGGTTACGCAGAGAATCGTAACGGGATACCAAATCAAGGGCCTGTCCAATGAGCATAAAAAAATCCGGAAACGAGTGAGCGTTTCCGGATTCTTACACAGCCACTGGATCGGTCAACTGATCCTTAACTGATCGGCATTACAGACATCGGCCTTCTTTTCTTTCACCGTAGTAAAGTGATACAGGAGTCAACAATGGAAATGACCAACGCGCAACGTCTTATTTTGTCTAACCAGTACAAAATGATGACTATGCTCGATCCGGCAAATGCTGAACGTTACCGTCGCTTGCAAACAATCATTGAGCGTGGCTATGGGTTACAGATGCGCGAGCTGGATCGCGAGTTTGGCGAGCTGAAAGAAGAAACCTGCCGCACTATCATCGACATTATGGAGATGTATCACGCGCTGCATGTTTCCTGGTCTAATTTGCAGGATCAGCAAGCTATCGATGAACGCCGTGTCACTTTCCTCGGCTTCGACGCCGCTACTGAAGCGCGTTATCTCGGTTATGTACGCTTTATGGTTAATGTCGAAGGGCGTTACACGCATTTTGACGCTGGAACTCATGGCTTTAATGCCCAGACACCAATGTGGGAGAAATATCAGCGCATGTTGAACGTCTGGCATTCCTGCCCGCGTCAGTATCATTTGAGTACCAACGAAATTAATCAAATCATTAACGCCTGAGGAGGCCTGCGTGCGGTGCAAAGGTTTTCTGTTTGATCTTGATGGTACGTTAGTGGACTCCCTGCCTGCGGTAGAGCGGGCGTGGAGCAACTGGGCGAAACGGCATGGGCTAACGCCGGAAGAGGTGCTTGCTTTTATTCACGGTAAACAGGCAATAACGTCTCTGCGTCACTTTATGGCGGGGAAAACCGAGGCAGAAATTGCCGCCGAGTTTACGCGTCTGGAACAAATCGAGGCCACGGAAACCGAAGGCATTACCGCGCTCCCGGGGGCGATAGCTTTACTCAATCATTTGAATAAAGCGGGTATTCCGTGGGCAATTGTCACTTCAGGTTCTATGCCAGTTGCGCGAGCGCGCCATAAAGTGGCCGGACTTCCTGCGCCGGAGGTGTTTGTTACCGCTGAACGGGTTAAGCGTGGAAAACCTGAGCCGGATGCGTATCTGTTAGGCGCGCAACTGCTGGGGCTTGCGTCGCAGGAATGCGTGGTAGTGGAAGATGCTCCCGCTGGCTTGCTTTCTGGTCTGGCGGCAGGTTGCCATGTTATTGCTGTTAATGCACCGGCAGACACTCCGCGTCTGAATGAGGTAGATTTGGTCCTTCATAGTCTGGAGCAAATTACCGTGACCAAACAGCCAAATGGTGACGTTATTATTGCGTGAAACGCCAGATCATGATTTAGCCCCGTCCCTACGGGGCTTTTTTGTGGCAGAATCAAACCATCCCCCTCAATTAACAAGGATACGTTGTGAACGGTGAATTGATTTGGGTTCTCTCATTGCTGGCGATTGCGATAGTCTTGTTTGCGACGGGCAGAGTGCGTATGGATGCTGTCGCTTTGTTTGTCATTGTCGCGTTTGCATTAAGCGGTACGCTGACTATCACCGAAGTCTTTTCCGGCTTTTCCGATCCTAACGTTGTGCTGATCGCCGCCCTGTTTATTATTGGCGATGGTTTAGTTCGTACAGGCGTTGCAACCGTGATGGGGACATGGCTGGTCAAAGTTGCGGGCAGCAGTGAAATCAAAATGTTGGTTTTACTGATGCTGACAGTTGCCGGTCTTGGCGCGTTTATGAGTTCAACCGGCGTCGTCGCTATCTTTATTCCTGTTGTGTTAAGTGTTGCTATGCGTATGCAGACGTCGCCGTCGCGCCTGATGATGCCATTGAGTTTTGCCGGACTGATAAGCGGCATGATGACGCTGGTGGCGACGCCGCCTAACCTGGTGGTGAACAGTGAGCTGCTACGTGAAGGCTATCATGGTTTCAGTTTCTTTAGCGTAACCCCTATTGGCCTGGTCGTATTGGTACTTGGCATTTTATACATGCTAGTGATGCGCTTTATGCTAAAAGGGGATACCCAGGCTCCGCAGCGCGAAGGCTGGACGCGTCGCACCTTCCGCGATCTCATTCGTGAATACCGTCTTACCGGGCGTGCGCGTCGTCTGGCTATTCGTCCCGGTTCACCGATGATTGGCCAACGACTGGACGATCTCAAATTGCGTGAACGTTATGGCGCAAACGTCATTGGTGTTGAACGCTGGCGGCGTTTTCGTCGCGTTATCGTGAACGTGAACGGGGTGTCTGAATTCCGCGCGCGTGACGTTTTGCTTATTGATATGTCTGCGGCTGACGTCGATCTCCGTCAATTTTGTAGTGAACAATTGCTGGAGCCGATGGTTTTGCGCGGCGAGTATTTTTCCGATCAGGCTCTTGATGTCGGTATGGCAGAAATTTCATTAATTCCCGAGTCAGAGCTTATTGGCAAATCGGTGCGTGAAATTGGCTTTCGTACCCGCTACGGACTAAATGTGGTGGGGCTGAAACGCAACGGTGTGGCGCTGGAAGGTTCGCTGGCGGATGAGCCTCTGCTGTTGGGTGACATTATTCTGGTGGTCGGTAACTGGAAGCTTATCGGTATGTTGGCAAAACAAGGCCGCGACTTTGTGGCGTTAAACTTACCGGAAGAGGTGAGTGAAGCATCGCCCGCTCACAGTCAGGCACCCCATGCCATTTTCTGTCTGGTGTTGATGGTGGCGTTAATGTTGACCGATGAAATTCCTAATCCAGTTGCGGCTATCATTGCCTGCCTGCTGATGGGCAAATTCCGCTGTATCGATGCTGAAAGTGCCTATAAATCTATTCACTGGCCGAGCATTATTTTGATCGTTGGGATGATGCCGTTTGCTGTGGCATTGCAAAAAACCGGTGGCGTCGCGCTGGCGGTGAAAGGATTAATGGATATTGGCGGTGGTTACGGGCCGCATATGATGCTGGTCTGTTTGTTTGTCTTGTCGGCGGTTATAGGCTTGTTTATCTCTAACACTGCGACGGCGGTGTTGATGGCCCCGATTGCGCTGGCTGCTGCCAAAACTATGGGCGTATCGCCTTATCCTTTTGCCATGGTTGTGGCGATGGCAGCATCCGCTGCCTTTATGACACCAGTCTCTTCACCCGTTAACACATTGGTTTTAGGGCCGGGGAATTACAGCTTCAGTGATTTTGTGAAGCTGGGGGTTCCGTTTACCATTATTGTGATGGCGGTTTGCGTGGTGATGATCCCGATGCTGTTTCCGTTTTGACGAGCTCCTGATGTCGCCACCGACGTAGGCCTGATGCGACGCTGGCGCGTCTTATCAGGCCTACGTCGGCTTACAGCGGTGAATCCTGGCTAATCTCATCGAGAGACAGATGGAAGCTGGGAACAAACACTTCCATAAAGTAGTCCATCTCCTGACTGCGGCGTGATTCAAGCGTCGTTTCCAGCCGCGTTTTTGCCAGTAAGAACTCATTATTGCCGGCTGCGAGTTCTTCCAGGCATTTCAGATACGCACACAGCGCATCTGCCTGTTTAACCAGCGACTTTTCTTCATCGCTATACGCATGTTCATCGATTAATGGTGCAAAAATATCCCGCAACTCCTCCGGAACCATATCGACCAGTTTTTGCTGAGCGATTTTCTCAATGGCTTTATATTCCTGGGCGATTTGCGAGTTGAAGTATTTCACCGGAGTAGGAAGATCACCAGTGAGCACTTCAGAGGCATCGTGGTACATTGCCAGCAACGCGATACGTTCTTCATTAACCTGGCCGCCAAATTTGCGATTCTTGATGGCTGCCAGCGCATGGGCGACCATCGCTACCTGCAAACTGTGTTCGGACACATTTTCAGTCCGCACGTTACGCATCAACGGCCAGCGGTTAATGAGCTTCAGGCGGGAGAGGTGGGCAAAAAAATGGCTCTGTTTCATAGCGACCTTACGAGTGATGGCATCATGAGGTCATTGTGGGGGGATAACACTGCCGGATGCAATCTCCGGCAGTGAATTTAAGATTACAACTGATGATAACCAGAAAGGAAACGAGCGAACTTGCTCAAGGACAGTTCGATATCATCAACACGCGGCAGCGTGACAATGCGGAAGTGATCCGGCCACGGCCAGTTAAATGCGGTTCCCTGTACCAGCAGAACTTTTTCCTGCAACAGGAAATCCAGCACCATTTTCTGGTCGTCGTGAATATTAAAGCGTTTGGCGTCTATTTTCGGGAACATGTATAGCGCGCCGCGAGGTTTTACGCAGGAAACGCCAGGAATATCATTAATCAACTCCCACGCACGGTTACGCTGCTCGTAAAGACGCCCGCCCGGCATGATAAACTCGCTGATGCTCTGATAGCCGCCCAGCGCTGTCTGTATCGCGTGTTGCGCGGGAACGTTGGCGCACAGCCGCATTGAGGCCAGCATTTCCAGACCTTCGATATAACCTTTGGCGTGTTTTTTCGGCCCGTTCAGCACCATCCAGCCCTGGCGGAATCCCGCAACACGATACGTTTTCGACAGCCCGTTAAAGGTAATGGTCAGCAGGTCAGGAGCCAACGGCGCGATCGAGTGATGCTCGGCGTCGTCGTAGAGGATTTTATCGTAAATTTCATCAGCGAAGATAATGAGGTTATGCTGACGCGCAATCTCCACAATCTCCATTAATAGCTCTTTGGAATAAACCGCGCCTGTTGGGTTGTTCGGGTTGATAATAACAATGCCGCGCGTGCGTGGCGTAATTTTGGCGCGAATGTCATCGAGATCCGGGAACCAGTCAGAGGATTCATCGCAAAGATAGTGCACCGCTTTACCGCCTGAGAGCGAAACTGCCGCTGTCCATAGCGGGTAATCAGGTGCAGGAACCAACATCTCATCCCCACTGTTCAGCAATGCTTGCATTGCCTGAACGATAAGCTCCGATACACCATTTCCGATGTAAATATCTTCCACGGTAACATCACGCATGCCACGTGCCTGGTAATGCTGCATGATAGCCTTACGCGCAGAATAGAGGCCTTTTGAATCGCAATAACCCTGAGCTGTCGGGAGGTTGCGTATCACGTCAACCAGAATCTCATCGGGAGCGTCAAAACCGAACGGGGCTGGGTTGCCGATGTTCAGTTTCAATACCTTATTACCTTCTTCTTCCAGGCGTTTTGCTTCTTTCAGCACCGGACCACGGATGTCATAACAGACATTCTCTAATTTGCTGGATTTTTCAATGGGTGACATGAATCTTGACCTTTTTTGCTGTTATCGCCACTCCCTGCCGTGGAAGTCAGCTTAGAACAATGTACTCCCCCGAGGCGGCGTTTTGAAGTTCTGCAGAACAAGATTTTGCCAGGAGAGAAAGCGGAATTGTGCTGTCAATAACTTAATAATCGTTAAATAATAAGATGCATATACTTAATAAATGAGATTTAGTAGTGATTTATTCTGTATATTAATTCAGGATGTGGTTTTTTTACCTGTTAGATAAATGTGTAAAATTTCTTCGGTTTAAGAAATCACGAACATAAAGCATTCATGATATTTTCGTTATAAGTGAAACATTAACAGAGTAGTGATCGCCGGTGGGGCATATAGGTGGTGACGGAGGAAATTATTGTTAAGAGGAATTAATGTATGCAGGTGGTGCTAATTAATTATTATTTAATATTCAAAAAGACTTTGTTGTGCATATTAATAATAGAAGATTACTTTGCCTAACATAACATAACTTTGCATCAGATAATTCGCAATGACCCTTATAAATAAAAGGTTTTTAGGGTAAAATGCTTGCTTTAATGACGGAACACCTGCTTTGATGCAGGCTTACTCTCGCTATTTGTTCGCGCTCATGTTCGAGCCGCACCGTTGCGAGAGAGTGGAGCAAGGACCAACATTTACATTTACACAAACTCGCGCATGTCATAAATAGAAAAGAGTGAGTAACTTAATAGATATGCGATTCCTGAAGATATATTCTGTGATCTACTTCAGGCATTATAACGGAACAATGTGAGCCACATTTTTTAGTGCAACTCATATGCATTTTTACTTTCGTCCGGGTTCCGGATGAAACTGCCAGGGAGGCACATTACAAATGGAATTGCTTGTTTGTGTGTGCACAGCATTAACCAGCTCAGTATGAGCCGCCAGTAAGTGATAATATATGATAAGTGCAAATCGTCCGATAATTAACCTCGACCTCGATCTGCTGAGAACATTTGTTGCTGTTGCCGATCTGAACACTTTTGCTGCCGCAGCTTCCGCTGTGTGTCGTACTCAGTCCGCTGTTAGTCAGCAAATGCAACGTCTGGAACAACTCGTTGGGAAAGAACTGTTCGCTCGGCATGGTCGCAACAAACTGTTGACTGAACATGGTATTCAGCTTCTTGGCTACGCCAGGAAAATCCTGCGTTTCAATGATGAGGCTTGCTCATCATTGATGTTCAGTAATCTTCAGGGCGTGTTAACTATCGGTGCTTCAGATGAATCTGCTGATACGATCTTACCTTTCCTGCTCAATCGCGTAAGCTCGGTTTATCCGAAACTTGCGCTGGATGTCCGCGTTAAGCGCAATGCCTATATGGCAGAAATGCTGAAGTCCCAGGAAGTGGATTTAATGGTTACCACTCATCGTCCTGATACCTTTAAGGCGTTGAATCTGCGTACTTCTCCAACACACTGGTATTGCGCTGCGGAATATGTATTGCAAAAAGGTGAACCGATCCCTCTTGTGCTGCTGGATGATCCTAGTCCGTTCCGTGACATGGTTCTGGCAACGCTCAATAAAGCGGATATTCCCTGGCGTCTGGCTTATGTCGCCTCTACGCTACCGGCGGTTCGTGCTGCAGTAAAAGCGGGCCTTGGTGTGACGGCAAGACCGGTTGAGATGATGAGTCCTGACCTGCGCGTTTTGAGTGCGGTAGATGGTTTACCACCACTACCAGATACCGAATATTTGCTGTGCTATGATCCGTCCTGCGACAATGAGTTGGCGCAGGTGATATACCAGGCCATGGAGAGTTATCACAACCCGTGGCAATACAACCCGTTGACTGCTCAGGAAGGGGACGATTCCCTGTTGATTGAAGGGGATTACGAATAATCTCTAGGCAATAACAATTCAGTAAAAAACGCCATTGGTGATTAATAAAACGCCAGTGGCTTTTTTTTACAATAAAACCTTACGAATGTTCCCGACAACGAACAAAAATGTTCATTTTTCAATCACCAGCCATTCCCCACGCTAACGAACAAAAAATCGCCTGAAAAAAATCTCCTGCTACAATAATGTTAAAAAATGAGTAAAATTATTGCTGTGTTTTTGTTATGGATTAACAAAAGCGTGTCACAGATCAAGAAAATACTCTCTTTTGGGGGGAGGAATCGTCACCAATTCCTGTCAAAATAGACCCGTATTTTTTCCATTGCTTCACAACGGACACGATTCAACAACATCTAATTTTCCTGGAGTTGTCAACAATCTGGGGGTAAAGGCATTAAATGCAAAAATTGTTGATATCATGTAAATTAATGTGAAGAAGCCTTTGTTAAAGTTGACAAAAGGTTATAGAAAGGAGTAAAAGACCACATCAATTAGCTGTATAAAATAGTTTCTACAGCGATTGTAAGGTTTTTTTTATTCCTCCCCATGAATCGATGTGGCGTCCATCTGCCGTGAAGAGCAGTGAATCTGGCGCTACTTTTGATGAGTAAGCAATGAGTATGTCAACATCCACTGAAGTCATCGCTCATCACTGGGCATTCGCTATCTTTCTTATCGTTGCCATTGGCCTGTGTTGCCTGATGTTGATTGGCGGTTGGTTTTTAGGCGGTCGCGCGCGCGCGAGGTCAAAAAACGTGCCGTTTGAATCAGGTATCGACTCGGTCGGCTCCGCCCGCTTACGCCTGTCTGCCAAGTTTTATCTGGTGGCCATGTTCTTCGTTATCTTCGACGTTGAAGCGCTGTATCTGTTCGCATGGTCAACTTCCATTCGCGAAAGCGGCTGGATTGGCTTTGTAGAAGCGGCAATTTTTATTTTTGTGTTACTGGCAGGTCTGGTTTATCTGGTGCGTATTGGCGCGCTGGACTGGACGCCCGCGCGTTCACGCCGCGAGCGTGTGAACCCGGAAACGAACAGTATCGCTAATCGTCAACGCTAACCGCGAGGCATTAAGATGGATTATACGCTCACCCGCATAGATCCCAACGGTGAGAACGACCGTTACCCCCTGCAAAAGCAGGAGATCGTAACCGACCCTCTGGAGCAAGAAGTTAATAAAAACGTGTTTATGGGCAAGCTCAATGACATGGTTAACTGGGGTCGTAAAAACTCAATTTGGCCGTATAACTTCGGTCTTTCCTGCTGTTACGTTGAGATGGTGACCTCGTTTACCGCGGTTCATGACGTGGCGCGTTTTGGCGCAGAAGTATTGCGTGCTTCGCCGCGTCAGGCTGACCTGATGGTGGTGGCTGGAACCTGTTTTACCAAAATGGCGCCAGTTATTCAGCGTCTCTATGACCAGATGCTGGAGCCGAAGTGGGTTATCTCCATGGGCGCATGTGCGAACTCCGGCGGTATGTACGATATTTATTCCGTTGTGCAGGGTGTTGATAAATTCATTCCGGTTGATGTGTATATCCCGGGTTGCCCGCCGCGTCCTGAAGCGTACATGCAGGCACTGATGCTATTGCAGGAATCTATCGGCAAAGAACGTCGCCCGCTCTCCTGGGTGGTTGGCGATCAGGGCGTATATCGCGCCAATATGCAATCAGAGCGCGAACGCAAGCGCGGTGAACGCATTGCCGTTACCAACCTGCGCACACCTGACGAGATTTAATTTGCGCCTGTCGGCAAAGGCATTTTTCTTCGCTTATTCCTAAATCTATTTCGCGAAGTTAACTACGCCGACAGTCACCACGGACAATATGCAATGGTGAACAATATGACCGACTTAACCGCGCAAGAACCCGCCTGGCAGACCCGTGATCATCTTGATGATCCGGTGATTGGCGAACTGCGCAACCGTTTTGGGCCGGATGCCTTTACTGTTCAGGCGACTCGCACCGGGGTTCCCGTTGTGTGGATCAAGCGTGAACAATTACTGGAAATTGGCGATTTCTTAAAGAAACTGCCGAAACCTTACGTCATGCTGTTTGACTTACACGGCATGGACGAGCGTTTGCGCACACACCGCGAAGGGTTACCTGCCGCCGATTTTTCCGTTTTCTACCATCTGATTTCGATCGAGCGCAACCGCGACATCATGCTAAAGGTGGCGCTGGCAGAAAACGATCTACATGTGCCGACTTTTACCAAACTGTTCCCGAACGCCAACTGGTATGAGCGCGAAACCTGGGATCTGTTTGGCATTACTTTCGACGGTCACCCGAACTTGCGTCGCATCATGATGCCGCAAACCTGGAAAGGTCACCCGCTGCGTAAAGATTACCCGGCGCGTGCTACCGAATTCTCGCCGTTTGAGCTGACCAAAGCCAAACAGGATCTGGAGATGGAAGCCCTGACCTTCAAACCGGAAGAGTGGGGGATGAAGCGCGGCACCGAAAACGAGGACTTCATGTTCCTCAACCTCGGTCCGAACCACCCGTCGGCGCACGGGGCTTTCCGTATCGTTCTGCAGCTCGATGGTGAAGAGATTGTCGACTGCGTACCAGACATCGGCTATCACCACCGTGGCGCGGAGAAAATGGGCGAACGCCAGTCCTGGCATAGCTACATACCGTACACCGACCGTATCGAATACCTCGGCGGTTGCGTTAACGAAATGCCATACGTGCTGGCGGTAGAAAAACTGGCCGGGATCACCGTGCCGGATCGCGTTAACGTAATCCGCGTAATGCTTTCCGAATTGTTCCGCATCAATAGCCACCTGCTGTATATCTCCACCTTTATTCAGGACGTCGGTGCAATGACGCCAGTGTTCTTTGCCTTTACCGATCGTCAGAAAATCTACGATCTGGTGGAAGCAATCACTGGTTTCCGTATGCATCCGGCGTGGTTCCGTATTGGCGGTGTGGCGCATGACCTGCCGCGAGGCTGGGATCGCTTGCTGCGTGAGTTCCTTGACTGGATGCCGAAACGTCTGGCTTCTTACGAGAAAGCCGCGCTGCGTAACACCATCCTGATTGGCCGTTCCAAAGGCGTTGCCGCCTACGGCGCGAAAGAGGCGCTGGAGTGGGGCACCACAGGTGCTGGCTTGCGTGCCACCGGGATCGACTTCGACGTGCGTAAGGCGCGTCCTTATTCTGGCTATGAAAACTTCGACTTTGAAATCCCGGTCGGTGGTGGCGTTTCTGACTGCTACACCCGCGTAATGCTGAAAGTGGAAGAGCTGCGCCAGAGTTTGCGCATTCTTGAGCAGTGCCTCAACAACATGCCGGAAGGCCCGTTCAAAGCGGATCACCCGCTGACTACGCCGCCGCCGAAAGAGCGCACGCTGCAACATATCGAAACCCTGATCACCCACTTCCTGCAAGTGTCGTGGGGGCCGGTGATGCCTGCCAATGAGTCCTTCCAGATGATTGAGGCGACCAAAGGGATCAACAGTTACTACCTGACCAGTGACGGTAGCACCATGAGTTATCGCACCCGTATCCGCACCCCGAGTTATGCGCATTTGCAGCAAATTCCGGCGGCGATCCGCGGCAGCCTGGTGTCTGACCTGATTGTTTATCTGGGCAGTATCGATTTTGTTATGTCAGATGTGGACCGCTAATTATGCACGAGAATCAACAACCACAAACCGAGGCTTTTGAGCTGAGTGCGGCAGAGCGTGAAGCGATTGAGCACGAGATGCACCACTACGAAGACCCGCGTGCGGCGTCCATTGAAGCGCTGAAAATCGTTCAGAAGCAGCGTGGCTGGGTGCCGGACGGCGCGATCCACGCGATCGCTGACGTTCTGGGTATTCCGGCAAGCGATGTTGAAGGTGTGGCAACGTTCTACAGCCAGATCTTCCGCCAGCCGGTGGGTCGCCATGTGATCCGCTATTGTGACAGCGTGGTTTGTCACATCAACGGTTACCAGGGAATTCAGGCGGCGCTGGAGAAAAAACTGAATATCAAACTAGGGCAAACGACGTTTGACGGTCGCTTTACGCTGCTGCCAACCTGCTGCCTGGGGAACTGCGACAAAGGGCCAAACATGATGATCGATGAGGACACTCACGCGCATCTGACCCCGGAAGCGATCCCTGAACTGCTGGAGCGGTATAAATGAAAAACATTATCCGTACTCCCGAAACGCATCCGCTGACCTGGCGTCTGCGCGATGACAAACAGCCGGTGTGGCTGGACGAATACCGCAGCAAAAACGGTTACGAAGGGGCGCGTAAGGCGCTGACCGGGCTTTCTCCGGACGAAATCGTCAATCAGGTCAAAGATTCCGGTCTGAAAGGGCGCGGCGGTGCGGGCTTCTCTACTGGCCTGAAGTGGAGCCTGATGCCGAAAGACGAATCCATGAACATCCGTTACCTGCTGTGTAACGCCGATGAAATGGAACCGGGCACCTATAAAGACCGTTTGTTGATGGAGCAACTGCCGCACCTGCTGGTGGAAGGTATGTTGATCTCTGCCTTTGCGCTGAAAGCGTATCGCGGCTACATCTTCCTGCGTGGCGAATATATCGAAGCGGCAGTGAATCTGCGTCGTGCCATTGCCGAAGCGACCGAAGCGGGGCTGCTCGGTAAAAACATTATGGGAACAGGTTTTGATTTCGAACTGTTCGTCCATACCGGGGCAGGACGCTACATCTGCGGTGAAGAAACTGCGTTAATCAACTCTCTGGAAGGGCGTCGCGCTAACCCGCGCTCGAAGCCGCCATTCCCGGCAACCTCAGGCGCATGGGGCAAACCGACCTGTGTTAACAACGTCGAAACCCTGTGTAACGTTCCGGCGATCCTCGCTAACGGCGTGGAGTGGTATCAGAACATCTCGAAAAGCAAAGATGCTGGCACCAAGCTGATGGGCTTCTCTGGTCGGGTGAAAAATCCGGGTCTGTGGGAACTGCCGTTCGGTACTACCGCGCGTGAAATCCTTGAAGATTACGCTGGTGGTATGCGTGACGGGCTGAAATTCAAAGCCTGGCAGCCAGGCGGCGCGGGCACTGACTTCCTGACAGAAGCGCACCTTGACCTGCCGATGGAGTTCGAAAGTATCGGTAAAGCGGGTAGCCGTCTGGGTACGGCGCTGGCGATGGCCGTTGACCACGAGATCAACATGGTGTCGCTGGTACGTAATCTGGAAGAGTTTTTCGCCCGTGAATCCTGTGGCTGGTGTACGCCGTGCCGCGATGGTCTGCCGTGGAGTGTGAAAATTCTGCGTGCACTGGAGCGTGGCGAAGGTCAGCCTGGCGATATCGAAACACTTGAGCAACTGTGTCGATTCTTAGGCCCGGGTAAAACCTTCTGTGCCCACGCACCAGGTGCAGTGGAGCCGTTACAGAGCGCCATCAAATATTTCCGTGAAGAATTTGAAGCGGGAATCAAACAGCCGTTCAGCAATACCCATTTGATTAATGGGATTCAGCCGAACCTGCTGAAAGAGCGCTGGTAACCGAATTTCGATTAACGCTCAGTCTATGACTGAGAAAACTGGAAGCATGCTAATGGCTACAATTCATGTAGACGGCAAAGAATACGAGGTCAACGGAGCGGACAACCTGCTGGAAGCTTGTCTGTCTCTGGGCCTTGATATTCCTTACTTTTGCTGGCATCCGGCGCTGGGAAGCGTCGGTGCTTGCCGCCAGTGTGCGGTGAAGCAATACCAAAACGCGGAAGACACGCGTGGTCGCCTGGTGATGTCCTGTATGACACCGGCTTCCGATGGCACCTTTATTTCCATTGACGACGAAGAAGCGAAACAGTTCCGTGAAAGTGTGGTCGAGTGGTTAATGACCAACCATCCGCACGACTGTCCGGTCTGTGAAGAAGGTGGTAACTGCCATCTTCAGGATATGACCGTGATGACCGGGCATACCTTCCGTCGCTACCGTTTCACCAAACGTACCCACCGCAATCAGGATCTGGGGCCGTTCATCTCTCATGAAATGAACCGCTGCATCGCCTGCTACCGCTGCGTGCGTTACTACAAAGATTACGCTGACGGTACGGATCTGGGCGTTTATGGCGCGCACGACAACGTTTACTTCGGTCGCCCGGAAGACGGCACCCTGGAAAGCGAGTTCTCCGGTAACCTGGTGGAAATTTGCCCGACCGGCGTATTCACCGATAAAACGCACTCCGAGCGTTATAACCGTAAATGGGATATGCAGTTTGCGCCGAGTATCTGCCAGCAATGTTCCATCGGTTGTAACACCAGCCCGGGTGAACGTTATGGTGAACTGCGTCGTATCGAAAACCGTTACAACGGTACGGTAAACCATTACTTCCTCTGCGACCGTGGTCGTTTCGGCTACGGCTACGTCAACCTGAAGGATCGTCCACGTCAGCCGGTACAGCGTCGTGGCGATGATTTCATCACCCTCAACGCCGAGCAGGCGATGCAAGGTGCGGCAGATATTCTGCGTCAGTCGAAGAAAGTCATCGGCATCGGTTCTCCGCGTGCCAGCGTGGAAAGCAACTTTGCGCTGCGTGAACTGGTTGGCGAAGAAAACTTCTACACCGGTATCGCTCACGGTGAGCAGGAACGTCTGCAACTGGCGCTGAAAGTGCTGCGTGAAGGCGGCATTTATACTCCGGCACTGCGTGAAATCGAATCTTACGATGCAGTACTGGTGCTGGGCGAAGATGTTACACAGACCGGGGCACGCGTCGCGCTGGCGGTTCGTCAGGCAGTAAAAGGCAAAGCGCGCGAAATGGCGGCAGCACAGAAAGTGGCTGACTGGCAGATTGCGGCAATCCTCAACATTGGCCAACGTGCCAAGCACCCGCTGTTTGTTACTAACGTTGATGACACCCGCCTGGATGACATCGCGGCGTGGACTTACCGCGCACCGGTTGAAGATCAGGCGCGTTTAGGTTTTGCCATCGCCCACGCGCTGGACAACTCTGCACCAGCGGTTGACGGTATCGAGCCGGAGCTGCAAAGCAAAATCGACGTCATCGTGCAGGCACTGGCTGGTGCGAAGAAACCGTTGATTATCTCCGGCACTAACGCCGGTAGCACAGAAGTGATTCAGGCTGCAGCTAACGTAGCGAAAGCCCTGAAAGGTCGCGGCGCTGACGTAGGTATCACTATGATTGCCCGTTCCGTAAACAGTATGGGGCTGGGCATTATGGGCGGCGGTTCGCTTGAAGAAGCCCTGACCGAACTGGAAACCGGACGCGCCGATGCAGTGGTGGTGCTGGAAAACGATCTACATCGTCACGCTTCCGCGACCCGCGTGAACGCCGCGCTGGCAAAAGCGCCGCTGGTGATGGTGGTTGACCATCAGCGCACGGCGATTATGGAAAACGCCCATCTGGTGCTTTCCGCTGCCAGCTTTGCTGAAAGCGACGGTACGGTGATCAACAACGAAGGTCGTGCTCAACGTTTCTTCCAGGTTTACGATCCGTCTTACTACGACAGCAAAACGGTGATGCTGGAAAGCTGGCGCTGGTTGCACTCGCTGCACAGTACGCTGCTGAGTCGAGAAGTGGACTGGACGCAGCTCGACCATGTGATTGACGCCGTCGTGGCGAAGATCCCGGAACTTGCTGGCATCAAAGATGCCGCGCCGGATGCGACATTCCGCATTCGTGGTCAGAAACTGGCTCGTGAGCCGCACCGTTACAGTGGTCGTACCGCCATGCGCGCCAATATCAGCGTTCATGAACCGCGTCAGCCGCAGGATATCGACACCATGTTCACCTTCTCGATGGAAGGTAACAACCAGCCGACCGCGCACCGTTCGCAAGTGCCGTTTGCCTGGGCACCGGGCTGGAACTCCCCGCAGGCGTGGAACAAATTCCAGGACGAAGTGGGTGGCAAATTGCGCTTTGGCGATCCGGGCGTGCGTTTGTTTGAAGCCAGCGAAAACGGTCTGGATTACTTCACCAGCGTACCGGCACGCTTCCAGCCGCAGGAAGGGAAATGGCGTATCGCGCCGTACTACCATCTGTTTGGCAGCGATGAACTGTCACAGCGTGCTCCGGTATTCCAGAGCCGTATGCCGCAGCCGTATATCAAACTCAACCCGGCAGATGCCGCGAAGTTGGGCGTGAATGCGGGTACTCGCGTCTCCTTTAGTTACGATGGCAACACGGTCACGCTACCGGTTGAAATCGCAGAAGGGCTGACGGCAGGGCAGGTGGGCTTGCCGATGGGCATGTCCGGCATTGCCCCGGTGCTGGCTGGCGCGCATCTTGAGGATCTCAAGGAGGCACAACAATGACCTGGTTATCACCGGAACTGATTGAGATCCTGCTGACCATCCTCAAAGCGGTGGTGATCTTGCTGGTGGTTGTCACCTGCGGGGCATTCATGAGCTTTGGTGAACGTCGTCTGCTGGGGCTGTTCCAGAACCGTTACGGACCTAACCGTGTTGGCTGGGGCGGTTCGCTTCAGTTGGTCGCGGACATGATCAAAATGTTCTTTAAAGAAGACTGGATCCCGAAATTCTCGGATCGCGTCATCTTTACCCTTGCGCCGATGATCGCCTTTACCTCGTTGCTGCTGGCCTTTGCGATTGTGCCAGTCAGTCCGGGTTGGGTGGTTGCCGACCTGAACATCGGGATTTTGTTCTTCCTGATGATGGCAGGTCTGGCGGTTTACGCAGTGCTGTTTGCGGGCTGGTCAAGTAACAACAAATACTCGCTGCTGGGTGCGATGCGTGCTTCTGCGCAGACCCTAAGCTACGAAGTGTTCCTCGGGCTTTCCCTGATGGGCGTGGTGGCGCAGGCCGGTTCATTCAACATGACCGACATCGTTAACAGCCAGGCGCATGTATGGAACGTCATCCCGCAATTCTTTGGTTTTATTACCTTTGCCATCGCGGGCGTGGCGGTATGTCACCGTCACCCGTTTGACCAGCCGGAAGCCGAGCAGGAACTGGCGGATGGTTACCACATTGAATATTCCGGGATGAAATTCGGCCTGTTCTTCGTGGGTGAATACATCGGGATTGTGACCATCTCCGCACTGATGGTGACGTTGTTCTTCGGTGGCTGGCAAGGCCCGTTGTTACCGCCATTCATCTGGTTCGCGCTGAAAACTGCGTTCTTTATGATGATGTTCATTTTGATTCGTGCGTCGTTGCCGCGTCCGCGTTATGACCAGGTAATGTCCTTCGGCTGGAAAATCTGCCTGCCGCTGACGCTGATCAACTTGCTGGTAACGGCGGCTGTCATTCTCTGGCAGGCGCAATAAGGGGCACTAAGACCATGACCTTAAAAGAATTGTTAGTAGGTTTCGGCACCCAGGTTCGTAGTATCTGGATGATCGGCCTGCACGCGTTCGCCAAGCGCGAAACGCGAATGTACCCGGAAGAGCCGGTCTATCTGCCGCCCCGTTATCGTGGTCGTATCGTTCTGACCCGCGATCCGGACGGCGAAGAGCGTTGCGTAGCCTGTAACCTCTGCGCAGTAGCCTGCCCGGTCGGCTGTATCTCGCTGCAAAAAGCAGAAACCAAAGACGGTCGCTGGTATCCGGAATTTTTCCGCATCAACTTCTCACGCTGCATTTTCTGTGGTCTGTGCGAAGAAGCCTGTCCGACCACGGCGATTCAGTTAACCCCGGATTTCGAGATGGGGGAATACAAACGCCAGGATCTGGTTTACGAGAAAGAGGATCTGCTGATCTCCGGTCCGGGCAAATACCCGGAATATAACTTCTACCGGATGGCAGGTATGGCAATCGACGGCAAAGATAAGGGCGAAGCAGAGAACGAAGCCAAGCCTATCGACGTCAAGAGCCTGTTACCGTAAGGAGAGGGGCAATGGAGTTCGCTTTTTATATCTGTGGCCTGATAGCCATACTTGCGACCTTGCGAGTGATCACCCATACCAATCCGGTACACGCACTGCTGTACCTGATTATTTCGCTGCTGGCGATTTCCGGGGTGTTCTTCTCATTGGGCGCTTACTTTGCCGGTGCGCTGGAAATTATTGTCTACGCGGGTGCCATTATGGTGCTGTTCGTGTTCGTGGTGATGATGCTCAACCTGGGCGGTTCGGAAATCGAACAGGAACGCCAGTGGCTGAAACCGCAGGTGTGGATTGGTCCGGCAATTTTGTCGGCCATCATGCTGGTGGTGATTGTTTACGCCATTCTCGGTGTTAACGATCAGGGTATCGATGGTACGCCAATCAGCGCCAAAGCAGTGGGTATTACGCTGTTTGGGCCTTACGTGCTGGCGGTTGAACTGGCCTCTATGCTGCTGCTGGCCGGTCTGGTTGTGGCCTTCCACGTCGGTCGCGAAGAGCGTGCGGGTGAAGTGCTGAGCAATCGCAAAGACGACAGCGCGAAAAGAAAAACGGAGGAGCACGCATGATCCCCTTACAACATGGACTGATCCTCGCGGCAATCTTGTTCGTTCTTGGCTTAACCGGTCTGGTTATCCGTCGCAATCTGCTGTTTATGCTGATTGGTCTGGAAATCATGATTAACGCCTCCGCGCTGGCCTTTGTGGTCGCCGGGAGCTACTGGGGCCAGACCGACGGTCAGGTGATGTACATTCTTGCCATCAGCCTCGCGGCGGCGGAAGCGAGTATCGGTCTTGCGCTGCTGCTGCAACTTCACCGTCGTCGCCAGAACCTGAACATCGATTCAGTAAGTGAGATGCGCGGATGAACATGCTTGCCTTAACCATTATTTTGCCATTAATTGGCTTCATTCTGCTGGCGTTCTCTCGCGGACGCTGGTCTGAAAATGTCTCAGCGATCGTTGGCGTTGGCTCTGTGGGCCTGGCTGCGCTGGTGACTGCTTTTATCGGCGTCGATTTCTTCGCTAACGGTGAGCAGGCTTACAGCCAGCCGCTGTGGACGTGGATGTCGGTAGGCGACTTTAACATCGGTTTCAACCTGGTGCTGGACGGCCTGTCACTGACCATGCTCTCAGTGGTCACCGGTGTGGGTTTCCTGATCCACATGTACGCCTCCTGGTATATGCGTGGTGAAGAGGGCTACTCTCGCTTCTTCGCTTACACCAACCTGTTCATTGCCAGCATGGTGGTTCTGGTTCTGGCCGACAACCTGCTGCTGATGTACCTCGGCTGGGAAGGCGTGGGCCTGTGCTCCTATCTGCTGATCGGTTTCTATTACACCGATCCGAAGAATGGTGCCGCGGCAATGAAAGCGTTTGTCGTGACCCGTGTCGGTGACGTGTTCCTCGCTTTCGCGCTGTTCATTCTCTACAACGAACTGGGCACGCTGAACTTCCGCGAAATGGTGGAACTGGCACCGGCGCACTTTGCAGACGGCAATAACATGCTGATGTGGGCGACGCTGATGCTGCTGGGTGGTGCGGTTGGTAAATCTGCGCAGTTGCCGTTGCAGACATGGCTTGCCGACGCGATGGCTGGCCCGACGCCTGTCTCTGCGCTGATCCACGCCGCAACCATGGTAACCGCAGGTGTTTACCTGATCGCCCGTACCCACGGCCTGTTCCTGATGACCCCGGAAGTTCTGCATCTGGTGGGTATTGTCGGGGCGGTTACCTTGCTGCTGGCTGGTTTTGCTGCGCTGGTACAGACCGACATCAAACGTGTTCTCGCTTACTCCACCATGAGTCAGATTGGCTACATGTTCCTCGCGCTTGGCGTGCAGGCATGGGATGCGGCGATTTTCCACTTGATGACCCACGCATTCTTTAAAGCGCTGCTGTTCCTGGCATCCGGTTCTGTCATTCTGGCCTGTCATCACGAACAGAACATCTTCAAGATGGGCGGTCTGCGTAAATCTATTCCGCTGGTTTATCTCTGCTTCCTGGTGGGCGGCGCGGCGCTGTCGGCACTGCCGCTGGTCACTGCGGGCTTCTTCAGTAAGGATGAGATCCTCGCGGGTGCGATGGCGAATGGTCATATCAATCTGATGGTGGCTGGTCTGGTCGGTGCGTTTATGACCTCGCTCTACACCTTCCGTATGATTTTCATCGTCTTCCACGGAAAAGAACAAATTCACGCTCACGCCGTGAAAGGGATCACCCACAGCCTGCCGCTGATTGTGCTGCTGATCCTTTCCACCTTCGTTGGCGCACTGATTGTACCGCCGCTGCAGGGCGTGCTTCCGCAAACCACGGAGCTGGCACACGGCAGTATGTTGACCCTGGAAATTACCTCTGGCGTGGTTGCGGTTGTTGGCATTTTGCTGGCAGCCTGGCTGTGGCTGGGTAAACGTACTCTGGTGACTTCTATCGCCAACAGTGCACCGGGTCGTCTGCTGGGGACCTGGTGGTACAACGCCTGGGGCTTTGACTGGCTGTACGACAAAGTGTTCGTCAAACCGTTCCTGGGGATCGCCTGGTTGCTGAAACGCGATCCGCTGAACTCAATGATGAACATCCCGGCGATCCTCTCGCGCTTTGCGGGTAAAGGTCTGTTGCTCAGTGAGAACGGCTACCTGCGCTGGTATGTGGCATCCATGAGCATCGGTGCGGTCGTGGTGCTGGCACTGTTGATGGTACTGCGTTGAGTTAAGGATTGTGGGATTTGCCCTCGGGCATATAAGAACGTAGGTCGGATAAGCCACTACAGCGGCGCATCCGACACTCCCCCAATCCGAAGTGAATTTTCTGTCGTGAGAATTCGTTGAAAATCCGGTCCTGACGGGACTTTTACAAGGAATAAAGATCGCCATGTTACTACCCTGGCTAATATTAATTCCCTTTATTGGCGGCTTCCTGTGCTGGCAGACCGAACGCTTTGGCGTAAAGGTGCCGCGCTGGATCGCGCTAATCACCATGGGATTGACGCTGGCGCTGTCGCTGCAACTGTGGTTGCAGGGCGGTTATTCACTGACGCAATCCGCCGGAATTCCGCAGTGGCAGTCTGAATTCGACATGCCGTGGATCCCGCGTTTTGGAATCTCTATTCACCTCGCCATTGATGGTCTGTCGTTGCTGATGGTCGTGCTGACAGGTCTGCTCGGCGTGCTGGCGGTACTTTGCTCGTGGAATGAGATCGAAAAATATCAGGGCTTCTTCCACCTCAACCTGATGTGGATCCTGGGCGGTGTTATCGGCGTGTTCCTTGCCATCGACATGTTCCTGTTCTTCTTCTTCTGGGAAATGATGCTGGTGCCGATGTACTTCCTGATCGCACTGTGGGGGCATAAAGCTTCTGACGGTAAAACGCGTATCACGGCGGCAACCAAATTCTTCATCTACACCCAGGCGAGTGGTCTGGTGATGTTGATCGCTATCCTGGCGCTGGTCTTCGTTCACTACAATGCGACTGGTGTCTGGACCTTCAACTATGAAGAGCTGCTGAATACGCCAATGTCCAGCGGTGTGGAATATCTGTTGATGCTGGGCTTCTTCATCGCCTTTGCGGTGAAAATGCCGGTGGTTCCACTGCACGGTTGGTTGCCAGATGCCCACTCCCAGGCACCGACTGCCGGTTCCGTTGACCTCGCGGGGATCTTGCTGAAAACCGCCGCTTACGGTCTGCTGCGTTTCTCCCTGCCGTTGTTCCCGAACGCGTCGGCAGAGTTTGCGCCAATCGCGATGTGGCTGGGTGTTATCGGCATCTTCTACGGTGCGTGGATGGCCTTTGCCCAGACTGATATCAAACGTCTGATCGCCTACACCTCGGTTTCCCACATGGGCTTCGTGCTGATTGCTATCTATACCGGCAGCCAGTTGGCCTATCAGGGCGCGGTTATTCAGATGATTGCGCACGGCTTGTCGGCGGCGGGTCTGTTTATTCTCTGCGGTCAGCTCTATGAACGTATCCACACCCGTGACATGCGCATGATGGGCGGTCTGTGGAGCAAAATGAAATGGCTGCCAGCACTGTCGCTGTTCTTTGCTGTGGCAACGCTTGGGATGCCGGGCACTGGTAACTTCGTCGGTGAATTTATGATTCTGTTCGGCAGCTTCCAGGTCGTCCCGGTCATTACCGTTATCTCTACTTTTGGGCTGGTCTTTGCGTCTGTTTATTCGCTGGCAATGCTGCATCGCGCTTACTTCGGTAAGGCGAAAAGCGAGATTGCCAGCCAGGAACTGCCAGGGATGTCGCTGCGTGAGTTGTTTATGATCCTGTTGCTGGTGGTGCTGCTGGTACTGCTGGGCTTCTGGCCGCAGCCGATTCTGGATACCTCGCACTCCGCGATTGGCAATATCCAGCAGTGGTTTGTTAATTCCGTTACTACTACAAGGCCGTAAATCGCCATGACAATAACTCCACAAAACCTGATCGCACTGCTACCGTTGCTGATCGTCGGCTTGACGGTGGTGGTTGTGATGCTGTCCATTGCGTGGCGACGCAATCACTTCCTCAACGCCACGCTGTCGGTCATTGGGCTTAACGCGGCACTGGTTTCGCTCTGGTTTGTTGGCCAGGCGGGCGCTATGGACGTCACGCCGCTGATGCGTGTTGATGGTTTCGCCATGCTCTACACCGGGCTGGTACTTCTGGCGAGCCTCGCCACCTGTACTTTTGCCTACCCGTGGCTTGAAGGTTATAACGACAATAAGGACGAGTTCTACCTGTTGGTGTTAATTGCCGCCTTGGGTGGGATCTTGCTGGCGAATGCCAACCATCTGGCGTCTCTGTTCCTCGGTATCGAACTGATCTCTCTGCCGTTGTTTGGCCTGGTCGGTTACGCTTTCCGCCAGAAACGTTCGCTGGAAGCCAGTATCAAATACACCATTCTTTCTGCCGCAGCGTCTTCTTTCTTGCTGTTCGGTATGGCGCTGGTGTACGCGCAGTCTGGCGACCTGTCGTTCGTCGCGCTGGGTAAAAACCTCGGTGATGGTATGCTCAACGAGCCGCTGTTACTGGCGGGTTTTGGCCTGATGATTGTCGGCCTCGGCTTCAAACTTTCTCTGGTGCCGTTCCACCTGTGGACACCAGACGTATACCAGGGCGCGCCTGCGCCGGTTTCCACCTTCCTGGCGACGGCGAGCAAAATCGCTATCTTCGGCGTGGTGATGCGTCTGTTCCTTTACGCACCGGTGGGCGACAGCGAAGCGATTCGCGTGGTGCTGGCGATTATCGCCTTTGCCTCCATCATCTTCGGTAACCTGATGGCGCTGAGCCAGACCAATATCAAACGTCTGCTCGGTTACTCGTCTATCTCTCACCTCGGTTATCTGTTGGTGGCACTGATTGCGCTGCAAACCGGCGAGATGTCGATGGAAGCGGTAGGGGTTTACCTCGCCGGTTATCTGTTCAGCAGCCTCGGCGCGTTCGGTGTGGTCAGCCTGATGTCCAGCCCGTATCGTGGCCCGGATGCTGATTCCCTGTTCTCTTACCGCGGACTGTTCTGGCATCGTCCGATCCTCGCGGCGGTGATGACGGTGATGATGCTGTCACTGGCCGGTATCCCGATGACGCTGGGCTTTATCGGTAAGTTCTACGTGCTGACGGTTGGTGTTCAGGCGCACCTGTGGTGGCTGGTGGGCGCTGTGGTTGTCGGTTCGGCAATCGGCCTCTACTACTACCTGCGCGTGGCGGTGAGCCTGTACCTTCATGGTTCAGAACAGCCAAACCGTGATGCACCGTCAGACTGGCAGTACACGGCAGGCGGCATCGTGGTTCTGATCTCCGCACTGTTGGTACTGGTGCTGGGTGTATGGCCGCAACCGCTGATTAGCATTGTACGTTTGGCAATGCCGCTGATGTAAGCAGTCAGTTCGTAAGTCAGAAAGCCGCCGACATGTTCGGCGGTTTTTTTATGGTGCCTTTGACACCATCACCCAACAATAACCGTCAGCGCATGATTCCCTTGTCGCAGCATACGTCGATACGCGCTAATCAACTTCTCCATATCAAGCATGATCGACGCAAAGAGTTGCCCCTCTAACTCTTCTGAAAAGGTCACTCCCGGATAAATCTCCATTTCATTGAGTCGCTTAATGGAAAACTGTTTACGCAGCTCACTTCGATCCAGAGCTTCCAGGCGGTCGATTGTCGCGGCTAACTCCTGATTCCAGGTCAATCCCAGGAAACCATCTATGCCATCTTCGAGGCTGTGTTCACCAAGCACGGCACGACTTAGCGGGTCATTCTTCGCGGGATCAAAAGCAGAGGTACCTGTCAGGCCAAAATGTAAAAAATCCCAGCGCTTATCAATATCCAGTCGGCGTAAACCTGAAAGCGTGTCGTGAATATTGTCCATCAAAGGTTTTTCAGTAGACTCAAGCAGTTGGTTAACCTTTTCTGAATTAATTTCCGCAAAATAACCAATCATTCCCATTTGTTTTCCTCCGTTGAATTTCATTTTTCGCATCTTAAATCAGATGCCACAAAATAAAATTACAGCAGTCATTTTTCTGGAGCTGCCTCGAGAAATTTTTATTATTTACTGTTATGCAACAAACTAATAACGCCATCAATTACCTGCGCCATTTTCTGGTAATTGAGTCTGTCTGCAGTATCGCCAGACTGGTGATATTGTTTATTTCGATAAAACGCAGTGTCTGTAATCATGACGGCAGGAATATCTTGCTGCCAGTAATTGAGATGGTCGGAGAAATCGATACCGGGAATAAATCCCGGTGCGTTAATAGAATAAACAGGCAACTCTGTTGCTGATAACAACGCAGATTTTACCTGACGCACAGCGCTGATATCCTGCATTCTGCCAACCACTGCAATAAAATCACCACGGTCGGGATAAAGCCAGGACATGACAGAGTAAGGGTAATCCTGACTCCCGGATGCGGAGTCGTAATAACCAATCATCTCCAGCGCTATCATTAATTTCACCGGACGCTCAAGCGAAGCGGCGTGTACCGCGCTCCCCATTTCATCGCTACGAAAGAAGGGCGGTTCTTCCGACGCATAGGCGACTAGTTGAACGCCTGTTTTCGGCGCTTGCTGCTGTAACAAACGTGCCAGCTCCAGTAGTCCGGCGACGCCGCTGGCGTTATCATCCGCGCCTGGCGTATAGATTAATTGGTCGTTTTCATAACTGGTTGCGGAATCATAGTGCGCCCCAATAATAATCAGCGATCCATCGGCAGGACCGTAATCAGCAACAATGTTTTTGTAGGGGCCACCAGTAATGGGGACGTCCTGCACGGTAACTCTGGCACCGCTACTGACAAAGACCTCTTTTATATACTCTGCGGATCTATTCAGATTATCAATATTGTCAGCACTACGTGGATGCACAGTTTGTGTAAAGTAACGAACTGTTTTTTCTAATTGCTCGGGACTTGCGTGCCGGGGAGTTGGCGGTAATGCATTGACCCAAGGTTGATAAAAAACAATTAGAGGAAGTGAAAGCAAGAACAATATAAAAAAGGGAAAAGTTATTTTTTTCATATACAAATTATTAATGGTTTTTGTTGTTGAATCATTATTTGTTATGGGTTTCGGGATTGTATTTTATTAAGATTGGTCGGATTATACAAAGAGTCTATTTTATGTCTGGTAGCTGAGTTTATTTAAAAGGATTTTATATGCGAAATAAAAATATAATCATGTTGCTTATTAGTAGTTTGATTTTGTCAGGATGTGGGCCGGAATCTGATGATAAGGAAAGTCAGCAACAACAATCTACTACACCCACAGACCAGCAAGTACTTGCCGCGCAACAAGCGGCAACAAAAGTGGCGGAGCAAAGAGCCGCCGCCGCTAAAGCCGCTGCAGACGCGAAAGCAAAAACCTTAGCCCAGCATGAAGCGCAACAATCCTCAGACAAACAGGCTTTGCAGGGGCGATTGCAGGAAGCGCCAACATTTGAAAGAGCGGCTAAAGCAAAAGCTACACGTATCGCAAATCCAGGAACAGCTCGCTACCAGCAGTTCGATGATAATCCGGTTAAGCAGGTAGCGCAAAACCCGTTGGCGACGTTTAGCCTTGACGTCGACACCGGCAGCTATGCAAATGTACGGCGTTTCCTCAATCAAGGGCTGTTACCTCCGCCAGACTCTGTGCGAGTGGAGGAGATGGTCAATTATTTTCCGTCAGACTGGGTTATTAATGATAAAAGCAATAATAAAGAGCCTGTTCCCGCCACTAAGCCAATACCTTTCGCTATGCGCTACGAACTGGCATCTGCGCCCTGGAATGAGCAGCGAACATTGCTGAAAGTTGATATCCTGGCGAAAGATCGCAAAAGTGAAGAGTTACCAGCTTCTAATCTGGTCTTTCTTATCGACACTTCTGGTTCAATGATTTCTAGTGAACGTTTGCCACTTATTCAGTCTTCGTTGAAATTATTGGTCAAAGAACTTCGTGAGCAGGATAACATTGCCATCGTAACCTACGCTGGCGACTCCCGTATTGCGTTGCCTTCTACCTCAGGGAATCACAAGTCAGAAATTAATGCCGCGATTGATTCGCTGGATGCGGAAGGCAGTACCAATGGCGGTGCCGGGCTGGAACTGGCTTATCAGCAGGCGGCGAAGGGGTTTATTAAGGGCGGCATCAATCGCATTTTATTGGCCACTGACGGTGACTTTAACGTTGGTATTGACGATCCAAAATCGATTGAATCAATGGTCAAAAAACAGCGGGAGTCCGGTGTTACTCTTTCGACGCTTGGCGTGGGGGATGACAATTACAACGAGGCAATGATGGTGCGAATTGCCGATGTTGGTAACGGCAACTACAGCTACATTGATACCCTCTCTGAAGCGCAGAAAGTGTTGAACAGTGAAATGCGGCAGACGTTGATTACCGTAGCAAAAGATGTCAAAGCGCAAATAGAGTTTAACCCCGCGTGGGTAACGGAATACCGTCAGATTGGTTATGAAAAGCGCCAACTTCGGGCGGAGGATTTTAATAACGACAACGTTGATGCGGGGGATATTGGCGCAGGTAAACATATAACGTTGTTATTCGAATTAACGCTGAATGGGCAAAAAGCATCAATTGATAAGTTACGCTATGCCCCGGATAACAAATCAGCGAAATCAGATAAAGCGAAAGAACTGGCCTGGTTAAAGATTCGTTGGAAATACCCGCAGGGAAAAGAAAGTCAGTTAGTTGAATTCCCGTTGGCACCCACAATAAACGCACCTTCAGAAGATATGCGTTTTCGCGCAGCAGTCGCTGCGTTTGGGCAAAAATTGCGCGGTTCTGAATACCTGAATAATACATCCTGGCAGCAGATCGAACAGTGGGCGCGGCAAGCGAAAGGACCGGATCAACAAGGCTACAGAGCGGAATTTATTCGCCTGATTGGGCTGGCGGAAGGTCTGGACAATTCACAAAACTAAAAATGATAAATCTGTTTGCCGGATATCGACATCAAGCGTATTCGGCAAACAGATGAAAAATACGTCAAATAAGTGCGTTGGCATCATTAAATTAATCTGCCAACTAACCACCGCTTTCGACTTAAATGCTAAACACCGCGAAATCGCTCGCCAGTTCGGTTGCCGGGAAAATCGACCGACATTCGTGTAACAAGTGCTGACAGCCTTTATCATCATAGCGCGAACTAACATGGGTAATGATTAGTTTACCGACACCAGCTTCACGGGCCAGTGCCGCCGCCTGGCGTGTGGAGCTGTGGCCGCGACTGTTGGCTTTGGCCTCCATCGCCATATCCAGCGTCGCTTCGTGAACCATTATGTCGACACCTTTAGCAAGGTCGATTGCGGCATCGCAAGGGCCGGTATCACCGAAAATGGCGATTGATTTACCCGGTGTAGGCGCGTCTAAATAATCAGCGCCGTTAATCTGCCGACCGTCTTCCAGCGTGACTGTTTTGCCTTTTTTCAAATCCTGAAACAACGGACCGGGTTGTACACCGGCATCTTTTAACGCCCGGGCGTTCAGCGCGCCAGGTTTATCATGTTCTTCAATACGATAGCCGTAACATTCCAGCGGATGTTCCATCGGATAAGCTGTCACTTTACGCAAGCCATCATCAAGAATTTCGCCTGCACTAATTTCAATAATCTCCAGTGGATAATCAGTCCACGAGCCACTAATGCGTAACGCTGTCTCAACAAATTCACGGATACCTTGCGGACCATAAATGGTTAAGGGTTGCACAATGCCTGACATGGAACGACTGCATAGCAACCCAGGCAAGCCAAAGAGATGATCGCCATGTAAATGGCTTATAAAAATCCTGTCCAGTTTTCCGGGGTTAAATGCTGTGTGCAACATCTGGTGTTGTGTACCTTCACCGCAGTCAAATAACCAAAGCCCGGCTCGCGTTGGATGTTGCAGATTAAGCAATATTGCCGTGACATTCCGTGTTCGGGTCGGAACCCCCGCTGAAGTACCTAAAAAAATTAATTCCATGAGTTCATCACGCTGCTGAAAATATTCCAGCTAGTATAAAGCAAACAGAACAAAGGAGCCTTCCATGATCGACTGGCAAGATCTGCATCATTCTGATTTATCTGTTTCTCAGCTTTATGCCTTATTACAACTACGCTGCGCGGTATTTGTGGTGGAGCAAAACTGCCCTTATCAGGATATCGACGGTGATGATTTGGTAGGAGAAAATCGCCATCTTCTCGGCTGGCATCACGGGACACTGGTGGCGTATGCGAGGATCCTGAAAAGTGATGATGATCTCGAACCGGTGGTGATTGGTCGGGTGATTGTCAGCGAAGCCTTACGCGGCGAAAAAATCGGTCAGCAATTGATGAGCAAGGCGCTGGAATCATGTACGCGCCACTGGCCGGACAAGGCGATTTATCTGGGGGCGCAGGCGCACTTACAAAACTTTTATGAGCAATTTGGTTTCATTCCAGTGACCGATATTTATGAGGAAGATGGTATTCCGCATATCGGGATGGCGCGCGAGGTTAATCAGGCGTGATTGATAACAGTTGTCTATAGTTAGTGGCAGGTTTTACGTAAATGGAGAACGAGAATGTCTAATCAATTTAGTGATACACGTATCGATGACGACCTGACGTTACTGAGTGAAACACTGGAAGAGGTGCTACGCTCCTCTGGCGATCCCGCCGATCAAAAATATGTTGAGCTAAAGGCGCGGGCAGAAAAGGCGCTGGATGATGTGAAAAAAAGGGTAAGTCAGGCTTCCGACAGCTATTACTATCGGGCGAAGCAGGCGGTATATCGTGCCGATGACTACGTCCATGAAAAACCCTGGCAGGGGATTGGTGTGGGCGCGGCCGTTGGACTGGTATTAGGACTGTTGCTGGCACGCCGTTAAAACCTCCCTACACTGGGGTACTGCATTTTTTGTGCAGTACCCCGTATAATGTGAGGCTTTTAACAGGGAGAGGTCCGCGTGCAATCACTTACTACGGCGCTGGGAAATCTACTGCGCCATTTGTCGCAAGAGATTCCGGCGACACCCGGCATTCGGGTTTTCGATGTTCCTTTCCCCCTTAATGACGCTTTTGATGCTTTAAGCTGGTTGGCCAGTCAGCAAACGTATCCGCAATTCTACTGGCAACAACGTAATGGTGATGAAGAGGCCGCGGTGCTGGGCGCGATTGCCAGCTTTACGTCGTTGGACCAGGCACAACGTTTTCTTCGTCAGTACCCGGAACATCCCGACTTACGCATTTGGGGGCTGAATGCGTTTGACCCGTCACAAGGTCATTTACTTTTGCCGCGTCTGGAATGGCGGCGCTGTGCGGGAAAAGCGAGCTTTCGCCTGACCCTTTTCAGCGAAACGTCCCTTCAGAATGACGCAAATCAGGCAAAAGAATTCATTACTACACTGGCGAATACCAAACCGTTGCCCGCGTTGCATTTAACCACTCCACAAGAAAACCACTGGCCAGACAAATCGGGCTGGACGCGGTTAATTAAACTGGCGACCGACACCATTGCGGAAGGTGAGCTGGATAAAGTCGTACTGGCGCGGGCGACAGATCTGCATTTTGCAAGTCCGGTCAATGCGGCGGCAATGATGGCTGCCAGCCGTCGACTGAATCTTAACTGTTACCATTTCTACATGGGCTTTGATGGCGAAAGCGCATTTCTCGGCTCAACGCCTGAGCGACTATGGCGGCGGCGTGACAAAGCGCTGCGCACTGAAGCCCTTGCCGGAACGGTGGCAAATGACCCCGACGATAAACAGGCGCAGCGGTTGGCCGAGTGGCTGATGGCGGATGATAAAAACCAACGTGAAAACATGCTGGTGGTGGAAGATATCTGCCAGCGATTACAGTCTGATACCCAGACACTGGATGTTTTGCCGCCGCAGGTACTTCGCCTGCGAAAAGTACAACATCTGCGTCGCTGCATCTGGACTTCACTCAATAAAGCAGACGACGAGGTTTGCTTGCATCAGTTGCAGCCAACGGCAGCCGTAGCAGGCTTACCGCGCGATCTGGCGCGGCAGTTTATCGCGCAACACGAACCGTTTACCCGTGAATGGTACGCTGGCTCTGCGGGTTATCTTTCTCTACAACAAAGTGAATTCTGCGTTTCCCTGCGCTCGGCAAAAATCAGTGACAATGTAGTGCGTCTGTATGCCGGAGCAGGTATTGTCCGTGGCTCAGATCCCGAGCAAGAGTGGCAGGAAATCGACAACAAAGCGGCAGGACTGCGGACTTTATTACAAATGGAATAGTAATGAGTCGCATCATTATCGATTCATATCAATAATCTAATTTTGTAGCTCTCTATACTTAGCCGCAATATTGATACCGGACAAACTCATGTCAGTAAGCGCATTTAACCGACGCTGGGCGGCGGTCATTCTGGAAGCATTAACACGTCACGGCGTCAGACACGTCTGCATTGCCCCTGGCTCTCGTTCTACGCCATTAACTCTGGCGGCAGCGGAAAATTCCGCATTCATTCATCACACCCATTTTGATGAGCGTGGGCTGGGACATCTGGCGCTGGGGCTGGCGAAGGTCAGCAAACAGCCGGTGGCGGTGATTGTGACCTCCGGCACGGCGGTAGCGAATCTCTATCCGGCGCTGATTGAGGCTGGGTTAACTGGAGAAAAACTGATCCTGTTAACCGCCGATCGTCCTCCGGAACTGATTGATTGCGGTGCGAATCAGGCGATTCGCCAGCCGGGTATGTTCGCTTCTCATCCCACGCATAGCATTTCACTACCACGCCCGACCCAGGATATTCCTGCGCGTTGGCTGGTTTCCACCATCGATCACGCTTTAGGTACGCTGCATACGGGGGGAGTCCATATCAACTGCCCGTTTGCCGAACCGCTGTATGGCGAGATGGACGACACGGGGCTGGCGTGGCAACAACGGCTGGGCGACTGGTGGCAGGACGATAAACCGTGGCTGCGTGAAGCTCCTCGGCTGGAGAGCGAAAAACAGCGCGACTGGTTCTTCTGGCGGCAAAAGCGCGGCGTGGTGGTTGCGGGGCGCATGAGTGCGGAAGAGGGCAAAAAAGTTGCCCAGTGGGCGCAAACTCTTGGCTGGCCGCTGATTGGCGACGTGCTGTCGCAAACCGGGCAACCGCTGCCGTGTGCCGACTTGTGGTTAGGTAATGCTAAAGCGATTGGCGAGTTACAGCAGGCGCAGATTGTGATCCAGATGGGTAGTAGCCTGACCGGAAAACGGTTACTGCAATGGCAGGCGAATTGTGAACCGGAAGAATACTGGATTGTTGATAACATCGAAGGGCGACTCGACCCGGCGCATCACCGTGGACGTCGGCTGATTGCCAATATTACTGACTGGCTGGAGTTGCATCCGGCTGAAAAACGTCAGCCCTGGTGCGTGGAGATCCCGCGTCTGGCTGAACAGGCGATGCAGGCAGTTGTTACCCGTCGCGATGCATTTGGCGAAGCGCAACTGGCGCACCGCATCAGCGAATACCTACCGGAACAGGGGCAACTGTTTGTCGGTAACAGCCTGGTGGTGCGTTTGATCGACGCACTCTCACAACTTCCGGCAGGTTACCCGGTTTACAGCAACCGTGGAGCCAGCGGTATTGACGGTCTGATCTCGACCGCCGCTGGCGTTCAGCGGGCGAGCGGTAAACCGACACTGGCGATTGTTGGCGATCTCTCGGCGCTTTACGACCTGAACGCGCTGGCCTTGCTGCGCCAGGTTTCCGCGCCGCTGGTATTAATTGTGGTGAACAATAACGGCGGGCAAATCTTCTCGCTACTTCCCACACCAAAAAGCGAGCGTGAGCGTTTTTATTTAATGCCACAGAACGTTCATTTTGAGCACGCTGCCGCTATGTTCGAACTGAAATATCATCGCCCGCAAAACTGGGATGAGTTTGAATCGGCTCTGGCTGGCGCATGGCGCACCCCGACCACCACCGTGATTGAAATGGTCGTTAACGATACTGATGGTGCGCAAACACTCCAGCAGTTGCTGGCGCAGGTAAGCCATTTATGATCCTGCATGCGCAGGCAAAACACGGCAAGCCAGGTTTACCCTGGCTGGTTTTTCTGCACGGTTTTTCCGGAGATTGCCGCGAATGGCAGGAAGTGGGCGAGGCGTTTACGGACTACTCGCGATTGTATGTGGATCTCCCCGGACACGGCGGTTCAATGGCTATCAGCGTTGATGGTTTTGCTGATGTCACCGATTTGCTGCATAACACCCTTATTAGTTACAACATACTAAATTACTGGCTGGTGGGATACTCCCTCGGTGGACGCGTGGCGATGATGGCGGCTTGTCAGGGGATGCCGGGGATTGGTGGGGTGATTGTTGAAGGCGGGCATCCAGGGCTGCAAAGTGCTGAACAACGTGCAGAACGTCAGCTTTCCGATCACCGCTGGGCGCAGCGTTTTCGCTCAGAACCGTTAACCGCGGTATTTACCGACTGGTATCAACAACCTGTTTTTGCCTCGCTCAACGATGAGCAACGCCGGGAGCTGGTGGCACTGCGCAGCAACAATAACGGTGTAACTCTTGCCGCCATGCTGGAGGCTACTTCTCTCGCCGTCCAGCCTGATTTACGTGCTAACCTTAGCGCCCGCACATTTACGTTTTATTATTTATGTGGTGAACGTGACAGCAAATTCCGCGCTCTGGCAGCGGAACTGGCTGCCGACTGCCATGTCATTCCTCGCGCCGGACATAACGCGCACCGGGAAAATCCCGCTGGCGTAATCGCAAGTCTGGCGCAGATCTTGCGTTTCTGACTAAAGGACACAATATGATTTATCCTGATGAAGCAATGCTTTACGCACCGGTTGAATGGCACGACTGTTCCGAAGGTTTCGAGGACATTCGTTATGAAAAATCCACCGACGGTATCGCAAAAATCACCATTAATCGTCCGCAGGTGCGCAATGCCTTCCGTCCTCTGACGGTAAAAGAGATGATCCAGGCGCTGGCGGATGCGCGTTATGACGATAACATCGGCGTAATTATTCTGACTGGCGCAGGCGATAAAGCATTCTGCTCTGGCGGCGATCAGAAAGTGCGCGGCGACTACGGCGGCTATAAAGATGACTCCGGCGTACATCACCTGAACGTGCTGGACTTCCAGCGTCAGATCCGTACCTGTCCGAAACCGGTTGTCGCGATGGTTGCAGGTTACTCCATCGGCGGCGGTCATGTTCTACATATGATGTGCGACCTGACCATTGCGGCTGAAAACGCTATTTTCGGTCAGACTGGTCCGAAAGTTGGTTCCTTCGACGGTGGCTGGGGCGCTTCTTATATGGCTCGCATTGTCGGGCAGAAAAAAGCGCGTGAAATCTGGTTCCTGTGCCGTCAGTTCGACGCCAAACAGGCGCTGGATATGGGCCTTGTGAACACCGTTGTACCGCTGGCGGATCTGGAAAAAGAAACCGTCCGCTGGTGTCGCGAAATGCTGCAAAACAGCCCAATGGCACTGCGCTGCCTGAAAGCCGCGCTGAATGCTGACTGTGATGGTCAGGCGGGGCTGCAGGAGCTGGCAGGTAACGCCACCATGCTGTTCTACATGACGGAAGAAGGTCAGGAAGGTCGTAACGCTTTCAACCAGAAACGTCAGCCTGATTTCAGCAAATTCAAACGGAATCCGTAATGCGTAGCGCGCAGGTATACCGCTGGCAGATCCCCATGGACGCGGGGGTGGTTCTGCGCGACAGGCGGTTAAAAACCCGCGACGGGCTGTATGTTTGCCTGCGTGAGGGCGAGCGTGAAGGGTGGGGAGAGATCTCCCCACTGCCGGGTTTCAGTCAGGAAACCTGGGAAGAAGCGCAGAGCGTGCTGCTTTCCTGGGTAAATAACTGGCTGGCAGGTGATTGCGAGCTACCGCAGATGCCTTCCGTCGCCTTTGGTGTGAGCTGTGCGCTGGCGGAGCTTACTGATGCGTTGCCGCAGGCAGCCAATTACCGTGCAGCGCCGCTGTGTAATGGCGATCCCGACGACCTGCTCCTCAAACTTACCGATATGCCTGGCGAGAAAGTGGCGAAGGTCAAAGTGGGATTGTACGAAGCGGTGCGCGACGGCATGGTGGTGAATCTGTTGCTGGAAGCGGTTCCGGATCTGCATTTGCGTCTTGACGCAAATCGCGCCTGGACTCCGCTGAAGGGTCAGCAGTTTGCGAAATACGTCAACCCTGATTACCGCGACCGCATCGCCTTCCTTGAAGAACCGTGCAAAACCCGTGATGATTCGCGCGCGTTTGCCCGTGAAACCGGCATCGCTATTGCCTGGGATGAAAGTCTGCGTGAGGCGGATTTTGCCTTTGTGGCAGAAGAAGGGGTTCGGGCTGTGGTTATCAAGCCCACGCTAACCGGTAGCCTGGAGAAAGTGCGTGAACAGGTGCAGGCAGCCCACGCGCTGGGGCTGACGGCGGTGATCAGTTCTTCCATCGAGTCGAGTTTAGGTTTAACGCAACTGGCGCGGGTTGCCGCCTGGTTAACGCCCGACACTATTCCGGGGCTGGATACGCTGGATCTGATGCAGGCGCAGCAGGTTCGTCGCTGGCCGGGTAGCCCGCTGCCGTTAGTGGAAGTGGATGCACTGGAGCGGCTGCTATGATCTTCTCTGACTGGCCGTGGCGTCACTGGCGGCAAGTGCGGGGAGAAGCCATTGCCTTGCGTCTCAATAACGAGCAACTCAACTGGCGCGAGCTTTGTAGTCGCGTCGATGAGTTGGCTTCGGGTTTTGTGGCGCAGGGTGTGGTTGCAGGCAGCGGGGTGATGTTGCGGGCATGGAATACACCGCAAACGCTGCTCGTCTGGCTGGCGCTACTACAATGTGGGGCGCGAGTTTTGCCCGTAAACCCACAGCTTCCGCAACCGTTGCTTGAGGAATTGTTGCCCAATCTTACTCTGCAATTCGCGTTGGTGCCGGAAGGAGAAAACACGTTTCCAGCGTTAACTTCGCTGCAAATTCAGGTAGGAGAAGGCGCATACGTTGCCTCGTGGCAGCCGCAGCGTTTGTGCTCCATGACCTTAACTTCTGGTTCCACCGGTTTGCCGAAAGCCGCTGTCCATACCTGCCAGGCACACCTTGCCAGTGCGCAAGGTGTGTTATCGCTGATCCCCTTTGGTGAGCACGATGACTGGTTGCTCTCTTTGCCGCTGTTTCATGTTTCCGGTCAGGGGATTTTGTGGCGCTGGTTATACGCTGGCGCGCGGATGACGGTACGCGACAAACAACCGCTGGAACAAATGCTGGCAGGCTGTACTCACGCCTCGCTGGTGCCGACGCAGCTCTGGCGATTGCTGGTAAATCGCAGTTCAGTTTCCCTGAAAGCGGTGTTGCTTGGCGGCGCGGCAATTCCGGTCGAACTGACGGAGCAGGCACGCGGGCAGGGCATTCGTTGCTTTTGCGGCTATGGCCTGACAGAGTTCGCCTCTACGGTGTGTGCGAAAGAAGCCGACGGTTTAGCTGATGTCGGTTTTCCGTTGCCGGGGCGGGAAGTCAAAATCGTCAAGGATGAAGTATGGCTACGGGCAGCCAGCATGGCGGAGGGTTACTGGCGGAACGGACAACTGGTGCCGCTGGTCAATGACGAAGGCTGGTACGCTACCCGCGATCGTGGTGAGCTGCATAATGGCAAGCTGACTATTGTCGGGCGCTTAGACAACCTGTTCTTTAGCGGCGGCGAAGGTATTCAGCCAGAAGAGGTGGAGCGGGTTATTGCTGCGCATCCGGCGGTTTTGCAGGTATTTATCGTTCCCGTTGCAGACAAGGAGTTTGGTCATCGACCGGTAGCCGTTGTGGAGTATGACCAGCAAAGTGTTGATCTTAGCGAATGGGTGAAAGACAAGCTGGCGCGTTTTCAGCAACCAGTGCGTTGGCTTATGCTGCCGCCAGAGTTGAAAAACGGCGGCATTAAAATTTCACGCCAGGCGTTAAAAGCGTGGGTGCAACGCCAGCAGTAATGGAGCATCCGTTTCACTCCTCATTTTTGCCATTCCATTGCCGTTGATAAAGAGTTTATCTGTTAATCTGTAAATTAATGTGAAAGTTCTTATTAAACAGGATGGTGTAATGGAATGGCTGGTCAAAAAATCGTGCAGTGATAAGCAAGATAACAGACACATACTGAAGCTTTGTGATGCTGGCGGCACGATAAAAATGATTGCTGAAGTGCAAACTGACTTTAGCGTTAAATCAGGTGACCTGCTTTCTCCTCTACAGGATGCGCTTTATTGCATTAACCGGGAAAAGCAGCACACGGTGAAAGTCCTCTCGGCAAGCAGTTATAGTCCTGATGAGTGGGAACGACAGTGTAAATCTGGTGAAAAACATCAGTAACGTTGTTTTGCAATCGGCATGAAAATCAGCGTTAATCCGCACATAATACAGGCTACGCCCAGCATAGCCTTCAGCGAAAAAGTTCCTTCCCAGCCGGGAAGTATCATTGATGCAATCCATACCAGTACATAACTTACACTCAGTAAGGCGTAGGCTTTGCTGAGTGCCAGTTGATGTAACGCTTTATACCAGCAAAAAACGGAGATCAGATAACCAACCAGGCCGACAACCAGCATTCGGGCACCGAAATCAAAAGTAAAAAACGCTGCGATAAAATCCCATAATTGCGTCATCGGCGGCAGATGACTCGCTGCATAACCCAGACTTAATTGTGCAGCGGAAGCAATAATGACGCTGAATAATCCCCACATCAGACCCATTACACCGTACTCCCCAGGATCACAATGCCGCCAATAATGAATGCCACCCCACACCAGTGGCGAAAAGGCACCGGTTCGTGCCACAGTTTTACTGCTGCCAGCGTCACCCAGACAAAATTCAGGCTCAACATCGGGTAGGCAATGCCTACCGGCACGTTCTGTAATACCAGTAGCCAGAGTGCCATTGCCAGCCCGAGGCACACCAATGCCAGCGTCAGCCACAGTGCAATATGTTTGCGCCGTTTACTTACCGCCACAAAGCGAGTTGCCTGTTTCTGGCAGAGTTGCCCGGCTATGCTAAGCAGGCTGGCAAAGACTAAAATCAGCCAGATCATTTGGGGCGATACTGAATGAGTACCAGACGCCCCTGATGATCGACGGCATCTGCAGGTGGAATGGCGAGACGGTTGATATCCTCATCGCGGTCAACCGAAAGCACGAGTGTAATAATCCCCTCCTGTCGATGCTGATTTAGCCATTTGGCAAAATCATCGCCGCTGACAAATCTGCTTTTCGCATCCGGGTAATTAAGACCATATTTCAATTCACCCGTCTGGCGATACATGATGATGTCGTCGCGTTGCAGGCTCCATGCCAGACCAGCGGCAACACCGACGCTATCAGTAAGAATATAGCGGCTCGGCTGGAGTGACTCTTGCGTCATCTCAACAAAAAACTGCGGGTGTTTCCCTTCCATGACTCTGTCGGGGATCGCAAATCCCACGAGCAACGCCAGCCCCAACGGACAAAGCGCCGCAAAGGGCCAGTTTTTTTCCACATTCGTTAAGGTGTACCAACCGAAAAATGCCCACAGCGAAAAAATCGACCAGGAACAAAAGACCTTATAGATTTCGAAAGTCTGCCAGACAGGCGTGCCCATTGGTCCCCAGGGCGAAACAACAAACGTGGCAATAATGCCAGTGACGCCAAAAGCGATGTTAATCCAGCCATTAATCCGCAGCGCCAGAGGATTATTTTTTGCTGCCAGCAAAGCGTAATGCACCATCAGCATTGCCAGAGGCGCAAAGCAGGAGAGAATATAGGTCGGTAATTTACCTTTGGCGACAGAGAAAAACAGCAGCGGCATCACCGCCCAGCTCAAGAGATAGACGGTTGCGGAATGACGACGGTTTTTCCAGCTTGCGCGCAGCGCGCCGGGGAGCAATCCCAGCCACGGCAGACTACCGGCAATGATGACAGGCAAGTAGTACCAGAACGGGGCTTTATGTTGGGCATCATCCATCGCAAAGCGTTGAACATGTTCAACCCAGAAAAAGTAATGCCAGAGGTCAGGCTCCCGTTGTGCTATTGCCAGCCCCCAGGGAAGAACAGTCAGTACGCAACTGGCAACAGCCAGCCCGCCGTAAATAAGGAGATCTTTCCAGCGTTTTTGCATGGCTACCCACGGCAGCACGCTCAATACCGGTACGGCGAGGGCGAGAAAACCTTTAGTCATCACCCCCATGCCGCAGGTTAACCCCAGCAGTAAAAATCCCGCGCTTTTGCCTTTCCAGGTTTGCGCGTCCATTGCCAGCCAGAAGCTGCACATTCCCGCCACCAGCCAGAATGCAATGAATGGGTCGAGCACCGCATAAGTGCCGATGGCGTAGACAATAAACAGCGAGAGATAAACCACTGCGGCGAGTAGTGCCAGACGCTTATCGTGCCATAAACGCAGAGAAAACCAGGCCACCAGCGCGGCGGTTAACAGGGTCGCAAAGATAACGCCTGCCCGCACACCAACGTTATTCGCGCCAAACAGCCATTGCCCAATACTGTTGATCCAGTATCCGGCAATGGTTTTTTCGAAATAGCGTAGCCCTAACAGATGGGGCACAATCCAGTCGCCGGAGGCCAACATTTCCCGACTGATTTCCGCATAACGCGTTTCATCGGGTTGCCAGAGCAGACGATAATTAATCGGCAAGAGATAATAGACAGTGATAAACGCAAAGAATGCTGCGTAATAGCGAACAGATTTCATGGACGAGTTCCCGCAGCTTGTTGGCAACCGAGCCAGCCTTCACGTCCGGCAATACTTCCGCGGACAACTTGCCCGAGTGGCAAAGTCTCTGATAACAACTCGCTTAAAGGGCAAAACGTAATACCTGCACAGGTGGCACGTTTCAGAAGATCGACAAAATAATGCTGATAAGTGCAGCCTTCGACTTCTGCATGAATGGTATAAACCGGCGTCCCTTTCTCTCGCAGGATGCGGTTGAGCAGCCAGCCGTTAAAATCTTCCGCTTTCACATCCCGGCCAATGACTTCATCCCAGGTGGGTAACGTCACCGGGATTTGTGCTGTACCCGGTTTTCCTGATTCGAGCAACGGACGAAACGGCATTACTCCGCGACAATCGCTGTTGTAGCGCAAATGGAACGCTTCTTTTGCCTCAATCACCTGTTGATCGGCTCGCCAGCCAGCGGCGGCGGAACAGGTTATCGGTTGGCCAATAATCTCTTCCAGTGTGTGAAGACCACGCGCGATATCGTTCACCATCGTTTGCCGATCCCAGCTACCGCTATGGGCTTGCCAGGCGTGGTGATCCCAGGCGTGCAGGCCAACTTCGTGGTGTTTAGCCGCTTCACGAATGATGTCGGCATTGGCGTGGCCAATCTCTTTTCCTGGCCATGCAGTGCCTGCCAGCAGAATATCCCAGCCATAAAGCGACGCTGCGTTTGATCGCAACATCTTCATCAAAAACTGCGGCTTCACCAGCCGCCAGAGATGACGGCCCATATTGTCGGGGCCGACGCTGAAAAAAATGCTGGCCTGAATATTATGCTGACTCAAGATTTCCAGCAGACGCGGCACGCCTTCGCGGGTGCCGCGAAAGGTATCAACATCAATGCGTAAGCCCACTTTGATCATGATTATTTATCCGTAAGATCGACAGTGCGCAGGAAGAAATCCAGCGTCTCATCGATGGTTTCCTGCATATCAATTTTCGGTTCCCAATCCAGGCAGCGGCGGGCATTGCGGATGCCAGGCTTACGATGTGCCACGTCCTGATATCCTTTACCGTAGTAGCTGCTACTTTCGACGATGCGAAAGCCTGCAAACGGTGGGAAGTGATGGCGTAGAGGATGTTTTTCAAAGCTTGCCAGTAGCATCTGGCCCAGTTCTTCAATGCTCGCTTCGTTATCGGGGTTGCCGATATTAATAATCTCGCCATCACAGCGATTTCCCGTGTTTTCGATAATGCGAAACAGTGCTTCGATGCCGTCCCGAATATCAGTAAAGCAGCGTTTTTGTTTTCCGCCATCAATCAGCTTAATTGGCGATCCTTCTACCAGGTTTAGAATGAGTTGTGTAATGGCGCGCGAACTGCCAATTCGCGCTGCATTAAGGTTATCCAGCCGTGGCCCCATCCAGTTAAACGGCCGGAAGAGGGTAAACTGCAATCCTTCTTTTTCGCCGTACGCCCAAATCACCCGGTCAAGCAATTGTTTTGATACCGAATAAATCCAGCGCGGTTTATTCACCGGCCCGACGATCAAATTAGAATGGTCTTCGTCGAAATATTTATCATTACACATCCCGTAAACTTCCGAGGTCGACGGGAAGATAATTCGCTTACGGTACTTCACGCAGTAACGGATAATGCGCAGATTCTCTTCAAAATCGAGTTCAAATACGCGCAGCGGGTTGCGGGTATACTCAATCGGTGTGGCAATCGCCACCAGCGGCAATACGACATCACATTTTTTGACGTGGTACTCAATCCATTCAGAATGAATGCTGATATCACCTTCGACAAAGTGAAAATGCGGATGATTAAGGAAACGACTAATGGCGTCGCTGCCGATATCCAACCCGTAGACTTCATAATGATCTTCGCGCAGCAGGCGTTCTGTCAGATGGTTGCCAATAAAGCCATTCACCCCGAGGATCAACACCCGGGTACGGCGTCGGGCGGTGCAAACAGGTTGACTGTTAAGTCTTGAACCTTCAACCAGCCCTAGCGTCTGGGCTAATTGCGAACCTTGCATAGTAATTCCATCGCCCGCCTGTCCGGTGACAATTTCCAGCGCACCATCGCCACAGGCAATTAACAGCGGTGCAGCAGAAATCACGCTCCCCGGTTGTGCTGTGGACGCATGAGAATGCACGCGTGACGACCAGACGGTGAATTTCTGATTGCCTACATAGCTGAAGGCGCCAGGCCACGGATCGGCAACGGCACGCACCATGTTATGCAGTACGGATGCCGGTTTGTGCCACTCAAGGACGCTGTCATCTGGCGTTCTGCGACCAAAACAGGTGGCTTCGTTCTCGCGCTGGGCGATTTCCAGAATATTACCGTGTTTAATGGCGGGTAACGTCTGTTCCAGCAACTGACGCGCGGCGTAGCACAATTTATGATGCAGCGTAATGGCGATATCGTCCGGTGCAATGGCAACGCGTAGCTGGGCAACAATGGCTCCGGCATCGGCACGTTTCACCATCCGATGCAACGTAACGCCAGTTTCCGTTTCACCGTTCACCAGTACCCAGTTCAGTGGCGCGCGGCCGCGATATTTCGGTAACAGCGAACCATGCAGATTAAACGCGCCAGTGGGGGCAAGTTGCAAAATCTCGTCGCTGATCAAATGGCGATAATAAAAAGAGAAAATCACATCAGGTGACAGTTGGGCAATGCGTTCCACCCACAGAGGATGATTAACGTTATCCGGCGCGTAAACCGAAATCCCTCTTTCCGCCGCCAGGCGAGCGACCGAACCATAAAATGCTTTTTCGCCAGGATTATCGGTATGAGTAAAAATGGCGCTAATTTCGTAACCGGCAGCCAGCAAGGCTTCAATACCCAGGCAACCCATATCGTGATAGGCAAAAACGACGGCTTTCATTATTCATTTTCCTTGCTGGATGGACGGATAACTTGCTGCACAAAATAGCGGGGGCGGGCGCGGACATCGGTGTAGATCCGGCCAATATATTCACCGAGTAATCCCATGCCGATAAACTGAGCGCCAATAAAGGTAAACAGTACGGCAAACAGCATAAAGACGCCTTCTGCCGCCCACTGCGGTCCGAACGTCAGGCGTAAAATCACCAGTAGTACCGCAATGCTAAAACCACCAATCGCAATAATGCTGCCAAGCAGACTAAGCATACGTAACGGTGTGGTCGTGAGGCAGGTCACCAGGTCGTACATCAAATTAATCAGGCGCATAAAGCTGTATTTTGATTCGCCAAACTCACGCTCGGCATGGTGTACCGGAATTTCAATGGCGCGGCGGGCGAAGATATTCGCCAGAATCGGAATAAAGGTGCTGCGTTCATGGCAGTGCAACATGGCATCGACAATATGACGACGATAAGCGCGCAGCATACAGCCGTAGTCGCCCATCGCTTTGCCGGTGGTGCGCTGGATCAGTCGGTTAATCATCTTCGAGGCAGTTTTACGAAACCAGGTGTCCTGGCGGTTCTGGCGCACAGTCCCTACCACGTCGTAACCTTCATCGGCTTTTTCCACCAGGTGGGGGATCTCTTCTGGCGGATTCTGGAGATCGGCATCAAGAGTAATGATTAAGTCGCCGGTAACGTGACTGAAACCTGCCATAATTGCCGAATGTTGTCCGTAATTGCGGTTAAGCAAAATAGACACAATATGGCTGCCCTCTGCTTGTGAGGCATCGACCAGCATTTGCGCAGAATTGTCGTTACTGCCGTCATCAACCAGCAGTATTTCATACTCTTTGCCCAGCAATTCACAGGCTGCGGTGGTGCGCCTGATTAATTCCGGTAAACTTTCCTGCTCGTTATAAACGGGAATAACCACCGAGACTTTCTTAACAGGGTGGATGTCAAACATGGCTTATTGTCCTGCGAGTTGCTGAAGGGCAGTGATGACGCGGTCGGCATCGGCGGTGGTCATATCCGGGAAAAGCGGCAACGAACAGATGCGTTCGCTATTCCATTCGGTATTCGGTAACGACAGCGTGGGAAAACGCTCACGATAATATTTTTGCGTGTGAGCTGCGCGGAAATGTAACCCAGTGCCAATGCCTCTTTCTTTCAGTGCTTCCATCAACGCATCGCGGCTGATATCACAACGTTGTTCATCAACACGAATAATAAACAGATGCCAGGCGTGAACATGTGGCCATGTGGGAAGCTTCAGAGGCTGGAAGGGTAGATCCACCAGTGCTTGTTGATATTGCAGGGCAATTTCTCGACGACGGGTATTTAGTTGCTCTAATTTATTCAACTGCGTCAGAGCAATCGCGGCGTTAATATCGGTCAGATTGTACTTATAGCCTGGTGTTAATACTTCAGCCTGCGGTGCGCGACCCCATGTTTTTCGGTCGTATGCATCGACACCCAGACCATGAAATTTCAACATGCGTAACTGGCGAGTGAGATTTTCGTCATCAGTAACGACTAATCCACCTTCCGCACAGGTAATATTTTTGATGGCGTGAAATGAAAAAATAGCGGTGCCCTTCGCGCCAATATGTTGACCTTTGTAATTTGTACCGACGGCATGGGCGGCATCTTCAATGACTGCGATATCGTAGCGCTCACCAATGGCGCGAATGGCGTCAATATCTGCCGGCGCTCCGGCATAATGCACCGGGATGATCGCTTTGGTACGAGGCGTAATGGCCGCTTCGATCGCTTCAGGCGTGACCATCAGCGTATCGCGATCAACGTCCACCATCACCGGTATTGCGCCCAACAGGGAGATCATATTGAGAGTTGAAACCCAGGTCATGGAGGGAGTAATGACTTCATCATCAACACCAACCCCCAGCGCCATCAGCGTGATGTGCATTCCGGCAGTGGCTGAACTGACTGCGATGGCATGCTGATTTCCCGTTAACAGGCAAAAGGCTTGTTCAAGTGCCTGATTCTTCGGACCGGTAGTGATCCATCCTGATTCGAGAACTTCTTTAACCGCGGCGAGTTCTTCCACACCCATTGCCGGACGTGAAAAAGGCAAAAAGTCTGACATGGTTTTTCCTTCGGTCATTGAATATCTTTCCCAGTTATTCGCTAATATTTGTCATAGGGAGCGTTATGTCTATTTTGCCATTTGGAGTGAAATTCTAAGGTTAGAATATTAATTTAACCTTAAGGAATGAATATAAGACTTAAATATTATTTTTTTGTTTTTTCATCTTATTCGGGCTTTTAATTTGACAAAATTTAAGGCATTTTGCGTGCGCCGTAATGTTTTAATTTATCCCGCCACTATTTACCGATGAAAATGACGTTTGTTTTCACGGCCATTTAGTTGGCTACGCTTGTCTATAGGTGGAGCTTACGTGTTAGCTTTTTGTCAGGCTTCGTTGAAGTCTAAAAAATATATCTTCATTTTACTGGTGCTTGTGGCGATTGTGGGGCTGGGTACACATGCTGCCTGGAGCAGTAATGGTTTGCCACGTATCGACAATAGAACGCTGGCCAGATTAGCGCAGCAGCACCCGGTTGTGGTTCTGTTTCGCCATGCGGAACGCTGCGACCGTTCCTCCAATCACTGCTTGTCAGACAAAACAGGCATTACGGTGAAAGGTACTCAGGATGCCCGTGAACTGGGCAAAGCTTTCAGCGCGGACATCCCTAATTTCGATCTTTATTCCAGTAATACCGTTCGGACTATTCAATCAGCGAGCTGGTTTTCTGCTGGAAAAAAACTGACGGTAGATAAACGATTTCTACAATGTAGAAATGAGATTTATAGCACCATTAAGGAGTTACAAAGCAAAGCACCAGATAAAAACATCGTTATTTTCACCCATAACCATTGTCTGACCTATATCGCTAAAGATAAACGTAACGTGACATTTAAACCAGATTATCTGGATGGGCTGGTAATGCATGTGGAAAAAGGCAACGTTTTACTGGATGGTGAATTTGCTAATCGCTGATATTTTTAATATGACAGCCAATAATGGCTGTCATTACTGTTACATCAGACCTTTCAAACGTAATGTTTTTTGGGTGGCGACATTCAAATCATAGTGCGCAAGATCTTCAGGTTTTACCCATGCATAGTCCTGAAACTCTTCGTTAATTTTCACTTCACGGTTGGCAGAGACGCAGTCAAAGATTAGGTAAATCATATAAATCTCTTCCTTGCGACCATCTGCGTAGGTCTTGATGCGGATATCATCACTGAAGGTCCATGGTGTGATGTCAGTAAGAATCAGTTGTTCGCCCAGCTCTTCCCTGATTTCACGACGTAATGCTTCTTCAATACGCTCACCGGGCTCTACGCCGCCACCAGACAGCGCCCATTGTCCGGGGAAAACGCCGCGATCGTCGGCCATTTTACACAGCAGATAAGCACCATCATTTTGAATTAAGGGACAAACGATAGTCCGTTGTCGCATGGGAATATTCCTTACCATCGAAAATAAAATAAAAGAATACGGCAATGGACAAACAGGTGAAAGTAGCATTTGTCTTTTGGGTGATGATAGCCACGATGATTATTTGGCTGGCAATCAATTTTTGATGGCTGCTTTTTCTGCACTTAATTATTCAAGAAGTATTTAGTTACAATAAGTTAGCAGATCGCTTTTTTCACGCATTGAATCCTCTGCGTCAGGCAGTACAATCCCGCAGCTTTGGGGACTTTTAATTATCTTCTTGCGGGAAAAGGTAAAAATGAAAAAATTGGCGCTGCCAGTTCTGGCTGGAATGCTATTGGTTTCTGCATCGGCAAATGCGATGAGTATCAGCGGTCAGGCGGGAAAAGAATATACCAATATTGATGTTGGTTTCGGTACTGAATCGACCGGTCTGGCATTAAGCGGTAACTGGACACATAACGATGACGACGGTGACGTCGCGGGCGTTGGTCTGGGATTGAATCTGCCGCTGGGTCCGCTAATGGCAACCGTGGGTGGTAAAGGCGTTTATACCAACCCGAACGACGGTGATGAAGGCTATGCCGCGGCGGTAGGCGGTGGCTTGCAGTGGCAAATTGGCGATAGCTTCCGTCTGTTTGGCGAGTATTACTACTCTCCGGATTCGCTCTCCAGCGGTATTAAAAGTTATGAAGAAGCGAATGCAGGCGCGCGTTACACTATTATGCGTCCAGTCAGCATTGAGGCGGGCTACCGCTATCTGAATCTGTCGGGTAAAGACGGCAACCGCGACAACGCGGTGGCTGACGGCCCTTATGTCGGGGTTAACGCCAGCTTCTGATGCCTTTCGGCGCGGCGTTCTGCCGCGCCATTCAGTTTCTTTCTACGCCTTATCTCCCTTTGCGTTATAGTGATTCGATAACAAAAGCAGGAGATAACCATGTTAAAAGTGGAAATGTTATCCACAGGGGATGAAGTGTTACACGGGCAAATCGTTGACACTAACGCTGCCTGGCTGGCTGATTTTTTCTTTCATCAGGGGTTGCCATTATCTCGCCGTAATACGGTGGGCGATAACCTTGAGGATTTAGTCACCATTCTGCGTGAACGTAGCCAGCACGCCGATGTGCTGATCGTCAACGGTGGTCTGGGGCCGACCAGCGATGATTTAAGCGCACTGGCTGCTGCGACAGCAAAAGGTGAGGGATTAGTTCTTCATGAAGCCTGGCTGCAAGAGATGGAACGCTATTTCCGCGAACGTGGGCGCGTGATGGCGTCGAGTAACCGCAAACAGGCGGAGCTGCCAGCCAGTGCTGAATTTATCAATAATCCGGTTGGCACGGCCTGTGGTTTTGCTGTGCAACTTAACCGTTGCCTGATGTTCTTTACCCCAGGCGTGCCTTCGGAATTTAAAGTGATGGTGGAGCATGAAATTCTGCCGCGCCTGCGTGAGCGTTTTTCCTTACCGCAGCCACCGGTTTGCCTGCGTTTGACTACCTTTGGTCGTTCAGAAAGCGATCTGGCGCAAAGCCTGGACACGTTGCAACTGCCGCCGGGCGTAACGATGGGCTATCGCTCTTCCATGCCGATTATCGAATTGAAACTCACCGGACCGGCAAGCGAGCTACAGGCGATGGAAAAACTATGGCAGGACGTTAAACGCGTCGCCGGACAGAGCATGATTTTTGAAGGCACCGAAGGACTACCTGCGCAGATCAGCCGGGAATTGCAACGTCGCCAGTTCAGTCTGACGTTGAGCGAGCAATTCACCGGTGGTTTATTGGCGTTGCAACTTTCTCGTGCTGGTGCGCCATTACTGGCGTGTGAAGTCGTGCCTTCACAGGAAGAAACACTGGCGCAAACCGCACACTGGATAACTGAACGACGAGCCAAACATTTCGCCGGGCTGGCACTGGCCATTTCTGGCCTGGAAGATGGGTATCTCAACTTTGCGTTGGCCACGCCGGATGGCACTTTTGCTCTGCGCGTACATTTCAGCACTACGCGCTACAGTCTGGCTATTCGTCAGGAAGTGTGTGCAATGATGGCACTCAATATGCTGCGTCGCTGGCTGAACGGTCAGGACATTGCCAGCGAGCATGGCTGGATTGAGGTTGTTGAATCTATGACCCTAACTGCCTGAGCAGCCACTCCGTGCCGGTTTACTACACCGGCACACTTCTCTCCCGCAAAGGTTGTCCAACCTGTTGTACTCAATAAGAAAAAATCCGTGCGCTAATTCACAAATTTGTGCGTAATTCCTCCAGTCCTCTGGACGAGGAGTGGGATTTGATGCGCTTCACAATTTTACTCCCCCTGAGCAACGAGACTGATTCCAGTATCTAAGACTGGAGTCCAGTATGTTGGAATCAAGCAAAGTTCCCGCCCTGACACGGGCTATTGATATTCTCAATTTGATTGCTCGCATTGGCCCCTGTAGTGCTGCGACGATCATCGACACATTGGGGATCCCTAAAAGCACAGCCTATTTGCTGCTTAACGAACTCAAGCGTCAGCGTTTTCTGAGTCTTGATCACCAGGAAAATTTTTGTCTGTGGACCAGGCTGGTGGAGCTTTCCGGCCATGCGTTAAGCAAGATGGATCTCCGGGAACTGGCACGCCCACGCCTGACGCAACTGATGGATACCACTGGACTGTTGTGTCACCTTGGGATCATCGATAACGGTAGCGCATATTACATATTGAAAGTGGAGTCTTCAGCCACTATCAGCGTGCGTTCCCATGAAGGAAAAAGCCTTTCGCTTTATCGCTCCGGAATAGGTAAATGCCTGCTTGCCTGGCAACCTGAAGCTGTACAGCAAAGTATTATCGAAGGGCTGGTCTGGGAACAGGCGACACCCACCACGATTACCCGTCCACCACAGCTCCACGAAGAACTGGCACGTATTCGCCGTCAGGGCTGGAGCTATGACAACGGTGAAGATTACACCGATGTCCGTTGTGTTGCTGCCCCGGTGTTTAACGCCAATAACGAGCTTACCGCCGCGATCTCAGTGGTCGGTACTCGTTTACAAATCAATGAAGAATATCGTGATTATCTGGCGGGCAAAGCCATCGCCTGCGCCAGGGATATTTCACGTCTGTTGGGATGGAAAAGTCCCTTTGACTTACTGGCCTCATAAAAATGGAGAACATCATGACCCTACCAAAAATCAAACAGGTTCGCGCCTGGTTTACTGGAGGAGCGACAGCAGAAAAAGGCGCTGGCGGCGGTGATTATCACGACCAGGGAGTGGATCACTGGATTGACGATCATATTGCTACCCCGATGAGTAAATACCGCGATTACGAGCAGTCCCGCCAGTCATTTGGTATTAACGTTCTTGGCACGTTAATTGTTGAAGTCGAAGCAGAAAATGGCCAGACCGGCTTCGCCGTTTCAACAGCCGGTGAAATGGGGTGCTTTATCGTTGAAAAACACCTAAACCGTTTCATAGAGGGCAAATGTGTCAGTGATATCAAACTGATTCACGATCAAATGCTCAACGCCACCCAGTATTACTCCGGTTCAGGGGGCCTGGTGATGAACACGATTTCCTGTGTTGATTTGGCTCTGTGGGATCTGTTCGGCAAAGTGGTCGGGCTTCCGGTTTATAAACTTTTAGGCGGCGCTGTCCGTGATGAAATTCAGTTCTACGCCACGGGCGCTCGCCCGGATCTGGCAAAAGAGATGGGCTTTATCGGCGGCAAGATGCCGACGCACTGGGGGCCACATGATGGTGATGCGGGGATCCGCAAAGACGCCGCTATGGTCGCGGGGATGCGTGAAAAATGCGGTGAAGATTTCTGGTTGATGCTCGACTGCTGGATGAGCCAGGACGTGAACTATGCCACCAAACTGGCTCACGCTTGTGCCCCTTATAACCTGAAATGGATCGAAGAGTGCCTGCCGCCGCAACAGTATGAAGGTTATCGCGAATTAAAACGCAACGCACCAGCAGGAATGATGGTCACCAGTGGCGAGCACCACGGCACACTGCAATCTTTCCGTACACTTTCAGAAACCGGTATCGACATTATGCAACCAGATGTTGGCTGGTGCGGTGGCTTAACCACGCTGGTGGAGATTGCCGCAATTGCCAAATCACGTGGACAACTGGTGGTGCCGCACGGTTCGTCTGTTTACTCCCACCATGCGGTGATCACCTTCACCAATACCCCATTTAGCGAATTCCTGATGACCAGTCCGGATTGTTCATCGATGCGTCCGCAGTTTGATCCGATTTTGCTTAATGAGCCGGTGCCGGTGAATGGTCGTATTCACAAATCAGTACTTGATAAACCGGGTTTCGGCGTCGAACTCAATCGTGACTGCAATCTGAAACGCCCTTACAGCCACTAATCATTCCGGGCGTTGCCGTGACAACAGTAACGCTCACATGTTCTAAGGAGCTTCTTATGAGCACCGCTTTGCTTGACGCCGTGGTGAAGAAAAACCGCGCGCGTTTGATCCCGTTTATGTTGGCGCTGTACGTGCTGGCGTTTCTCGATCGTTCGAATATTGGTTTTGCCAAACAGACCTACCAGATTGATACCGGGCTAAGTAATGAAGCTTATGCGCTGGGAGCGGGAATTTTCTTTGTGGTGTATGCGTTTCTCGGTGTTCCGGCGAATTTGTTGATGCGCAAACTGGGAGCCAGGACCTGGATTGGTACGACGACACTGCTGTGGGGATTTCTTTCGGCGGCAATGGCATGGGCCGATACTGAAGTGAAATTTCTGATAGTTCGCACCCTGCTTGGTGCTGCGGAAGCCGGGTTCTTTCCAGGCATGATTTATCTCACTTCGCAATGGTTTCCGCAGCGTAATCGCGCCAGCATTATGGGGCTGTTTTATATGGGAGCACCGTTGGCGTTAACGCTGGGATCACCGCTCTCCGGCGCGCTTCTGGAGATGCATGGATTTATGGGACATCCCGGCTGGTTCTGGATGTTTGTGATTGAAGGATTACTGGCAGTCGGTGCTGGGGTGTTCACATTCTTTTGGCTTGATGACACACCGGAGCAGGCACGTTTTCTGAGTAAAGAAGAAAAAACGTTGCTCATTAATCAACTTACAAGTGAAGAACAACAGAAAGTCACTTCGCGACTGAGTGATGCGCTGCGTAATGGGCGAGTCTGGCAACTGGCGATTATCTACCTGACTATTCAGGTGGCGGTTTACGGATTAATTTTCTTCCTGCCGACGCAGGTTGCCGCATTGCTGGGAACAAAAGTGGGCTTTACGGCCTCCGTGGTCGCCGCCATTCCGTGGATTGCGGCATTGTTGGGGACCTGGCTTATTCCGCGCTATTCCGATAAAACCGGCGAACGGCGCAATGTCGCGGCGCTGACATTGCTGTCCGCGGGCATTGGTATTGGCCTTTCCGGGCTACTTTCGCCAGTACTGGCAATCGTTGCGCTGTGTGTTGCAGCAATAGGGTTTATTGCGGTTCAGCCGGTGTTCTGGACGATGCCGACACAACTGCTTTCCGGTACGGCGCTGGCTGCGGGGATTGGTTTTGTAAACCTGTTTGGCGCGGTGGGCGGATTTATCGCCCCGATCCTGCGTGTAAAAGCAGAAACGTTGTTTGCCAGCGATGCGGCAGGCTTGCTGATGCTGGCTGCGGTGGCGGTCATCGGTTCGCTGATTATTTTCACTCTGCGTGTAAGTCGCGCTGTTGCGCAGACCAACGTGGCGCATCATTAACAGGTTAAGGAACATGATGAACACATTATTAATCAATCCATTCAAAGAACGCTTACGCAAGGGTGAAGTACAAATTGGTCTGTGGTTAAGTTCGACAACTTCCTATATGGCAGAAATTGCCGCCACCTCCGGTTATGACTGGTTGCTGATTGATGGTGAACATGCGCCAAATACCATTCAGAACCTTTATCACCAACTTCAGGCGGTAGCGCCCTATGGCAGCCAACCCGTGATCCGCCCAGTGGAGGGGAGTAAGTCGCTGATTAAACAAGTCCTGGATATTGGCGCGCAAACTCTACTGATCCCGATGGTCGACACTGGCGAACAGGCGCGTCAGATAGTGTCTGCAACTCGCTATCCACCGTACGGTGAGCGTGGTGTCGGGGCCAGCGTGGCACGGGCAGCACGCTGGGGACGCATTGAGAATTACATTGCGCAAGTCAACGACTCACTTTGTCTGTTGGTGCAGGTGGAAAGTAAAACAGCACTGGATAATCTGGATGAAATCCTCGACGTTGAGGGGGGTGATGGTGTGTTTATTGGGCCAGCGGATCTCTCAGCGTCGTTGGGTTACCCGGATAATGCCGGACACCCGGAAGTGCAGCGTATTATTGAAACCAGCATCCGACGGATCCGCGCTGCGGGTAAAGCAGCAGGTTTTCTGGCTGTGGCTCCTGATATGGCGCAGCAATGCCTTGCGTGGGGAGCGAACTTTGTCGCCGTTGGCGTCGACACCATGCTCTACAGTGATGCCCTGGATAAGCGACTGGCGATATTTAAATCAGGCAAAAATGAGCCACGCATAAAAGGTAGTTATTGATATCAAAGGCCCATGGGGATTGCTTGTGGGCCTGTGTTAATTAGTGGTTATTCGCTGCCAGATCGGCTTCGCTTAGCTGGGTGGCTGCGAGCAGCCAGGTCACGATCAATACCCTGTTCCAGCATGCGCAAGGCAATTTTAATGGCTTGTTCATGCATGCCTTCTACTTTGCCTTCCTGCAAACCTTCTAATTTACCTTCTTGCAAGCCTTCAATCTTACCCTCCTGCCAGCCAATTTGATGCCCTTCCTGCCGTAGCCGTTCAGCAATAGTCATCAATCTCTTCTTTTAATGACAGTTCGGTGGAATATCAGCATCAGTGAGTTGGGTTGTCGCCAGCACAATCTCACGTTCAAAGCCCTGCTCCAGCATGCGCAAGGCAATTTTAATGGCTTGTTCATGCATGCCTTCCTGCAAACCTTCTAATTTACCTTCCTGCCAGCCAATTTGGTGTCCTTCCTGCCGTAGCCGTTCAGCAATAGTCATCAATCTCTCCTTTTGTAGTGGCGAACGTTCGGCAATTTCCTCAATAAAGCGGGTGAAACGGGAGGTATCGCCGCATTGCAGCAGATAATTAAACAGCGTTTGCACCTGGCTGTCATTAGTGAAGCCCCTAACCAAAAGCGTGGTGATCCTGTCGACCAGACCGATTAAATCGCGCTCGCGAATATGCTTTTGAATCAGTTCCAGCAGAGCTATACGCCGATGTTGCATGATCTCATCGTCAGGTACGATGGTGATATCCACCAACGGAAAAGCTTCGGTGTACAACTGCCGGGCAAGCTGCGGGTCGTCAAATTCATCCAGCCAGTTAAGTGAATATGGGTAGGGTGAGGTTTCGCCGTGATAAAACAGCATTGGCACTACCAGAGGGACTCTGTCATAGCCTTTGTCCAGATGGCGCTGCATGACGGCAGTGGCATAACGCATCAGTCGAAAGGCCATGTTTTTTTCCGCAGTACTCTGATGCTCAATCACGCAGTAGATATAACCTTCGCCGTCGGTGGTTTCTACCGACCACAAAACATCCGAGTAGTAAGCGCGTAAACTTTTTTCAATAAAACTGGTGGGTTCCAGGCGTAAGGTTTGCAGGTTGCAAAGCTTACGTAGCGGTTCCGGCAGGTGTATTTCCAGAAAATCCCGTGCGGTTTCGGGCGAGAACATAAAGGTTTTAAATACCGCATCATGCGGGGAGGATGTTGTTGATTCTGTCATGGTTGTCCGTCACCAGATGTTTATGATGACGCGACATTACGAGTATCCCGGGCCTTTGACATCTGACAGTTTCAGTCTTTGCGAGACGTTTTCAGAGGAATTTTCACGGCGATGCAACGCGTACATTTGGCACGGAATCGCGCCCGCAAAAATGCCCGATAAGCAACATGCTTACCGGGCATCAGAAGGGAGTTTAAGCCAGCGCCTGGGCCAACAGAGTAATCGGATGTTCGCAGCGAAGGCTCGTGGACATCTCAATCTGCCATTTGCAGGTTTCGCAGTCGGTGACGACCAGATCCGCGCCGCTCTCTTCTATCTGACGGAACAGTGGCGCTCCGATGGCTTGTGAGGTGGGGTAGTTCTCTTTTTTGAATCCATAAGTACCAGCAATACCGCAGCACTGAGAATCCAACACTGTCAGTTCAAGCCCAGGGATTTTACGTAATAGTTCCAGGGTGTAGAGCGTCCAGCCCATTTTTTCCATATGGCATGGGGTGTGATAAACCACTTTCAGCGGCAGCGGTTTAAGTGGCAAGGTTTTGCCTTCATCTAACTTGCGCCACAGCCAGCGGGTTGCCAGTTCGATATGATCGCGTAAGCCTTTGTTGTCGACATTCAACACTTCCGGATATTCATCGCGCAGGGCAAACGTACAGGTGGAGGAGGTGGCAATCACCGGAATGCCTTTCGCTCCGACAGCTTCGCGGATCGATTCCACGTTGATAATCGCCTGTTTACGCGCCTTATCGGTAAAACCGTTGGCAATCAGCGGCACACCGCAGCATTTCTCTTTGCTGAGCAGTTGCACGCCCGTTCCCATCGCGTTGAGTACTTTAATTAAATCTTTACCCAGTTGTGGATGGTTGTAATTGACGAAGCAGCCGTGGAAGAACGCCACCTGATCTTTATACTGCGCCTGCTGTGCCGCCACGCTGCGATACCAGCGGCGGAAGGTGCCGAAGGAGTATTTCGGCAGTGTTCGACGGTGGTCGATTTTTAACGCGGCATCAAGCAGTTGTCGCACCGGTTTTAGTGAGGTAGCGGTGTTAACGATAGGCGCGAACGGCGTAGAAAAGCTGCCCATCAGGTCGGTATGACTTAAAACGAAATTGCGCAGCGACGGGCGCGAGGTGTCGTATTTTGCTCGTGCGCGCTGGATGATATCGCCAATCTTCACATCGGATGGACAGGCGACTTCGCAACGTTTGCAGTTAATGCAATATTTCAGCGCCTCGTCATACAGTGCGCCATCTTTCAGACGCAGACGTTCGCCATCTGGTCCCGCCTGTTTTGGCCCCGGATAGCCCGGATTCACCCGGCTCACCGGACAGGCGGTGGTGCAGACGGTGCACTTAATGCAGTTTTCGAAGCTGGTATCGTTCATTCTTGGCCTCCTGCGCGTTGGGCAATCTGTTGAGCAGCATGTAATGCACTGACAGCACAAACGCCGCTGCCGCATCCCTGGGCTATGGGATCAAATCCGCCCAGCACCGAACCAATGGCAAACAGGTTTTCTATCGTTTGACCTACCAGCGACGGGCGTAGCGCCTCGTCAGTGGTCACGCCGAATTGTTGCCACGGTTGCGGAGCGAAAAAGTCACTTCGATACCACTCACCCCGCGTGGCGGTTTGCAGCACATCAAGGCCGAGAATCGGTTCGCGAATACCGTCGCGTTCTGCCACCAGCCCCCCGCTAAAGAAGCTGCCACTGGCAAGCACGGCAAAGCGTGGACGTAGCGGAATATCGGCGTGATTACGGGTCCATATTTCACTGACGACGCCATTTTTGCAGGTCACTTTTTTTACTTCATCGCCCGGCATCCACACACCGCCCTGGCGCACGAACTGATGTTGAAGCTGATTTTGCAGACGAATACCCAGCACGGAAGGCGGCAATGTTGGCAGTAACATTAATGAACAGGGCAGTTGCTCATTCAGCCAGCGCCACAGTTTGTTATCGGTCAGGCCGAAACAGGCGGGCATCAGGATCATTTCACAGGTGTTGGCAACAGGGATAAGCGCATCGATCAACAGTGGCCAGTTTTCTTCGTTATCAAGGAAACGGGCAATATTCACTGCACGAAATTCGGTGGCGTTATTGCGTAAGACATCCAGTTCCGGCAATTCAATTTCAGCAGTTTCGACAGCAAGATTTAATTCACGTAACGAGGCTGCCGCCAGGTGTGCCTGAAAATCCATCAGGCCACTTATTCCCACTACGCATATTTTCTTCGCGGGCAGCGGCCAGACTGGGATTTCTGGTGAGCTTAGCCAGGTTGAGCGTAGCGTGCCGAGAGGAGTAACCCGCTGGTGAGCCAGTTCTACGCTGCCCTGCAATTGCGCACCGCTTTCTGCAATTAACGCCTGCGCCCGGCAAGCGAGGTCGAGCACGCGCTGTGGGCCGGGTTGGCTGTAGGGATGGGAGGGGGCCAGGCGACCCAATGTTTCCAGTCCGTCGTGAATATCTGTCACCGGCTGCCCGTCTGGCAGATGGCTTAGTAAATCCAGTGAGCCGGACGAGAAATGCAGCGCGCTCTGACCGCGAGTGACAATCGCACAACGCAGACCGTGTTTTTGTAGTTGCAGGCCGCAGAGTAATCCGGCAAGGCCGCCGCCCATAATGACAGTATCAAATCGCATCTTTCTGCTCCTTCTCCAGACCACACAGTCCCTGATAAACCCAGCGGGTAAATTCGCTTTCGCGCAGCGCATCGCCCCAGGCAATGGGCTGCACACCTTTCCAACGTTCGTTAAGGAAGGTGGAAAGTTGCTCGATAGATTGCGCGGACGTGGTGACGTTAAAGCGTTGCAGCAGTCCGGCGGCGCGGCAGGCGCAGAGTTCGCCCTGACAGGTCCCCATCCCCACACGGGTGCGACGGCGTAAGTCCAGCAGGCTGTTGACGTTTAAATTTTCTACCGCGTATTGCACTTCGCCTGCAGTGACAGCTTCGCATTCGCACACCAGGCTCCGGTGCAAGCGGCCTTCACTTAACCAGGATGGCGTGCGATCACCGTGACGATAAACCGCAGAACCGCGAAGTGGTGCAGGGAGGGAAATGATTTTTTGCAGTGTCACTTCAGCCGGTTCTTGTGAACCCGGTAGTGCCAGGTCGGCGGTTGTGCAGGGGCGCGAGTTGCCCAGTTTGCGGCAGACGGCATCTGTGGCCCATTCCGCCATCAGACGGTAGGTCATCAGTTTACCGCCGGTAATGGTGATAAATCCGTCCAGGCCATCGCGTTCGGCGTGATCGAGCAGCACGATGCCGCGACTGACATTACGCCCGCTCGGATCGTCATCGCTGGCAACCAGTGGGCGCACACCAGAGTAGGCACGCAGAATGCGCGTTTTCGCCATCACCGGAGCCAGTTTTTCCCCTTCACGCAGCAGGATATCGACCTCTTCTGCCGTCACCCGATTATCGTCAATTTCGTCATAATCAATGCGTAAAGAGGTGGTGCCAATCAGTGAAATGGTATCGCCGGGCACCAGAATATCAGCGTCAGAAGGTTTACGGCAGCGATTGATCACGTGCTGATTAATGCGGTGATCCATGATCAGCAGCGATCCTTTGGCCGGGAACATGCGAATACGCAGATCGGCATACTCGGCAATATGTTGCCCCCAGATCCCGGCAGCATTCACCACCACTGGTGCATGGAGCGCCTGGGTTTCGCCTGTAAGATGATTACGCACGCGAACGCCACACACCGTCGCACCTTCACGAAGCAGGCCAGTGACTTCGTGGGCGGTGAGGATAACCGCACCGTGTTCTTTTGCATCGAGCATGTTCGCAGCGGTCAGGCGGAATGGATCCACGGTGCCATCCGGGACTTTTACCGCGCCAATCAATGCCGGGTTAACGGAAGGTTCGATAATGCGTGCTTGCTGCGGATCAATGGCTTCCGCGCTGATCCCCGCCTCCTGACAAGCGCGAATAAACGTAGCCTGGAAAGAGAGGTCATCTTCCGGCAGGGTGATAAACAGGCCGTTGGTCGGTTCGACACAGTGACGCGCGATGCGTTTTAAAATCTGGTTCTCACTAATGCATTCGCGGGCGGATTCCGCATCTGTTACTGCATAACGTGCGCCGCTGTGCAGCAGACCGTGGTTACGCCCGGTCGCGCCTGTTGCGATATCGTGTCGCTCAACCAAAATCACGCGCAGCCCGCGCAGGGCACAGTCGCGGGCAATCCCGGCTCCCGTTGCGCCGCCGCCAATGATAATCACGTCATGCGAGTCGCGAGTTTTCATCGTTATCCCTCTGAAGTTCGTTTTTTACCATTTAGCCATAGTAAAAACATGAATTGTTTGATTTCGCGCATATTCGCTCATAATTCGAAAGTGAAACGTGATTTCATGCGTCTTTCGGAACATTTTGACAATCTTATTTAATAATGTGTGCGGTAATTCACATTCATAAAATGAATGATTAATTAACATCGCGGCCACTCAAGAAACGGCAGGTTCTTCTATTGAATCAGTCTGTTAATCATAAATAAGACCACGGGCCACGGAGGCTATAAATGTTGAGTATTTTTAAACCAGCGCCACACAAAGCGCGCCTACCTGCTGCGGAGATCGATCCGACTTATCGTCGATTGCGCTGGCAAATTTTCCTGGGGATATTCTTTGGTTATGCCGCTTACTATCTGGTTCGTAAGAACTTTGCTCTCGCTATGCCCTATCTGGTGGAGCAGGGATTCTCTCGTGGGGATTTAGGTTTTGCCCTTTCCGGTATCTCCATTGCTTACGGATTTTCGAAATTCATCATGGGGTCAGTTTCGGATCGCTCGAATCCGCGCGTTTTCCTGCCAGCAGGTTTGATTCTTGCGGCGGCAGTGATGCTATTTATGGGCTTTGTGCCGTGGGCGACTTCCAGCATTGCGGTGATGTTTGTTCTTCTGTTCCTCTGCGGTTGGTTCCAGGGAATGGGATGGCCGCCGTGTGGTCGTACTATGGTGCACTGGTGGTCGCAGAAAGAGCGTGGCAGCATTGTGTCAGTATGGAACTGTGCGCATAACGTCGGTGGTGGTATTCCGCCGCTGCTGTTCCTGCTGGGTATGGCCTGGTTTAATGACTGGCACGCGGCGCTCTATATGCCTGCTTTCTGTGCCATTCTGGTGGCGCTTTTCGCTTTTGCCATGATGCGCGATACCCCACAATCCTGTGGTTTGCCGCCGATCGAAGAGTACAAAAATGATTATCCGGACGACTATAACGAAAAAGCGGAACAGGAACTGACTGCGAAGCAGATTTTCATGCAGTACGTACTGCCGAACAAGCTGCTGTGGTACATCGCTATTGCCAACGTATTCGTTTATCTGCTGCGTTACGGCATCCTCGACTGGTCGCCAACCTACCTGAAAGAGGTGAAGCATTTCGCGCTGGATAAATCTTCCTGGGCCTACTTCCTTTATGAGTACGCGGGCATTCCGGGCACTCTGCTGTGTGGCTGGATGTCGGATAAAGTCTTCCGCGGTAACCGTGGGGCAACTGGCGTCTTCTTTATGACTCTGGTGACCATCGCTACTATTGTTTACTGGATGAACCCGGCAGGTAATCCGACTGTTGATATGGTTTGTATGATTGTCATTGGCTTCCTGATCTACGGTCCTGTCATGCTGATAGGTCTGCACGCGCTGGAACTGGCACCGAAAAAAGCAGCAGGTACGGCGGCGGGCTTTACCGGGCTGTTTGGTTATCTTGGCGGTTCTGTGGCGGCAAGCGCAATTGTCGGTTACACCGTTGACTACTTCGGCTGGGATGGCGGCTTCATGGTGATGATTGGCGGCAGCATTCTGGCAGTTATCTTGTTAATTGTCGTGATGATTGGCGAAAAACGTCGCCATCAGGAATTACAGCAAAAACGCAACGGAGGCTAATAGCATGAAACTGACACTTAAAAACCTTAGCATGGCGATCATGATGAGTGGAATGATCATGGGAAGCAGTGCAATGGCGGCAGACAACAGCGAGAAAATTGTAATAGCCCATCGCGGCGCAAGTGGTTATTTGCCGGAGCATACGCTACCCGCAAAAGCGATGGCGTATGCGCAAGGGGCGGATTATCTGGAGCAGGATTTAGTGATGACCAAAGACGACCATCTGGTCGTCCTGCATGACCACTATCTTGACCGCGTTACTGATGTGGCCGAGCGTTTTCCGGAGCGGGCGCGTAAAGATGGCCGTTACTACGCGATAGATTTTACGCTGGATGAAATTAAGTCTTTAAAATTCACTGAAGGCTTTGATATTGAAAATGGCAAAAAAGTGCAGACTTTCCCCGGACGCTTCCCGATGGGGAAATCTGACTTTCGTGTGCACACTTTCGAAGAAGAGATTGAATTTGTTCAGGGGTTAAACCACTCGACGGGGAAAAATATCGGCATCTATCCAGAAATTAAAGCGCCGTGGTTTCATCATCAGGAAGGGAAAGATATTGCGGCTAAAACCCTGGAAGTGCTGAAAAAATACGGTTACACCGGTAAAGATGACAAAGTTTATTTGCAATGCTTTGATGCTGATGAGCTGAAACGTATTAAAAATGAGCTGGAACCGAAAATGGGCATGGATCTTAATCTGGTTCAACTGATTGCCTATACTGACTGGAATGAAACCCAGCAGAAACAACCAGATGGAACCTGGGTTAATTACAGTTACGACTGGATGTTTAAGCCGGGTGCCATGAAGCAGGTAGCGGAGTATGCTGACGGCATTGGCCCGGATTACCATATGGTGATTGATGAGACATCGCAGCCGGGCAATATTAAACTTACCGGAATGGTGAAAGACGCGCAGCAGAATAAGTTGGTTGTGCATCCTTATACCGTGCGGTCGGATAAGCTGCCAGAATATACGACCGATGTGAATCAACTGTATGACGCTCTGTATAACAAAGCGGGTGTTAATGGGCTGTTTACGGACTTCCCGGATAAAGCAGTAAAATTCCTCAATAAAGAGTAACTTCAGTCTCGGATGGCACTTACGTGCCATCCGCTATTTCCCTTCATTCAAAATCCCATTCACGTCAGAGTGAAATTAATTCTTCAATAAAGTCAGTTAGTTATCTTTGCTTGCTGTTCTTTAGCGTGAGGTGACGAGTTCCCGACAAATGAAATACCTTAAGAAACACTTTTTATTAAGTTTTTCTTAAGGTGAACACCTATAGTCATTGTCGTTAACAATAAAAACAAGGCGACAGGGTATGGCAGTTTCAGCAAAACTCGACGAATTCAATCATTGGTGGGCTACAGAAGGTGACTGGGTTGAGAAACCGAATTACCGCCGCAACGGCATGAGCGGGGTGCAATGCGTCGAGCACAACGGCAAAAAGCTGTATGTAAAGCGCATGACTCGGCACCTGTTTCATTCTATCCGCTATCCGTTTGGTCGCCCGACGATTGTGCGCGAGGTTGCGGTGATAAAAGATCTGGAACGCGCTGGCGTGATTGTGCCGAAAATCGTTTTTGGAGAAGCGGTGAAAATTGATGGCGAATGGCGTGCGTTACTGGTGACTGAAGATATGGCGGGTTTTGTCAGTATTGCTGACTGGTATGCACAGCATGCAGTAACGCCCTATCCCAACGATGTACGGCAAGCAATGTTGGAAGCAGTGGCGCTGGCATTTAAAAAGATGCATAGCGTTAATCGTCAACACGGCTGCTGCTACGTTCGCCATATCTATGTGAAAACAGAAGGTAAGCCAGAAGCCGGTTTTCTTGATCTGGAGAAAAGTCGCCGTCGTCTGCGTCGCCATAAAGCGATTAATCATGACTTCCGGCAACTGGAGAAATATCTGGAGCCGATCCCTAAAGCGGACTGGGAACAGGTGAAAGCGTATTACTACGCCATGTAATCGTTGTAGGCCAGATAAGACGCATCAGCGTCGCATCTGGCACTAGTACTCGATCACAACTCGATTTCAATATCGCCTTTTGCCCGGCAACAACAGGGCAAAATTTCCCCTGGCTGAATAAAGGCTAACGGTTCGGCAATCCAGTCCACCTGGCCTGCAACAAGACGCGTGCGACAGGAGCCGCAGTAGCCTTCGCGACACTGATATTCAACCGCCACGTTGTGGGATTCCAGCGCTGCCAGAAGGGAAGGGTGTTCATCCTGGCACAACAGTTGTGTGCCAGTGATGCGCAGGGTAACGCGAGCCATCAGAGTTGGAAGTTACTCAAATCGTCGGTGTCCACTTCCGAATCAATCTGTCCGACCAGATAAGAACTGACTTCCACTTCCTGCGGAGCAACCTGCACATTATCAGACACCAGCCAGGTGTTGATCCACGGGATCGGGTTGGAGCGTGTCTGGAACGGCAGATCCAAACCGACAGCCTGCATACGGATATTGGTGATGTATTCAACGTACTGGCAGAGAATGTCTTTGTTCAGACCAATCATTGAACCGTCACGGAACAGATAATCCGCCCAGTCTTTCTCCTGTTGCGCCGCCTGGACAAACAGGTCATAGCACTCTTGTTTGCACTCTTCGGCAATTTCCGCCATTTCCGGATCGTCCGCACCGCTGCGCAGCAGATTCAGCATATGCTGAGTGCCGGTCAGGTGTAGTGCTTCGTCACGGGCAATCAGGCGAATAATCTTGGCATTACCTTCCATCAGCTCACGTTCAGCGAAAGCGAAGGAACAAGCGAAGCTGACGTAGAAGCGAATTGCTTCCAGCGCATTAACGCTCATCAGGCACAGATAGAGTTTTTTCTTCAACTCGCGCAGGCTGACAGTTACGGTTTTACCGTTAACGGTGTGGGTGCCTTCGCCCAGCAGGTGCCAGTAACTGGTCATTTCGATCAGTTCGTCGTAGTAAGCCGAAATCCCTTCTGCGCGTTTCTGGATCTGCTCGTTGGTGACAATATCGTCAAACACAACAGACGGATCGTTAACAATATTACGAATAATGTGCGTGTAGGAACGGGAGTGAATAGTTTCCGAAAACGCCCAGGTTTCTACCCAGGTTTCCAGTTCTGGAATCGAAATCAGCGGCAGAAGCGCTACGTTCGGACTACGACCCTGAATGGAATCCAAAAGCGTCTGGTACTTCAGGTTGCTGATAAAGATGTGCTTTTCGTGCTCTGGCAGCGCCTGATAATCGATACGGTCGCGGGAGACATCAACTTCTTCCGGACGCCAGAAGAAAGAGAGCTGCTTTTCGATCAACTTTTCGAAGATTTCATATTTTTGTTGATCGTAGCGAGCCACGTTGACCGGCTGACCAAAGAACATCGGTTCTTTGAGCTGATCATTCTTCGTCTGTGAAAATGTGGTATATGCCATGAATATGTCCTGTTGGGAGTTTAATGCCGGATAAGGCGTTCACACCGCATCCGGCATCACAATATCAGATCTTACATGCACCGCTTTCGCAGCCATCGTCCTGGATTGACGGCACCAGATCGTCCTGCGCGTCTTCTGCGCCATCACGGGTGTTCTGATAATACAGCGTTTTGACCCCGAATTTGTAGGCGGTGAGCAGGTCTTTCAGCAACTGCTGCATCGGCACTTTTCCTGACGGGAAGCGCGATGGATCGTAGTTGGTGTTAGCAGAGATCGACTGGTCGATGAATTTCTGCATGATACCCACCAGTTGCAAATAACCATCATTACCCGGCATTTCCCACAGCAGCTCATAGGCGTCGTGCAGGTGTTCATAGTCTGGCACCACCTGGCGCAGAATCCCGTCTTTCGACGCTTTAATGCTGACGTAACCACGTGGCGGCTCAATACCGTTGGTGGCGTTAGAAATCTGCGAAGAGGTTTCTGACGGCATCAGCGCTGAAAGCGTGGAGTTACGCAGGCCGTGGGTTTTGATCGACTCACGCAATGCTTCCCAGTCGTAATGCAGCGGCTCATTGGCGATAGCATCCAGATCTTTCTTGTAGGTATCGATCGGCAGGATCCCTTTTGCGTAGGTGGTTTCGTTAAACCACGGGCACGCGCCTTGCTCTTTTGCCAGTTCGTTAGACGCTTTCAGCAGATAATACTGGATCGCTTCAAAGGTTTGGTGCGTCAGGTTGTTGGCGCTGCCGTCGGAGTAACGTTTACCGTGCTTCGCCAGATAGTAAGCGAAGTTGATCACGCCAATACCCAGCGTACGACGCCCCATTGCCCCGCGTTTTGCCGCCGGGATTGGGTAATCCTGATAATCCAGTAGCGCATCAAGCGCACGTACTGCCAGAATCGCCAGTTCTTCAAGTTCATCCAGGCTGTTAATTGCGCCCAGGTTGAAAGCAGACAGCGTACACAGCGCGATTTCACCGTTTTCGTCGTTGACGTCATTCAGCGGTTTGGTCGGCAGGGCGATTTCCAGGCACAGGTTAGACTGGCGCACTGGCGCAATAGCCGGATCAAATGGGCTGTGGGTGTTGCAGTGGTCAACGTTCTGAATATAGATACGACCGGTAGACGCGCGTTCCTGCATCATTAGCGAGAATAGCTCAACCGCTTTCACGCGCTGTTTACGGATGCTGTCGTCTTTCTCATACTTGGTGTACAGGCGCTCAAATTCTTCCTGATCGGCAAAGAACGCGTCGTATAACCCCGGAACATCGGATGGACTGAACAGGGTAATATCTTCACCTTTCAGCAGACGGGTATACATCAGCTTGTTGATTTGTACACCGTAGTCCATATGGCGCACGCGGTTGCCTTCAACCCCACGGTTGTTTTTCAGCACCAGCAGGCTTTCAATTTCCAGATGCCATATTGGGTAGAACAACGTAGCTGCACCACCGCGTACACCGCCCTGGGAGCAGGACTTCACTGCGGTCTGGAAATGTTTATAGAACGGGATACAACCCGTGTGAAACGCTTCGCCGCCGCGAATCGGGCTACCCAGTGCACGAATGCGACCGGCGTTGATGCCAATACCTGCACGCTGGGAAACGTATTTCACGATTGCGCTGGAGGTGGCATTGATGGAATCCAGGCTGTCGCCGCACTCGATCAGTACGCAGGAGCTGAACTGGCGAGTCGGGGTACGCACGCCGGACATGATTGGCGTCGGCAACGAAATCTTAAACGTGGAAACCGCATCGTAAAAACGCTTCACGTATTGCAGACGCGTTTCACGCGGGTAATTCGAGAACAGGCACGCAGCAACCAGAATATAGAGGAACTGGGCGCTCTCGTAGATTTCTCCGGTCACGCGGTTTTGTACCAGATATTTGCCTTCAAGCTGTTTAACAGCAGCGTAAGAGAAGGTCATATCACGGTCGTGATCGATAAACGTGTCCATCTGCTTGAACTCTTCTTCCGTGTAGTCTTCCAGCAGATGATTATCGTATTTGCCCATTTCAACCATTTTTACCACGTGATCGTACAGCGCTGGCGGCTCAAACTGGCCGTAGGCTTTTTTACGCAGGTGGAAGATCGCCAGACGCGCGGCGAGATACTGATAATCCGGTGCTTCACGGGAGATCAGGTCAGCGGCAGCCTTGATAATGGTTTCGTGGATGTCGGAGGTCTTGATGCCGTCATAAAACTGAATGTGGGAGCGCAGCTCGACCTGGGAAATCGAAACGTTATGCAGCCCTTCTGCCGCCCAGTCCAGAACGCGATGGATTTTATCGAGATTGATGCGCTCTGTGCTACCGTCGCGCTTTGTCACCAGCAGATTCTGATTCATGTATGTCGTACCTGTTTTTGGAATACTTTCCGCAATAGCATCGCTTTGACTACCTGTAGTAAGGAAAGTCGCAATGAACACTATATATAGGGGGTATGTTTGGGATTCACTGCAAGATAGTGTGAAAATGGCCCTCTTGCAAGTGCATAACTTTGTGGATAAGTCGCAACGGGAAAAGTGGCTTCCACGCACCTTAGGTCAGACAAGGTGTCCGGGAAAGTCAATGGGAAGAGAAAAAATTGTTAAAAATAACCGTTCGGTGATTTCTTGAACGTTCAATTTGAGATAATTATTGATCCAGGTTATTTATTGCGCTTATGTCAGGAGTGGCGAAAATTGATACCAGCACAAATTCATATCACGTTGTGACTTAATGTTATGTTTATGATGTGAGCGAATGTAAATGGTTGTGGTTCACGGAAGCGGTATTTTTTAATCAGCAGATGTGAAATAAAAATTTGCTATGTTGATTATTCCAGGTAAACAAGAAACGAATTAATCAGTTTGATGTGTTTTAATTATTGTTATTTCATAATTTAGTGAATATCAAAAAGAATAATTAATCTCTTTCAGAAGATAATATTTTTAGTATATAGGTTTTAAATTCTTCTTGCTTACAATTAGTCATTATCTACAATCGTAATATGTCTTTTAATGATGGCGTGTTATTTCTCACAGGCTGTCAGATTATGAATAAAAAATGGATTGTTTTTATCAGGAAAGAATATCTCTTAATTTTTCTGGCTGTCGTTGCATGTGCGTTTACACGAGCGAATGCAGCGTCGCAGATTATGCCTTCATGTCAGGGTGTTAACGTTATAGCCAGTTGCCGGGCCAGTCGCCAGAGCCTTTCAGGTAGTACACAGGTCTGGAATGTTGCTGACGGGCAATGGCTTATTTTTTCTTCTATGAAAAATGATACCAGTGGAGGTGCGGTATTTTTACAACAAGGTGCCAATTTCACATTGTCAGCACAAGACGGAACAGGGATGACGCTGTTTGAAAATAATACCGTGAGTGGTGAGTATAATAATGGCGGGGCTATCTTTGCGAAAGAAAATTCAACGCTGAATCTTACTCAGGTTATTTTTGACGGTAATGTAGCAGGGGGTATGGGGGGGCGATTTATTCCGCGGGGACAAATGACGCTGGTGATATTGATCTTAGCGTCACCAATGCTGTATTTACAGATAATATTGCTAACGATGGCAAAGGTGGCGCAATTTATTCAATTAATAATAATGTCTACTTAAACAACACGGTTTTTAATAATAATCAGGCATATACATCAACGAGTTACAGTGATGGCGATGGTGGAGCTATCGATATTACTGATAATAATAACGATAAAACACATCCATCAGGCTTTACAGTCATTAATAATACTTCATTTATAAATAACACTGCCGAAGGTTATGGTGGTGCAATTTATACCAGCAACGCAATTTCTCCTTATCTTATTGATATCGCTGTTGATGACAGTTATGGCCAGAACGAGGGCGTATTATTAGATGTGAATAACAGTGCATTTGCTTACGGTGAAGAGGCTTCGGCAGCGGCAGGAGGCTTTCTGTATATGGGGTCAAGTGAGATCCGTTTTGATATTGCGGCTGGTAAAACTTTGATCATTGGCAGTACGAAAAATGATGGGGTTATCGATTCCATTGCGGGGACGGGCTTTATTACCAAAGCCGGAGCGGGCGAACTGGTGCTTAACGCTGATAACAATGATTTTACCGGTGAGATGAGAATTAAAAACGGTGAAGTCATGTTGGGGCGGAATAATTCGCTGATGAATGTTGGTGACAATCAGTGCCAAAACAATCCGCAAAATTGCTATGGTCTGAGCGTTGGCAGTATCGGACAGACAGATAATCAGGCTGAGCTTAACGTTGGAACGACTCAGCAAACATTTGTACATTCGTTAACGGGTTTTCAGAATGGCACTTTAAATATTGACGCCGGTGGTAATGTTACTGTCAACCAGGGCGGTTTTGCCGGGACTGTTCAGGGGGATGGGCAACTGACTATTGCTGAAAACGGTAGTTATGTCCTGACGGGAGCGCAGTCGATGGCACTGACCGGCGATATTGTGGTGGAAGACGGGGCGATTCTCTCCTTAACCGGCAATGCTGATGACCTGGCGGCGATGCAGAACGATCCACAGTCAATCGTGCTAAACAATGGTGTGCTGGATCTTTCCGATTTTACTACCTGGCAGAGTGGTACGGCAGAAAACGATGGTCTGGAAATTAGCGGCAGTGGCGGCACGGTGATTGGCAGTCAGGACGTTGCCGATCTCTATGGCGGCGACGATCTGCATATTGGCGATGACGGGAAAAAAGGTGTCTATGTGGTGGTGGATGCAGGTGATAGACAGGTAAGCCTGGCGAATGACAATCCATATCTGGGCACTACGCAAATCGCTTCGGGAACGCTGATCGTTAGCGATAATTCACAGCTTGGCGATACGGATTACAACCGTCAGGTCATTTTTACCGATAACCAGCAAAATAGTGTAATGGAGATAACTGCAGATGTTGACACATGCTCAGCGACGGCGGGGCATGGGCGTAATATCGAAATGCGCGCTGATGGTGAAGTCGCAGTTGATGCGGGGGTCTACACGCAATGGGGGGCGTTGATGGCCGACAGTAGTGGGCAGGATCAGGATGCTGGCAGCACACTAACGAAAACAGGCGCAGGCACCCTGGAACTGACCGCCAGTGGCACGGCGCAGTCGGCGGTGCGAGTGGAGGAAGGCACGCTGAAAGGTGATGTTGCGGATATCTTTCCTTATGTTTCGTCGTTGTGGGTCGGTGATGGGGCTACGTTCGAGACTGGTGCGGATCAGGATATTCAGTCTATTGATGCGACTTCCCGCGGCACTATCGATATCAGCGATGGCACCGTCTTACGTTTAACCGGACAGGAGACTTCCGCCGCGTTGGATGCCTCATTGTTTATCGGTGGCGGTACTCTGGTCAATGTCTCCGATGGTACGGTGTTGACCGGTGAGCTTAATACCAATCTTGAAACTGACAGCCTGACTTACCTTTCAGACGTGACGGTCAATGGTGATCTGACCAATACTTCCGGTGAGGTGAGTCTGCAAAATGGTGCTGCTGGCGACACACTGACGGTGAATGGCGATTACAATGGCGGCGGTACGTTGCTGCTCGATAGTGAATTAGACGGCAATGATTCTGTAAGCGATCTGCTGGTACTTAACGGCAATACCTCCGGTAACACCACGGTAGTGATTAACCCGATTACTGGCATTGGCGAGCCGACATCCACAGGTATTAAAGTGGTTGATTTCAATGCCGATCCCACACAATTTCAGAACAATGCGCAGTTTAGTCTGGCGGGCAGCGGCTACGTCAATATGGGCGCTTACGACTATATGTTGGTGGAAGATAACAGCGACTGGTATTTGCGTTCGCAAAAAGAGACTCCGACGCCGCTACCTGAGCCGGAACCGACTCCCGATCCCACGCCTGATCCTGCACCAACCCCGATGCCTGCTTACCAGCCTGTGTTGAATGCGAAAACCGGGGGATATCTTAATAACCTGCGAGCGGTAAACCAGGCATTTGTGATGGAGAGACGCGACCATGCCGGTGGCAACAGTCAATCGCTACATTTACGCATTTTGGGTGGGCACGAGCATTACACTGCCGTGGGGCAAATGGCCCTGCACGAAGACACTTCTACGATACAGCTTAGTGGCAACCTGTTAAGTGAAAACTGGGGGGATGATGGCGAATGGACACTGGCGGGCGTTGGAAGCTACAGCAATAACCAGGGATATAGTCGCTCGAATATCACCTCAACCCGTGCCGATAACCAGAACCGCGGTTATGCCGTTGGTCTGACATCAAGCTGGTTTCAGCATGGCAGTCAAAAGCAGGGGGCATGGCTTGATAGCTGGCTGCAATATGCCTAGTTTAATAACGATGTCAGCGAGCAAGGCGATGGCGTGGACCATTATCGTTCATCAGGGATCGTTGCGTCGCTGGAGGCGGGGTATCAGTGGTTACCGATGCGCGGCGTATTAATTGAACCGCAAGCGCAGGTTGTCTATCAGGGCGTGAAGCAAAATGATTTCACCGCCGCTAACCGTGCTCGGGTGTCCCAATCGCAGGGTGATGATATTCAGATGCGGTTGGGATTACACAGCGAATGGCATACCGTCGTTCATGTCACGCCAACGTTGGATCTGAATTATTATCACGATCCTCATTCGGCAGAAATTGAAGAAGATGGCAGCAATATTAGCGATGATGTGGCGAAGCAGCGTGGTGAAATAAAAGTGGGGATAACAGGCAATATTAGCCAGCGAGTTTCCCTGCGCGGCAGCGTGGCGTGGCAGAAGGGAAGTGATGATTTTGCCCAGACGGCAGGATTTTTGTCGATGACGGTGAAATGGTAATTACTGCCCGCCCGGCATCGTTGCCGGATGCGGAGTAAATGCTTTATCCGGCCTACTGGAGCGTTTGTAGGCCTGATAAGACGCGGCAAGCGTCGCATCAGGCATTGGCATCGTTGCCGGATTCGGTGCGATCCGGCTTACAATCTCACTTATTCTGCGTATGCAGCATATAGTTCACATCAACGCCGGGGCCGAGCTTAAAGGAGTTAGTGAGCGGGTTGTAATGCAGTCCGGTCATATGACGTTCTTTTAAACTGGTCTGATCCACCCAACCCAGCAGTTCTGCCGGTTTAATAAACTTCTTCACGTCGTGCGTGCCTTTTGGCACCATGCGCAAAATATATTCCGCGCCGACTACCGCCATCAGCCACGACTTGCCGTTGCGGTTAAGCGTTGAGAAAAAGACATCGCCGCCCGGTTTTACTAATTGCGCACAGGCTCTGACCACTGACTGCGGATCGGGAACGTGCTCCAGCATCTCCATGCAGGTTACCACATCATACTGTCCGGCATGCTTTGCCGCGTGCTCTTCAACGGTTTCCTGCACGTACTCCACCTGAATGCCGCTTTCCAGTGCGTGAAGTTTTGCTACCTGCAATGGCTCAAAGCCCATATCCAGACCGGTCACCGTCGCGCCTTCTCGCGCCATACTCTCAGCCAGAATGCCGCCGCCACAACCGACATCAAGCACCTTTTTGCCAAATAAACCGCCGGAACGCTCGGCAATATAGCCCAGACGCAGCGGGTTAATACGGTGCAGTGGTTTGAACTCGCCTTCCAGATCCCACCAGCGGGAGGCGACGGCTTCAAATTTAGCGATCTCTTCGTGGTCTACGTTATGGTTTACCGGCGATTTTTCGGCATTCATTGGCACTTCTACTCCGTAATTGGCAAGACAAGCGAGTATATCAGGCATTGCAGGTGAATAAAGCGTATAGGTTTACCTCAATCTGCGCGGCTGTGTTATAATTTGCGACCTTTGAATCCGGGATACAGTAGAGGGATAGCGGTTAGATGAGCGACCTTGCGAGAGAAATTACACCGGTCAACATTGAGGAAGAGCTGAAAAGCTCCTATCTGGATTATGCGATGTCGGTCATTGTTGGCCGTGCGCTGCCAGATGTCCGAGATGGCCTGAAGCCGGTACACCGTCGCGTACTTTACGCCATGAACGTACTAGGCAATGACTGGAACAAAGCCTATAAAAAATCTGCCCGTGTCGTTGGTGACGTAATCGGTAAATACCATCCCCATGGTGACTCGGCGGTCTATGACACGATCGTCCGTATGGCGCAGCCATTCTCGCTGCGTTACATGCTGGTAGACGGTCAGGGCAACTTCGGTTCTATCGACGGCGACTCCGCGGCGGCAATGCGTTATACGGAAATCCGTCTGGCGAAAATTGCCCATGAACTGATGGCCGATCTCGAAAAAGAGACGGTCGATTTCGTTGATAACTATGACGGCACGGAAAAAATTCCGGACGTCATGCCGACCAAAATTCCTAACCTGCTGGTGAACGGTTCTTCCGGTATCGCCGTAGGTATGGCAACCAACATCCCGCCGCACAACCTGACGGAAGTGATCAACGGTTGTCTGGCGTATATCGAAGATGAAGACATCAGCATTGAAGGGCTGATGGAACACATCCCGGGACCAGACTTCCCGACGGCAGCAATCATCAACGGTCGTCGTGGCATTGAAGAAGCTTACCGTACCGGTCGCGGCAAGGTGTATATCCGCGCGCGTGCCGAAGTGGAAGTTGACGCCAAAACCGGGCGTGAAACCATTATCGTCCACGAGATTCCGTATCAGGTGAACAAAGCACGCCTGATTGAGAAGATTGCGGAGCTGGTAAAAGAAAAACGCGTGGAAGGCATCAGCGCGCTGCGTGACGAGTCTGACAAAGACGGTATGCGCATTGTGATTGAAGTTAAACGCGATGCGGTCGGTGAAGTGGTGCTCAACAACCTCTACTCCCAGACCCAGTTGCAGGTTTCTTTCGGTATTAACATGGTGGCATTGCATCATGGTCAGCCGAAGATCATGAACCTGAAAGACATTATCGCAGCGTTTGTCCGTCACCGCCGCGAAGTGGTGACGCGTCGTACCATCTTCGAACTGCGTAAAGCGCGCGACCGTGCTCATATCCTTGAAGCATTAGCCGTGGCGCTGGCGAACATCGATCCGATCATCGAGCTGATCCGTCATGCGCCGACCCCGGCAGAAGCGAAAACTGCGCTGGTTGCCAATCCGTGGCAGTTGGGCAACGTTGCCGCGATGCTGGAACGTGCGGGCGACGATGCTGCGCGTCCGGAATGGCTGGAGCCACAGTTCGGCGTGCGTGACGGTCTGTACTACCTGACCGAACAGCAAGCTCAGGCGATTCTGGATCTGCGTCTGCAAAAACTGACCGGCCTTGAGCACGAAAAACTGCTCGACGAATACAAAGAGCTGCTGGATCAGATTGCTGAACTGCTGCGTATTCTTGGCAGTGCCGATCGCCTTATGGAAGTGATCCGTGAAGAACTGGAACTGGTTCGTGAACAGTTTGGTGACAAACGTCGTACTGAAATCACGGCTAACAGCGCTGATATCAACCTGGAAGATCTGATCACCCAGGAAGATGTGGTCGTAACGCTTTCTCACCAGGGCTACGTGAAGTATCAGCCGCTTTCGGAATACGAAGCGCAGCGTCGTGGCGGGAAAGGTAAATCTGCCGCACGTATAAAAGAAGAAGACTTTATCGACCGGTTGCTGGTGGCGAACACCCACGATCATATTCTGTGCTTCTCCAGTCGTGGTCGCGTTTATTCGATGAAGGTTTATCAGTTGCCTGAAGCCTCTCGTGGTGCGCGTGGTCGTCCGATCGTTAACCTGTTGCCGCTGGAACAGGACGAACGTATCACCGCCATTCTGCCGGTGACCGAGTTTGAAGAAGGCGTGAAAGTCTTCATGGCGACAGCTAACGGCACTGTGAAGAAAACCGTCCTCACCGAATTCAACCGCTTGCGTACCGCTGGTAAAGTGGCAATCAAACTGGTTGAAGGCGATGAACTGATTGGCGTTGACCTGACCAGCGGCGAAGACGAAGTGATGTTGTTCTCCGCTGAAGGTAAAGTGGTGCGCTTTAAAGAATCTTCTGTTCGCGCGATGGGCTGCAACACCACTGGTGTTCGCGGTATCCGTTTAGGCGAAGGTGATAAAGTCGTATCTCTGATCGTTCCACGTGGTGATGGTGCAATCCTTACCGCAACGCAAAACGGTTACGGTAAGCGTACTGCGGTGGCGGAATACCCAACCAAGTCGCGTGCGACGAAAGGGGTTATCTCCATCAAAGTCACTGAACGTAACGGGTTAGTGGTTGGTGCGGTGCAGGTAGATGACTGCGACCAGATCATGATGATCACTGATGCCGGTACGCTGGTGCGTACACGTGTTTCGGAAATCAGTGTGGTTGGTCGTAACACTCAGGGCGTTATCCTCATCCGTACAGCGGAAGATGAAAACGTGGTGGGGCTGCAACGTGTCGCAGAGCCAGTTGACGACGAAGAGCTGGATGCTATCGACGGCAGTGCTGCGGAAGGGGACGATGAAATCGCTCCGGAAGTGGACGTTGACGACGAACCAGAAGAAGAATAATTTCATCGCTTCATGCCAAAAGGGAGCTGTTTCCCTTTTTTGAATTGAAAAGTCCAGACTGCAAAGTCTGGGCTTTTGTCGTATTAGGGCGCGATAAAGTTTTACATCGCCCATAAAAAATGGCTGGTTTTACACAAGGAATGTGGCAATGAGTGGTGAAAAAAAGGCGAAAGGCTGGCGGTTTTATGGCCTTGTAGGTTTTGGGGCAATAGCACTGCTTTCCGCAGGCGTCTGGGCATTGCAATACACTGGCAGTGGAGCAGAAAAAACCTTGTCGCCACTGGTGGTGCACAACAATCTGCAAATCGATCTCAATGAGCCGGACCTCTTTCTCGACAGCGACTCTCTAAGCCAGCTCCCCAAAGATCTCCTCACAATTCCTTTTCTCCATGATGTTTTAAGCGAAGATTTTGTTTTTTATTATCAGAACCATGCCGACCGTCTGGGCATTGAAGGCAGCATTCGCCGCATTGTCTATGAACACGATCTCACGCTGAAAGATAAGTTATTTTCCTCGTTGTTAGACCAGCCTGCGCAGGCGGCGCTGTGGCACGATAAACAGGGACATCTTTCACATTATATGGTGCTGATTCAGCGCAGTGGCTTAAGTAAATTACTGGAACCGTTACTGTTTGCTGCCACCAGCGACAGCCAGTTAAGCAAGACGGAAATCAGCAGCATCAAGATAAATAATGAAACTATTCCTGTTTATCAGTTGCGCTATAACAGCAATAACACACTGATGTTCACGACTTATCAGGACAAAATGCTGGTTTTCTCCAGTACGGATATGCTGTTTAAAGACGACCAGCAGGATAGCGAAGCGACGGCGATCGCGAGTGATTTGTTGAGCGGCAAAAAACGCTGGGAAACCCGCTTTGGCCTGGAAGAGCGTACTGCCGGAAAAACACCAGTACGTCAGCGTATCGTGGTTAGCGCAAATTTGCTGGGCTTTGGCTACCAGCGACTTATCCCATCTTTTGCCGGTGTGCGCTTCGAAATGAACAACGACGGCTGGCACAGCTTTCTGGCATTAAATGATGGATCCGCCAGTGTAGATGCCAGTTTCGATTTCACTCCGGTATGGAACAGTATGCCTGCTGGTGCCAGCTTCTGCGTAGCTGTGCCGTATTCGCACGGTATTGCCGAAGAGATGCTTTCGCACATCAGCCAGGAAAACGACAAGTTGAACGGGGCGTTAGATGGTGCAGCCGGACTGTGTTGGTATGAAGACTCAAAACTGCAAACACCGTTATTTGTTGGTCAGTTTGATGGCACAGCCGAACAGGCGCAACTACCAGGGAAACTGTTTAGCCAAAATATCGGCGCGCACGAAAGCAAAGCGCCGGAAGGTGTACTGCCGGTGACGGAAACACAACAAGGAGAGGCCAGAATATGGCGTCGGGAAGTCAGTTCTCGTTACGGCCAGTACCCGGCCGCACAGGCTGCACAACCTGAACAACTTATGTCAGCGTCCTTTTTCCGTGTGTCGCTGGCGATGCAAAATAAAACGTTGCTTTTCTCCCTGGATGACACGCTGGTGAATAACGCATTGCAAACACTGAATAAAACGCGACCGGCAATGGTGGATGTAATTCCGGTCGGTGGTGTGGTTCCGGTTTATGTGAATCCGCAAGGCGTGGCGAAATTGTTGCGCAACGAAACGCTGACCAGTCTGCCGAAGAACCTCGAACCGGTTTTTTATAATGCCGCGCAAACTTTATTAATGCCGAAGCTGGACGCTTTATCTCAACAACCTCGCTATGTCATAAAGCTGGCTCAGATGGAACCCGGTGCCGCCTGGCAGTGGATACCCATTACCTGGCAGCCACTATGAGACACGGGTTGCTGGCGCTGAGCTGTTGGCTGTGTTGTTTTGTTGCCCATAGCGAAAGGCTGAATGTCGAACAATCGGGGCTATTTCGCGCCTGGTTTGTGCGCATTGCACAAGAACAACTACGCCAGGGGCCAAGTCCGCGTTGGTATCAGCAGGATTGTGCGGGACTGGTGCGCTTTGCGGCGAACGAGGCACTGAAAGTTCACGACAGCAAATGGCTAAAAAGTAACGGTATAGCAAGTCAGTATTTGCCGCCAGAGATGACGCTAACACCTGAACAGCGGCAACTGGCACAAAACTGGAATCAGGGGAACGACAAAACCGGCCCCTATGTGACAGCGATTAATTTGATTCAGTACAACAGCCATTTTATTGGCCTGGACATAAACCAGGCGCAGCCTGGTGATATGATTTTTTTCGATCAGGGCGATGCCCAGCATTTAATGGTCTGGATGGGGCGTTACGTCATCTACCACACCGGAAGCGCTACGAAAACTGACAACGGAATGCGCGCAGTCAGTCTGCAACAACTTATGACATGGAAGGACACCCGATGGATACCCAACGATTCCAATCCCAATTTTATTGGCATTTATCGTTTAAATTTTCTGGCGCGATAGCGGCCTGTCTGTGCTTGTCTCTCGCAGGGACGGGGCTTGTTAACGCTGATGACTCACTCCCTTCCAGCAATTATGCGCCACCTGCCGGGGGAACATTCTTTTTGCTCGCTGACAGCAGTTTTAGCAGCAATGAAGAGGCTAAAGTGCGGCTGGAAGCTCCGGGGCGTGATTATCGGCGTTATCAGATGGAAGAATACGGCGGCGTGGATGTTCGCCTGTATCGTATTCCTGACCCAATAGCGTTCCTGCGTCAGCAGAAAAACCTGCATCGCATTGTGGTACAGCCGCAATATCTGGGCGACGGTCTGAACAATACGCTGACCTGGCTGTGGGATAACTGGTACGGCAAATCTCGCCGCGTGATGCAGCGTTCTTTCTCTTCTCAGTCGCGGCAGAATGTAACTCAGGCATTACCGGAATTGCAGCTTGGCAATGCCATCATCAAACCTTCCCGTTATGTACAAAACAACCTGTTTTCACCGCTGAAGAAATACCCGCTGGTGGAGCAGTTTCGTTACCCACTATGGCAGGCAAAACCAGTCGAGCCACAACAAGGCGTAAAACTGGACGGTGCATCCAGTAATTTCATCTCGCCGCAGCCGGGCAATGTCTATATTCCTCTCGGCAAACAAGAGCCTGGACTGTACCTCGTCGAGGCGATGGTAGGCAGTTATCGGGCGACAACAGTGGTATTTGTTTCCGATACCGTGGCGCTCAGCAAAGTGTCGGGTAACGAACTTCTGGTGTGGACCGCTGGCAAAAAGCAGGGTGAAGCGAAGCCTGGCTCCGAGATCCTGTGGACTGACGGTTTTGGCGTGATGACTCGCGGCGTTACTGATGACAGCGGTGCCTTGCAGTTACAACATATATCGCCTGAACGTTCATACATTCTTGGTAAAGATGCTGAAGGCGGCGTTTTTGTATCCGAGAATTTCTTCTACGAAAGCGAAACCTATAACACCCGTTTGTATATCTTTACCGACCGCCCGCTATACCGCGCAGGCGACCGTGTTGATGTCAAAGTGATGGGGCGCGAGTTTCACGGCCCGCTGCATTCATCCCCTATCGTAAGTGCTCCGGCGAAACTCTCGGTGCTGGATGCCAACGGTAGTCTGTTGCAAACCGTCAATGTCGCGCTTGATGCGCGTAATGGCGGGCAGGGGAGTTTCCGCCTGCCAGAAAATGCCGTTGCCGGAGGTTATGAGTTACGCCTGGCTTACCGCAACCAGGTCTATAGCAGCAGTTTTCGCGTGGCAAACTACATCAAACCGCATTTTGAGATTGGCTTAGCCCTCGACAAAAAAGATTTCAAAACTGACGAAGCGGTCAGCGGTAAACTACAACTGCTCTACCCGGATGGTGAGCCAGTAAAAAATGCTCGGGTGCAGTTAAGTTTGCGCGCCCAACAATTGTCGATGGTTGGCAACGATTTGCGTTATGCCGGGCGTTTCCCGGTGTCGCTTGAAGGCAGCGAAACGGTTTCAGACGATAGCGGTCATGTGGCGTTAAATCTTCCCGCTGCCGATAAACCGAGCCGTTATTTATTAACTGTCTCCGCCAGCGACGGCGCGGCATATCGTGTTACCACCACCAAAGAGATCCTCATTGAACGCGGTCTTGCACATTACACACTAAGCACCGCCGCACAATACAGCAAAAGTGGCGAGCCGGTGGTATTCCGTTATGCCGCGCTGGAGGCTTCAAAACAGGTTCCCGTTAAGTACGAGTGGTTGCGTCTGGAAGACCGCACAAGCTACAGCGGTGACCTGGCGTCTGGCGGTAAATCCTTCACCGTTAATTTCGATAAACCCGGCAACTACAATCTGACTTTGCGTGATAAAGACGGCCTGATTCTCGCCGGGTTAAGCCATGCGGTCAGCGGTAAGGGCAGCATGGCGCATACCGGTACGGTAGATATTGTGGCGGATAAAACGCTCTACCAGCCCGGCGAAACCGCGAAGATGCTGATCACTTTCCCGGAACCGATTGATGAAGCGTTGCTGACGCTGGAGCGTGATCGCGTTGAACAGCGGTCGCTGTTATCGCAACCAGCAAGCTGGCTAACACTGCAACGTTTAAACGATACCCAGTATGAAGCCCGCGTTCCGGTGAGTAATACCTTTGCGCCTAACATCACCTTTTCGGTGCTGTATACCCGTAACGGGCAGTACAGTTTTCAGAATGCCGGGATCAAAGTCGCCGTTCCCCAGTTAGATATTCGTGTGAAAACGGGCAAAACTCATTACCAGCCAGGCGAACTGGTAAATGTGGAATTAACCTCATTGCTGAAGGGCAAACCTGTTTCTGCACAACTAACGGTTGGCGTGGTCGATGAAATGATCTACGCGCTGCAACCGGAGATTGCGCCAAATATCGGCAAATTTTTCTATCCGCTGGGGCGTAACAATGTGCGTACCAGTTCCAGCCTGTCATTTATCAGCTACGACCAGGCACTCTCCAGCGAGCCGGTTGCGCCAGGAGCAACAAACCGCAGCGAGCGGCGAGTGAAAATGCTGGAACGCCCACGGCGCGAAGAGGTTGATACCGCGGCATGGATGCCATCGCTAACAACGGACAAACAAGGCAAAGCATATTTCACGTTCCTGATGCCGGATTCGTTAACCCGTTGGCGCATTACCGCACGTGGGATGAACGGCGACGGGCTGGTCGGGCAGGGGCGTGCTTATTTGCGCTCGGAAAAAAATCTCTACATGAAGTGGAGTATGCCAACGGTGTATCGCCTGGGCGACAAACCGGCGGCAGGGCTGTTTATTTTCAGTCAGCAGGATAACGAACCGGTAGAGCTGGTAAGTAAATTTGCGGGTGTTGAAATGCGCCAGACGCTGACGTTGCATAAAGGGGCTAACTATATTTCGCTGACGCAGGACATTCAGCAATCTGGTTTGCTAAGCGCAGAATTGCAACAAAATGGGCAAGTGCAGGACAGCATTAGCACAAAACTGTCTTTTGTTGATAACACCTGGTCCGTTGAACAGCAGAAAAACGTCATGCTCGGCGGTGGCGATAACACGCTGATGTTGCCAGAGCTGGCGAGTAACATCCGACTACAAAGCAGCGAAACGCCGCAGGAGATTTTCCGTAATAACCTCGACGCGTTAGTCGATGAACCCTGGGGGGGCGTAATCAACACCGGTAGCCGTCTGCTCCCCCTAAGCCTTGCCTGGCGTGCGCTTGCCGATCATCAGAGTGCTGCCGCCAACGACATTCGTCAGATGATTCAGGATAACCGTTTGCGGCTGATGCAACTGGCGGGGCCAGGCGCGCGCTTTACCTGGTGGGGTGAAGATGGCAATGGCGATGCCTTCCTGACAGTATGGGCATGGTATGCCGACTGGCAGGCCAGTCAGGCGCTTGGCGTAATGCAACAACCTGAATACTGGCAGCATATGCTCGACAGCTACGCAGAGCAGGCGGATAACATGCCGTTACTGCATCGGGCGCTGGTGCTGGCGTGGGCGCAGGAGATGAATCTGCCGTGCAAAACGTTGCTGAAAGGGCTGGATGAAGCGGTTTCCCGGAAAGAAATCAAAGCGCTCTCAGAGGAAGACACTCGTGATATCAATGATAGCCTGATCCTCGATGCGCCAGAGTCTCCGCTGGCGGATGCGGTGGCAAACGTTTTAACCATGACGTTACTGAAAAAAGCACAGTTGAAGTCCACTGTCATGCCACAGGTCCAGCAGTATGCGTGGGATAAAGCGGCAAACAGCAACCAACCGCTGGCGCACACGGTTGTGTTGCTTAATAGCGGTGGCGACTCCACCCAGGCTGCGGCCATTTTAAGTGGTTTAACCGCCCAGCAATCCAGTATCGAACGTGCACTGGCCATGAACTGGCTGGCGAAATATATGGCAGCGATGCCTCCCGTAGTGTTACCCGCACCTGCGGGCGCATGGGCTAAACAAAAGGCGACTGGCGGGGGCGAATACTGGCGTTGGGTTGGTCAGGGGGTGCCAGACATTCTCTCTTTTGGTGACGAATTATCGTCGCAAAACGTGCAGGTCCGTTGGCGTGAACCGGCAAAAACTGCTCAACAAAGTAACATTCCGGTGACCGTTGAACGCCAGTTGTATCGGCTGATCCCGGGGGATGAAGAGATGAGCTTTACTCTGCAGCCGGTTACCAGTAGTGAGATTGACAGCGATGCGCTGTATCTCGATGAAATCACTCTCACCAGTGAGCAGGATGCGCCGCTGCGCTACGGTCAGGTGGAAGTACCGCTACCGCCGGGAGCTGATGTTGAACGGACAACGTGGGGCATCTCAGTCAACAAGCCCAACACCGCGAAACAGCAGGGGCAGTTGCTGGAAAAAGCGCGTAATGAAATGAGCGAGTTGGCTTATATGGTGCCGGTGAAAGAATTTGCAGGAACGGTCACTTTCCACCATCTGCTGCGCTTCTCGCAAAAAGGGCAATTCGTTCTACCGCCCGTTCGTTATGTGCGTTCCTATGCGCCTGCGCAGCAAAGCGTTGCGGCAGGTAGCGAATGGCGCGGGATGCAGGTGAAATAAGTGTACTTGCGCAGAATCGTCTGGCTATTGACGCTGGTTACGCTGTCAACGTTTGCGGAGGAGACGCCGTTACAACTGGCACTGCGGGGGGCGCAGCATGATCAACTGTATCAGTTGACGCCATCGGGCGTGACAAACGTCTCTACGCTACCTGACACGCTCACTACGCCGTTAGGGAGCTTATGGAAGCTGTATGTTTATGCCTGGCTTGAGGATACTCATCAGCCGGAGCAGCCCTACCAGTGTCGCGGTAACTCTCCGGAAGAAGTCTATTGCTGTCAGGCGGGGGAGAGCATTACGCGCGAAACGGCGTTGGTGCGTTCCTGTGGTCTCTACTTTTCGCCGCAGCGGTTGCACATCGGTGCGGATGCGTGGGGGCAATACTGGCAACAGCGCCAGGCACCAACCTGGTTAGCATCGCTTTCTACGCTGAAACCCGAAACGTCGGTAACCGTTAAATCGTTGCTTGATTCACTGGCGACGTTACCTGCGCAAAACAAAGCCCAGGAAATATTACTGGACGTGGTGCTGGACGATTCGAAAATTGGCGTAGCGTCCATGCTCGGTAGTCGGGTACGAGTGAAAACCTGGAGCTGGTTTGCCGATGATAAACAGGAAATCCGTCAGGGCGGTTTTGCTGGTTGGTTAACTGATGGTACGCCGCTATGGGTTACAGGCAGCGGCACCAGCAAAACGGTATTGACCCGTTACGCGACGATTCTTAATCAGGTTTTGCCTGTACCGACGCAAGTTGCCAGTGGGCAATGTGTACTGGTGGATCTGTTTGCTCGTTATCCGGTGAAAAAAATCACTGCGGAAAAGAGTACGACGGCAGTAAAACCCGGCGTGCTTAATGGGCGCTATCGAGTGACGTTTGCCAATGGTAACCATATTACGTTGGTCAGCCACGGTGAGACGACCTTACTTACGGAAAATGGCAAACTGAAATTGCAGTCGCATCTCGATCGTGAAGAGTACGTTGCCAGAGTGCTGGATCGCGAGGCGAAAAGTACGCCCCCTGAGGCAGCGAAAGCCATGACCGTGGCGATTCGCACATTTTTACAGCAAAATGCCGATCGGGAAGGCGATTGCCTGACAATCCCGGACAGCAGCGCCACTCAGCGCGTTTCTGCTTCGCCAGCCACCACGGGCGCGCGGACGATGACCGCCTGGACGCAGGATCTCATCTATGCGGGCGATCCGGTTCATTATCATGGCAGTCGCGCTGCTGAAGGAACGCTGTCCTGGCGGCAAGCCACCGTCCAGGCGGGGCAGGGAGAGCGTTACGACCAGATACTCGCCTTTGCTTATCCCGACAACAGCCTTAGCCGCTGGGGAGCACCACGCTCTACTTGCCAGTTATTACCGAAAGCGAAAGCCTGGCTGGCGGAAAAAATGCCACAGTGGCGGCGCGCGTTACAAGACGAGACGGGGTACAACGAGCCAGACGTATTCGCGGTGTGCCGTTTAGTCTCGGGGTTCCCCTATACCGATCGGCAGCAAAAAAGGCTATTTATTCGTAATTTTTTTACACTTCAGGATCGACTGGATTTAACTCATGAGTACCTGCATCTTGCCTTTGATGGATACCCCACCGGGCTGGATGAGAACTATATCGAAGCGCTGACCCGACAATTATTAATGGACTAATGCTATGCGAAAGATATTTCTTCCGTTGTTACTGGTGGCACTTTCGCCTGTTGCCCACAGCGAAGGAGTGCAGGAAGTCGAAATTGATGCACCGCTTTCTGGCTGGCATCCGGCAGAGGGTGAAGATGCCAGTTTTTCACAATCGATCAATTACCCCGCGTCGTCCGTCAATATGGCTGATGATCAAAATATCTCTGCGCAGATCCGCGGCAAAATAAAAAATTATGCTGCGGCGGGCAAAACCCAGCAGGGGCGATTGGTGGTCAACGGTGCCAGTATGCCGCAGAGAATTGAATCTGATGGTTCATTTGCGCGCCCTTATATTTTTACCGAAGGCAGCAACAGTGTGCAGGTCATCAGCCCTGATGGGCAAAGCCGACAAAAAATGCAGTTTTACTCTACACCGGGGGCTGGTGCAATTCGCGCGCGTTTACGGTTAGTTCTTTCATGGGATACGGATAATACCGATCTCGATCTCCATGTCGTCACGCCGGATGGTGAACACGCCTGGTACGGTAATACAGCGCTGAAAAATAGTGGCGCACTGGATATGGATGTCACGACAGGTTACGGACCAGAGATTTTCGCTATGCCTGCGCCGATTCACGGGCGCTATCAGGTGTATATCAACTACTATGGCGGACGCAGCGAAACGGAATTGACGACTGCTCAACTGACGCTCATCACTGATGAAGGCTCGGTCAATGAAAAACAGGAAACTTTTGTTGTCCCGATGCGTAATGCTGGTGAACTGACGCTGGTGAAAAGTTTTGACTGGTAATTAATGAGGTTACCTTCACTGTCGTTGTTTAAGAAAACGCCCGATGACTTTCGCTATCGGGCGTTTTTGTTTATTAATTCAACCGTTCAATCACCATCGCAATTCCCTGACCACCACCAATACATAGCGTTGCCAGCCCCAGCGTTTTATCGCGTGCCTGCATTGCATGTAACAGAGTGACCAGAATACGTGCACCGCTGGCACCGATAGGATGCCCGAGCGCGATAGCCCCGCCGTTAACATTCACTTTCTCAGGATCAAAGCCCAGGGTTTTCCCTACGGCAAGGAACTGCGCAGCAAACGCTTCATTGGCTTCGATAAGATCAATATCTGCCAGTTGCAGCCCTGCCAGTTGTAACGCTTTTTGTGTGGCAGGTACTGGCCCCATTCCCATCAACGCGGGAGCCACGCCGCCGCTGGCATAGCTTTTAATGCGAGCCAGTGGTTTAAGGCCTGCCGCCAGCGCCGCCGATTCTTCCATAATCACCAGTGCGGCAGCACCGTCGTTAATGCCTGAAGCATTCCCGGCAGTGACCGTTCCGGCTTTGTCGAAGGCCGGGCGCAATGCAGCCAGAGCTTCTGCAGTAGAATCTGCTTTCGGGAATTCATCGCGATCGAAGACGATGGTTTTCTTCCGTGTGACGACATTTACCGGGACAATTTCGGCTGTAAAAGCACCAGATTCAATTGCCGTTGCCGCTTTACGCTGTGAATTTAGTGCCAGTTCATCCTGCATTTCACGGGTAATTCCGTACTCTTTAGCCACGTTTTCGGCGGTAATCCCCATATGATAACCGTGGGTGGCGCACATCAGACCATCGCGCAGGATTACGTCATAAACCTGACCGTCTCCCAGACGATAACCTGAGCGTGCTTTTGCATCGAGTAAGTAGGGCGCTAAACTCATGTTCTCCATTCCACCCGCGACGATGCTCTGCGCCTGACCGGCCTGAATCGCCTGGGCGGCAAGCGCCACGCTTTTCAGACCCGAGCCACACACTTTGTTGATCGTAAATCCGCACACCGTTTCTGCCAGCCCGCTTTTAAGCAATGCCTGACGCGCCGGGTTTTGCCCTAAACCCGCCTGCAGGACGTTACCCATAATCACTTCATCTACGTGTTGTGAGTCAATTTTTGCGCGTTCAATGGCGGCCTGGATCACCGTTGCCCCTAGATCGATAGCGCTGGTGGAGGCGAGTGAACCGTTAAAACTACCGATGGCAGTACGTACCGCACTGACGATGACACAATTTTTCATTTTATATTCCTTCTGTCTGTAGAGTTGCCGTCAGAACAGCGTTAAACCAATGACGAAAATGATGCCGGAGAAGAGCAGGGCAGTGATGCAATAGCCCATGATGTCGCGGACACCGAGTCCGGCGATTGCCAGTGCTGGCAGCGCCCAGAACGGTTGAGCCATGTTCATCCATTGCTCGCCGTAGGCGATCGCCATTACGGATTTACCCAGATCTGCGCCCAGTGCCTGGGCTGCGGGTATCACAAATGGCCCCTGAATAACCCAGTGACCACCGCCAGAAGGTACGGCGAAGTTGATCAGCGCAGAGCTAAAGAAGGTCATTACCGGGAAGGTGTCCTTATTTGCGACATTGATAAAAAATTCGGTAATGAGTCCGCCGAGGCCTGAGTGTTCCATCATTAACTGGATCCCGGCGTAGAAGGGGAATTGCACCAGAATACCGGCGGTACTGCGTGCTGCCGCACTGATAGCACGCATATAAGCCATTGGTGTTTTATGCAGTAGCAGGCCCGCAATCATAAACATCAGATTGACGGTATTTATGGTGATGTTGAAACCATGTTCGATGAAGTACATCGCCAGGTAAGCGATACCGAGTGCACCAATGATCAACGTCAGGATGCGACTTTCCTCCAGTCGCTCGGATGGTGGGGCATCTTTCGGTAGCTGCTTCTGAAAATCAGCCTCTTCCTGGAGTAGTTTCGGATCGATACTCACCACGTCTGACGGTTTTGGCATCATCATGCGGGTGATAAACGGCATCACCACAATCAATGCCACAGTGATGAAAATGTTAAAACCACTGAACAGAGTATCGCCCACCGGGATAAGCCCGGCGATATGCTCAACCGGGTTGCCCGGTGTGGCAGCCAACAGAGGCATTGAGCCAGAGAAGCCGCCGCCCCAGGTGAGAAAACCAATGTAGGCGCAGGCAATGAGCAACGGATAATCAGAACCGGGTACTCGCCGGGCGACTTCACGGGCGAACATTGCGCCAACAACCAGACCAAATCCCCAGTTGATGACACAAGCGACTGAGCCAAAGAAAGTGACCAGCATGACGCCCTGTACGGGCGTCTTTGCAGCGGAGGCGGCAGTACGCAGCAAGCTTTTCACCGGAGCGGAGCTGGCAAGGGCATGACCGGTAACGATGATAAGCGCCATCTGCATACCGAACGCCAGCAAGTTCCAGAAACCGTCACCCCACATTTTCACCATGTTGATCGGCGTTTGTGGTGTTAACCAAAGCGCGATCACGAATGTTAGCAACGTCAGCAACATGGCAAAGATCAGGGGATCGGGAAGCCACCGGCTGACAAAACGCGTCATAAAACGCGAGATGCGACCAATCATAAATCACCCCGTTGCGTATTCAGATCGGTGGCTACTTCAAAATGAGCTTCGGTTTTGGCACGCACGGTGGCTAAATCACATCCGTCGGCAATTTCGGTGAGCCACATTTTGCCGTCAACGAAACGAAAGACTGCCAGTTCTGTTACCAGCATATGCACCGCGTGTTGCGCAGTGAGCGGCATGGTGCAGCGGCGCAAGATTTTTGGTGAACCATCTTTGGCGCAATGTTCCATGGCAATGATCACTTTGCGCGACCCGGTCACCAGATCCATCGCTCCACCCATACCGGGCACCATTTTCCCAGGCACTACCCAGTTCGCGAGGTTGGCTTCTTCGTCTACCTGTAAACCACCGAGCACGCAGGCATCAATATGGCCGCCGCGGATCAGTGCAAATGACATGGCGCTGTCAAACATGGCTGCTCCAGGCAAAACACCGCATGGCTGTCCGCCAGCGTTCACCAGATCAGGGTGTGCCGTTGTCACCGGGCCTAGCCCCAAAAAACCGTTTTCCGATTGCAGAGTGATATGAATGCCTTCTGGCAAATAGTTGGCGACCATCGTCGGCAGACCAATGCCCAGATTCACGATGTCACCATCACGAAGCTCTTGCGCCACACGGCGCGCAATACGTTGTTTCGCATCCATTATTTGCTCTCCTGTGAAACGATGATGTGGTCGATAACGGCACCAGGGGGGACAATATGGTCAGGTTGCAACTCTCCGGTTTCGACCAGTTCATCTGGCTCTACCAGCGTGATATCAGCCGCAAGGGCAATCAGGGGGTTAAAGTTGCGGGCGCTAAGTTGATAGGTCAGGTTGCCAAGTGTGTCGCAACGATGAGCGCGAATTAGCGCCAGGTCGGCGCGCAGTGGACGCTCAAGTAACCAGGTTTTGCCGTCGAGTGTCAGCGTCTGTTTGCCTTCCTCTACGACGGTTCCGACACCGGTTGGAGTGAGAAAGCCACCAAGTCCGGCACCACCACAGCGAATTTGCTCGATTAGCGTACCTTGTGGCACCAGAACGACGTCCATTTCACCAGATATCATGCGCCGACCTGTTTCCGGGTTGGTGCCGATATGTGAAGCAATCACTTTGCGGACACGACCATTGACGATGAGCGGGCCGATGCCGGTATCAACAAACGCGGTATCATTGGCTATCAATGTCAGGTCGCGAACGCCTGATTCCAGTAATGCTTCAACCAGGCGGGATGGAGTGCCAATCCCCATAAATCCGCCCACCATGATGGTCATGCCGTCACGAAAGAAGCCGGAGGCGTCTTGTAATGTCATCAATTTTGTTTTCATTATTTATCCCTCTTGCATACACCGTTGTGGGTACAGTCAGGGAATAGCAAGGGGAGTGCCAGAATGAGAATATTTGCTGTTGTTTTTTAACTGGTTGAATAATAAAGAGTAAGTTAGAAGGGGATGACGAAGGTGAATGATCGGCTATGCAGAAATTTGCGCACTGTGCAAATTCCTGCATAGCAAGTTTTGGTGTTATACATCCGCCGGATCGATACCGTATTCCTGAAGTTTATACATCAATGCACGGCGACTGATGCCCAGCATTAAAGCCGTGCGGGTTCGGTTGCCGTCCTGTTGTTCCAGAACTTCCATAATGATGCGTTTTTCGACGCGTTTAATTTCCTCTTTTAAATTACGCTCACCGGCAGGGGCTGTTTTGGCCTCACCAGCGCTACAGACAGGCTGACGAATCTGCGGCGGAAGATCCTCAGAAAAAATGATCGGGCCTGAATTCATCACGACGGCGCGTTCAATGACGTTGGAAAGCTCACGAATATTTCCCGGCCATGACCAGGCTGTAAGCAGTGACATTGCCATCGGATCGATATCGATAATATCGCGCTGATTCTCACTACTGAATTTTTGCAAAAAGTGATTAGCTAACAGGGAAATATCTTCCCGACGATCGCGCAGAGGTGGCAGTATTAAATGAATAACGTTAAGGCGATAAAAGAGATCTTCACGGAAAGTGCCTTCTTTAACCATTGCCTGCAAGTCGCGGTTGGTGGCAGCAATGATGCGGATATCAACTTTTATGGTTTGATGGCCGCCTATCCGTTCAAATTCCCGTTCCTGAAGAATGCGTAGTAATTTGGCTTGCAGTACCAGCGGCATTTCGCCAATTTCGTCGAGGAGCAGAGTACCTTCGTTGGCGCGTTCAAATAATCCCTGACGCAAGGATTGTGCACCAGTAAATGCGCCTTTTTCATGACTAAACAGTTCACTTTCGAGCAACGATTCCGGTAGCGCCGCGCAGTTGACTTTAATAAATGGCCCCTTTGCCCGCCGCGAATTGTAGTGAATCGCTCTGGCAATCAATTCTTTTCCGGTGCCACTTTCACCGCTAATCAAGACGCTGGCCTGAGAAAGGGCAATTTTGGCGGTGTCTTTGCAGATGTCCATCATCGCCGGGCTGTTGGTGAGAATGTGCCCCCATTGCCAACTAGTGCTCAGTGCCTGGTGCAGATGGCGGATCTCTTTTTTCATTGACTGGAGTTGTAAAGCTCGCTGAACGATTAAATTCAACTCATCGAGATCAAACGGTTTGATAACATAGTCGAAGGCACCGCAACGTAGTGCTTCGACGGCGGTTTCCACTTCAGCATAGGCCGTCATCAGAATAACGGGGGGTCGGGTTTCACGGCTGCGCATCTCCTTTAGTGCCTTGATGCCGTCCATCTCTGGCATGCGGATATCCATCAACACCACGTCAGGGTGAATATCGGCAAACAGTTGTAATGCTGTGCGTCCGTTGTTCGCACAATGTGTTTCGTATCCTTGTAGTGCAAAAGCGGTGCTCAACATACGGCGAACATTATCTTCATCATCAACAATAAGGATGCGATTAATAGCGGTCATACGGTCTGATTTCCCTGCGGGTTGATCGGTAAAATAAGGGTGAAGGTTGCGCCGCAGCCCGGCAAACTGGCCACGCGAATATCCCCCTGATGGGCGTTAATGATGCGCTGACTTAACGCCAGACCAAGCCCTGTTCCTGAGGCTTTGGTGGTGAAAAAGGGATCGAAGATCTTTTTTTGCAGCGAGAGATCAATGCCACAGCCGTTGTCTTCTATCGAAATGGCCTGTTGTGAGTCACTGTACTGCCAGGTTCGAATGCGAATTTTCCCTCGTGCACTGATAGCCTGGACGGCATTGATCAGGATATTCAGTAGTACCTGTTTGAGCAGTTCACGATCGGCGCTAATCGGGCTTAATTCATCATCCAGTTCGCTTATGAAGTCGACCCGCGCTTGTACTCCGGCGGTTTGCACCAGTACCAGAGTTTCTTCAATCAATGCATTAAGGCTGACTTGTTGCCATTGACTGTGGCGTGGGCGTGAAAAATCGAGCAATTGCTGAATGACTTTGTTAATTGAGTCGATTTCTTTGAGCACAACGGACAGATATTCCTGATGTATTAGGTCACTGGTTTGTTGGCGTAGGATCTGCACATAACCACGGATAGCCGTCAGCGGATTACGTACTTCATGCGCCACGCCTGCCATCAGTTCACCCAGGGTGGCGAGGCGTTCAGCTTGCGCCATGCGGCGTTGGGTTTCTTTTCGGGCAGTTAAATCAGAGAAAATCACCAAAGCACCTATCATTTCACCATGCGTGTTATGAATACGACTGGTAGTGACACTGAGTTCAATGGTGCGGTCACGGCCTGGAAAACTGATTTCCAGTGCCACGTGTTCGGTGCCATGTTCCAGCGTATCCAGTACAGGACTGTAGAACTGAGTATTGTCGAACAACATGGCGTAAGGCTGCCCTACCAGTTCATGACGTTGATAGCCAGTGATGATTTCTGCTGCGGGGTTCATGGTGGTTACATCACCCTGGCGGTCAATGGCAATGACGCCATCGGCAGCGTTTTCAATAATCAGATCGTTAAGTGTCCGCGTTTCACGCAGTGCCTGGGCGAGGTTGTTAACACTCTGGCTGATTTGCCCCATTTCACCGGGCAATTGTGGTAATCGGGTAGGAATATTTTGCGCCAGAGTCGAGAGGCCATCGGTGATGATATCTATATTGGCGCTCAGGCGGCGGGAGAAGAGCACAATCAACAGCAGGCTAATCAGCAAACCGGCGGTGAGCACAATGATAATCCTCACATCCATTTTCCAGGCCTGGCGTTGAATATCTTCGGTTAATTCATTGGCCCAGATATAACCGAGGACTTCACCATTACGTTCAATGGGAATCATTGAATTCAGAATATCGCCGCGAACTTGCCTGCCTGAATAAACTAAAGGTGTATTTGTACGCATTACTTCGCGACCAGGGTGATCCGCGGCGATAGTAACGCCCACATTATTCTGATATAGCGCTGAAGGCGCGTAGGTGATTATCGCATCCAGCGTCTTGTTGTAATAACCAGCACCTATCCCAGGGAAGGCGTGAGTGATATTTTCGGTAATGGGAGCAAGTTCTGCGTTCAATGCGCGGATACGCTCTTCACGCGGTAAGTTGTTGTAGAGATCGTAGCGATCGCCTAGCGCCTGATTAAGCAGATTGACCACGGCAGAAAGTTTTTTCTCTTTTTCAGATAAGACTGCTGAACGTCCTTCCGTTTCTACGATATAACCAATAGTAAGCGTTGGGACAATGACCATCAGGATTGCCATCAGGATCATTTGATTGCGTAAGCGGCGTGGATAAATCCACTTCATATAATTCATGCTGAAATCCACCAATCTTGTCCGGTATATGACGATTATCGGGGGTTAAGGTGATGATTTCTCGGCGGTGTATCATATTACCGGGATGACAGAACATTGCGGTGGCACGTTTTTACCGCTACCTTAACCACACTCCATCGGTCACCTGAGGCGGAGCTTCGCCCCTTTGAAATACCTTGCTTCTTTTCGTACAACCCTGAAAGTTTCGCGCTATATGTTCAGAGCATTGGCGTTATTGCTCTGGCTGTTGATTGCTTTCTCATCAGTGTTTTACATCGTCAATGCTCTGCATCAGCGAGAATCTGAGATTCGTCAGGAATTTAACCTGAGCTCCGATCAGGCTCAGCGGTTTATCCAACGCACTTCTGATGTGATGAAAGAGCTGAAGTACATTGCCGAAAATCGCTTGTCTGCAGAAAACGGCGTACTTTCCCCGCGTGGGCGGGAAACGCAAACGGATGTGCCCGAGTTCGAACCGCTGTTTGCCGATTCTGACTGTTCCGCGATGAGTAACACCTGGCGGGGATCTCTGGAGTCGCTGGCATGGTTTATGCGCTACTGGCGCGATAATTTCTCTGCAGCTTACGATCTCAACCGCGTATTTTTGATCGGCAGCGATAACCTCTGCATGGCAAACTTTGGTTTGCGTGATATGCCTGTCGAACGCGATACCGCCTTGAAAGCTCTGCATGAGCGCATCAATAAGTATCGTAATGCGCCGCAGGATGACAGTGGCAGCAACCTCTATTGGATCAGCGAAGGCCCGCGCCCTGGCGTCGGGTATTTCTACGCGCTGACGCCGGTTTATCTGGCGAACCGTTTGCAGGCCTTGTTGGGCGTTGAACAAACCATTCGGATGGAGAACTTCTTTTTACCGGGTACATTACCGATGGGAGTCACCATCCTTGATGAGAATGGTCATACCCTGATTTCGTTGACCGGACCGGAAAGTAAAATCAAAGCTGAACCGCGTTGGATGCAGGAACGCTCCTGGTTCGGTTATACACCAGGTTTCCATGAGCTGGTGCTGAAGAAAAATCTGCCGCCGTCATCGTTAAGCATTGTTTACTCGGTGCCCGTTGATCAGGTGCTGGAACGCATACGTATGCTGATCCTCAACGCGATTTTGCTCAATGTGATCACCGGGGCGGCGTTGTTTACCCTCGCGCGGATGTATGAGCGGCGTATTTTCATTCCGGCGGAAAGCGACGCCCAGCGTCTGGAGGAGCATGAGCAGTTTAATCGCAAGATTGTCGCCTCCGCGCCGGTCGGGATCTGCATTTTGCGTACCGCTGATGGCGTCAATATTTTGAGTAACGAACTGGCGCATACCTATCTCAATATGCTTACGCATGAGGATCGCCAGCGGCTGACGCAAATTATTTGCGGTCAACAGGTCAATTTTGTCGATGTCCTGACCAGCAACAATACCAATCTGCAAATCAGTTTCGTCCATTCGCGCTATCGTAATGAAAACGTGGCGATTTGCGTACTTGTCGATGTTTCTTCACGTGTGAAGATGGAAGAGTCGCTGCAAGAGATGGCGCAGGCAGCAGAACAGGCGAGCCAATCGAAATCGATGTTCCTTGCTACCGTCAGCCACGAGCTGCGTACACCACTGTACGGCATTATCGGTAACTTGGATCTATTGCAAACTAAAGAGTTACCGAAAGGCGTTGACCGTCTGGTGACGGCAATGAACAACTCTTCCAGTCTGCTGTTGAAAATTATCAGCGACATTCTCGATTTTTCGAAGATTGAATCGGAACAGTTGAAGATAGAACCGCGTGAGTTTTCACCGCGTGAAGTGATGAACCATATCACCGCCAACTATTTGCCGCTGGTGGTGCGTAAACAGCTTGGTTTGTACTGCTTTATTGAACCGGATGTGCCGGTAACTTTAAACTGTGATCCGATGCGTTTACAGCAGGTCATCTCCAACCTGTTGAGTAACGCCATAAAATTTACCGATACCGGCTGCATTGTTCTGCATGTCCGTGCCGATGGTGATTATCTCTCTATTCGCGTTCGCGATACCGGCGTGGGTATCCCGGCGAAAGAAGTGGTGCGGCTGTTTGATCCCTTCTTCCAGGTGGGGACAGGCGTTCAGCGTAACTTCCAGGGAACCGGTCTGGGGCTGGCGATTTGTGAAAAATTGATCAGCATGATGGACGGTGACATCTCGGTGGAGTCTGAACCTGGTATGGGAAGCCAGTTTACCGTGCGTATTCCACTGTACGGCGCACAATATCCACATAAAAAAGGCGTTGAAGGGTTAACGGGTAAACGCTGTTGGTTGGCGGTACGCAATGCGTCGCTATGCCAATTTATCGAAACCAGTTTGCAGCGCAGTGGTGTAGTCGTTACAACATATGAAGGTCAGGAACCGTCACCTGAGGATGTGTTGATTACTGATGAGCCGCTGAGTGAAAAATGGCAGGGCAGAGCGGTGGTGACTTTCTGCCGCCGACATATTGGCATTCCGCTGGAAAGAGCGCCCGGTGAATGGGAGCATAGCGTTGCTTCGTCGCATGAACTGCCTGTGCTACTGGCGCGTATCTATCGGGTTGAGATGGAAAATGATGATCCTGGCAACGTTCTGCCGCTGGCGGACAAAGAGTCTACCAGCAACGACGACATGATGATTCTGGTGGTTGATGATCATCCTATTAACCGTCGCTTATTGGCCGATCAGCTCGGATCGTTGGGTTATCAGTGTAAGACCGCGAATGATGGTATCGATGCGCTTAATGTTCTTAGCAAGAATCACATTGATATCGTGCTTAGTGACGTTAACATGCCGAATATGGATGGTTACCGGTTAACGCAGCGTATTCGCCAATTGGGGCTAACATTGCCGGTAATCGGGGTGACAGCCAATGCGTTGGCCGAAGAGAAGCAGCGATGCCTGGAGTCCGGGATGGATAGTTGTCTGTCGAAGCCGGTGACGCTGGATGTCATAAAACAGACGCTGACGATGTATGCCGAAAGAGTCAGGAAAGCGCGGAAATCATCGTAGGGTGCGGTCGGTGTAAATGTCTGATGCGACGCTGGCACGTCGTATCAGGCCTGCGTTTGTGCAATCTATTGAAATATTGGGATTTGTAGGCCGGATAAGGTGTTTACACCGCATCCGACCTGTTGGCTGGCTAAATTACTCTTTATCCGCCGGACTTAAGGTAACAGAAGAAAGATAGTTCAGCAGGGCGATATCGTTCTCGACGCCCAGCTTCATCATCGCGGATTTCTTCTGGCTGCTAATGGTCTTGATGCTGCGGTTGAGCTTTTTGGCAATCTCGGTAACCAGGAAACCTTCTGCAAACAGGCGCAGTACTTCACTCTCTTTAGGCGAGAGACGCTTGTCGCCGTAACCACTGGCACTGATTTTCTCCAGCAAACGAGAAACGCTTTCTGGGGTAAATTTCTTGCCTTTTTGCAACGCGGCGAGGGCTTTCGGCAGATCCGTAGGCGCGCCTTGCTTCAGTACGATCCCTTCGATATCCAGGTCCAGTACCGCACTAAGAATTGCCGGGTTGTTGTTCATGGTCAGAACAATGATCGACAGGCTTGGGAAATGGCGCTTGATGTATTTGATCAAGGTGATCCCGTCACCGTATTTATCTCCAGGCATGGAGAGATCGGTAATCAACACGTGCGCGTCCAGTTTCGGCAGATTGTTGATCAGTGCTGTGGAATCTTCAAATTCGCCGACAACATTCACCCACTCAATTTGTTCAAGTGATTTTCGAATACCGAACAGTACTATCGGATGGTCATCGGCAATAATTACGTTCATATTGTTCATGTAATAGGCTACCTTGCTACAGCAAGCTCTTGACATAGCTGTCAATGTCGCTGATGTATTTTTCTGTTCCTGGAACATCCTTCTCACGAATAAGATGTTCCAGCGTTTCACATAACTGCTTGCCGGGTACCAGATTTAGCATGGCAAATACGCCTTTAAGACGATGAGCCGTTTGGGCTAATGCAGCAAAGTCACTGGTTGCTGCTTCAGTATATAGCCTCTTAACATCATCCGGTACTGTGTCTACAAAGAGCGCATAATAGCCGCTGGCATGGAGTTGCGCATTTTCATCTCCACCCATAGGCGATTCTGTCACCTCTTCCTGCGCCAGTTGCACTTCAATTAATTGTAAGACTGCTTCCTGCATAGCATTGCTCATATTGAAATTGACGCACAATTGACCAGGCCCAATTTCCCGTACGCCAGACTCATCATCGTTTAAAAGCAAGCCAGAGGCAGTAAGATTAGACGGATTATCCGTTAAAAAGATATCATAATCCTGACTAATTAATCTTTCATCGGGTGTGATACAGGTTGCCCCCCAATTTTCTAACTGGCGAGTGACAATATTCCGAATTTCTGTAGAAGTTACATCCACCATCACGGTGACATCATCCAGTAAACGTTCCTCTTCCTCTTCAACGTCCGGGTCTGCCGGGAGCATTTTGATATGCACGGAGTAGCGTGTACCAAGGCCGTCCCGTGTTTTGATGTTTAAATGACCGCCCAGTTTGCGCGCCAGTTGATCACTCAACCAGAATGCCAGCGGGTCTGCCTTACCATAGCGATCGCTCTGGGTCTGGTTGATGAACGGGAAATGTAAATTATCCATTTCATGAATACTTACACCATCTCCGGTGTCCAGAATACGGAAAGTCAGACGTTCTTCGGAGGATTCATCCTGATCAACCTCGAGGGTAATTTTCCCCAGTTGCGTTGAGGTGACGGCATATTGCATCAGCAGCAGCAAAATATGGCGTAAGGCATCACGATCGCCACGGCGCACGTCATGTGCTTTCAGATGATTGTTAATCAGTAGTTGCAGACCTTTGCGTTTGATCGCAGGCAATACAGAAGGCACCACTTCATCAATTAAATCCTGCACGGAGAAAAGCGCAGTCTCGCTCTTCCAGCTATCGTCCGCCAGCATGTTCGCTAACTGAATTTCATCAACCAGTCGTACTAATACGTCCGCCTGATTCGCCAGTTGTTTGCTTTCCGGCGAGTTAAGTTTTGCTGCGCTTTCTGCAAGCCCCCGGGCTGGCTCCTTCAGTGCGTTACCAATGTTTTGCATAAAAGCCATCCGGCCCTGCTGATTTTTCTCATACAGACGCTGTGCCTGCTTGAGTTTCTTGTTTACCAGCACTTCGCGATCCTGATCGCGAATAATGAAGATTTGTGTACGCGGCGCTACCTGGCTGCGGAACATGCGAATCTCATACAGTTCGTTATTAACAGTCGCCTGAATGATTCCCTGATGTTGCTCTGCCATAGTGGTGATATTTTGCAGATTCAAATGCGGTAGCAGATGGTCGGCAATCTTATTGCTTATTACTGTGCGATTCGATTCCTGATCGTGAACCAGCAGGCCGAGCGGTAGGAGTGACACAATCTCTTCATTTATTGCCCGCAAAATACGCAGTTCGTTATTCACTGCAGTACTGGGGGCTCTTTCCGTGGTGCGGCCGGAGAAATGGCGAAAGGTGGTATAACCAAAAAGCGCCAGCGCCAGCAAACCGATGTTCAGTAGCAGTGGCAGCAGAATGTTTTGCAATGTATCCAGCAGTAAAGTGCCGTAAGGAACCTGCCAGACCAATCGCATATCGGTGGAGTTGAGCGCCGAAGAGATTTCAATTTTAGAACTGTTGAAGTTAATGCTGACGCTGTCTGCGGCTTCTTTCTCATTATTATTGTTACCCGTTGCGCCCGCTTCTGGCTCAAGACGGAAGCTATCCAGCGGCATCCCCGGCGGGATCAGGTCATTAATAGGCAGATCAAATGCAACCACCGTCGCCAGATGTCCTGGCTGGTTAAAGGTGGTACGCAAGGTAAAGTAATGGCCGTTCTGCCAGGCAAGACGACGCAGATTAGAAAAACTTTCGCGTTCATCCAGTGCGTTGGCCTGTTGCAGCATCTCCGCGCGACGTGAGTCGACAATGTCACTGACGGTCGACTCTTTGAAACCAGAAGTGAGATCTTTTAATGGCAGAGTAGAGATCAACACCAGGCTGTTATCCTGGCCGTTCAGATAATACATCGACCACGGTACATTTTCTGCGCCCCATAATGTGTCCAGATAAGTAGACATTCGTTGGGTCATCTCAAGCGTTGAATTGTCGTGAGAACCAAAGATCAGGGCTTCTGTTTTGCGGCGTGGTTTTTCCAGATAATAGACATCCTGTTTCAGACGCGTCTCTTGCAAACCTTCACTGGTGGAAGACGAAGTCGTCGCAGCGATGTTGTCGTAGATCTGCCAGGTCACGTAACGCCAGGTATCGACACGCTTTTGTATAGCATGGGTAATGTCGACAATCTGGTAGCTTTTATCTTTTAGCCAGGTGTTGACGGCGCTTTGTACCATCACTCCCATCGTCACAAGTAACACAATGATCAACAGTAAAAAGAAGCGGGTAATGCTCCCCGGTAGGAGTGAAAAGCGGGTCGTGGCCGTTGTCTCTTTCTGACGCATTCGTGTTTATGACCTGTTAAAACTTCTCGAAGTGATAGGGCAGTATAAAGGGTATAGAGCGAAATTCCAGACTATTACCAGATAGATGGTTCTCTCTTCCCCAATGATATTTATCCTTTTGCACGATGGGAAAGAGATGTACATGCGGCATTTTTTTGTACAAATAATCTGCAAAAAGAACAAAGTTAATTACAAATAAGGAAAGATGGCGGGGAATTATAATATTGTTAATTTTATGTGAAACTATTAACAGTTGTTATAATTTTGCATGGGTAGCACAAGAAAATAAAAGTTGTGTAAAGAAGGGTAAAAAAAACCGGATGCGATGCATCCGGTTGAAATAGGGGTAAACAGACATTCAGAAATGAATGACGGTAATAAATAAAGTTAATGATGATAGCGAGACATATTTTAGTTGCGAGTGAAGATTTTGTTTTGGCATTCAGTGCTATCAACGACTTAAGAATAAGTTATTGATTTTAACCTTGAATTATTATTGCTTGATGTTAGGTGCTTATTTCGCCAATCATCAAGAATCTTAAAAAGTTCCATCACATTTACATTTTGAAACATCTATAGCGATAAATGAAACATCTTAAAAGTTTTAGTATCATATTCGTGTTGGATTATTCTGCATTTTTGGGGAGAATGGACTTGCCGACTGATTAATGAGGGTTAATCAGTATGCAGTGGCATAAAAAAGCAAATAAAGGCATATAACAGAGGGTTAATAACATGAAAGTTAAAGTACTGTCCCTCCTGGTCCCAGCTCTGCTGGTAGCAGGCGCAGCAAACGCTGCTGAAGTTTACAACAAAGACGGCAACAAATTAGATCTGTACGGTAAAGTAGACGGCCTGCACTATTTCTCTGACGACAAGTCTGTAGATGGCGACCAGACCTACATGCGTCTCGGCTTCAAAGGTGAAACTCAGGTTACTGACCAACTGACCGGTTATGGCCAGTGGGAATATCAGATCCAGGGCAACGCTCCGGAAAGCGAAAACAACTCCTGGACCCGTGTGGCATTCGCTGGTCTGAAATTCCAGGATATCGGTTCTTTCGACTACGGTCGTAACTACGGCGTTGTTTACGACGTAACTTCCTGGACCGACGTTCTGCCAGAATTCGGTGGCGACACCTACGGTTCTGACAACTTCATGCAGCAGCGTGGTAACGGCTTCGCGACCTACCGTAACACCGACTTCTTCGGTCTGGTTGACGGCCTGAACTTTGCTGTTCAGTATCAGGGTAAAAACGGTAGCGTAAGCGGCGAAGGCATGACCAACAACGGTCGTGGCGCTCTGCGTCAGAACGGCGACGGCGTTGGCGGTTCTATCACTTATGATTACGAAGGCTTCGGTATCGGTGCTGCAGTTTCCAGCTCCAAACGTACTGATGATCAGAACAGCGCTGCTTACATCGGTAACGGCGATCGTGCTGAAACCTACACTGGTGGTCTGAAATACGACGCGAACAACATCTACCTGGCTGCTCAGTACACCCAGACCTATAACGCAACTCGCGTAGGTTCCCTGGGTTGGGCGAACAAAGCACAGAACTTCGAAGCTGTTGCTCAGTACCAGTTCGACTTCGGTCTGCGTCCGTCTGTAGCATACCTGCAGTCTAAAGGTAAAAACCTGGGTGTCATTGCTGGTCATAACTATGACGACGAAGATATCCTGAAATATGTTGATGTTGGTGCTACCTACTACTTCAACAAAAACATGTCCACCTATGTTGACTACAAAATCAACCTGCTGGACGACAACCGTTTCACCCGCGCTGCTGGCATCAACACTGATGACATCGTAGCTCTGGGTCTGGTTTACCAGTTCTAATCTCGATTTATATCGAACAAAGGGCCTGCGGGCCCTTTTTTCATTGTTTTCAGCGTACAAACTCAGTCTTTTGGTGTACTCTTGCGACCGTTCGCATGAGGATAATCACGTATGGAAATGAACTTTACCCGTGTGGCATTGCTGGCTGCCGCGCTCTTGTTTGTTGGTTGCGATCAAAAACCACAACCCGCCAAACCCAACGCTCCTGAAGTTACCGTTCTTGAAGGCAAAACGATGGGAACCTTCTGGCGTGCCAGCATTCCGGGCATTGACGCCAAACGTAGTGTTGAACTCAAAGAGAAGATCCAGACTCAGTTGGATGCCGACGATCAGCTACTTTCGACTTATAAAAAAGATTCCGCGCTGATGCGTTTTAACGACTCGCAAAGTTTATCGCCGTGGCCGGTAAGTGAAGCGATGGCTGATATCGTCACCACTTCGCTACGCATTGGCGCAAAGACTGACGGTGCGATGGATATTACCGTCGGGCCGCTGGTGAATTTGTGGGGCTTTGGCCCGGAGCAACAGCCGGTACAAATCCCGACCCAGGAACAGATCGACGCGATGAAAGCCAAAACCGGCTTACAGCACCTGACGGTAATTAATCAGTTGCATCAGCAATATCTGCAAAAAGATGTGCCGGACTTATATGTCGATCTCTCCACCGTGGGTGAAGGTTATGCGGCAGATCATCTGGCGCGCCTCATGGAGCAGGAAGGTATTTCCCGCTATCTGGTGTCGGTTGGCGGCGCACTGAACAGCCGGGGCATGAATGGTGAAGGGCAGCCGTGGCGGGTGGCGATCCAAAAACCGACCGATAAAGAGAATGCGGTTCAGGCCGTGGTCGATATCAATGGCCACGGGATTAGCACCTCCGGTAGCTATCGCAACTATTACGAGCTGGACGGCAAACGCCTGTCCCATGTTATCGATCCGCAAACCGGGCGTCCCATCGAACATAATCTGGTGTCCGTGACGGTAATTGCCCCGACGGCGCTGGAGGCCGATACCTGGGACACCGGGTTAATGGTTCTCGGGCCGGATAAAGCCAAAGAAATCGTTCGCCGGGAAGGGCTGGCGGTCTATATGATCACCAAAGAGGGCGATAGTTTTAAAACCTGGATGTCGCCGCAGTTTAAAAGCTTCCTTATCAGCGAAAAAAATTAAAGCGCAAGATTGTTGGTTTTTGCGTGATGGTGACCGGGCAGACTAGAGGCTATCCTTAACCAGGGAGCTGCTTATGAAAAACGCCACATGCTTAACTGACGATCAACGCTGGCAATCTGTCCTGGCCCGCGACCCGCACGCCGACGGCAAATTCGTTTTCGCCGTGCGTACCACGGGCATCTTTTGCCGCCCGTCTTGCCGCGCCAGACATGCCCTGCGGGAAAACGTCTCCTTTTATGCGGATGCCAGCGAGGCGCTTGCCGCAGGTTTTCGCCCCTGCAAACGTTGCCAGCCGGACAAAGCCAATGCCCGGCAAGACCGGTTGGATAAAATCACCCATGCTTGCCGGCTGCTGGAACAAGAAACGCCCGTGACGCTGGAGGCTTTAGCCGACCAGGTGGCGATGAGTCCATTCCACTTACACCGTTTATTTAAAGCCACGACCGGAATGACACCAAAAGCCTGGCAACAGGCCTGGCGCGCTCGTCGCTTGCGCGAATCGTTAACGAAAGGGGAGAGCGTCACCCAGGCGATTCTCCACGCCGGATTTCCCGACGGCAGCAGTTACTACCGTAAAGCCGACGAAACGCTGGGCATGACGGCTAAACAGTTTCGTCATGGTGGCGAAAATCTGGCTGTTCGTTATGCGCTGGCCGATTGTTCGCTGGGGCGTTGCCTGGTGGCGGAAAGTGAGCGGGGGATTTGCGCGATTTTACTGGGCGATGACGATGCGACATTAATTGGCGAGCTACAGCAGATGTTTCCTGCCGCCGACAACGCCCCTGCTGATCCGACATTTCAGCAACATGTGCGCGAGGTCATCGCCAGCCTTAATAACCGTAATACGCCGCTGACGTTACCGTTGGATATTCGCGGCACTGCTTTCCAACAACAAGTCTGGCAAGCATTGCGTTCCATTCCTTGTGGTGAAACAGTGAGTTACCAGCGACTGGCAAATTCCATCGGCAAACCAACAGCGGTGCGTGCAGTGGCAAGTGCTTGCGCCGCCAATAAGTTAGCGATCGTTATACCTTGTCATCGGGTGGTACGTGGCGATGGCGCACTTTCCGGTTACCGCTGGGGTGTTTCGCGTAAAGCGCAATTGCTACGTCGCGAAGCTGAAAATGAGGAGAGGTAATGCTGGATCTGTTCACTGATGCTGAACCCTGGCAAGAACCGCTGGCTTCCGGCGCAGTGATCCTGCGCCGTTTTGCTTTTGATATCGCAGAAGATCTGATGCAGGAAATTAACGGTGTCGCCAACCAGTCGCCGTTTCGCCAGATGGTTACACCGGGTGGGTATACCATGTCGGTGGCAATGAGCAACTGTGGACGTCTTGGCTGGACGACTAACCAGCAAGGCTATCTCTATTCGCCTATTGATCCACAAACAAATAAGCCGTGGCCCGCCATGCCGCAAGGCTTTCGTGATTTGTGCCAACGGGCAGCAACGGCGGCGGGGTATCCCGATTTCCAGCCTGACGCTTGCCTTATCAACCGCTACGTCCCTGGCGCGAAACTGTCATTGCATCAGGATAAAGACGAGCCGGATCTGCGCGCGCCAATTGTTTCTGTTTCTCTGGGACTGCCTGCAATTTTCCAGTTTGGCGGCTTGAAACGTAATGATCCGCTAAAACGTCTGTTGCTGGAACATGGCGATGTGGTGGTGTGGGGCGGTGAGTCACGGCTGTTTTATCACGGTATTCAACCGCTAAAAGCGGGATTTCATCCACTGACCGCCGACTGTCGCTACAACCTGACCTTTCGCTAGGCAGGCAAAGAAGAATAAAAATAAGAATTATTATTGCTGTGTGCGCGGAGATGTTTAAACTGCGGGCTGTAATTCATTGTCCGGGTTTTCTGCATGGAACTTCTTGTACTTGTCTGGCGGCAGTATCGCTGGCCATTTATCAGTGTGATGGCGCTCAGCCTCGCCAGTGCGGCGTTAGGCATTGGCTTAATTGCTTTTATCAATCAGCGTCTTATCGAAACGGCAGATACCAGTTTGCTGGTGTTGCCGGAGTTTCTGGGTTTATTGCTGCTGTTGATGGCGGTAACACTGGGATCGCAACTGGCGCTCACCACGCTGGGCCATCATTTCGTTTACCGACTGCGTAGCGAATTTATCAAGCGGATTCTGGATACCCACGTCGAGCGCATTGAACAACTGGGCAGTGCCTCATTGCTGGCGGGGTTAACCAGCGATGTGCGCAATATCACCATCGCTTTTGTGCGCTTACCTGAACTGGTGCAGGGGATCATTCTCACTGTGGGTTCGGCGGCGTATCTGTGGATGCTGTCGGGTAAAATGTTGCTGGTAACGGCGATCTGGATGGCAATCACCATCTGGGGTGGTTTTTTGTTGGTGGCGCGGGTGTACAAACATATGGCGACCCTGCGAGAAACCGAAGACAAGCTGTACACGGATTTTCAAACTGTACTGGAAGGGCGCAAAGAGCTGACCCTGAACCGCGAGCGCGCCGAGTACGTTTTTAACAATCTCTACATCCCCGATGTGCAAGAATATCGCCATCATATTATTCGTGCTGATACATTCCATCTTAGTGCCGTGAACTGGTCGAACATTATGATGCTGGGCGCAATAGGCCTGGTGTTCTGGATGGCAAACAGTCTCGGTTGGGCTGATACCAACGTTGCGGCGACTTATTCGCTGACGCTGTTGTTCCTGCGTACACCGCTGCTTTCGGCGGTTGGTGCGTTGCCGACGCTGCTGACGGCACAGGTGGCGTTCAACAAGCTGAACAAATTCGCGCTCGCGCCTTTTAAAGCGGAGTTTCCGCGCCCGCAGGCGTTTCCCAACTGGCAAACCCTGGAGCTGCGTAACGTGACGTTTAGTTATCAGGATAATGCTTTTTCCGTTGGCCCGATTAACCTCACTATTAAACGTGGCGAACTGCTGTTCCTGATTGGTGGCAACGGTAGCGGTAAATCGACGCTGGCGATGTTGCTGACGGGGTTGTATCAGCCGCAAAGCGGTGAAATTTTGCTGGATGGCAACCCCATCAGCGCTGAAAAACCAGAAGATTATCGCAAGCTGTTTTCCGCCGTGTTTACCGATGTCTGGTTGTTTGATCAACTGCTGGGGCCGGAGGGTAAAACCGCAAATCCACAACTGGTTGAGAAGTGGTTAGATCAGTTGAAAATGGGTCATAAGCTTGAGTTAAGTAACGGGCGTATTCTTAACCTGAAGTTATCGAAAGGGCAGAAGAAACGCGTGGCGTTGTTGCTGGCACTGGCAGAAGAACGCGACATAATCCTGTTGGATGAATGGGCAGCGGATCAGGATCCACACTTCCGCCGTGAGTTTTATCAGGTATTACTGCCGCTGATGCAGGAGATGGGCAAAACGATTTTCGCCATCAGTCATGATGACCACTATTTTATTCACGCCGACCGCCTGCTGGAAATGCGCAGTGGGCTGCTTAGCGAACTAACCGGCGAAGAGCGTGATGCCGCTTCGCGTGATGCCGTTGCCCGGACGGCATGATATTTTGACGCTTACCTGACGGACTTCTGCTGCCAGGTAAGCGTTCCCTTCGTTTCTAATAACCCTATAATTAATCAATGAAATCATAATGTTTATAAAATTAGAAGATAATTTATAAACATTATTTAAATGTTGTTACTTAAGTGTTAACGTTGATGCCGCGCAAATCTCACCTGCAATAAAGCGACTAAAAGTAAGGCATTAACAAGATGAAAAAAGTGACTGCCATGCTCTTCTCGATGGCCGTGGGGCTTAATGCCGTTTCAATGACGGCAAAAGCGAAAGCGTCCGAGGAGCAGGAAACTGATGTACTGTTGATTGGCGGCGGCATTATGAGCGCCACGTTGGGGACCTATTTACGGGAGCTGGAGCCTGAATGGTCGATGACCATGGTAGAGCGCCTGGAGGGTGTCGCGCAGGAGAGTTCGAACGGCTGGAACAACGCCGGAACCGGGCATTCTGCGCTGATGGAACTCAATTACACCCCGCAAAACGCCGATGGCAGCATCAGTATTGAAAAAGCAGTCGCCATTAACGAAGCATTCCAGATTTCCCGCCAGTTCTGGGCGCACCAGGTCGAGCGCGGCGTGCTGCGTACCCCGCGTTCATTTATCAATACCATTCCGCATATGAGCTTTGTCTGGGGCGAAGATAACGTCAATTTCCTGCGTGCCCGTTACGCGGCATTGCAACAAAGTTCGCTGTTTCGCGGTATGCGTTACTCTGAAGATCACGCGCAAATCAAGGAGTGGGCACCGTTAGTGATGGAAGGGCGTGATCCACAACAGAAAGTGGCGGCTACGCGTACAGAAATTGGCACCGATGTGAACTACGGTGAGATCACCCGTCAGTTGATTGCCTCATTACAGAAGAAATCTAACTTCTCGCTGCAACTCAGCAGCGAAGTCCGCGCTATCAAACGTAATGACGATAACACCTGGACTGTCACTGTTGCCGATCTGAAAAACGGCACCGCACAGAACATCCGTGCGAAATTTGTCTTTATCGGCGCGGGTGGCGCGGCACTGAAACTGTTGCAGGAGTCCGGTATTCCGGAAGCGAAAGAATACGCCGGTTTCCCGGTGGGCGGTCAGTTCCTCGTTTCGGAAAACCCGGATGTGGTTAATCACCATCTGGCGAAGGTCTATGGTAAAGCATCCGTTGGCGCGCCGCCGATGTCAGTTCCGCATATCGATACCCGTGTACTGGACGGTAAACGCGTGGTGCTGTTCGGGCCATTTGCTACCTTCTCAACCAAATTCCTCAAAAACGGTTCGCTGTGGGATCTGATGAGTTCCACCACCACCTCTAACGTGATGCCGATGATACACGTCGGGCTGGATAATTTCGATCTGGTGAAATATCTGGTGAGTCAGGTGATGTTGAGTGAAGAGGATCGTTTTGAAGCGTTGAAAGAGTACTACCCACAAGCGAAAAAAGAGGACTGGCGTTTGTGGCAAGCGGGACAGCGCGTGCAGATTATCAAACGTGATGCCGATAAAGGCGGCGTGCTGCGTCTGGGTACAGAAGTGGTCAGCGACCAGCAAGGAACCATTGCTGCGCTGCTCGGCGCATCGCCGGGGGCATCTACCGCTGCGCCGATTATGTTGAGTCTGTTGGAAAAAGTGTTTGGTGATCGTGTTTCCAGCCCACAATGGCAGGCCACGCTGAAAGCAATTGTTCCGTCTTATGGCAGCAAGCTGAACGGTGATGCGGCGGCAACAGAACGTGAATTGCAGTACACCAGCGAAGTTCTGAGCCTGAAATATGATAAGCCGCAGGCGGCAGATAGCACGCCGAAAGCGCAGTTGAAACCGCAACCAGTACAAAAAGAAGTGGCGGATATTGCGTTGTAATGGTGCGCCGCATCCGGCAACTGGCTCGGGCGTTAGATGTCGGATGCGGCGTAATCGCCTTATCCGACCTACGGGGGGCAGCACTTCACAGCGGCGTAGGCCTGATAAGACGCGTAGCGTCGCATCAGGCAACCGGCTCGGGCGTTAGATGTCGGATGCGGCGTAACCGCCTTATCCGACCTGCGGAGTGCAGCACTTCACAGCGGCGTAGGCCTGATAAGACGCGCAGCGTCGCATCAGGCAACTGGCTCGGGCGTTAGATGTCGGATGCGGCGTAACCGCCTTATCCGACCTGCGGGGGGCAGCACTTCACAGCGGCGTAGGCCTGATAAGACGCGCAGCGTCGCATCAGGCAACCGGCCAGGGCGTTAGATGTCGGATGCGGCGTAACCGCCTTATCCGACCAGCGGAGTGCAGCACTTCACAGCGGCGTAGGCCTGATAAGACGCGCAGCGTCGCATCAGGCAACCGGCCAGGGCGTTAGATGTCGAATGCGGCGTAACCGCCTTATCCGACCTGCGGAGTGCAGCACTTCACATTCGTTTAGCGAACTACCGCGTTCTCAATCTTCTCTTCCGCCTTCCAGACGCGGTATTTCACATCCACATTGTCTGGTGTATACACCACGATCGGCAGCTTGCTGTTGTAACGCAGCATTCCGGCATCACCCAGATACGCGGTAACAAATTTCTTCTCTTTCTTGCCATCCGGACAGGCCATCATCGTCGAAACCGGGGAGCTAACTTTATCAAAGACATAATAATCATAGCCCCAGCCTTCCAGCGTTTTGCTTTCCAGTTTTCCGCCAAGACGATGCAGATTGCAATCGACCTCCAGCGTCTGACCGATCAACAGTTCTACTTTCAGGGTAGATTCATCTTCTTGCGGGGTTAACTGAATCACCTGACGCTTCATCCCTTTTTCGGCTTGCGGATAAGGGGCAATTTTTTCCAGCGGCTGGATGCTTTCTGCCGCCCAGGCAGAGGTCGTGGCAAAAGCGGCAAACAACACTGCAGGTAGAATGGTCTTCATTTTGTTTTCCTTTCTTCATTTATAGGTTTTTCACCGATGATGTCGCTGAAGGTTAACATATTCATCAAATTTATTAATTTGCTTTATGAATAACTTAAGGAATATTCAGACAACTTTACCTTCTCTTTTGGTGTTATATGCTGATGAATGGTTAAGCCTGAAGAAATATATTTGGTGAATTTATCGCTATATAAATTTATTTATAACCATTTGAAATGTGAGCAAAAGACCGTTTTTGCCAGCCTTCCCACCACTCTTTTGATCCTACTACAGGTTTTACCCCGATCGGGGTATGCATCTTTGACACATCCTTTAATATCTTAGCGGCTATAAAAATGGCTTATTAATTATGCGGTTTATTTGGTCGCTCTCCGTTTTCAGAGCGCGTTAATGATGGAAGGTCAATGTGAAGATTGATGTATCCCGTCGGGGCATACTCACTGGTCGCTGGCGCAAAGCCAGTAACGGTATCCGTCCGCCCTGGTCTGGTGATGAATCTCATTTTCTGACTCATTGTACCCGCTGCGACGCCTGTATTAATGCTTGTGAAAACAACATTCTGCAACGTGGTGCGGGCGGCTATCCGAGCGTTAATTTCAAAAACAACGAGTGCAGTTTCTGTTATGCCTGTGCGCAGGCTTGCCCCGAATCACTATTTTCTCCGCGCCACACCAGGGCCTGGGATTTGCTGTTCACCATCGGGGAGACGTGCCTAGCGTATCAGGCAGTCGAATGCCGTCGCTGTCAGGATAGCTGTGAACCAATGGCCATTATCTTTCGCCCGACGCTTTCCGGGATCTACCAGCCGCAACTTAATAGCCAACTTTGCAACGGATGTGGAGCATGTGCAGCTAGTTGTCCGGTATCAGCCATTACTGCGGAGTATCTCCATGCACACTAACTGGCAAGTTTGCAGCCTGGTCGTTCAGGCCAAAAGCGAACGAATTTCAGACATCAGCACCCAACTGAACGCCTTTGATGGCTGTGAAGTCGCTGTCAGCGACGCGCCGAGTGGTCAGTTGATAGTGGTGGTGGAAGCAGAAGACAGCGAAACGCTAATTCAAACCATTGAGTCAGTACGCAACGTAGAAGGCGTGCTGGCGGTGTCGCTGGTTTATCACCAGCAGGAAGAGCAAGGTGAGGAAACACCATGAAACTCAGTCGTCGTAGCTTTATGAAAGCTAACGCCGTTGCGGCCGCTGCGGCGGCTGCCGGTCTCAGCGTGCCGGGCGTTGCCCGCGCCGTTGTTGGTCAGCAGGAAGCCATTAAATGGGATAAAGCGCCATGCCGTTTTTGCGGTACTGGTTGTGGCGTTCTGGTCGGAACGCAACAGGGGCGTGTGGTGGCCTGTCAGGGCGACCCGGACGCACCGGTTAACCGTGGTCTGAACTGCATTAAGGGCTATTTCCTGCCCAAAATTATGTACGGTAAAGACCGTTTGACGCAGCCGCTTCTGCGTATGAAAAACGGTAAATATGACAAAGAAGGCGAGTTCACCCCAATCACCTGGGATCAAGCCTTTGATGTGATGGAAGAGAAATTCAAAACCGCCCTGAAAGAAAAAGGGCCAGAGTCGATCGGTATGTTCGGTTCTGGTCAGTGGACTATCTGGGAAGGTTATGCCGCGTCCAAGTTGTTCAAAGCGGGCTTCCGTTCTAACAACATCGACCCGAACGCACGCCACTGTATGGCGTCGGCGGTCGTTGGCTTTATGCGTACCTTTGGTATGGATGAGCCGATGGGCTGCTATGACGACATCGAACAGGCTGATGCGTTTGTGCTGTGGGGCGCGAACATGGCGGAGATGCACCCGATCCTCTGGTCGCGCATTACCAACCGTCGTCTCTCTAACCAGAACGTCACCGTGGCGGTGCTTTCTACTTACCAGCATCGTAGCTTTGAACTGGCGGATAACGGCATCATCTTTACGCCGCAATCTGACCTGGTGATCCTGAACTATATCGCCAACTATATCATTCAAAACAATGCGATAAATCAGGACTTCTTCAGCAAACACGTCAACCTGCGTAAAGGGGCGACGGACATCGGCTACGGTTTACGTCCAACCCATCCGCTGGAAAAAGCGGCTAAAAATCCGGGTTCTGATGCTTCCGAGCCGATGAGCTTTGAAGATTACAAAGCCTTTGTTGCCGAATATACGCTGGAAAAAACCGCTGAAATGACCGGCGTGCCAAAAGATCAGTTGGAACAACTGGCGCAACTGTATGCCGATCCGAACAAGAAAGTCATCTCCTACTGGACGATGGGTTTCAACCAGCATACCCGCGGCGTGTGGGCCAACAACCTGGTCTACAACCTGCATCTGCTGACCGGCAAAATTTCCCAGCCGGGTTGCGGTCCGTTCTCCCTCACGGGTCAGCCTTCCGCGTGTGGTACTGCGCGTGAAGTGGGCACCTTTGCTCACCGTCTGCCAGCGGACATGGTGGTGACCAACGAGAAACACCGTGATATCTGCGAGAAGAAGTGGAATATCCCGAGCGGCACCATTCCGGCAAAAATCGGTCTGCACGCGGTAGCACAAGACCGTGCGCTGAAAGACGGCACGCTGAATGTTTACTGGACCATGTGTACCAATAACATGCAGGCCGGGCCGAACATTAATGAAGAGCGTATGCCGGGCTGGCGCGATCCGCGCAACTTTATCATCGTTTCCGATCCATATCCGACAGTCAGTGCGCTGGCCGCGGACTTGATTCTGCCGACAGCAATGTGGGTAGAGAAAGAGGGGGCTTACGGTAACGCAGAACGCCGTACTCAGTTCTGGCGTCAACAGGTACAGGCACCGGGCGAAGCAAAATCGGATCTCTGGCAGTTAGTCCAGTTCTCCCGCCGCTTCAAAACTGAAGATGTGTGGCCGGAAGAGCTGCTGGCGAAGAAACCGGAGCTGCGTGGCAAAACGCTGTACGAGGTACTGTATGCCACCCCGGAAGTGAGCAAATTCCCGGTATCCGAACTGGCAGAAGATCAACTTAATGATGAATCCCGCGAGCTGGGCTTCTATCTGCAAAAAGGGCTGTTCGAAGAGTACGCATGGTTTGGCCGCGGTCACGGTCACGATCTGGCACCGTTCGATGACTACCACAAAGCACGCGGCCTGCGCTGGCCGGTAGTTAACGGTAAAGAAACGCAGTGGCGTTACAGTGAAGGCAACGACCCGTATGTGAAAGCGGGCGAAGGCTACAAGTTCTACGGTAAACCGGATGGCAAAGCGGTGATCTTCGCACTGCCGTTTGAACCGGCGGCGGAAGCTCCGGATGAAGAATACGATCTGTGGCTCTCTACCGGGCGCGTACTGGAGCACTGGCATACCGGCAGTATGACTCGCCGTGTACCAGAACTGCACCGTGCCTTCCCGGAAGCGGTCCTGTTTATTCACCCGCTGGATGCGAAAGCGCGTGACCTGCGTCGTGGTGACAAAGTGAAAGTGGTTTCTCGTCGTGGCGAAGTGATCTCGATTGTCGAAACGCGCGGTCGTAACCGTCCGCCGCAGGGCCTGGTGTATATGCCGTTCTTCGACGCCGCACAGTTGGTTAACAAACTGACGCTGGACGCGACCGATCCGCTCTCGAAAGAGACGGACTTTAAGAAGTGCGCGGTCAAACTGGAGAAGGTGTAAGCCATTATGTCCCGGTCAGCGAAACCTCAAAATGGTCGCCGCCGCTTTCTGCGCGATGTCGTTCGCACAGCAGGCGGGCTGGCTGCCGTGGGTGTGGCGCTGGGGTTACAACAGCAAACCGCACGTGCATCTGGCGTGCGGTTGCGCCCGCCCGGAGCCATAAACGAGAACGCCTTTGCCAGTGCCTGTGTGCGTTGCGGGCAGTGTGTTCAGGCTTGCCCTTACGACACCTTAAAGCTGGCGACGTTGGCCTCTGGCCTGTCGGCGGGCACGCCGTACTTTGTGGCGCGCGATATTCCTTGCGAAATGTGTGAGGACGTACCGTGTGCCAAAGTGTGCCCGAGTGGTGCGCTGGATCGTGAAATCGAATCGATCGACGACGCGCGGATGGGACTGGCAGTGCTGGTGGATCAGGAGAACTGCCTCAACTTTCAGGGGCTGCGCTGCGATGTCTGTTATCGCGAATGCCCGAAAATTGATGAGGCGATTACCCTGGAACTGGAGCGCAACACGCGTACCGGTAAACACGCCCGTTTTCTGCCAACGGTTCACAGCGATGCCTGCACCGGCTGCGGTAAGTGCGAAAAAGTGTGCGTACTGGAGCAACCGGCAATCAAGGTGTTACCGCTGTCACTGGCGAAAGGGGAGTTAGGTCACCATTACCGCTTCGGCTGGCTGGAGGGGAACGATGGCAAATCGTAAACGTGACGCCGGGCGCGAGGCGCTGGCGAAAAAAGGCTGGTGGCGTAGTCACCGTTGGCTGGTGTTGCGTCGCCTTTGTCAGTTCTTCGTACTGGGAATGTTTTTGAGCGGCCCGTGGTTTGGTGTGTGGATCTTGCACGGCAACTATAGCAGTAGCTTGTTACTCGACACCATTCCGCTGACCGATCCGCTGATGACGCTGCAAAGCCTTGCCAGCGGTCATCTACCTGCCACAGTGGCGTTGACCGGCGCAGTGATTATCACTGTGCTCTACGCCCTGGCAGGAAAGCGATTATTTTGCAGTTGGGTCTGTCCGCTGAACCCGATTACCGATTTAGCAAACTGGTTACGCAGGCGATTTGACCTCAATCAGTCTGCGACGATCCCGCGGCACATTCGCTACGTGCTGCTGGTCGTCATACTGGTGGGATCGGCCTTAACCGGCACACTCATCTGGGAATGGATTAACCCTGTTTCCCTGATGGGGCGCAGCCTGGTAATGGGATTCGGCAGCGGCGCGCTGCTTATTCTCGCGCTGTTTTTATTTGATCTACTGGTCGTTGAACACGGCTGGTGCGGTCACATTTGCCCGGTCGGTGCGCTGTATGGCGTGTTGGGTAGCAAAGGTATTGTTACCGTTGCGGCTACCGATCGGCAGAAATGTAACCGCTGTATGGATTGTTTTCATGTTTGCCCGGAACCGCATGTACTACGTGCCCCGGTGCTGGATGAACAAAGCCCGGTGCAGGTCACCAGCCGCGATTGCATGATGTGCGGTCGCTGCGTGGATGTCTGTTCTGAGGATGTATTTACAATAACTACACGCTGGAGTTCGGGAGCGAAATCATGAAAAGCCATGACCTGAAGAAAGCGCTGTGTCAATGGACGGCGATGCTGGCCCTGGTGGTGAGCGGCGCGGTTTGGGCGGCTAATGGCGTCGATTTTAGCCAGTCGCCGGAAGTATCCGGGACGCAGGAAGGGGCCATTCGGATGCCAAAAGAGCAGGATCGGATGCCGCTGAACTATGTGAATCAGCCGCCGATGATCCCGCATAGCGTTGAAGGTTATCAGGTAACGACCAATACCAACCGCTGCTTACAGTGCCATGGTGTCGAGAGCTATCGCACCACTGGCGCGCCGCGCATCAGTCCAACTCACTTTATGGACAGCGATGGCAAGGTAGGTGCGGAAGTGGCTCCGCGTCGTTACTTCTGTCTGCAATGTCACGTGCCGCAGGCCGATACCGCGCCAATCGTGGGGAATACCTTCACCCCATCAAAAGGTTACGGGAAATAAGAGGTTATTATGGGAAATTCTGACCGTAAGCCTGGCCTGATTAAGCGCCTGTGGAAATGGTGGCGTACTCCCAGTCGTCTGGCGCTGGGTACGCTGCTGTTGATCGGTTTTGTTGGCGGTATTGTCTTCTGGGGCGGCTTTAACACCGGAATGGAAAAAGCCAATACCGAAGAGTTCTGCATTAGCTGCCACGAAATGCGCAATACGGTGTATCAGGAATACATGGATTCCGTGCATTACAACAACCGTAGTGGCGTGCGTGCGACCTGTCCGGATTGTCACGTTCCGCACGAGTTTGTGCCGAAAATGATACGCAAGCTCAAAGCAAGTAAAGAGCTGTATGGTAAAATTTTTGGCGTTATTGACACGCCGCAAAAGTTTGAAGCTCATCGCCTGACTATGGCACAGAATGAGTGGCGGCGGATGAAGGACAATAACTCGCAGGAGTGTCGTAACTGTCACAACTTCGAGTATATGGATACAACCGCCCAGAAAGGTGTTGCCGCGAAGATGCACGCTCAGGCGGTGAAAGACGGGCAAACCTGTATTGACTGCCATAAAGGGATAGCGCACAAGCTGCCTGATATGCGTGAAGTCGAACCAGGTTTTTAACAGGGTTATTGCGTGGGTATGCTTGAAGCCAGAGAATTACTCTGCGAGCGGGATGAACGCACTTTATTTAGTGGTTTGTCATTTACGCTGAATGCAGGAGAGTGGGTACAAATCACCGGCAGCAACGGCGCGGGGAAGACAACGCTTCTCCGTTTGCTGACGGGGTTGTCTCGCCCTGATGCGGGTGAAGTTCTCTGGCAAGGGCAGCCCTTGCATCAGGTACGCGATAGCTACCATCAAAACCTGTTATGGATAGGCCATCAGCCGGGGATCAAAACCCGGCTGACGGCGTTAGAAAATTTGCACTTTTATCATCGCGATGGTGATACCGCACACTGTCTGGACGCTCTGGCGCAGGCCGGGCTTGCCGGATTCGAAGATATTCCCGTGAATCAACTCTCTGCCGGGCAACAACGCCGCGTTGCGCTGGCGCGTCTGTGGCTGACCCGTGCCACCTTGTGGATCCTCGACGAACCGTTTACCGCGATTGACGTTAACGGCGTCGATCGTCTGACCCAGCGTATGGCACAGCATACGGAGCAGGGGGGGATTGTGATTCTTACTACTCACCAACCGCTCAACGTTGCCGAAAGTAAAATCCGCCGCATATCTCTGACGAAAACGAGGGGCGTATGATGTTCTGGCGCATTTTCCGTCTTGAGCTGCGCGTAGCGTTTCGCCATAGCGCCGAAATCGCCAACCCGCTGTGGTTTTTCCTGATTGTTATTACCCTTTTTCCGCTCAGTATCGGTCCGGAGCCGCAACTGCTGGCACGTATTGCACCGGGCATTATTTGGGTGGCAGCGCTGCTTTCTTCCTTACTGGCGCTGGAGCGACTGTTCCGTGACGATTTGCAGGACGGCAGTCTTGAACAACTGATGTTGTTGCCGTTACCCTTGCCCGCCGTTGTGCTGGCGAAGGTGATGGCGCACTGGATGGTAACCGGTTTACCGTTACTTATCCTCTCGCCACTGGTGGCATTGCTACTGGGAATGGACGTTTATGGCTGGCAAGTGATGGCGCTGACGCTGCTGTTGGGAACTCCAACGCTGGGATTTCTCGGTGCTCCGGGCGTGGCGCTGACAGTGGGACTTAAGCGCGGTGGCGTGCTGCTCAGCATACTGGTGTTACCGCTGACCATCCCATTACTCATCTTTGCTACCGCCGCGATGGACGCGGCTTCGATGCATTTGCCCGTTGACGGGTATCTGGCAATTTTAGGCGCGTTGCTGGCAGGCACCGCGACATTAAGTCCTTTTGCGACGGCGGCAGCGTTACGAATCAGCATTCAATAACGCTGGATTACTGATTTTTGTTCGAGTCTGGTATCGAAACTATGTGGAAAACACTGCATCAACTGGCGATCCCACCACGGCTGTACCAAATCTGTGGCTGGTTTATACCGTGGCTGGCAATCGCCAGTGTGGTCGTGCTTATCGTTGGCTGGATCTGGGGATTCGGCTTCGCTCCGGCTGATTATCAGCAGGGAAATAGCTACCGCATTATCTATCTACATGTGCCTGCGGCGATCTGGTCGATGGGCATTTATGCCTCAATGGCGGTGGCGGCGTTTATCGGCCTTGTCTGGCAGATGAAAATGGCCAATCTGGCGGTGGCGGCGATGGCTCCCATTGGTGCCGTGTTTACCTTTATTGCCCTGGTTACCGGTTCCGCATGGGGAAAACCGATGTGGGGGACCTGGTGGGTATGGGACGCACGTCTGACCTCTGAACTGGTGTTGCTGTTTCTGTATGTTGGTGTGATTGCGCTGTGGCACGCTTTCGACGATCGCCGTCTGGCGGGGCGTGCGGCGGGGATCCTGGTGCTGATTGGTGTAGTAAACCTGCCGATTATTCATTACTCCGTGGAGTGGTGGAACACCCTGCATCAGGGATCAACGCGGATGCAGCAAAGTATCGATCCGGCGATGCGTTCGCCGCTGCGCTGGTCGATTTTTGGTTTCCTGCTGCTGTCTGCCACGCTGACGCTGATGCGGATGCGTAATTTGATTTTGCTGATGGAAAAACGCCGTCCGTGGGTGAGTGAACTGATACTGAAAAGAGGCCGTAAATGACCCCTGCATTTGCTTCCTGGAATGAATTTTTCGCAATGGGCGGTTACGCCTTTTTTGTCTGGCTGGCGGTAGTGATGACTGTTATTCCGCTGGTGGTGTTGGTCGTGCACTCGGTGATGCAGCATCGCGCAATTCTGCGTGGCGTGGCGCAACAACGGGCGCGTGAGGCGCGTTTACGTGCTGCGCAACAGCAGGAGGCTGCATGAATATTCGCCGTAAAAACCGCTTGTGGATTGCCTGTGCCGTGCTGGCGGGGCTGGCGCTGACTATCGGTCTGGGGCTGTATGCGCTGCGCTCGAATATCGATCTTTTCTATACGCCGGGGGAAATTCTCTACGGCAAGCGTGAAACCCAGCAGATGCCGGAAGTCGGTCAGCGTCTGCGCGTCGGCGGGATGGTGATGCCGGGTAGCGTGCAGCGCGATCCTGACTCGCTGAAAGTGACCTTCACCATTTACGATGCTGAAGGCTCAGTGGATGTCTCTTACGAAGGCATTCTGCCGGACCTGTTCCGTGAAGGGCAGGGCGTTGTGGTGCAGGGCGAACTGGAAAAAGGCAATCATATCCTCGCGAAAGAAGTACTGGCGAAACACGATGAAAACTACACACCGCCAGAAGTCGAGAAAGCGATGGAAGCTAATCACCGTCGCCCGGCCAGTGTTTATAAGGATCCAGCATCATGATGCCGGAAATTGGTAACGGACTGCTGTGCCTGGCATTAGGGATTGCGCTGCTGCTGTCCGTCTATCCTTTGTGGGGCGTGGCGCGTGGAGATGCGCGCATGATGGCCTCTTCTCGCTTGTTTGCCTGGTTGCTGTTTATGTCTGTGGCTGGCGCATTTCTGGTGCTGGTCAATGCGTTCGTGGTGAACGACTTCACCGTCACCTACGTGGCCAGCAACTCTAATACCCAGCTTCCGGTGTGGTATCGCGTGGCGGCCACCTGGGGCGCGCATGAAGGCTCGCTGCTGCTGTGGGTGCTGCTGATGAGCGGCTGGACCTTTGCGGTAGCGATTTTTAGCCAGCGTATTCCGCTGGATATCGTTGCCCGCGTACTGGCGATAATGGGAATGGTCTGCGTCGGCTTTTTGCTGTTCATTCTCTTTACCTCTAACCCGTTCTCCCGCACGCTGCCGAACTTCCCGATTGAAGGGCGTGATCTTAACCCGCTGTTGCAGGATCTAGGGCTGATCTTCCATCCGCCTCTGCTCTATATGGGTTACGTCGGTTTCTCGGTGGCGTTTGCTTTTGCCATTGCATCTTTATTGAGCGGACGTCTGGACAGCACCTACGCACGTTTTACCCGTCCCTGGACGCTGGCGGCGTGGATCTTCCTGACGCTTGGCATCGTACTTGGTTCTGCGTGGGCTTATTACGAACTTGGTTGGGGCGGCTGGTGGTTCTGGGATCCAGTAGAAAACGCCTCGTTTATGCCGTGGCTGGTGGGTACTGCGCTGATGCACTCGCTGGCGGTGACTGAACAACGTGCCAGCTTCAAAGCGTGGACATTATTGCTGGCAATCAGTGCCTTCTCGTTGTGTCTGCTGGGAACTTTCCTTGTGCGCTCCGGCGTGCTGGTATCGGTACATGCATTTGCGTCTGACCCGGCGCGCGGCATGTTTATCCTCGCCTTTATGGTGCTGGTGATTGGCGGTTCGCTGCTGCTGTTTGCCGCGCGTGGACACAAAGTTCGCTCACGCGTAAACAATGCGCTGTGGTCGCGGGAATCTCTGTTGTTAGCGAACAACGTTTTGCTGGTCGCCGCGATGCTGGTGGTACTGCTGGGGACGCTGCTGCCGCTGGTACATAAGCAACTCGGGCTGGGCAGCATTTCGATTGGCGAACCGTTCTTCAACACCATGTTTACCTGGCTGATGGTGCCGTTTGCGTTGTTGCTTGGCGTTGGCCCGCTGGTGCGCTGGGGGCGCGATCGTCCGCGTAAAATCCGCAATTTGTTGATTATCGCCTTTATTAGCACGCTGGCGTTGTCGTTGCTGTTACCGTGGCTGTTCGAAAGCAAAGTCGTGGCGATGACGGTACTCGGTCTGGCAATGGCCTGCTGGATTGGTGTGCTGGCGATTGCCGAAGCGGTGCAGCGTATTTCGCGTGGCACCAAAACAACCTTCAGCTACTGGGGAATGGTGGCGGCTCACCTGGGGCTTGCAGTGACAATTGTTGGTATCGCCTTCAGTCAGAACTATAGCGTTGAGCGTGACGTACGCATGAAGTCTGGCGATAGCGTCGATATTCATGAGTATCGTTTCACATTCCGCGACGTAAAAGACGTTAGCGGTCCGAACTGGCGTGGCGGTGTGGCGACAATCGGCGTGACGCGTGACGGCAAACCGGAAACGGTGTTGTATGCAGAAAAACGTTATTACAACACCGCTGGTTCGATGATGACCGAAGCGGCAATTGATGGCGGCATCACCCGTGACCTGTACGCGGCGCTCGGTGAAGAGCTGGAAAACGGTGCGTGGGCTGTACGTCTTTACTACAAACCGTTTGTTCGCTGGATCTGGGCGGGCGGACTGATGATGGCGTTGGGGGGGCTACTGTGCCTGTTTGATCCTCGTTATCGCAAGCGCGTGAACCCGCAAAAAACTGCGCCGGAGGCTGTATGAAGCGCAAAGTATTGTTAATTCCTTTGATTATCTTCCTGGCGATTGCTGCAGCGTTGCTGTGGCAATTGGCACGTAATGCTGAAGGAGATGATCCGACCAATCTGGAATCGGCGCTTATTGGCAAGCCAGTGCCGAAGTTTCGCCTTGAATCACTGGATAATCCAGGTCAGTTTTATCAGGCGGACGTGCTGACTCAGGGCAAGCCGGTGCTGCTGAACGTCTGGGCGACCTGGTGCCCGACCTGCCGTGCGGAACATCAATACCTGAATCAGCTTTCTGCGCAGGGTATCCGCGTGGTCGGTATGAACTATAAAGACGACAGGCAGAAAGCGATTAGCTGGCTGAAAGAGCTGGGCAATCCTTACGCGTTAAGTCTGTTTGACGGCGACGGCATGTTAGGGCTGGATCTGGGCGTCTATGGCGCGCCAGAAACGTTCCTCATCGACGGCAACGGCATCATTCGCTATCGCCATGCGGGCGATCTCAATCCCCGCGTCTGGCAAGAAGAAATCAAGCCGCTATGGGAGAAATACAGTAAGGAGGCCGCACAATGAGGTTTTTATTGGGCGTGCTGATGCTGATGATCTCCAGCTCGGCACTGGCGACCATCGACGTGTTGAAGTTTAAGGATGAAGCTCAGGAACAACAGTTCCGTCAGCGCCTGCGTCTATCAACGCAAACACATCACTGGAGGCATCTGAAACGGTCAGAATAATAATTTGCGCGGTAACGCCATCCCTGCGCAAGGCATTGAGGGTATCCAGGCCACTCATGCCTTTCATATTCAGATCCAACAAGATCACGTCGATATCCAGTCGATTCGCCAGATCGATAGCACTTGCGCCGTCGCCCGCTTCAGCGACCACTTCAAAGCCAGGATCAAGTTCCAGTAACTGACGAACACCGCGTCGCATAAGTGGATGATCATCCACAATCAGCACCTGAAAAGGCGTTGCTTCAGGCATAGTAGTCTCCTGAGGTTTTATTAGAATCATTATGTTTGAGCGTAGCGTTGGAAACGCTACCAGGCGCGTGAATGTTACCCCATTTTATGTATGGGCATGTAGTAAAACTGCAAGTGTGGGTTGCGGGACAACGTGTAGATATAAAAAAACCAGCCATAACAGGCTGGTTCTTAAGGGAATTTTGGTCGGCACGAGAGGATTTGAACCTCCGACCCCCGACACCCCATGACGGTGCGCTACCAGGCTGCGCTACGTGCCGACTCGTGGCTGCTAATACTACCGTTTTCCACACCGATTGCAAGTAAGATATTTTGCTAACTGATTTATAATTAATCAGTTAGCGATGAAACGCTTCTCGTCTGTCAGCACCTGCAATAACAAACTTAACTGTGGTTTTTCGTCTTTCACTCTTTCACCATGTAAGTTGTAAGTGCGGTATTTACCATTATTGTTCAGCACCAGCGTCATTTTTGGCGTGGTGATTGCCAGCGTATCGTTATCCGCTGCGGTAACCCAATAATGACGGCGTTCAGGATTGAACAAATCCTGACCTTGCGAATATTCGCTGGCAGGCGTACTGACGTGCAGCAGGCGTTGCATCAACGTGGTCATTAGATCGGTATGATCGGTCAGGGTATTAATACGCTGCGCCGGTGTGCCCGGCCAGTGGATCACTAACGGCACCTGAAGATGACCGTGGGACCAGTCAAAGGTTTCTTCCTCTTCGCTCAGTGGAATACCCCGACCGGCAGTAATAATCACCACCGTATTGTCCAGCTTGCCAGAATCACGCAGCGCATTTAACACGCGGTTGATCTGCTCATCAACATTGCCTGCTGCCCGGCTATATTTATGGGTAAATGCTTGCTGGTTGCTATCGTCAATGTTGGTGCCATTGAAAGATACCCATGAGAACCAGCGATTATCTTCTTGCGCGTAGCGGCTCAGCCAGTTGATCCACTGCGTGGCGGTCTGAGCATCGGATTGCGTGCGAACGCTTGGCATTGAGAAGTCTGACAACAATGCCTGGCGATACAACGGGCTGGTAAAGCCATCGGATGAGAATAACCCAAGCTGATAGCCTTGCTGGTTAAGCGCGGTAATTAACGCCGCAGGCGTGCGGGTCGACAGAATGCCATCCATATAACTTGGCGAGATGCCATAGAACAGGCCAAAGATGCCGTTGTCGGTGGTGTTGCCCGAACTCATATGGCGTGTGAATGAAATATTTTGCTCGGCAAAACCCGCCAGTGCAGGCATCTGTTTCTCATAGCGTGAATAGTTCAGGCCATCGACAGTAATCAGCAAGACGTTCTGTCCGGTGCCCATATCGCGGTAGCGCAGTTCGCTTAACGGATACTGTACGGAAACGGCGTCCGGATTGCCTTGCTCAATAAGACGGCGTTGATACTCCTGTGCATCAAGCAGGCCATGCTTCTCAAGAAAACGTCGTGCCGTCATCGGATACGAAAGCGGCAGATTGGCGCGCTGCATGGTGATTGGGCGATAGAAATTGGCATCGGCCCAGATATACACCACGTGCGAGGCGATAAAGGCGATAAATAAGAATGCGGCCAGCGGACGGGCGAAGCGCCGACGACGTGTCAGGCTGCGCAGCTTTTGCCAACTCCACGTCGCAAACACCAGTTCAAGCAATAAAATAACCGGCACGCTGATGAACATCAGTTGCCAGTCGCGCGCCATCTCATTCTCGTCCGGGTTGATAACCAACTGCCAGACGATGGGATTAAGATGGAGATGGAAACGAGTAAAGACTTCGCTGTCGATCAGTAACAGCGTCATTCCCGCCGTTGCCAGAATGACGGATAAAAACCTCATCAGCCTCTGGGAGCCGATGATAAAGGTCAGCGGGAAGAGGATCAGCAAGTAGGTGGCGAACACCAGGAAGCTGAAATGGCCGATAATGCTTACGTAGGAATAAATACGACCAGCAAGTGTTGTCGGCCAGTCAGCGATAAACAGGTAACGGCTGCCTATGACGAGTGAAAGCAGAATATTGAACAGTGCAAACCAGTGCCCCCAACTGACCATTTGGGAGACTTTTTCACGGTAGCGCTGATGATGAGTTACCATAACCTGTTATCTGTTTCCCTTAGTGCGCTTTGTCTTCGTTGATCGAGGACTGCAAGGCGCGGGCAAAAGAGTTGGCAATCGCCTGGCGTTGAGCCGGGGCAATGCTGGTATTGATAAGGTTAGTGACCATGTTGCCTAACACCATCAGGGAAAGGTCGGTCGGAGCCTTATGTTTTTCCAGTACGTTGAGCAGCTCTGCGAGCAATTGTTCAACCTGTTCATCACTGTAGCGGGAAATTTGTGGCATAAATCGAAATCAGTTAGTTGATGAAAGGGCAACATATTACCGTAGCAACGGTTTTTTTTCTGCTTTTTTATACTTTAAATCATTCGCGTTACGCTGCCTTCTGTAAAATGGCTGCCATCTTTTATTGCGTCGCTTTACCGGCGGTGATTGAATACCGCCCGGTCTTAAAGGAGAGTTTATCATGAGTCTGGATATCAACCAGATTGCTCTGCACCAGCTTATCAAGCGTGATGAGCAGAACCTTGAGCTGGTGTTGCGCGATTCATTGCTGGAGCCGACGGAAACCGTCGTTGAGATGGTGGCAGAACTGCATCGGGTCTATAGCGCTAAAAATAAAGCCTACGGCTTGTTCAACGAAGAGAGTGAACTGGCGCAGGCGTTACGTTTGCAGCGCCAGGGCGAAGAAGATTTTCTGGCATTTAGCCGCGCGGCAACAGGTCGCCTGCGTGACGAGCTGGCGAAATACCCCTTTGCTGACGGCGGTTTTGTGCTGTTTTGCCACTACCGTTATCTGGCTGTGGAGTATCTGCTGATTTGCGTGCTGAACAATTTAAGCAGTATGCGCGTTAACGAAAACCTCGACATCAACCCGACCCATTATCTTGATATCAATCATGCGGATATTGTGGCGCGTATCGATTTGACCGAGTGGGAAACTAACCCAGAATCGACCCGTTATCTGACTTTCCTGAAAGGACGAGTAGGGCGCAAAGTGGCTGATTTCTTTATGGACTTCCTCGGTGCCAGCGAAGGGTTGAATGCGAAAGCGCAAAACCGCGGTTTGTTGCAGGCGGTTGATGATTTCACTGCCGAAGCGCAACTGGATAAAGCAGAACGGCAAAATGTTCGCCAGCAGGTTTATAGCTACTGTAATGAGCAATTGCAGGCGGGCGAAGAAATCGAGCTGGAATCGCTGTCAAAAGAGCTGGCGGGCGTCAGCGAAGTGAGCTTCACGGAATTTGCGGCTGAAAAAGGGTATGAACTGGAAGAGAGCTTCCCGGCAGACCGCAGCACACTGCGTCAGTTGACGAAGTTTGCCGGTAGCGGCGGTGGCTTGACCATTAACTTTGATGCGATGCTGTTAGGTGAACGGATTTTTTGGGATCCGGCGACCGATACACTGACCATTAAGGGCACACCGCCGAATCTGCGCGATCAATTGCAGCGCCGGACTTCTGGCAGCAATTAATCGGTTTGGTGTTATGAATGCCAGATACGGTGTGAACGCTTTATCTGGCCGACAAAAAACAACCATACCGTAGGCCTTATAAGACGAGCAGCGTCGCATCAGGCATAATCTGCAGATACAAAAAACCCCGCCGGAGCGGGGTTTCTTACAACTTATTCAGCAATTAAGCGCGAACGAAGTCGATGTGCTGCAGCTTCGGTTTGTACGGGTGACGCTGTACATCCTGAGCTTTAACTTTGATTTCTTTACCGTCAACAACGATGGTCAGAACTTCGCTGTAAAATTCAGCTTTAACTTGCATGTTCATGACTTTGTCGTGATCCAGCTCAATTGCCAGCGGCGCTTCGTTGCCACCGTAGATGATTGCCGGGAATTTGTTAGCGGCACGCAGGCGGCGGCTCGCACCCTTACCCTGCTCTTTACGTACTTCTGCGTTGATAGTAAACATTTCTTTCTCTCTTAATTGATTCCTGCTACAGGCGACCCAGCAACAGGTAAGTGATCTGCTTTGCGTATGCAAAAGCGGGCGAGATTCTATACTCAAACGCCTTTCACATCAATCAAAACTACCATTAACCGCGTAATTCGTGCGCCCGACGAAAACGGCCTTCGTAATCGAACACTTTTTCACGAACCTGCCAGTACTGGCCTTTCATTCGTGCAACGACAAAATCCGGGTGGCGCAGCAACGCTTGCTGGGCGAGGATATCGGCGGCGGTTATCCAGCGCAGAGGGATGCCCGGTGTGCGCGTATGCGGGCGGATAAAAAGCTGCTCGAAGGCGGTTCGCTGGGCGGGTGTTTGCAGACGGAAGCGCTCACTCACATCAGCACCATCTTCATCGTAATAGGTGATTTTCAGCCATTCGCCTTTTTCATCGTGCCCATGCTGTAAAGACATGCCGCTACAGCGTAGCACCAGAGCATCTTTCAACCGTAGCGCCGCTTTTAACATATCATCCGGATCAACCAGAATGGTGTCGCACTCGCGGCAGCGGCGCGCGGCAATGTCATTTTCTGCATTGCACTGGGGGCAGTTTTTAAAGCGGAAGCGAAAATCACACTGTTCGCGATGCCCGTCGTCATCTTCGAACCATCCCTGACAACGGCGACCAAAGTGTTCAATCAATGTGCCGTCGGCGGTTGTTTTGCCCCAAAACGTGTTGGCAAAGCCGCAGGCAGGGCAGAAAACCTGCACCGGGACGTTGTCACTTTTGCCTTTCGGCGTACCTACTTCCGGGGCGTAGAGATCGTGAGGGTTACCTGCATAATCAAGAATTAAGCAATCTGTCTTACCCGGAGCCAGACGCAGACCACGCCCGACAATTTGTTGGTAAAGACTTACCGATTCGGTAGGGCGCAGAATGGCGATAAGATCGACATGTGGCGCGTCAAATCCGGTGGTCAGTACCGCAACGTTGACCAGGTAGCGAAAACGCTGGGCTTTAAAATCTTCAATTAATACATCACGTTCAGCGCCGGGCGTGTCGCCGGTAATAAGCGCGGCATCTTCGGCGGGCAGTAGACCAACGATCTCTTTTGCGTGTTCGACCGTCGCGGCGAAAATCATCACCCCTTTGCGCGTTGCGGCGAACTCCATAATCTGGCTAATAATGTGTGGCGTAATGCGTTGCTGTTTTTTCAGCTCGCGGTTGAGATCAGCTTCGCTGAACAGCCCGTTGCTCTGTGCCTGTAAGCGGCTGAAATCATATTGCACTACCGGCATATCCAGCCGTTCCGGTGGTGTCAGATAACCGTGTTTAATCATATAGCGCAGCGGTAACTCATAAATGCAGTCCCGGAAAAGGGCTTTCTCGTCGCCGCGTACCATGCCGTGATAATGAAACTGATAGATCCAGCCTTTCCCCAGCCGAAAGGGCGTGGCAGTCAGCCCCAGCAGGCGTAAGTGGGGATTCACTTTTGTCAGGTGAGTAAGGATTTGCTGATACTGGCTCTCTTCGTCGTCGCCAATACGATGGCATTCATCGACAATCAACAGTGAAAATTCACTCTGAAAGGCGTCGAGATTGCGGGCGACCGACTGTACGCTGCCAAATACTACTTTACCGTGGCTCTCTTTGCGCTTTAGTCCGGCAGCAAAAATATCCGCTTCCAGCCCCAGCGCCTGATATTTTGCATGGTTTTGCGCTACCAGTTCTTTGACGTGTGCCAGCACCAGCACGCGACCACGCGCCAGCCGTGCCAGTTCCGCTATCACCAGACTTTTACCCGCACCGGTAGGGAGTACGATAACGGCAGGAGTTTTATGACGACGAAAATGGTTGAGCGTGGCATCCACGGCTTCTTGCTGATATGGACGGAGTGTAAAAATCATGGTCTCGCGTAGGTAGATTATTCTGCTAATAGTATGCCACGGATCTTTTTCCCTTGAGGGAAGTTATTAGACCGCTATACTGGGCAGACAACAGTTCAGATTTTCGGGTCAATGCCCGACCTCCGTTTTTACAGGCAAAATCACACACATGCGACTTGATAAATTTATCGCACAGCAACTCGGCGTTAGCCGTGCTATTGCCGGGCGTGAAATCCGCGGCACTCGTGTCACCGTCGATGGCGAAATCGTCCGCAATGCAGCGTTTAAACTGCTTCCTGAACACAGTGTGGCTTACGATGGTAACCCGTTGGTACAGCAACATGGCCCACGTTACTTCATGCTCAATAAGCCTCAGGGCTATGTTTGTTCCACGGATGACCCGGATCACCCAACGGTGCTCTATTTTCTTGATGAACCTGTAGCATGGAAACTGCATGCGGCAGGGCGGCTGGATATCGATACTACCGGTCTGGTGCTGATGACCGACGATGGTCAGTGGTCGCACCGCATTACTTCTCCACGTCATCATTGCGAGAAAACGTACCTGGTGACGCTGGAATCACCCGTAGCGGACGACACGGCAGAGCAATTTGCTAAAGGTGTACAACTGCATAACGAAAAAGATCTCACTAAGCCTGCGGTGCTGGAAGTGATTACCCCAACGCAGGTTCGTTTGACCATTAGTGAAGGGCGTTATCATCAGGTGAAACGTATGTTTGCCGCTGTGGGTAACCACGTGGTTGAACTGCACCGTGAACGTATTGGCGGCATTACGCTGGATGCAGATTTAGCACCCGGTGAATATCGTCCGTTAACTGAAGAAGAAATTGCCAGCGTCGTTTAACACTTTAATGACTTTCAGGAGCCAGTTGTGACCACCCGACAGCATTCGTCGTTTGCTATTGTCTTTATCCTTGGCCTGCTGGCCATGTTGATGCCGCTGTCGATTGATATGTATCTGCCTGCGCTGCCGGTGATTTCTGCCCAGTTTGGTGTGCCTGCGGGCAGTACGCAGATGACTCTGAGTACTTATATTCTGGGGTTTGCGTTGGGGCAGTTAATCTACGGGCCGATGGCGGATAGCTTCGGGCGCAAGCCGGTTGTCCTCGGTGGTACATTGGTGTTTGCGGCGGCGGCGGTGGCAGCGGCCAGCGTGGTTATCAATGCCCTGATGCGCGATATTTACCCGAAAGAAGAGTTCTCGCGGATGATGTCGTTCGTTATGCTGGTGACCACCATCGCGCCGCTGATGGCACCGATTGTTGGCGGCTGGGTGCTGGTGTGGTTGAGCTGGCATTATATTTTCTGGATCCTCGCTGTAGCGGCGATTCTGGCTTCGGCAATGATCTTCTTCCTGATCAAAGAAACCTTGCCGCCGGAGCGTCGCCAGCCGTTTCACATCCGTACCACCATTGGTAACTTTGCCGCGTTGTTCCGCCATAAGCGTGTCCTGAGTTATATGTTGGCCAGCGGTTTTAGCTTTGCCGGGATGTTCTCGTTCTTAAGCGCCGGACCGTTTGTCTACATTGAAATTAACCATGTCGCACCGGAAAACTTCGGTTATTACTTTGCGTTAAACATTGTTTTCCTGTTTGTGATGACCATTTTTAACAGTCGCTTTGTTCGCCGCATTGGCGCGCTGAATATGTTCCGCTCGGGGCTGTGGATTCAATTTATTATGGCGGCGTGGATGGTCATCAGCGCATTACTGGGGCTAGGATTCTGGTCGCTGGTAGTGGGTGTGGCGGCGTTTGTTGGCTGCGTATCGATGGTGTCTTCTAACGCGATGGCGGTAATTCTGGATGAGTTCCCTCATATGGCGGGAACCGCGTCGTCGCTTGCAGGAACTTTTCGTTTTGGCATTGGCGCAATTGTTGGCGCGCTGCTTTCGCTGGCGACCTTTAATTCCGCATGGCCGATGATTTGGTCAATCGCATTCTGTGCAACCAGTTCAATTCTCTTCTGTTTGTACGCCAGCAGACCCAAAAAACGGTGAACTATTGCTCAACAGGGAAGCTAAAAGGCTTCCTTTGTTGATGCATATTAACCACAAATCTATCAATCCCCCGTCATTTGTTTGTTTTATGTAAAATCAATTTATGTAAAAAGTCACATCATTGTAGTTAAAAAGGTTGAGTTAGATCTCAGAAACGGGTACATATAGCCCCGCAAACGTGACCACGCCCGCAGATATTATTTAAATCAGAGCCATAGAGGCCACGCAGGCGAGGCATCAATCTTTACGATCTGTTTAAAGACGGGTTGTTGATGATGTGTTAAAATTAATGTAAATAAATTGTGAATTAAATGTGCTTCCGGGGAAAATAAGTGACTTCATTACAACTCTCAATCGTCCATCGACTGCCGCAGAACTATCGTTGGTCTGCTGGTTTCGCAGGTTCAAAAGTTGAACCGATTCCGCAAAATGGACCGTGCGGTGACAACAGCCTGGTGGCGCTTAAATTGCTTAGCCCGGATGGCGATAACGCATGGTCGGTGATGTACAAACTCAGCCAGGCATTAAGCGATATTGAAGTTCCGTGCTCGGTACTGGAGTGTGAAGGTGAGCCATGTCTGTTTGTTAATCGGCAGGATGAGTTCGCCGCCACCTGTCGACTGAAAAATTTTGGTGTGGCAATTGCCGAACCTTTCTCAAACTACAATCCTTTTTAAGCATCAGCTCAACGCCAGTAGCTGACGCGTATACTCCTGTTGCGGTGCGGCAAACACGCGCGCGCACGGTCCTTGTTCCACTACTTCTCCCTGTCGCAGCACGATAACCTGATGACATAATGCGCGAACAACATGCAAATCATGGCTGATAAACAAATAGGCTAGTTGGTGCTTTTGTTGCAATGATTTCAATAGCGCCAATATTTGCGCCTGTACCGTTTTGTCGAGCGATGATGTTGGTTCATCAAGAATGATCAGCGAAGGTTTCAGAATCAATGCTCGGGCAATCGCAATACGTTGTCGTTGACCTCCCGAGAACTCCGCCGGATAACGGTGGCGCGTTTCAGGATCTAACCCCACTTCCTGCATTACGGCTTTCACTTGCTCTTCGCGTTGCGTGGCTGAAAGGGTGGGTTGATGCACACGTAACCCCTCCTCAATAATCTGCAACACGTTGAGTCGTGGGTTGAGTGAGGAGTTTGGATCCTGAAATACCACCTGAATGCGATGGCGAATGGTCAATAGCTGGCGACGAGTTAGATTTTGCAATGGCTGACCGTCAAAAACGATGCTGCCCTGAGAGTCAATTAATCGTAGCAACGCCAGTCCCGTGGTGCTTTTGCCGGAGCCGGACTCGCCCACTAAACCCAGCGTTTCACCCGCCCGAAGCGTAAAACTGACGCTTTTCACCACCACGTTATGATCGACGACGCGTTTCAGGAGTCCCTTACGAATGGGGAAAGCGACCTGAAGCTGTTCAACATCAAGCAACGTTGAGGCTGGCTCTGGCAACGGCACTGGATTGCCTGACGGTTCGCTGTTGAGTAGTTTTTGCGTGTAAGGATGAACGGGGGAGACAAAGAGCGCAGTGGCGCGATTTTCCTCCACACAGCGACCGTTTTGCATCACTGCCACGCGGTGGGCCAGTTTTCTGACAATGCTGAGGTTATGAGTAATAAATAACATGCCCATATTCAGTTCATGTTGCAGTTCGCGTAATAATTGCAAAATCTGCGCCTGGACAGAGACGTCCAGCGCGGTAGTCGGTTCATCAGCAATCAATAATTCCGGTCGAGTGAGTAGCGCCATTGCAATCATCACCCGCTGACGTTCGCCGCCGGAGAGCTGATGCGGGTAGTCTGTCAGCCGTTTTGCTGCCTGGCGGATACCGACGCGATCGAGGCAATTAAGGATTTCACCACGCGCCGCTTCCCGACGCATCCCGCGATGCAGTGAAAGCACTTCATAAAGCTGTTTTTCCAGAGTATGCAATGGGTTTAACGATACCATCGGCTCCTGGAAAATCATGGCAATCTTATTTCCCCGCACACCACGCAACGTTTGCTCGCTGGCATGAAGCAGCGATTCGCCATGAAAACGAATATCGCCAGAGAGATATTCAACAGGCGGGGAAGGGAGAAGACGTAAAATCGACAGCGCAGTAACGCTCTTGCCGGAGCCAGACTCACCCACCAGCGCCAGCGTTTCGCCAGCTTCAATGCGTAGCGAAACATCATTCACTACGGTGCGAACGGTTTGCTGATGGCGAAAACCCACCGACAAATTTTCAATCGCTAACAGAGTTTGCGTCATGCTACACTGCCTTATTAGGATCAAATGCGTCGCGGACTGCTTCACCAATAAAGATCAGCAATGACAATAATATCGCCACCGACAAGAAGGCGGTGATCCCAAGCCACGGTGCCTGAAGGTTATTTTTCCCTTGTAACAGCAGTTCTCCGAGCGATGGTGAACCGAGTGGCAAGCCGAAGCCGAGGAAATCGAGCGAGGTCAGGGTGGTGATCGAGCTACATAAAATAAACGGTAAAAAGGTGAGGGTAGCGACCATTGCATTTGGCAACATATGACGCAGGATAATACTGCGATCGTTGACGCCAAGCGCCTGCGCTGCGCGGATGTAGTCGAAATTACGGGTACGCAAAAATTCCGCACGCACTACGCCCACCAGACTCATCCAGCCAAACAAGACGGTAATCGCCAGCAGCCACCAGAAGTTAGGTTGAACGACACTGGAAAGCAGAATTATCAGAAACAGCGTCGGCATCCCCGACCACACTTCAATGAAGCGCTGCCCCCAGAGATCCACTTTTCCGCCGTAATAACCTTGCAGCGCCCCCGCCAGCACGCCCATCACACTGGAACAGAGTGTCAGCATCAGACCAAACAGAACCGAGATCCGTGTGCCATACAGAATACGCGCCAGCACATCGCCGCCGTTGGCATCCGTCCCCAGCCAGTTTTGCGGTGAGGGTGGGGAGGGGAAGGGCTTATCGGTCGCAAAATTGATACTGGTAGCACCAAAGCGAATCGGTGCCCACAGTACCCAGCCTTTATCCTCCAGTCGTTGTTTTAGCCACGGATCCTGATAATCCGCCTGGCTTGCCAGCGGGCCGCCAAAATCACTTTCACTGTAGTTTTTCAGCAACGGGAAATACCAGCTACCGTCATAACGTACCAGCAACGGTTTATCGTTGGCGATCAGTTCAGAACACAAACTCAAACTGAATAAGAAGAGGAAAATCCATAACGACCAGTAGCCGCGACGATTATGACGAAAACGCGCCCAACGGGCCTGATTGACGGGGCTGAGTTGCGGCATTAGCGTCCCTCAAAATCAATACGAGGATCGACCAGTGTATAGCTGATATCACTGACGATATTCAGGAGCAGGCCAATCAGGGTGAAAATATACAAGGTGCCAAACATCACCGGATAATCGCGCGAGACGGTCGCTTCATAGCCCAGCAAACCGAGGCCATTGAGTGAAAACATCACCTCAATCAACAGCGAACCGGTGAAAAACATGCTGATGAAAGTCGCTGGAAAACCGGCAATCACCAGCAGCATGGCGTTGCGGAACACATGTTTCCAGAGAATGTTTTTCTCACTCACTCCTTTCGCGCGCGCGGTAACCACATATTGCTTGCGCACTTCATCAAGAAAGGCGTTTTTTGTCAGCATGGTGAGCGCCGCAAAGCCGCCAATCACCGTCGCCAGCACGGGTAGCGTGATGTGCCACAGATAATCGGTGATTTTCTGATACCACGGTAGTGAATCAAAATTAGCGGAAACCAGGCCGCGCAGAGGGAACAGGTCGAAATAACTGCCGCCCGCGAAGAAGACAATCAGCAGGATTGCAAACAAAAAGGCCGGAATAGCGTAGCCGATGATAATAAATGCGCTACTCCAGACATCAAAGCGACTACCGTTATAAACGGCTTTGCGAATACCCAGCGGAATTGACACCAGATAGATAATCAGCGTGCTCCACAATCCGAGGGTGATGGAAACCGGCAGACTGTCTTTAATCAATGTCAGCACTGAGGCGCTACGAAACAGGCTGTCGCCAAAATCAAAACAAATGTAGTCCCGGAGCATTTTGAAGTAACGTTCGTGGATCGGTTTATCGAAACCGTAGCGATGGGTGATCTCTGCGATCACTTCTGGATCCAATCCGCGTCCACCGCGGTAGTTGCTGTCGCTGATGTTGCCGACGCCCGTTTGTGCATGGCTGGCACGCACGCCTTCGCCGCCTGCACCTGGTAATACTCCGGCATTACCAAACTCAATGGCGGCGATGGCCTGGTCGACCGGACCGCCAGGCGCAATTTGCACGATAAAAAAGTTGATGGTGATAATCGCCCATAACGTTGGGATCACCAGCAACAGACGGCGAATCAGGTAAGCGCCCATCTACTCTCCCTGTTGTCTGGCTGACGGCAGTTTGGCCGCTTTATTGACGTCATACCACCAGGTATCAATACCGAGACTATAAACGGGACGCACTGCCGGGCGGGAGAATTTATCCCACCAGGCGAGACGGTCTTCCGCCATGTACCACATCGGCAGCATGTAATAATTCCACGTTAATACGCGATCCAGGGCGCGCCCCAACGGCAGTAATTTTTCTTTATTTCCTTGGGCGGCAATAATTTGGTTGATCAGCGAGTCGATGACCGGACTTTGTACGCCGGGAGCATTATAAGTAGAGTTGATATATTCCGATGACCAGGAAATCTGTAAATCGGAGCTGGGCCACGGCATCGCCCGCCACACGCGTGGCATCATGTCATAGTCGCGGCTGCGCATTCGGTTGGTGATTTGTGAGTTATCCACCTTGCGAATGTCCATGTTGATACCAAGCCGTTGCAGGCTGTGCTGGAACGGCAATACCCACTGGCTATTACTGCTGGCTGGAAGCAATAATTCAAAGCTGAGAAGCTGACCCGTCGTAGCGTTAACGCGTTGCTGACCCTTCAGTACCCAGCCTGCTTCGTTGAGAAGTTTGTCGGCTTTTAACAGATTATCACGGTCGTAGCCATCGCCTTTGGATTCTGGCGGCTGGTAGATTTGTGTGAACACCTCTGGCGGTAGATCTTTTTTCATTGGTGCCAACAGCACCAGTTCCGCAGCGTCGGGGTAATTTCTGGCAGCGTATTCGGTATTCTGAAAATAGCTGTTAGTGCGACTCCAGGCATTGTAAAACAAGGCCTTGTTCATCCATTCAAAGTCGAAGGCGAGGGTGATGGCTTCCCTAACCCGGCGATCGTTGAATACCGGGCGCTGAATATTAAACGCCAGCCAGCGTGTATCCTGGGCTGATTCGTTCTTTTGCTCATCTTTGATAATGTATTTTTTGTCGAAATTTTTACCGGTATAGCGCGTGGCCCAGTTTTTGGCGTCGTTTTCCATGCGCAAATCAAAGGCACCAGCTTTAAATGCTTCAAAAGCGACGTTATCGTCAAGGTAATAATCGTAGCGAATGGTGTCGAAATTCCAGCGTCCACGGTTTACCGGTAAGTTTGCCGCCCAGTAATCTTTCACGCGGGAATAGACAATATTTTGCCCCATTTTCCAGGCCGTAATGCGATACGGACCACTGGCAAGTGGAGGCGTAGCGAGCGGGTCGCTCAGTTTGTGACCCTTCCAGTATTTTTCTGGAAATACCGGCAGTGAAAACAGGCTAAGCATATCTTCTTTGCCGGGTTTAGCTAATTCGATGCGCACGGTTAACGGCGCAATGGCTTTAACTGTGGTGCCTTTGTATACCAGGCGAAATTGCGGCACGCCTTCAGTCATAAACTTTTGAAAAGTGAACTCAACATCGCGGGCAGTAATGGGCGAACCATCATGAAAACGGGCGCGCGGATTAATAGCAACTTCAACCCAGGAATAATCGTCGGCATAGCGCGCGCTTTCGGCAATTAGCGGGTAATAACTGCCCGGCTCGTCATCGGAGGTGGTAAATAGTGTGTCGTACAACTGCTCGGTACGTGCACCGGGGTTTCCGCGTAGTGCATAGCGGTTGAAATTATCGAAGGTGCCAATGGAGGATAACGTTATCTGCCCGCCTTTTGGCGCGGCAGGATTAACATAATCAAAATTGTTGAAATTAAAGGCATATCTGGGTTCTCCCAGTACTGCAAAGGCATAGCTTTCCTTAATAGCCTGCGCCTGCACACCGAAGGTGAACAGGGTGATAAACACCAGCAGTATGCGCACAATCATCTGCAATGGATTTCCTTTTACTCATCATTAGCCGCAATCCGGCATGCTTTCTCTATGAATAATAAGGGACACAAGCACTCCTTACCACTGCGGCGTATGCGGTTTCTCCAACCAGCGGATAAAATCATCCAACGGCAGAGGGCGACTAATCCAGTAACCTTGCAGGAAATTAACACCACGTTCGCGTAACCAGCGTGCCTGTTCCGGCGTTTCAACCCCTTCAGCAACTGTCAGCATATTGAGACGCTTCGCCAGCGTCAGCACCGCGTCAAGCACTGGTGAGGTGACCGTTTCCGTACCTATGGCATTGATGAAACCGCGGTCAATTTTCAGGTAATCGAGCGTGAAACGTTCCAAATAGATAAGCGCGCTGTGTCCGGTGCCGAAGTCATCAATGGCAATTTCCACGCCGACAGAATGCAGCCATGCGAAGAGTTGTGACGCTTCATGTTCTTTCAGCATATCGCGCTCGGTAATTTCCAGCACAATCTGGAAATGGTGAGCGGGCAGGGAGGCAAGCAGTCGATGTATATCGGCTTTAAAGCTCTCGTTGTGCAAATGGTCCGGCGCAATGTTAATACCAAACTTTACGCCCACCGGCAGTACGTTGTGTAATTCTGCCGCGTCACGAGCAATCAGCTCAAACAGGTGCTGGGTCAGTGGCACAATCATCTTTTGCGATTCGGCATAATGAATGAAGGCATCCGGGGGGATTTCACCCACTACCGGATGACGCCAGCGCAGTAACACTTCCAGACCCGTTACCCGCAGTGTTTGTGCATCAACCACCGGTTGATACACCACGTAAAACTGCTCACGCTTGATGGCCATCATAATCTCTCTGCCAGGGCGCATACGCACGCTCATCAGGTAATAGCAGAGCAGGCCAACGACAGTTCCACTCATTCCACCCAGTAAAAACGCGTACCACACATCACTCCATGTCCAGTCGTTAGCATAAAGTCGAACAGTCAGCGGAATGCCTGCGATTTTGGTTTCACGTACCGGCGTGCCGGTTAACTCGCGGACGTTCATCAAATGCGGCGTAAAGGTCGATATCGCAGTATTACCAATAATGAGTGCGATACCATCGAAATCTTGCTGGTGAGAGCTATAGAGAAGATACGGCGTCAGGTTCAGGTTCAATGCTGCAAAAACGCCGCTATTTTTTAATAAAGGATTGCGATACCAGATGACGATCGTGGGTTTGTTGGGCACCATCGGTGTGCCAGGCAACATTGCCATATCAATATTTTTACTAATGTCGAGCGCCGGAATCAGTTCATTGAGCGGAATGTCCATCTCACCAGTCGCAGAAGAACAGAAACTCTTTTTATCCTTTACCAGCACAAACGTTCGTACATTCATACTGAATGCCGCACGTGCAGTCAGTTCAGGGTTGGCTTGCTGACAGGTATCTAAGGTGAGTGGCTGGAGGTGATCAGTAGTGGACTTCAGCTCGGTGAAATAGGTGTCGAGATATTTTTGTACGTCGGTAATCAAGGTGTCATATTTGACTTCATGTTTATGCCAGGCCACTAAAAACTGAAGGCAACTGACAAGTATCGCGATCATCACGCCCGCAATAATGCAGGTAAGTAGGATCTTACGTCCGGAAGAGGGAGCGCGTATGAACATAGTTCCGTTAATATTCCTGAGATTACGATAACGCTGAAGTAGAAGAGAATGACGGGACTATAGCCTGGATCAAGGCATGGAAACATCATTTTCTATAATGGATGAAAATAAAAAAGCACTGCTTAAGCAGTGCCTTCAGTTAACTCGTCAGGATAGCCAAGGGATTGCATCCAAACGGTTTATTAGCTGCGACTAAGAACCCGACGTGCTTCGTTGTAACGCTTTTTCCAGTACGGCTCATTCATGCTGGAAATAATAACACCACTGCTGGTGGAAGCATGAACGAACTGATTATTGCCGATATAAATACCGACATGGCGTCCCGTTGAACCGGCACGGAACAGAACTAAGTCACCTGTACGCAAATTACTGCGGGAAACTGACTTGCCCATTTCCTGTTGTTCATAAGTTGAACGAGGGAGTTCTAAGCCAAATTGTTCGCGGAATGTACGCTGTACGAAACCAGAACAATCGATACCTTTTTTGGTGCTGCCGCCCAGACGATAACGCACGCCTTTCCAGTCAGCATACTGATCCATAATTCGCGATTTTACGTCGACATTACGAACCAGGTTTTCAAATTCATCCTGAGAAGCTTGCAGTGATGATGTTTCACTACCCACTGCACGTGTCTCAGGATGCATATTCTTTGCGGTGTTGTTTGCACTACATGCAGAAAGCAGAACCGCTACTGCAATCGCGGGAATGCCGCGCAAGATATATCTCAAAATCGGTTGAGATTTGACCATGTTGTTTGTTTTCCCTTGAAGTCCTTAACGACAAATATCGTTATAAAAAAATGCCAAGCGAGACGAGACTAATTACCTGGGCATGTTGAAACAATTCCCTAAGGCCAAATCTGTGGACTAACGCACAAAATTATATGCTGTGAGGATAATTTACCGCCGAGGCAAAACGAGTTCGAGATTACCCGATTGGCGTGGTCTTGGCGAGGGGTTTTACATGATTTTTTATAAGAAAAAGTGATACAGAAAGTTAATAACTGGGATTGGTCAATTAAAGAACGATTGAGCAAAAAGCATGCAATCCATTCATTTAGTTAGAGAATGACTATTTTACTCGATGAACGAAAGCAACGCAGTGCATCATCAGGATTATCCGGTCTATGAAAATAAACCTGATGATGTTAATTACTGTGAGTTATTTGTTTTAGGAATGTTTTCTTTTTCCTGGCAATGATTTGTCAAAGAAGGTGATTAATCGATCACTTAATGGCGTCATCAACCACCAGGGCAAACCAATCAATATCACAGTCAGGGAACCGACAATGATATCGGTAAAACAGTGTGCGCCAATCATCACTCTGGGAAATGCAAATACCACAAAAATAATAAGGGCGATGACGCCTGCGACTTTTCCGAAATAACGCCACATGAATGCAGAAAAAATAAGCAACATCATGCCATGATCGCCAGGAAAACTATCTCGCGAGGCATCTTTTGTTGGCACAGATAACAGTTCGCTGACGCGGTTAATATTCGCAAATGTTAATGTCGGGCTGGCTCGCTTTACCGGAATTAATGCCTGGCCCAACTGGTTTAATACCACTGCGGTTAACAGCATGACGAGACCGATAATCATGATATGGCGTCTGCCGGAGGCGCTTTCTTTCAGCCAGAAACTCAGCATCAGCAGTCCCATTGCCAGCAGTGAACAGCCGTCAAAAGCGCGATTATTGGTCAATGCGACCAGCCATAAAAAAGCCTTGCTTTCGACCAGTTTCTGATTAAAAAAATAGAAAATATCCGCGTCAATCGGCAACCAGAATCCATGATTGACGGGAATGTACCAGGAAAGAAACAGCGCGAGGCCGACAACGTTTAACAACGCTATTTGCGGCAAATTTTTAATCATATTTTCTCTAATCATCTTACTGAAAAACGCAAGCAACCTTACGCGTTGGTCACTAAACGAAGCTTCAACAGCGCGCTCTGTAAGGCATTCCAGTCAGTTTCGCTGCTGGAAATCAGCTCAACGCGACTGTCCGGTGGTGCCACGTTTTGCGTTTCAATGTGCAAGTCATCGCCCTGACGGTTGATTCGCACCAGTCCTTCAGGAATACGCATCACGCCTTTCACGCGTTCCACTGGTGCAAGCCGCGCCCATTCCAGAATGCCAACGGTGTCGAACACCGTATCAGCATCGAATATCCAACCGCAGGCCTGATGCCCTTGTCCGCTGTTGAGACTGCGACGCCAGCGTTGATGCTCTGGCAGGCTTAACGCGGCTAACCCTTTTTTCACGGTGTGCTGATGTGAATGGGCGGCGCTGGCGGGTAATTTGATTAAATTGCGACGGGGTAAATCCAGAAGATGACCATCAATTTGCCCATGTTCGCTGTGAATTAATTGCCGATCGCCACCATTTTGTTGCCACCAGCGTTGCAACGCTTGCTCGCTTTCGGACGTCGCTCGGTCGGATTTATTGGCGACAATAATGTCTGCGGCAGCCAACTGGTCACGGAAATTTTCATTATTGACGCTTTTTTCATCCAGCAGCAGGCGAGGATCGAGAATACATAACGTGGCGCGCAGATCGATCCACGGTTCATAAACCGGAGCGGTTAACAGATCGAGGATCTGTTTTGGATGGCCCAGCCCTGTAGGCTCTATCAGCAAGCGGTCTGGTTTTCCCTGGCGCAGTAAGGTATTCAGCCCCACCTGCATCGGTAAGCCATTAACGCAGCACATGCAGCCGCCGGGGATCTCTTTTAGTAATGCACCGCTGTCAGCGAGCAAAGCACCATCTATCCCGACTTCACCAAATTCATTAACCAGCACCGCCCATTTTTCTTGCGGATCTTTGTGGGCTAATAGATGAAGAATTGACGTCGTTTTCCCGCTGCCGAGAAAACCGGTGATGAGGTTGGTCCTGGTCACAACGGCTCCGCAATAATCAGATTAGTTAACTGTGCGTTAATCCTGGCTAAAAAAGCTGGAAAAGAGAAGGAGCGGACGAAGCATGCCTCCGTCCACCTTAACCGCAGAAATCGTTAAATTTTGAGGGTATTTAACAGTGCCTGATGCGCTCCAAACTGCGCTATTTGTTGCCAGGCATTTTTGATTGTCTGCACAAAATGCGGGTTATTGGGCAGGTCATCACCGAAAACTTCACGCAGAGAAAGCAGGGCGCTAACGCGTTGTTCACTGCTACTTTCCGCAACCAGATCGCGAATTTTATCGCTGAGCGGATCGCGAACATCAATGGCATTTCCGGCATCATCAACGCCGCTCACATAGCGCATCCAGCCTGCGACTCCTAACGCCAGTAACGGCCAGTTTGTTTCGCGCGCCAGATGAATGCGAATGCTCGCCAGCATGCGTTGCGGTAATTTCTGACTGCCATCCATCGCGATTTGCCAGGTTTTATGTTTCAGTGCGGGATTGGCAAAACGTTCAATTAACTTATCCGCATATTGCGTCAAATCGACATTTTTAATCCGTAGCGTCGGCGCTTGCTCATCCAGCATTAACGTTCTGGCGGCATGGCGAAATGCGCGGTCATGCATGCAATCACTGATATGGGCAAACCCTGCGAGATAACCCAGATAAGCGAGAAAAGAGTGGCTGCCATTAAGCATGCGCAGTTTCATCTCCTCCCAGGGCAAAACATCATCCACCAGTTGTACACCTGCGACTTCCCAGGCTGGACGTCCTGCAACGAAGTGATCTTCCACTACCCACTGGATAAACGGTTCGCAGCTAATCGCACAGGGATCATTCACGGCCAGATGCTGGCTAATTTCCGCCAGCGATTCGTCGGTTGCTGCCGGAACAATGCGATCAACCATCGTTCCCGGAAAGCTGACGTGTTCTTTTATCCATTCGGTGAGTTCTGGTGAGCGTTTTTCTGCCATTCCCAACACCGCATTTTTCACCACATGGCCATTGTCGGGAATATTGTCGCAGGAGAGCACGGTAAATGGCGCAAGGCCGCGTTCACGGCGGCGTTTCAGTGCTTCGACAAGAATGCCTGGTGCGGAATGAGGTTCTTCCGGCGTTTGTAGATCGTGAATAATGCGCGAATTGCTGGTGTCGAGCGTGCCGGTGGCCGGGTCGATGCAATACCCCTTTTCGGTAATCGTCAGGGAAACTATCGCCACCTGCGGTTCGCAAAATTTCTCAATAATCGCTGCTAATGAATCCAGTTTTGCATTCAGGCATTCGTGAACGGCACCGACAATAATCGCCTGATTGCCGTCTGCACCTTTCTCTAACACAGTGTATAAATGGTCTTGTGCGCGAAGCTGGCTCATCAATTGCTCACCGCTGAACAGGCTGATTTCACAAATTCCCCAGTCGCCACCCTGCGCATTCAGCACACGATCGGTTAATAATGCCTGATGTGCGCGGTGAAAGGCTCCAAAGCCAAAATGAACGATACGGGATTTCAATTGCTGGCGATCGTAGCATGGAGTGTGTACGTGATGGGGGAGCGTAACGGAGGCAATAGTATTCATAGAGGTCACGTCTCAGTAACGATTAATTAACAATGGCAGTGTAAAGTTATATGACAGCAATTGAAATTGGTCTGGATTGTTAATGCAATGAAGTGTGAGGGCGATCAATCAACGAGTAAATTTTACGGGCGGAAGGCGTTCAGTAAGCACAAAATAGCAGATTGGTATAATAAATTAAAAAAGGGACAGCCTGAGCAGTAATGCCAGTCAGTTAAGCAACTGACTGGCTCTTTTTCGGGGCTGTGGGGTATTTCCAGGGCCTCGAGCCTGTCCATCATTCTGTGTAAATGCCTTTCTCAGAAGTGACCGTCAAGGCGGTCACCGAATTCGATAATAAAGCGACTCATGGCTATCCGCCAGTCCTGAAGTGGCATCGTCCATTTCTGTGAGGCTGACTGGATAGCCAGCCACACCACTTTTTTCACCGATTCATCTGTCGGGAACACTTTCCGTTTCTTTATCGCATGTCTGATGACGCTATTCAGCGATTCGATTGCGTTAGTGGTGTAGATAACCTTGCGGATCGCCTCCGGGTACACGAAGAAGGTGGCAATATTCGGCCAGTTTGCCCGCCAGTTGCGACTTATCTGCGGGTACCGTGCATCCCATTCCTTCCCGAACGCATCCAGCGCCTGCAACGCGCCTTCTTCCGTGGCTGCGCGGTAAACCTGTTTCAGATCACGGGTTACCGCTTTATAGTCTTTCCACGCCACGAACCGCAGGCTGTTGCGTACCATGTGTACTATGCACAACTGGATCTGCGTCTCCGGGTAGACGGCATTAATCGCTTCCGGGAAGCCTTTCAGGCCGTCCACGCAGGCGATAAGGATATCGTTCAGGCCGCGATTTTTCAGTTCCGTCAGTACATTCAGCCAGAACTTTGCACCTTCATTTTCGGCCAGCCACATACCCAGCAGCTCTTTCTGACCATCAAGGTTAATACCCAGAGCCAGGAACACCGCTTTGTTGATAACCCGGCTGTCCTGCCGTACTTTCAGGACAATACAGTCAAGATAAACAATGGGATAAATCGCATCCAGAGGACGGTTTTGCCATTCAACAACCAGGTCGATTACGGCATCGGTGACTTTCGATATCAGCGCCGGAGAGACGTCTGCATCGTACATTTCTTTGAAGACTGAGGTAATTTCGCGGGTAGTCATCCCTCTGGCATACAGCGCCAGGATCTGGTTGTCCATGCCGGTAATGCGGGTCTGATTTTTCTTCACCAGTTGTGGTTCGAAGGAACCATCACGATCACGTGGAGTACGTAATTCCATCGGCCCGTCGGTAGTGGTGACGGTTTTCGTGGAATAGCCATTACGGGAGTTGGTTCCCGATTTGGGCTGATTTTTTTCATGTCCCAGATGGTGAGTCAGTTCAGCGTTGAGAGCAGCCTCAACACTGATTTTCTTGAGCAGGCGATCGAACTGACTGAGATCTTCAGGGGTTTTGAGATTTTTGGCCAGTTCGTTAGCCAGAGCCTGCAATTGTTTGTCGTCCATAATTTAACCTTCATTTGATGTTGAATTGAACATATCAAAATCAGGCAATTACACAAATCTATGTACAGGCTCACTGGCATTAGAGCATAAGCTCCCTTTATTATTGTCAGCAAAGTGTGTTTCGTTCATGCCTGAAAAATCAATATATTGCAGTGGCGTAGGCCTGATAAGACCCGCCAGCGCCGCATCAGGCGAAGATAAATCGCACCTGACTTACCTTCTTCTTCCCCCCAGCAAACTCCCCAGCACCCCGCGTATAATCTGGTTCGTCACCTGACGGGCGGCGCTTTTCGCCATAGTCTGTACCACGCCATCTTTCTTCCCGCCGCGCGGTCCGGTAGTGCCAAACAAAATATCCTTCAACCCACCCAGAATACCGTCATCTTCACTTATCTCTTTCCCTTTGGCAGGAGGGTTATTTTGCTGTTCGGTACTGGCCTGCACACCTTTTTGCAGCATCTCATAGGCGGATTCCCGGTCTACGTCATCTTCATACTTGCCATACACCGGAGAGTGATTAATCAGGCCGTTACGCTCATCTTCCGTTACCGGCCCCATCCGTGAACAAGGCGCGATCACCATCGCACGCTCTACCACAGAAGGACTTCCTTTCGCATCCAGAAAAGAGATCAACGCTTCGCCGGTTCCTAGTTCCTGAATCGCCTTTTCCGTATCAAATGCCGGATTGGGACGCATGGTTTGCGCCGCCGTCTTCACCGCTTTCTGGTCTTTCGGCGTGAAGGCGCGCAGAGCGTGCTGAACGCGATTTCCCAACTGCCCAAGCACGTTGTCAGGGATATCAGACGGGTTTTGCGAAACAAACCAGACGCCCACACCTTTCGAGCGGATAAGTCTTATTACCTGTTCAATCTTATCCAGCAACACCTGCGGTGCATCGTTGAACAGCAGATGCGCTTCGTCGAAGAAAAATACCAGTTTCGGTTTATCCAAATCGCCTGCTTCTGGCAGTTGCTCATACAACTCAGAAAGCATCCACAGCAGGCTGGCGGCGTACAGTTTTGGCATCTGGTAGAGCTTTTCGGCGCTAAGAATATTGATAACACCTTTACCGTTGGCATCGGTACGCATCCAGTCTTTGATATCCAGCATCGGCTCACCAAAGAAATGCGTCGCCCCTTGCTGTTCCAGCGTCAGTAATCCGCGCTGGATGGCGCCAACCGATGCGCTACTGATATTACCGTACTGATTCTGGAATGATTTGGCGTTATCACCGATATATTGGGTAATCGCCCGGAGATCTTTAAAGTCGAGTAACAATAGTCCCTGATCGTCGGCAATACGGAAGATGATATTCAGCACGCCGGATTGCACGTCGTTGAGATTTAACAGCCGTGCAAGCAACAGCGGTCCCAGATCCGAGACCGTTGCCCGTACTGGATGACCTTTCTCACCAAAAATATCCCACACAACTACTGGATTCGCATGTGGCTGCCAGTCGTTGACGCCGATATTTTTCAACCGAGCGAGCAGTTTTTCCGAGGTAGTACCTTCTGCCGCAACCCCGGTCAAATCACCTTTTACATCGGCCATAAATACCGGAACGCCGATTTCTGACAGAGATTCCGCCAGTTTTTGCAGCGTGACAGTTTTACCTGTCCCTGTTGCGCCAGTAATCAGTCCGTGACGGTTAGCCATAGCGGGTAGTAAAAACAGTTCTGTGTCCGGCGTGCGGGCAATTAAACGCGGTTCGCTCATGAGATTTCCTCCAGTTCCCTGCCTGGAGTATAGACACGGTTGAGCGCTTTTCACCACTAAATTCAGCCAATTGCGAGATATCTTAAAGGCCGGTAGAAGTGACCCGGCAGAGCGATCAGAGGTCGACACGCTGACTGATTTGCAAACCTTTATCTTACGCGGCGCTACCCAGCGCAACCACGCGACCAATCACTTCATGACAGGCAACCAGTGGGTACTGTGAGAATCCCCACTTGTTGTCGAGCATCGACAGGCCAGAATGGCAAATCCCGCAGTAATCCACCTGTACTTCGCCGTCTTGTGGCTTCAGTTCACCGGGATCGTACTCATAGAGCTCCAGTTCCCCGCCAGCCTCTTTTGCAGCATAGCTTTTTATCATCGACATGCTTTTGCCCTTCTCTGATATTTCCCGGGAAGTGTAGAGTATGGTCGGGCGGGAGGCCTGGAGTGTGACAAAGGTTACACATTACTGAGAATAGTGCTGAAATTTTCAGCACTTAGCAAGGTGGGTGCAAGCTGACGCTTGCATGGCGGCGCGTGACAGGTATAATCCACAACGTTTTCCGCATACCTCTTCAGTGCCGAAGTGGCGAAATCGGTAGACGCAGTTGATTCAAAATCAACCGTAGAAATACGTGCCGGTTCGAGTCCGGCCTTCGGCACCAAAAGTATATAAATAGACCTCAGCTGTAATGCCAGTCAGTTAAGCAACTGACTGGCTCTTTTTCGGGGCTGTGGGGGATTTCCAGGGCCTCTCCTTTACCACTCTCGGGAAGGCTCTTTCCCTTCTTGTCGGTAATTTCACAAGTTGTCCCATACTTGCAAGATCGCGCATCAGCTCCGGTATACGTCCCGGTGAAGCGCCCTGCAATGTCATCAGCATTCTCATCACCATTCCGCATGATTCTGAGAAACTCAGTTGATTCGGCCAGTAACCTTTCAGATGTTCTGCCATTTTAATCATCTGATATCTCACCAGATTATAAGCCAGTAAGACACCCCACAGCTCTTGCTCCACAAGCTCCGGCTTTTTACTTCTCAGCGTCAGCCTGCTCAGTTGCATCGTCTGTTTTATCTCCCTGTATCCCAGTTCGATTTCCCAGCGATGACTGTACAGATCCGCCATTTCTCCTCCGGGGAAGCGCATGGCGTCCGTCATCGACGTCAGCAGATGGCAGACTTTTCCTTTGCGCGTCACGGTCAGCAGGCGGGCTGTCACCTCATTTCCCAGCCCCGGCCACTTTTTTCGTGCCTGCGGGCTGGTTTTCAGCTTCACCAGATGATCGCCTTTACCCAGTTTTCTGATCTCTTCATATTGCGCTCCCTTTCTGAGAGGGATCATCCAGTGGCGGTGTTCTCCCGCCTGGCTCCAGGCATTTAACAGTCCCAGTGAGTAATAACCTTTATCCATTAACGTCAGGGTGTTATCGCCGGTTTGTTCTATAAGTTGCTCAGCAAGCTCATTTTCGCTGTTCTTCATCGTGCCGAAGGCTGCAGCCGTCAGCAGATGGCTGGTCAGTTCCATCTGGCAGACCATTTTGACCTGCGGGTAGAGCGCCGGGTTCCCGGCATGTGTCTGGCGGGGGAAGGCTGCATCGTTCTCTGGTGTATCCGGTGTGCGCCAGAACACACCATCGATGGCCAGCAGGGTCAGGCCGCACCAGTGCGGATGCGGCGTGGCGTTATGCCAGAGCTGCGCTGTTTTCGTGAACACGCGGCGGACAGCCTCACTTCCCAGGCGCTGGCGAGCCTGAATAACGGCACTGGGGGCAACGAAGGGGCGATTGCCCGGTAGCATGATGTCCAGGCGATTCACAATCTGGTGAAGAGGTTCTTTACGCTCAAGCGCCATGCCAACAATACACCAGACCATCATTTCGAGGGGAAGACGGCGCTTGCGTAGCGTTACAGTACCTGATTCGGCAAGGCAACGAGAGATGAGTTCGGGGTCGAGGTAATCCCCCAGAGAAGTCAGTGGGTTACGCAGAGAATCGTAACGGGATACCAAATCAAGTGCCTGTCCAATGAGCATAAAAAAATCCGGAAACGAGTGAGCGTTTCCGGATTCTTACACAGCCACTGGATCGGTCAACTGATCCTTAACTGATCGGCATTACAGCCTGAGCAGTCCCTTTTTGAATGTGGCTGAAGTTAGTCAGCACGCCCCATGTAACGGCGTTCTTCGATATGGATACGGATTTTTTCGCCCGGGCTTAAGTATTCTGGCACCTGAATCACCAGACCGGTGCTTAATGTTGCCGGTTTGTTACGTGCGCTGGCAGAAGCACCTTTAATGCCTGGTGCGGTTTCAACGATTTCCAGATCAACGGTCTGCGGCAGTTCAAGTGCCAGCAGTTGGCCGTCCCAGGTCAAAACCTGCATGTCAGGCATACCGCCTTCCGGCATAAACAGCAGTTCTTCTTCAATCTGATCTTTCGTGAAGGTATACGGGGTATAGTCCTCTTTATCCATAAAGACATATTCGTTGCCATCAACGTAGGAGAAGTCAACATAGCGGCGGGTCAGCGTCACGGTGTCAACGATATCATCACCTTTGAAACGCTCTTCTACTTTCAGCCCGGTACGGACATCAGAAAAGCGCATTTTGTACAGCGTAGCGGCACCGCGGGCAGTGGGGGACTGAATATCAATATCCTTAACCAGCAGCAATTTGCCGTTGTAATTCAGAACCATACCTTTTTTAATTTCGTTCGCTCTTGGCATCGAAAAATTCCTGTAGTCGAAAATGTCAAAAATATCGCGACAAACTACTCGCGACGGCCATTTCAGGCAAGAGGTATTCGCACTTTTGCTGGTGCAAAAAAGGTGGTACTGTGCGCGCTCATCAATCCGGTGGTTAACCTGAAGAGAACAATGTATGGAATGCCGTCCGGATTGCGGGGCGTGTTGTACCGCCCCCTCAATCTCCAGCCCTATTCCGGGTATGCCAGATGGCAAGCCCGCCAATACACCCTGCATTCAGCTCGATGAACAGCAACGCTGTAAAATTTTTACCTCGCCACTGCGCCCGAGAGTCTGCGCAGGCTTACAAGCCAGTGCAGAAATGTGCGGCAACACGCGTCAGCAGGCAATGACCTGGCTTATCGATCTGGAAATACTGACCGCGCCTTAAACATCTTTAATCCGCAGTAAGCAGAACAGGGTGGCGATAATCATCACCATCGCAAATCAGAACACTGCATGATAATTCCAGATCTCTGCGACTATTCCGGCTACTGAACCGGCGATAATCCAGCCCACACGTGATGTATTGGTATAGAGCGTGGTTGCTGAACCCGCCTGGCCGGGCATCAGATCCTGAAAATAGAGCATCCCAATACCGCCAAGAATACCGATAAAAATAGCATTCAGCATCTGTAAGCCCAACAGAATAACAGGTGAATGTGCCATCAGCATACCTGCGTAAAAACAGATGCCACCCACGGCTGCTACGCGCATCAAGAACCGCTTACCCAGACGTTTGGCAAAATAACCGGCAATTAACATCGTCGGGATTTCCAGCCCGGCGGCGGTCCCCATCATCACACCCGCCAGTTTTTCTGGAAGATGTAGTTCGTTAATAATAAATAGCGGCATGTTGATGATGTACAGGCTATTTGAACCCCACATCAACGTACAAATGACAAACAGCAATAGCGTATCGCGACGGTTACGCCGCGGTGCTTCAACCGTGCCGGTCGCCCAGCGGAACCTCTTTTTGCATCGACGGTAAAAACAGCCACACCATCACGCCGCAAACAATAAACGCTACCGCCGCGCTGAGATACATCACCGTAAAGCTGAAACCCATCGCTAAGGCATAAGCCAGCGGCGGGCCGATGACCCATGCCAGTGAAACCTGGGCGCGCAAAAAAGAGCTGAACATCACTGCTTCACGCCCGGTTTTATCGGCATGTTCACGGGCAAGAGCAAACATCTGCGGGTTGGCGGTAGAGCCAAAGCTGCTAAGAAAAACGCCGACAAACAACAGGATGAAGTAGTTGCGATTCCAGGCGAAAAGGGTGCAGGCCAGCACGCCTAACAGGCAGCAAAAGACAATCAGTGATTTACGATCGCCGCGCTTATCGGAGCGCCCGGCGAGAAACTGGCTGACCAGAATCCCGATGACGGCGCTGCCGGTAAAGAAGAATCCCACCATTGCCGGGCGGGCGTGTACCTCATCGGTAAGAAAAATACTGAGCGTTGGGGTTTGCAGAGCGCCTGCAATGCCGGTGAGAAAGGCAACAATTAAGAATGCCGTTGATGTCAGGTCAAACGATTTCGCGCTGGAGACTGCGGGGGAATTATGCATGCTGGTCGATCACTGAAAGATGAAGACGCGGAGTTTACGCCGCTTGTCAGAAAATAAACAGTCAGTGAAATCAAACTCGCCATGAATAATCAAAATGCTATTTCACTCTTGTTGAACCTTTGCTGACGCTGCTGAAATGATCATGTTGATAACAAATTTCGCCATCAGCGATTCAGATTATCGGCAAAAAAATGTGCAGCACATCAAACTTTTGTACATAATTTAGCGCCATCCCTTGCGTGCTGAAACAGAAGTATTATGCTTTCTTGAAACGTTTCAGCGCGATCTTGTCTTTAACCCTAAGCCAGGTTAGCGCTTTTTTTCTCATAGAAGCTGAATCGTTTCAATTCAGCAAGAGAGGAGAACTATGTTCCAGTTATCCGTACAGGACATCCATCCGGGCGAAAAGGCCGGAGACAAAGAAGAGGCGATTCGCCAGGTCGCTGCGGCGCTGGTGCAGGCCGGTAATGTCGCTGAAGGCTACGTCAATGGCATGCTGGCGCGCGAACAGCAAACCTCAACGTTCCTCGGCAATGGTATTGCTATTCCACACGGCACCACCGACACCCGCGATCAGGTACTGAAAACCGGCGTTCAGGTGTTTCAGTTCCCGGAAGGCGTGACATGGGGTGAAGGTCAGGTGGCGTATGTTGCTATCGGTATTGCCGCCAGCTCGGATGAACATCTGGGGCTGTTGCGTCAACTGACGCACGTCCTGAGCGATGATTCCGTTGCTGAACAACTGAAATCAGCCACCACTGCAGAAGAACTGCGCGCACTGCTGATGGGCGAAAAGCAGAGTGAACAGTTGAAGCTTGATAACGAAATGCTGACGCTGGATATCGTCGCCAGCGATTTGCTGACTCTTCAGGCGCTGAATGCTGCTCGTCTGAAAGAAGCGGGCGCGGTTGATACCGCTTTTGTTACCAAAGCCATCAATGAACAGCCGTTGAACCTCGGGCAGGGGATCTGGCTGAACGATAGTGCCGAAGGCAACCTGCGCAGCGCCATTGCGGTAAGCCGTGCGGCAAATGCTTTTGATGTTGAAGGCGAAACGGCAGCCATGCTGGTGAGTGTGGCGATGAATGACGATCAGCCAGTCGCGGTACTTAAGCGTCTGAGCGACCTGCTGATCGACAATAAGGCTGAACGTCTGTTGAAAGCTGATGCAGCAACGTTGCTGGCGCTGCTGACCAGCGATGATGTGCCGACCGACGACGTGTTAAGCGCAGAGTTTGTGGTGCGCAATGAACACGGCCTGCATGCCCGCCCAGGCACCATGCTGGTCAATACCATTAAACAATTTAACAGTGATATTACCGTGACAAACCTTGATGGCACCGGCAAACCGGCAAATGGACGTAGTCTAATGAAAGTTGTAGCACTTGGCGTTAAGAAAGGTCATCGCCTACGCTTTACCGCCCAGGGAGCAGATGCTGAACAGGCGCTGAAAGCCATTGGCGACGCCATCGCCGCCGGTCTTGGGGAGGGCGCGTAATGAGCAGACGTGTTGCTACGATCACCCTCAATCCGGCCTATGACCTTGTCGGTTTCTGCCCGGAAATTGAACGCGGCGAAGTGAACCTGGTGAAAACCACCGGTCTGCATGCAGCGGGTAAAGGCATCAACGTGGCCAAAGTTTTAAAAGACCTGGGGATTGATGTCACCGTTGGCGGTTTCCTCGGCAAAGACAATCAGGACGGTTTTCAGCAACTGTTCAGCGAGCTGGGCATTGCCAACCGTTTCCAGGTTGTCCAGGGGCGTACCCGCATTAACGTCAAGCTGACAGAAAAAGACGGTGAAGTCACCGATCTCAACTTCTCTGGTTTCGAAGTTACTCCAGCCGACTGGGAACGCTTTGTGACGGATTCTTTAAGCTGGCTTGGTCAGTTCGATATGGTCTGTGTCAGCGGTAGTTTACCGTCAGGTGTCAGCCCGGAAGCATTCACCGACTGGATGACTCGCCTGCGTAGTCAGTGTCCTTGCATTATCTTTGATAGTAGCCGTGAAGCGTTAGTGGCTGGTTTGAAAGCGGCACCATGGCTGGTGAAACCTAACCGCCGTGAGCTGGAAATCTGGGCGGGTCGTAAACTGCCTGAAATGAAAGATGTCATTGAAGCTGCACATGCGCTACGTGAACAAGGTATCGCGCATGTTGTAATTTCACTGGGTGCCGAAGGCGCGCTTTGGGTTAATGCCTCCGGCGAATGGATCGCCAAACCACCGTCAGTCGATGTCGTAAGCACCGTTGGCGCAGGGGATTCTATGGTTGGTGGCCTGATTTATGGCTTGCTAATGCGTGAATCCAGTGAACACACACTGCGTCTGGCGACGGCTGTTGCAGCCCTGGCGGTAAGTCAAAGTAATGTAGGTATTACCGATCGTCCGCAGTTGGCCGCAATGATGGCGCGCGTCGACTTACAACCTTTTAACTGACAGCAGGAGAGGCATAATGAAAACGCTGCTGATTATTGACGCTAATCTCGGTCAGGCACGCGCCTATATGGCGAAGACCCTGCTGGGCGCGGCGGCGCGAAAAGCAAAACTGGAAATCATCGATAATCCTAACGACGCTGAAATGGCGATTGTTCTTGGTGATTCCATCCCGAACGATAGCGCGCTGAACGGTAAAAATGTCTGGCTGGGCGATATTTCCCGGGCCGTCGCGCATCCGGAGCTGTTCCTGAGCGAAGCCAAAGGTCATGCGAAACCTTACACTGCGCCGGTAGCTGCTACAGCACCGGTTGCAGCCAGCGGCCCGAAACGCGTGGTTGCGGTTACTGCTTGCCCAACCGGCGTGGCACACACCTTTATGGCGGCTGAAGCTATTGAAACTGAAGCGAAAAAACGCGGTTGGTGGGTGAAAGTTGAAACCCGTGGCTCTGTTGGTGCGGGGAATGCCATCACGCCTGAAGAAGTGGCGGCAGCGGATTTGGTGATTGTGGCGGCAGACATTGAAGTCGATCTGGCAAAATTTGCCGGTAAACCCATGTACCGCACTTCTACCGGTCTGGCGCTGAAGAAAACGGCGCAGGAGCTGGATAAAGCGGTTGCTGAAGCGACGCCTTACGAGCCAGCAGGTAAAGCCCAAACGGCAAGCTCTGAAGCTAAGAAAGAGAGTGCAGGCGCGTATCGTCACCTGTTGACGGGCGTTTCTTACATGTTACCGATGGTGGTTGCTGGCGGTCTGTGTATCGCGCTTTCTTTTGCTTTTGGTATTGAAGCATTTAAAGAGCAAGGGACGCTTGCTGCGGCGCTGATGCAGATTGGCGGCGGTTCAGCTTTTGCGCTGATGGTTCCGGTACTGGCGGGTTATATTGCCTTCTCTATTGCCGATCGTCCGGGGCTTACTCCGGGTCTGATTGGCGGTATGCTGGCGGTCAGCACCGGTTCTGGCTTCATTGGTGGTATTATTGCGGGTTTCCTGGCCGGTTACATTGCGAAGTTAATCAGTACGCAACTGAAACTACCACAGAGTATGGAGGCGCTAAAACCGATTCTGATCATTCCGCTAGTTTCCAGTCTGGTGGTGGGTCTGGCGATGATCTACCTGATCGGTAAACCGGTTGCTGGCATCCTCGAAGGCCTGACCCACTGGCTGCAAACTATGGGGACTGCGAATGCGGTTCTGCTGGGTGCGATCCTCGGTGGAATGATGTGTACTGACATGGGTGGTCCGGTAAACAAAGCGGCGTACGCGTTCGGTGTGGGTCTGCTGAGTACTCAAACCTATGGCCCGATGGCGGCGATTATGGCGGCAGGTATGGTGCCACCGCTGGCAATGGGGCTGGCTACGATGGTGGCACGTCGCAAATTCGACAAAGCGCAGCAGGAAGGCGGTAAAGCGGCTCTGGTTCTGGGACTGTGCTTTATTTCTGAAGGTGCAATTCCGTTTGCCGCCCGCGATCCGATGCGAGTACTGCCGTGCTGTATCGTTGGTGGGGCGCTGACTGGTGCAATCTCTATGGCGATTGGTGCGAAACTGATGGCACCGCACGGTGGTCTGTTTGTTCTGCTGATCCCTGGCGCAATTACGCCGGTTCTGGGATACCTGGTGGCAATCATTGCCGGTACGCTGGTGGCAGGTTTGGCCTATGCTTTCCTGAAACGTCCGGAAGTGGACGCTGTAGCGAAAACAGCATAATAAAACGTGAACTGCAGGGCAGGAATTTTCTGCCCTGTATCCGTTGATGACCGCAAGATAAGTGAAAAGTGTTTGAAATTAATTCTATGAATTTAAATGGTTTTTACTTCAAATAGAAACCTGAACCTCTCATCAAACAGCAACGTCATTTTCTCAAGGGCAGATTAATTTCTGCCCTTTTTTATTGTTTCAGTTCTGTGCATTACTTCACAATTTCTTCGCTTTTTCTAAAACCGCCAATAATAGAGTTTTGTGAGCCTGCTCAAATCTGCTCATTTTGCCCCTCTGGCAGTAATTTACTTTAAGTAAAACAAGCATACTATGAGCACATGTTTAAATATGAACATATGTTTAAACGGTCTTTGCAGTACCTATATTCTTGTGGATTGACAGGGTTGGTAATTTTTTACCAGAGGACGTGCTATGCGCGAAAAGGAATATGTCGTAATTATAGGTTCGGCTAATATTGATGTCGCCGGATATTCACATGGATCATTAAATTATGCGGATTCAAATCCTGGGAAAATAAAATTTACCCCCGGTGGCGTAGGGTGCAATATTTCACAAAACCTGGCGTTGCTGGGGAAAAAATCCTGGCTACTGAGCGCCGTAGGAAGTGATTTTTATGGTCAATCGCTCCTGACACAAACTAATCAGTCCGGTGTTTATGTCGATAAATGCCTTATTGTGCCAGGGGAAAATACCTCAAGTTATTTATCTCTACTCGATAATACCGGCGAAATGCTGGTTGCTATAAATGATATGAATATTAGCAACTGTATTTCAGCGGAGTTCCTCTCACAGCACCGTGATTTTATTCAAGGGGCAAAGGTCATTGTCGCAGACTGTAATATCAGTGAAGAGGCGCTGATCTGGCTCCTGGATAACGCCGCCGACGCACCTGTATTTGTCGATCCTGTTTCAGCATGGAAATGCGTCAAAGTACGCGAACGGTTAAAGCAGATCCATACACTGAAGCCAAACCGTCTGGAAGCGGAAACCCTGAGCGGTATTGCCCTTTCGGGGCGTGAAGATGTGGCGAAAGTTGCCGCCTGGTTCCATCAAAATGGCCTGAACCGACTGGTTCTGAGCATGGGCGGTGACGGTGTTTATTACAGCGATATCCGCGGTGAAAGCGGCTGGTCTGCGCCGATTAAAACCAATGTCGTCAATGTTACCGGCGCGGGCGATGCCATGATGGCGGGACTTGCTTCGTGCTGGGTAGACGGGATGCCGTTTGCCGAATCCGTTCGTTTTGCACAGGGTTGTTCGTCAATGGCGCTCTCCTGTGAATACACCAATAACCCTGATTTATCGATTGCCAACGTTATATCGTTAGTGGAGAACGCAGAATGTCTGAATTAAAAATTTCCCCGGAGTTATTACAGATTTCCCCGGAAGTGCAGGATGCTTTAAAAAACAAAAAACCGGTTGTGGCGCTGGAGTCGACCATTATTTCTCACGGTATGCCGTTTCCACAAAATGCCCAGACTGCAATTGAAGTAGAAGAAACTATTCGTCAACAGGGAGCCGTACCAGCCACTATCGCTATTATTGGCGGTGTGATGAAAGTAGGCTTAAGCAAAGAAGAAATTGAATTACTGGGGCGTGAAGGACATAACGTAACCAAAGTTAGCCGTCGCGATTTACCTTTTGTTGTTGCGGCCGGAAAAAATGGCGCTACTACTGTTGCTTCAACCATGATTATTGCGGCGCTTGCCGGAATTAAGGTATTTGCCACCGGCGGTATTGGTGGGGTACATCGTGGCGCGGAACAGACATTCGATATTTCTGCCGATTTACAGGAATTGGCGCATACCAATGTTACCGTGGTTTGTGCCGGAGCGAAATCTATTCTCGATTTAGGTTTAACCACCGAATATTTAGAAACCTTCGGTGTGCCGTTAATTGGTTATCAGACCAAAGCATTACCGGCATTTTTCTGCCGCACCAGTCCGTTTGAGGTCAGCATCCGTCTCGATAGCGCCAGCGAAATTGCCCGTGCGATGGCGGTGAAATGGCAAAGTGGTCTGAACGGTGGCCTGGTGGTGGCGAACCCGATCCCGGAACAGTTTGCGATGCCGGAAGAAAGTATTAACGCTGCAATTGATCAGGCCGTTGCCGAAGCTGAAGAGCAAGGTGTAATCGGTAAAGAGAGTACGCCGTTCCTGCTGGCGCGAGTTGCTGAACTGACCGGCGGCGATAGCCTGAAATCTAACATCCAGTTGGTGTTTAACAATGCCATTCTGGCGAGCGAAATTGCCAAAGAATATCAACGTCTCGTGGGTTAATTTCTGACGGGCAGAAAGCCGTCGCCCGTACTTATCATACATACCGAAACCTGGCGTTGACGCCGGGTTTACTGGCATGAAGGGAAATCATTATGGATATAATGAGAAGTGTTGTGGGGATGGTGGTATTGCTGGCAATTGCGTTTTTGTTGTCAGTGAATAAAAAAAGCATCAGTTTACGCACCGTAGGTGCCGCGCTGCTGCTGCAAATCGCCATTGGCGGCGTTATGCTCTATTTTCCGCCGGGAAAATGGGCGGTAGAGCAGGCGGCGTTAGGCGTACATAAAGTCATGTCCTACAGTGACGCCGGCAGCGCCTTCATTTTTGGCTCGCTGGTGGGGCCGAAAATGGATGTCCTGTTTGATGGCGCAGGCTTTATTTTCGCCTTTCGCGTACTTCCGGCGATTATTTTCGTTACCGCACTCATCAGTTTGCTGTACTACATTGGTGTGATGGGACTGCTGATCCGTATTCTTGGTAGTATTTTTCAGAAAGCCCTCAACATCAGCAAAATCGAATCATTTGTTGCGGTTACCACTATTTTCCTCGGGCAAAATGAGATCCCGGCGATCGTTAAACCGTTTATTGATCGCATGAATCGCAACGAGTTGTTTACCGCAATTTGTAGCGGCATGGCATCTATTGCCGGTTCGATGATGATTGGTTATGCCGGAATGGGCGTGCCGATTGACTATCTGTTAGCAGCATCGCTGATGGCTATCCCTGGCGGGATCTTGTTTGCGCGTATTCTTAGCCCGGCGACGGAATCTTCGCAGGTGACATTTGAAAACCTGTCATTCAGCGAGACGCCGCCAAAAAGCTTTATCGAAGCGGCGGCGAACGGTGCGATGACCGGGTTGAAAATCGCCGCAGGTGTGGCGACGGTAGTAATGGCATTTGTCGCAATTATTGCGCTGATCAATGGCATTATCGGCGATATTGGCGGCTGGTTTGGTTTTGCCAATGCCTCTCTGGAAAGTATTTTTGGCTATGTGCTGGCACCGCTGGCGTGGATCATGGGGGTTGACTGGAGTGATGCCAACCTTGCGGGGAGTTTGATTGGGCAGAAACTGGCGATTAATGAATTTGTCGCTTACCTGAGTTTCTCGCCCTATCTGCAAACGGGCGGCACGCTGGACGTGAAGACCGTGGCGATTATCTCCTTTGCGCTTTGTGGTTTTGCTAACTTCGGCTCTATCGGTGTTGTCGTTGGGGCGTTCTCGGCTATTTCGCCAAAACGTGCGCCCGAAATCGCTCAGCTTGGTTTACGGGCGCTGGCAGCCGCGACGCTCTCCAACCTGATGAGTGCGACAATTGCCGGGTTCTTTATTGGTCTGGCGTAATGCTCGATTCGTAGGCCGGATAATACGCATCAAGCGTCGCATCCGGCAATCACGCAGCATTCAAATAATTTTTACTGCATCATCCCGGAGAGTTTATTCTCCGGGTCCATCTCCCGCGCCAGCTCTAACAACTGCTTTCTGTTTTTAATTAAATATCCTTTCTTATTTTTAATTAATAAACCATCGTGAATGAATTGTGCGAGAACATATAACAGGTGTCGATAAGAAACACCCAGATACTCTGCCGCCTGGGTATGCTTTTCGTGATAAAGATCACCTTCCTGCGAGAGTAATATAAATGCGGCCAGGCGATTCACTAACGGAAATGATTGATTCTGCGTTAAAGAAACAATATTGCGATAATTTTTATGGCTTAAGCTGACGCAGAGTTTTCGTAAAAATAGTGTGTCGTTTAATAACAGCGGACGGTAATTTTTCATGGGTAGCGCAATACACCAACACTCTTCAATAGCCTGCACCGCGCGCGGTTTATGGTCTTTATCGATTAACTCAATCTCGCCAATAAAACAGGGTGCGGCAAAGAAATCGATCAGCGACACCCGACCATTAGCAAGCGTGGCGTAGAGTCTGGCGCGGCCTCGCGTCAGGTAAAACAGCCATGACGGTTGTTGTCCTTCCTGCACAATGTAGTCACGCGCTAAAAAATGAAACAGCCGCGTGTCCACTGAAACATCCGTTGCAAAGCACACCTTAAATGCGGATTCGTCAATTAATTGCTGCTTAAGATCATTATTGTGGATTTCTTTCACGATGTTTACCCGCTATGAGATTTCTCATATTTAGCATACGTACGCTGTTGTTAAGATTCAATTATCGGCCCGATTGAATTTTCTTTGCTGTAGAAAAAATAACGCAACTTGAAACAGAGGGAATAAACAATGGAAAAAAGAAAAATTATCCTGGATTGTGATCCGGGTCATGATGACGCTATTGCAATAATGATGGCAGCGAAACATCCGGCGATTGATTTATTAGGTATTACCATTGTGGCCGGTAATCAAACCCTCAATAAGACATTAATTAATGGTCTGAATGTTTGTCAGAAACTGGAGATTAATGTTCCGGTTTATGCGGGGATGCCGCAGCCGATTATGCGCAAACAAATCGTTGCCGATAATATTCACGGTGAAACCGGACTGGATGGCCCGGTATTCGAGCCGCTGACCCGTAAAGCTGAAAGCACCCATGCGGTGAAATACATCATCGATACCCTGATGGCAAGCGATGGCGATATCACTCTGGTGCCGGTTGGTCCACTTTCAAACATCGCGGTGGCAATGCGGATGCAGCCTGCAATTCTGCCGAAAATCCGTGAAATTGTGCTAATGGGCGGCGCTTACGGTACAGGTAACTTTACGCCGTCTGCCGAGTTCAACATCTTTGCTGATCCGGAAGCCGCACGCGTAGTGTTCACCTCCGGCGTTCCGTTGGTGATGATGGGCCTCGATCTCACTAACCAGACTGTTTGCACCCCGGATGTGATTGCGCGGATGGAAAGGGCAGGTGGCCCTGCCGGTGAACTGTTCAGTGACATCATGAATTTCACCCTCAAAACTCAGTTCGAAAATTATGGTCTGGCTGGTGGCCCGGTGCATGACGCCACCTGCATTGGCTATCTGATTAACCCTGATGGCATTAAAACCCAGGAAATGTATGTCGAAGTAGACGTCAACAGCGGCCCTTGTTACGGGCGTACCGTCTGCGACGAACTGGGTGTTCTCGGCAAGCCCGCTAATACCAAAGTCGGCATCACAATTGATACCGACTGGTTCTGGGGATTAGTCGAAGAATGCGTTCGCGGCTACATCAAAACCCATTAAGTGTTGATAGCAAGTCGGGCCTGTATCGCAAGGTGCAAGCCCGGCTATTTATAATGGGCAGAAAGCCGTCGCCCAAAATGACATGAAGAGATAATAACTATGGATGTCATGAGAAGTGTTCTGGGAATGGTGGTATTGCTGACGATTGCGTTTTTGCTGTCGGTGAATAAGAAGAAGATCAGCCTGAGAACCGTCGGCGCGGCGCTGGTATTACAGGTCGTGATTGGCGGTATTATGCTTTGGCTTCCGCCTGGACGTTGGGTTGCAGAAAAGGTCGCTTTTGGTGTCCATAAAGTGATGGCGTACAGCGATGCGGGTAGTGCCTTCATCTTCGGTTCTCTGGTTGGGCCGAAAATGGACACCCTGTTTGATGGCGCAGGATTTATCTTTGGTTTCAGGGTATTACCGGCAATTATCTTCGTTACTGCACTGGTGAGTATTCTTTACTACATTGGCGTGATGGGGATCTTAATTCGTATTCTTGGCGGTATATTCCAGAAAGCTTTACATATCAGCAAGATTGAGTCATTTGTTGCTGTCACCACCATTTTCCTCGGGCAAAACGAAATTCCGGCGATCGTGAAGCCATTTATTGATCGTCTGAATCGCAATGAATTATTTACGGCGATTTGTAGTGGCATGGCCTCAATTGCCGGTTCGACGATGATTGGGTACGCTGCACTGGGCGTGCCAGTGGAATATCTGCTGGCGGCATCGTTAATGGCGATCCCCGGCGGGATCTTGTTTGCTCGCTTGTTAAGCCCGGCTACGGAATCTTCGCAAGTTTCCTTTAATAACCTCTCTTTCACCGAAACACCGCCAAAAAGCATTATTGAAGCCGCTGCTACAGGGGCAATGACCGGGCTGAAAATCGCCGCAGGTGTAGCGACTGTGGTGATGGCATTTGTCGCCATCATTGCGTTGATTAACGGTATTATCGGCGGTGTTAGCGGTTGGTTTGGTTTTGAAAATGCCTCGCTGGAGTCCATTTTAGGTTACCTGCTGGCTCCGCTGGCGTGGGTGATGGGGGTTGACTGGAGTGATGCCAACCTTGCGGGAAGTTTGATTGGGCAGAAACTGGCGATTAACGAATTTGTCGCTTACCTGAGTTTCTCACCGTATTTGCAAACCGCAGGCTCTCTGGATGCTAAAACCGTAGCGATTATTTCTTTTGCGCTGTGCGGTTTCGCTAACTTTGGTTCTATCGGCGTGGTGGTTGGGGCATTTTCTGCGGTTGCGCCGCACCGTGCGCCGGAAATCGCCCAACTTGGTTTACGGGCGCTGGCGGCGGCGACGCTCTCCAACCTGATGAGTGCGACCATTGCCGGGTTCTTTATTGGTTTAGCTTGAGTGTCATTGCCTGATGTGCAAGCTTATCAGGCCTACATTTACTTGCTGAAATTGCCTGATTTGTAGGCCGGATAAGACGCGTCAAGCGTCGCATCCGGCAACATTGTTACACCATTGGCACTAATGAAAGCGCGTTATCGGCAGACAGAGTAGGGTTGTTTATGCTGCCGCTGGCGCGCGAAATTGCCGCGCAGGCCATCGCAAAACGGGCGCTATCGCGAAAACTGCTTCCTTCCAGAAAGCTATACACCAGTCCCGCCATAAAACCATCGTCGGCGCCAAAACTGTCTACCGTTGTATGTTTTGGTGCAGTCAGTAAAAATTGCTCGCCATCTTTTTCGCTGCAATAAACTGACTCATCGGGCAAATAAACAAACAGTTGCTGAACACCTTGCTGATGCAACGCATTCACTGCGGCATTACGGTCAGCATCGCTGGTGATCGCCTGTCCCCATAAAATTTCCAGTTCCTGCAAAGTCGGTTTCAGGGTGTGAATATGTGCCAGCCAGTGTTTGATTTTTCCTGCTTTAAATTCCGAAACGGTATCGACAAACACCGGAATTTCATCGGCAAGGGTAAAGACCCACTCCAGCGCCTCAGCAGTCAGGTTACAATCAGCCAGCACCACGCCCGCATGGCGAAGTAAATCACGCGACCCGTTCAGTAATTGCGGCGTCAATTGCTCCAGAAGATGGGTATCGTTTATCGCCAGCACGGTTTCATCGTCTTGATTGGCAATCGCGAGATACGTTGACGTACTTTGACCGTGTAAACGAACGCAGCCTGAGACATTCACTCCGGCACGGCGCGTCTCTTCTAAGAGCATTTCGCCATAAAAGTCATCGCCAATCACCGAGAGTAAATGCACGTCACGGCCCAGTAGTGCCAGATTGTGGGCGATATTGCGCCCGACGCCGCCAGCCGAGCAATGAATTGTACCGGGATTAGAGGCCGCTTGCGGATAACGGATATCCGCCATCCCGCGAATATCCATATTGATTGTCCCCACCACCACACAGTATTCCTGCTCGGTGAGAATGTAACCTTTGCCTTTAATCAGGCCTTTGCGCATTAAATCCATAATATGCGCCGCTACGCGCGAACGGCTGATTTGCAGCATATCAGCAATTTCATTCTGCTGGATCAGCGGGTTACGCCGCAAAATTGCAAGGATCTCCTTCTCCCGGTTATTCATTTTCAGGCTACCGCTTTTTCAGTTTGTTGCGCTTTCAGCCAGGCGATTTCTTCCGCCCAGATATCCGGGTTAATGGTTTCGAGGATCAGCGGAATACCGTCGAAGCGATCATCCTGCATGATCCAGCGGAAAGCATCATGGCCAATATTACCTTCACCAAGACTGTGATGGCGGTCAACGCGGCTGCCAAAGGCGCTTTTCGCATCGTTGAGGTGCATCCCGCGCAGATACTTAAAGCCGACAATACGGGCAAAATCTGCGAACGTTTTCTCGCATTCGGCAGGGGTACGCAAATCATATCCGGCAGCAAAAGCATGGCAGGTATCAATGCAAACGCCGACGCGGGATTTATCTTCCACGCCGTCGATAATCGCCGCGAGATGTTCGAACTTAAATCCTAAGTTGCTGCCCTGACCGGCAGTATTTTCAATCACCGCCGTCACACCTTGTGTTTTATCCAGCGCAATGTTGATGGATTCGGCAATGCGCGCCAGGCAATCCTCTTCTGAAATTTGCATCAGGTGACTACCGGGGTGGAAGTTGAGCAAAGAGAGACCCAGTTGTTCGCAACGCTGCATTTCATCTATAAACGCATCGCACGACTTTTCCAGGGCTTCTGCGACCGGATGGCCAAGGTTAATCAGATAACTGTCGTGGGGAAGAATTTGCGCCGACGTGTAGTGATACTTTTCGCAGGCGGCTTTGAATTCATCGATGGTTTGCGTCGTGAGCGGTGCAGCACGCCACTGACGTTGATTTTTGGTGAACAAGGCAAACGCGGTTGCGTCGATTTCGGCGGCGCGAATTGCGGCATTTGCCAGACCGCCAGCAGCACTAACGTGCGCTCCAATGTATTTCATGCGAGGACTCCTGTTAAACCCGCTGGAGGAAAACGGTAATCATAGCGGGTTAACAGGAGCAAGATGTAGTGGTTTATGCGATGACGCTTTGAATCACATAGTTAATTGCACCACCACCAACAATCAGCCAGGCAAACAGTACCAGTGCCATCAGCAGAGGTTTCGCCCCGGCTTTTTTCAGCGCGCTGACGTGAGTGGTCAGACCCAGCGCCGCCATCGCCATTGCCAGCAGGAAGGTATCCAGCGTTACCAGCATGTTCACCACGCTCTGCGGTAACAGGTGGAACGAGTTAAAGATGGCAACTACGATGAACAAGATGGCAAACCACGGAATGGTGATTTTGCTTTTCTCGCCGCTGTTCGCCCCAGATAGCTGTTTAACACGTGCAGCCAGCAGAATAAGGAACGGAGCCAGCATCATCACGCGCAGCATTTTGGAAATAACTGCTGCGTTTTCTGCATCCGGGCTGATAGCATGACCTGCCGCCACCACCTGCGCCACTTCGTGCACAGTAGAACCAATGTAGATACCGAAAGTTTCCGGGCTAAACCATTGAGACATCAGCGGATATATCGCCGGGTAGAGGAAAATCGCGACGGTCCCGAAGATAACAACGGTTGCAACAGCCACGGTTACTTTACTGGCTTCCGCTTTCACTACCGGCTCAGTTGCCAGTACCGCAGCGGCACCACAAATACTGCTACCGGCACCAATCAACCAACTGGTGTGCTTATCCAGGCCAAACACTTTCTGCCCCAGGAAGCAAGCCAGCAGGAAGGTACTGGACAGCGTCAGCACGTCAATGATGATCCCACTGATACCGACATCGGCAATTTGCGAGAACGTCAGACGGAAGCCATAAAGAATGATACCCAGACGTAATAAATATTGCTTGGCAAACAGCACGCCACCGTCACAGCTTTTCCAGATGTGCGGATAGATGGTGTTGCCTAAAACCATCCCCAACAAGATTGCGAGGGTGAGGGCACTAAACCCGGCACCCGCAACGGCGGGAATGGAACCACCCCACAGGGCGACCCCGGTGATAACTGCACTCAGGGCTAACCCCGGAATAAAATGCCGCAGTGTACGATGTTGTTTCTGTAAGGTGATATTCGTCATAACCCTCTCCTTTAACCGGGCATAAGGTTACGTCTAACTGGTTTAAAAATAAAATTGATTATATATTTATAATTAATCTTTATAAGTGGTAAGCGACTATGCACATCACCCTCCGACAGTTGGAAGTTTTTGCAGAAGTATTGAAAAGTGGATCCACCACCCAGGCGTCGGTGATGCTGGCGTTGTCGCAATCAGCAGTGAGCGCAGCCTTGACCGACCTGGAAGGGCAGCTTGGCGTGCAACTGTTTGATCGCGTGGGGAAAAGACTGGTTGTTAATGAACACGGACGGCTGCTTTATCCGCGCGCGCTGGCGCTGCTGGAACAGGCTGTTGAAATTGAACAACTGTTTCGCGAAGACAACGGCGCGATTCGTGTCTATGCCAGTAGCACCATCGGCAATTACATTTTACCCGCTGTTATCGCCCGTTATCGCCATGATTACCCGCAGTTGCCGATTGAACTTAGCGTTGGTAACAGCCAGGACGTGATGCAGGCGGTGCTGGATTTCCGCGTTGATATTGGCTTTATTGAAGGGCCGTGCCACAGCACTGAAATCATTTCTGAACCTTGGCTGGAAGACGAACTGGTGGTTTTCGCCTCGCCAACCTCGCCGCTTGCTCATGGTCCGGTCACCTTAGAACAGCTTGCTGCCGCACCGTGGATCCTGCGTGAACGCGGTTCTGGTACGCGGGAGATTGTCGACTATCTGTTACTGTCGCATCTGCCGAAGTTTGAGATGGCGATGGAGTTGGGAAACTCCGAGGCCATCAAACATGCTGTGCGTCACGGACTGGGGATTAGCTGCCTGTCGCGACGGGTGATTGAAGAGCAATTACAGGCTGGCTCTTTACGTGAAGTTGCTGTCCCGCTGCCGCGCCTGATGCGCACGCTGTGGCGTATTCATCATCGGCAAAAACACCTTTCCAACGCGTTAATGCGCTTTCTGGACTACTGCAATCCTGCCAATTTACCGCGTTAAGTTGCTGTACAGGAACATGCTGGCGCTGTGTCGATTTCGTGACGCAGCGCCAGCGTCAGGCATTCGCCAGAAAAGAGATTGGCTGCTTTACTTATAATTCCTGGGCGATCATGAAGGTCTCTTATAAAAGCGCATTTCTATCGGAAGGATTGCAAATCGTCTGCTACAATCGCGCCTCATTTTTAATGATGGATAGCATTTTCGTATGGTTTCCGAAACTAAAACCACAGAAGCGCCGGGCTTACGCCGTGAATTAAAGGCGCGTCACCTGACGATGATTGCCATTGGTGGCTCCATCGGTACGGGTCTTTTTGTTGCCTCTGGTGCAACGATTTCTCAGGCAGGTCCGGGCGGGGCGCTGCTCTCGTATATTTTGATTGGCCTGATGGTCTACTTCCTGATGACCAGTCTTGGCGAACTGGCGGCGTATATGCCAGTTTCTGGTTCGTTTGCGACTTACGGTCAGAACTATGTAGAAGAGGGCTTTGGCTTCGCGCTGGGCTGGAACTACTGGTACAACTGGGCGGTAACTATCGCTGTTGATCTGGTGGCCGCGCAGTTGGTAATGAGCTGGTGGTTCCCGGATGTCCCTGGTTGGATCTGGAGTGCGCTGTTCCTCGGCGTTATCTTCCTGCTGAATTACATTTCGGTCAGAGGCTTTGGTGAAGCGGAGTACTGGTTCTCACTGATCAAAGTTACGACCGTGATTATCTTTATCGCCGTTGGCGTGATGATGATTTTCGGTATCTTCAAAGGTGCACAGCCTGCTGGCTGGAGTAACTGGACGATAGGCGAGGCACCGTTTGCCGGTGGTTTTGCGGCGATGATCGGTGTGGCGATGATTGTCGGCTTCTCCTTCCAGGGAACCGAACTGATTGGTATTGCGGCGGGTGAATCTGAAGAGCCGGGGAAAAATATTCCGCGTGCGGTACGTCAGGTGTTCTGGCGAATTCTGCTGTTCTATGTATTCGCGATCCTGATCATCAGCTTGATCATTCCGTACACCGATCCAAGTCTGTTACGCAATGATGTGAAAGACATCAGCGTCAGCCCGTTCACGCTGGTGTTCCAGCACGCAGGACTGCTTTCTGCGGCGGCGGTGATGAACGCGGTTATTCTGACAGCAGTACTGTCAGCGGGTAACTCCGGTATGTACGCGTCTACCCGTATGCTGTACACCCTGGCGTGCGATGGCAAAGCGCCGCGTATTTTCTCTAAACTGTCGCGCGGCGGTGTACCACGTAATGCGCTATATGCCACGACGGTTATTGCCGGTCTGTGCTTCCTGACCTCCATGTTTGGTAACCAGACGGTGTATCTGTGGCTGCTGAATACCTCCGGGATGACCGGCTTTATCGCCTGGCTGGGGATTGCTATCAGTCACTATCGTTTCCGTCGCGGCTATGTATTGCAGGGACACGATATTAACGACCTGCCGTATCGTTCGGGCTTCTTCCCGCTGGGACCGATCTTCGCCTTTGTGCTGTGCCTGATTATCACTCTGGGCCAGAACTACGAAGCGTTCCTGAAAGATACCATCGACTGGGGCGGCGTAGCGGCAACGTATATCGGTATCCCGCTGTTCCTGGCCATCTGGTTTGGTTACAAGTTGATTAAAGGAACTCACTTCGTGCGTTACAGCGAAATGAAGTTCCCACAGAACGACAATAAATAAGCGTTATCTCTTCCTTATTAAGCCCTCTCACCTGAGAGGGCTTTTTCAATTCTATTTCCCATATAAATCATACGTATATAAAATTTAACAATTGAATTGATAATTGTTATCGTTTGCATTATTGTTACGCGAAATGAAAAAGGCTGACAAATCAGAGGCTGTTCAGGCGCTCTGGGATGATCACCTGCATACAAAAAAAGTCCACTGCGATGCTGCCGTGCGCAAGAGGACGTGAAGAAGATGTGAGCGATAACCCATTTTATTTTCGTAGTTACCTCATGGAGATATGGAATGTTTAGGTTGAACCCCTTCGTACGGGTCGGGCTGTGTTTGTCCGCGATTTCTTGTGCATGGCCTGTGTTAGCGGTTGATGATGATGGCGAAACGATGGTTGTCACCGCCTCTTCCGTTGAACAAAACCTCAAAGACGCACCTGCCAGTATCAGCGTCATTACCCAGGAAGACTTGCAGCGTAAACCGGTACAGAACCTGAAAGATGTCCTCAAAGAAGTGCCAGGCGTACAACTGACTAACGAAGGGGACAATCGCAAGGGCGTCAGCATTCGTGGTCTGGACAGCAGCTATACCCTGATTCTTGTCGATGGTAAACGCGTGAACTCCCGCAATGCTGTCTTCCGTCATAATGACTTCGATCTGAATTGGATCCCGGTTGATTCCATCGAACGTATTGAAGTGGTACGTGGCCCGATGTCCTCGTTATATGGTTCTGATGCGCTCGGCGGCGTGGTCAACATTATCACCAAAAAAATTGGCCAGAAATGGTCAGGAACCGTTACGGTCGATACCACCATTCAGGAACATCGCGATCGCGGCGACACCTACAACGGTCAGTTTTTTACCAGTGGGCCACTAATTGACGGCGTGCTGGGAATGAAAGCCTACGGCAGCCTGGCGAAACGTGAAAAGGATGACCCGCAGAACTCAACCACCACCGATAGCGGAGAAACGCCGCGCATTGAAGGATTCTCCAGCCGCGATGGCAATGTCGAATTTGCCTGGACGCCGAATCAAAATCACGATTTTACCGCTGGTTACGGTTTCGACCGTCAGGATCGTGATTCCGACTCGCTGGACAAAAACCGCCTGGAACGCCAGAACTACTCTGTCAGCCATAATGGTCGCTGGGATTATGGCACCAGTGAGCTGAAATACTATGGCGAGAAAGTCGAAAACAAAAACCCTGGTAACAGCAGCCCGATTACCTCAGAAAGTAATACTGTTGATGGCAAATACACGTTACCGCTGACGGCGATTAATCAGTTTGTCACGGTCGGCGGTGAATGGCGTCACGACAAACTTAGCGATGCGGTAAACCTGACCGGCGGCACCAGCACCAAAACATCTGCCAGCCAGTATGCACTGTTTGTGGAAGACGAATGGCGGATCTTCGAGCCGCTGGCGCTGACGACCGGCGTGCGTATGGACGATCACGAAACCTACGGCGATCACTGGAGCCCGCGTGCCTATCTGGTCTATAACGCCACCGATACCGTAACGGTGAAAGGCGGCTGGGCGACGGCTTTTAAAGCACCTTCTTTACTGCAACTTAGCCCTGACTGGACGACTAATTCCTGCCGTGGCGCATGTAAGATTGTTGGTAGCCCGGATCTGAAGCCAGAAACCAGCGAAAGTTGGGAGCTGGGGCTTTACTACATGGGGGAAGAAGGCTGGCTGGAAGGCGTTGAATCCAGCGTGACTGTTTTCCGTAACGATGTGAAAGATCGCATCAGTATCAGCCGCACGTCCGACGTCAACGCTGCACCGGGCTACCAGAACTTTGTAGGTTTTGAAACCGGGGCTAATGGTCGACGTGTACCGGTATTCAGCTACTACAACGTTAACAAAGCGCGCATTCAGGGCGTGGAAACCGAGTTGAAAATCCCGTTCAGTGACGAATGGAAACTGTCACTCAACTACACCTATAACGATGGTCGTGATGTCAGCAATGGTGAAAACAAACCGCTTTCCGATCTGCCGTTCCATACCGCCAACGGTACGCTGGACTGGAAACCACTGGTGCTGGAAGACTGGTCATTCTATGTTTCTGCTCATTATACCGGGCAGAAACGTGCCGATAGCGATACGGCTAAAACGCCGGGTGGCTATACGATCTGGAATACCGGTGCGGCATGGCAGGTGACCAAAGACGTCAAACTGCGCGCGGGCGTGCTGAACCTGACAGATAAAGATCTCAGCCGTGATGACTACAGCTATAACGAAGACGGACGTCGTTACTTTATGGCGGTGGATTATCGCTTCTGATGAGAAGATGCCCGGCGAACCGGGCGGACTGTCACTTCAGTAAATACTGCGCATGGAAGCGCAGATGATCCTCTATAAAAGAAGCAATGAAGTAATAGCTGTGATCATAACCCGGCTGAATACGCAGCGTCATCGGCCACGCTTTCTGGCGCGCGGCTTCTGCCAACACGGCGGGTTGTAACTGGTCGGCAAGAAACTGATCGTTATCACCCTGATCAATCAGCGTCGGGATCGCATCCTGCGCATTGCTGGCGTACATCAGCGCACAACTGTCCCATGCCACCCAGTCATTTTTATCCTCACCCAGATAGGTGCTAAATGCTTTGATTCCCCACGAAACGCTGCACGGATTCACAATCGGCGCAAAGGCGGAAACGCTGGTATATTTGCCCGGATTTTTCAGCGCCATAATCAGAGCACCATGACCTCCCATCGAATGGCCGCTGATGGCGCAGCGATTGCTGACGTTAAATTGCGACTGAATCAGTGCTGGTAATTCATCACGCAGATAATCATACATCCGGTAATGTGCCGCCCACGGCGGTTGCGTGGCGTTAAGATAAAACCCGGCACCCTGGCCTAAATCATAGCCGTCGTCATTGGCAACATGTTCGCCACGCGGGCTGGTGTCTGGCATTACCAGTACAATCCCCAGTTCTGCCGCCACGCGCTGGGCACCTGCTTTGGTGGCGAAGTTTTCATCATTACAGGTTAAGCCTGAAAGCCAGTACAGCACCGGCGGCGGGGCGTTATCGCGGGGCGGTGGGAGAAAGATACTGAACGTCATCGGGCAGTTTAAGGTACTGGAGTCATGTCGCCAGCGTTGCTGCCAGCCTTCAAAACAGCGATGCTCTTCGAGCATTTCCATGCGTGGCTCCTTGTTATGTTGTTTGCAATTTTTTCATCATACCGTTTATTCAGTGTGTTGTGAGTAACTTTCACTTCCGCATATGCATAACGATGTTTTAACATCTACGGCTGAAAGGCAGCGGCAATTACAATAATTATCGCTGTGAATACTGGATTATGTGCGCCACCTCACGCACAATAATCAGGCTGCGAATCAGCTTAATAACTTTGCCCCCACGCAGGGCGGAGGCGTCACACCTGCAGGAGAAATCATAAATGCCATCACTCAGTAAAGAAGCGGCCCTGGTTCATGAAGCGTTGGTTGCGCGAGGACTTGAAACACCGCTACGCCCGCCCGTGCATGAAATGGATAACGAAACGCGCAAAAGCCTTATTGCCGGTCATATGACCGAAATCATGCAGTTATTGAATCTCGACCTGGCTGATGACAGTTTGATGGAAACGCCGCATCGCATCGCCAAAATGTATGTCGATGAAATTTTCTCCGGTCTGGATTACGCCAACTTCCCGAAAATCACCCTCATTGAAAATAAAATGAAGGTCGATGAAATGGTCACCGTGCGCGATATCACCCTGACCAGCACTTGTGAACACCATTTTGTCACTATTGATGGCAAAGCGACGGTGGCCTACATCCCGAAAGATTCGGTCATCGGCCTGTCGAAAATTAACCGCATTGTGCAGTTCTTTGCCCAGCGTCCGCAGGTACAGGAACGTCTGACCCAGCAAATTCTCATTGCGCTACAAACGCTGCTGGGCACCAATAACGTGGCGGTCTCTATCGACGCGGTGCATTACTGCGTAAAAGCGCGTGGTATTCGCGACGCGACCAGCGCCACGACAACGACTTCCCTCGGTGGTTTGTTCAAATCCAGTCAGAATACGCGCCACGAATTTTTGCGCGCTGTGCGTCATCACAACTGATTAAAAGGCAGGAACCATGGAGCGCAACGTCACGCTCGATTTTGTTCGCGGCGTCGCCATTCTGGGGATCCTGCTTCTCAACATCAGCGCCTTTGGACTCCCAAAGGCGGCTTATCTCAATCCCGCCTGGTACGGCACCATTACACCGCAGGATGCCTGGAGCTGGGCTTTTCTCGATCTTATCGGCCAGGTGAAATTCCTCACGCTTTTTGCGTTGCTGTTTGGTGCCGGTCTGCAAATGTTGCTGCCGCGTGGCAGACGTTGGATCCAGTCACGTCTAACACTGCTGGTCTTGCTGGGCTTTATTCACGGTTTATTATTCTGGGACGGCGATATCCTGCTGGCTTACGGGTTGGTGGGCTTAATCAGTTGGCGACTGGTGCGCGATGCGCCATCGGTAAAAAGCCTGTTTAACACCGGCGTCATGCTTTATCTGATAGGGCTTGGTGTTTTGCTGTTGTTGGGGGTGATTTCCGATAGCCAGACCAGCCGTGCCTGGACACCGGATGCATCCGCCATTTTGTATGAAAAATACTGGAAACTTCACGGCGGCGTTGAAGCTATCAGTAACCGCGCCGACGGGGTAGGGAACAGTTTGCTGGCCCTGGGAGCGCAGTATGGCTGGCAACTGGCGGGGATGATGTTGATTGGCGCGGCATTGATGCGTAGTGGTTGGCTGAAAGGGCAGTACAGCCTGCGCCACTATCGCCGTACCGGTTTTGTGCTGGTGGCAATTGGGGTGATGATTAATCTTCCTGCTATCGCACTACAATGGCGGCTGGACTGGGCATATCGCTGGTGCGCCTTCTTACTCCAGATGCCACGAGAACTGAGTGCGCCATTTCAGGCGATTGGCTATGCCTCGTTACTGTTCGGCTTTTGGCCGCAATTAAGCCGCTTTAAGCTGGTGCTGGCGATTGCTTGCGTTGGGCGGATGGCGCTGACCAACTACCTGCTGCAAACGCTGATTTGTACCACACTGTTTTACCACCTCGGTTTGTTTATGCAGTTTGACCGTCTGGAACTGCTGGTGTTTGTTATTCCAGTATGGCTGGCGAATATTCTCTTCTCTGTTATCTGGTTGCGTTACTTCCGCCAGGGGCCGGTAGAATGGTTATGGCGTCAGTTAACCTTGCGCGCTGCCGGACCTGCATTATCCAAAACATCCAGATAACGATCTGGATCACATTCATTAACAAAATGGTTGTAACCGTTTCCATTGCTGTGACTCGATTCACGAAGTCCTGTATTCAGTGCTGACAAAATAGCCGCCAGCAAGCAGTAACTTACTGCAATCTCACAACAGGTAGTGAATATGATCACCATTCGTGATGTAGCGCGTCAGGCTGGCGTCTCTGTGGCAACGGTTTCCCGGGTGCTAAATAACAGCGCTCTGGTAAGTGCGGACACGCGTGAAGCGGTTATGAAAGCAGTGAGCGAGTTGGACTACAGACCAAACGCCAATGCCCAGGCGCTGGCAACTCAGGTGAGCGAGACTATTGGCGTGGTGGTAATGGATGTCTCCGACGCCTTTTTCGGTGCGCTGGTGAAAGCCGTTGATCTTGTCGCCCAGCAACACCAGAAATATGTGCTAATCGGCAATAGCTATCATGAAGCGGAAAAAGAGCGGCACGCCATTGAGGTGCTAATCCGCCAGCGTTGTAATGCGTTGATCGTTCACTCAAAAGCGTTAAGTGACGACGAACTGGTGCAGTTTATGGACAACATTCCCGGCATGGTGTTAATCAATCGCGTTGTGCCGGGTTACGCCCATCGCTGCGTCTGCCTGGATAATATCAGCGGTGCCCGAATGGCGACGCGCATGTTACTGAATAACGGTCATCAGCGTATCGGTTATCTTTCTTCCAGCCACGGTATTGAAGATGACGCGATGCGCAAAGCCGGTTGGATGAGCGCGCTGAAAGAGCAGGATATTGTTCCGCCAGAGAGTTGGATCGGCACCGGTACGCCAGATATGCCCGGCGGCGAAGCTGCGATGGTTGAACTGCTGGGGCGTAATCTGCAACTCACCGCGGTGTTCGCCTATAACGACAATATGGCCGCTGGCGCACTGACAGCGTTAAAAGACAATGGTATTGCTATCCCGTTACATCTCTCGATCATCGGTTTTGATGATATCCCCATCGCCCGTTACACCGACCCGCAGTTAACAACCGTACGTTATCCCATTGCTTCAATGGCGAAAATGGCCACCGAACTGGCATTACAGGGGGCCGCAGGCAACATTGATCTGCGTGCCAGTCACTGTTTTATGCCGACGTTAGTGCGTCGTCATTCTGTTGCTATGCGCCAGAATGCGGCGGCGATCACTAACTCAACAAATCACGCGATGTAACCGCTTTCAATCTGTGAGTGATTTCACAGTATGTTAACAATGCAGTAGTTATGATTGCACCGTTTTAACGTTGTAACCTATGTGTAACAGTGGAAATTCACTTTTATCGAGGTATAGCGTCATAACAACAATTAAAGCTGTTTTCTGGAGCGTTACCGGACATGGAAGAACGAATTTTAAAACGTGAGCTTCGGCGTTCAGTAACACTTCATTAACCATACTGCCCCGCCGAGCATTTATCTCAAGCACTACCCTGCATAAGAAAAACCGGAGATACCATGAATAAGAAGGTGTTAACCCTGTCTGCTGTGATGGCCAGCATGTTATTCGGTGCCGCTGCACACGCTGCTGATACCCGTATTGGTGTGACGATTTATAAATATGACGATAACTTTATGTCTGTAGTGCGTAAGGCTATCGAACAAGATGCGAAAGCCGCGCCAGACGTCCAGTTGCTGATGAATGATTCACAGAATGATCAGTCCAAGCAGAACGATCAGATTGACGTGCTGTTGGCGAAAGGGGTGAAGGCGCTGGCAATCAACCTGGTTGACCCGGCTGCTGCGGGTACGGTGATTGAGAAAGCGCGCGGACAAAACGTGCCAATCGTTTTCTTCAATAAAGAACCTTCCCGTAAGGCGCTGGATAGTTACGACAAAGCCTACTACGTTGGCACCGATTCGAAAGAATCCGGGATTATTCAGGGCGATTTGATTGCTAAACACTGGGCGGCGAATCAGGGTTGGGATCTCAACAAAGACGGTCAGATTCAGTTCGTACTGCTGAAAGGCGAACCGGGTCATCCGGATGCAGAAGCGCGCACTACGTATGTCATCAAAGAGCTAAACGACAAAGGCATTAAAACTGAACAGTTACAGTTAGATACCGCAATGTGGGATACCGCTCAGGCGAAAGATAAGATGGACGCCTGGCTGTCTGGCCCGAACGCCAACAAAATCGAAGTGGTTATCGCAAACAACGATGCGATGGCAATGGGCGCGGTTGAAGCTCTGAAAGCACACAACAAGTCCAGCATTCCGGTGTTTGGCGTCGATGCGCTGCCAGAAGCTCTGGCACTGGTGAAATCTGGTGCACTGGCTGGCACCGTGCTGAACGATGCTAACAACCAGGCGAAAGCGACCTTTGATCTGGCGAAAAATCTGGCTGATGGCAAGGGAGCCGCTGACGGCACCAACTGGAAAATCGACAATAAAGTTGTCCGCGTTCCTTATGTTGGCGTAGATAAAGACAATCTGGCTGAATTCAGCAAGAAATAAGACTGATTGGGCGCAGTCATTCACTGCGCCCTTATTGTATGGCCAACAAGGTAAAATTATATGGTCAGCTCAAGGACTCCGTCATCAGGAGAATACTTGTTGGAAATGAGCGGTATCAACAAGTCTTTTCCCGGCGTTAAGGCACTTGATAACGTTAATTTAAAAGTGCGACCACACTCCATTCATGCGTTAATGGGGGAGAATGGCGCAGGAAAATCGACATTATTAAAATGCCTGTTTGGTATCTATCAAAAAGACTCCGGCACTATTTTATTCCAGGGTAAGGAAATCGATTTTCACTCAGCCAAAGAAGCCCTGGAAAATGGTATTTCGATGGTACACCAGGAGTTAAACCTGGTATTACAGCGTTCGGTCATGGACAACATGTGGTTGGGGCGATATCCCACCAAAGGGATGTTTGTCGACCAGGATAAAATGTACCGCGAAACCAAAGCGATATTTGACGAACTGGATATTGATATCGATCCGCGTGCGCGCGTTGGTACGTTGTCCGTTTCACAAATGCAGATGATTGAAATCGCCAAAGCATTTTCCTATAACGCGAAAATAGTCATTATGGATGAACCAACTTCTTCATTAACTGAAAAAGAAGTCAATCATCTGTTTACCATTATTCGTAAATTAAAAGAACGCGGCTGCGGTATTGTCTATATCTCGCATAAAATGGAAGAGATATTCCAGTTATGTGATGAAGTCACCGTACTGCGCGACGGACAGTGGATCGCTACCGAGCCGCTGGCGGGGCTGACGATGGACAAGATCATCGCCATGATGGTTGGCCGTTCTCTTAATCAGCGTTTCCCGGATAAGCAAAACAAACCTGGCGAAGTGATCCTTGAAGTGCGTAACCTGACGTCACTGCGTCAGCCGTCAATTCGCGATGTCTCGTTTGATCTGCATAAAGGGGAGATCCTCGGTATTGCCGGGCTGGTAGGTGCGAAACGTACCGATATTGTCGAAACCTTGTTTGGGATCCGTGAGAAATCTTCCGGCACCATTACACTGCACGGCAAAAAGATTAATAACCATAATGCCAACGAAGCCATTAACCATGGGTTCGCGCTGGTCACCGAAGAGCGCCGCTCAACGGGGATTTATGCTTACCTGGATATTGGCTTTAACTCGTTAATTTCTAATATTCGCAACTACAAAAACAAAGTGGGGCTACTGGATAATTCGCGGATGAAAAGCGACACCCAGTGGGTCATTGATTCGATGAGGGTAAAAACGCCGGGTCATCGTACGCAAATTGGTTCACTCTCCGGCGGTAATCAGCAAAAAGTCATTATTGGGCGCTGGCTGCTAACGCAACCGGAAATATTAATGCTCGACGAACCGACGCGTGGCATTGATGTTGGCGCGAAGTTTGAAATTTATCAATTAATTGCCGAGCTGGCGAAAAAAGGCAAGGGGATAATTATTATCTCCTCTGAAATGCCAGAGTTGTTAGGGATAACGGACCGTATTCTGGTAATGAGCAATGGTCTCGTTTCCGGCATTGTCGATACAAAAACAACAACGCAAAACGAAATTCTGCGTCTTGCGTCTTTGCACCTTTAAGATTAGGGGCTTCCCATGAGTGCGTTAAATAAGAAAAGTTTTCTTACTTACCTGAAAGAAGGTGGTATTTACGTCGTTCTTTTAGTTTTGCTGGCTATTATTATTTTCCAGGACCCAACATTCTTAAGTCTGTTGAACTTAAGTAATATTCTTACCCAATCATCGGTGCGTATTATTATCGCGCTCGGCGTGGCAGGGTTAATTGTCACCCAGGGAACTGACCTTTCTGCTGGTCGTCAGGTAGGGCTGGCGGCGGTGGTGGCGGCTACCTTGTTACAATCGATGGATAACGCCAACAAAGTATTCCCCGAAATGGCGACCATGCCGATTGCGCTGGTTATTCTGATAGTCTGTGCCATTGGCGCGGTTATCGGTTTGATCAACGGTCTGATTATCGCTTACCTCAACGTGACGCCGTTCATTACCACGCTCGGCACGATGATTATCGTCTACGGTATCAACTCGCTCTATTACGACTTTGTTGGTGCGTCACCGATTTCCGGTTTTGATAGCGGCTTCTCCACCTTTGCCCAGGGGTTTATTGCGCTGGGGAGTTTCCGGCTATCTTACATCACCTTCTACGCGCTGATTGCCGTGGCGTTTGTCTGGGTGCTGTGGAACAAAACCCGTTTCGGCAAGAATATTTTTGCTATTGGCGGCAACCCGGAAGCGGCGAAAGTTTCTGGTGTTAACGTCGGCCTGAATCTGCTGATGATTTATGCGTTGTCTGGCGTGTTCTATGCCTTTGGTGGGATGTTAGAAGCCGGACGTATCGGCTCCGCCACCAACAACCTCGGCTTTATGTATGAACTGGATGCTATCGCGGCGTGCGTGGTGGGCGGTGTATCGTTTAGCGGCGGCGTGGGTACGGTCATTGGCGTGGTGACCGGGGTCATTATCTTTACGGTCATCAACTACGGTCTGACCTATATCGGCGTCAACCCGTACTGGCAGTACATCATCAAAGGGGCGATCATTATCTTCGCCGTGGCGCTGGATTCCCTGAAGTACGCGCGTAAGAAGTGATGTGAATTTGGGCATTACCGGATGCGACGTTTACGCCGCATCCGGCAGTTGGTGTCAAATGTCGGATGCGACGCTGGTGCGTCTTATCCGTCCTACTATCCGTCCTACTATCCGTCCTACAACGTTACCGGATGTTCTTTCTCTCCCTTCTTAAACTTCACTTCCCCGAGATCAATACAGCTAACCGGGCAAACATGACCGCAAAGCAAACAACCGACGCATTTCTCAGTATTACAATGTGGCGTGCGTGTTTTCTCATCCCATTCCATCGCCTGGTGACCACCGTCGTAGCAGGAAATATAACAGCGCCCGCAGCCGACACACTTATCAAGATTGATATGGGGATAGACGATATAACTGCGGTCTAAATCTTCCGCCGGGACAATATTGTGATTCGCCAGACCCACCATCTCCTGTAACGAGTCAAATCCCTGATCGGCAAGATAATGCGATAACCCGCTCGCCATATCTTCCACAATCCGATAACCGTACTGCATAATTCCGGTGGTCACCTGCAGTGTAGCCGCGCCGAGCAATAAAAACTCTGCCGCGTCTTCCCAGGTTTCAATGCCGCCAATACCGCTGATCGGGAAATCGCGCAGCTCCGGATGCGTGCGCATTTGCTGAATAAAGCGCAGGGCGATCGGTTTCACCGCTTTACCGGAATAACCGGAAATACTCGATTTACTGTTAACGATCGGCATACCGATTTTCTGATTCAGATCGATATTGGTGATGGATTTAACGGTGTTAATCGCTGCAATGCCATCTGCACCGCCACGCTTAGCCGCCAGCGCCACTTCGCACATATCACCGATATTCGGCGTCATCTTCGCCAGCATCGGCAGCGTTGAACCACGTTTCACCGCCCGACAATATTTCTCTACCAGTTCCGGGCTTTGCCCGACATCGCTACCCATCGCATGAGAAGTCATCTGCGGGCAGGAGAAATTACATTCGATCATATCCGCGCCAGCTTCTTGCACCAGACGCGCCAGATCTTCCCATTGTTGCTCATTTTCCCCCATGATCGAGGCGATCAGCACTTTGTCCGGGTAATCCTCTTTCAGCCGACGCAGAGCGGTCAGATTCTCTTCCAGCGGATGTTCGGCAATCTGCTCCATATTTTTGAAGCCAATAAAACCGGTATCTTCTTTCACCAGATGATCAAAACGTGGCGAAACCTCGTTAGCGATAAAAAAGCCGATAGTTTTGAATACCACGCCGCCCCAGCCGGTGTCGTAGGCTTTGGCACACATCTCATAGCAATTGCCTACTGGCGAAGAAGAGAGGCAGAACGGGTTGGGAAACTTCACGCCGCAAAAGGTAATAGAAAGATCTTTCGTTAACATGAGCAAGCTCCCTCTAAATAGTGATGGATCGCCTCGGCGGCTTCTTTCCCGGTCTTCACGGCATAGACCACGGTTTTATCACCCTCAACAATATCGCCAGCGGCAAACAGTTGCGGGTCACGGGTCTGGTAATTTTTCGTTTCGATAGTGTTACGTTGGGGTTCCAGTGTAGCAAAAGCGGTAAGTTCGGCATGTTGACCGATGGCGAGAATAATTTTGTCTGCCGCCATCGTCAGCTCGCCCGGTAAACGAACATGTTTAAACGTCACTTTATTGCCATCTACCGCCACAGGCGTAAAGCCATCGATAATCGATACCCCCAATTTCTGAGCACCGGTGAACTCTTTCTTGCTTGCCGGAAACACATCTAATTCTTCACGCGCCACGCAGGTCACCGCCGGACAACCGAGAACTTTCAGCGTACTGGCAACGTCCATCGCGACATCGCCGCCGCCAATAATTAATGCGCTTTGTGGAATGCTGATATCGCCTTGTGCCAGGCGTGCGCGTTGCAGGAAATCGACGGCAATCTCAACGTCGCTATGCTCAAACAGCGGCAGGGTGGAACCACGCGATAACCCCACGGTTACCAGTACCGCGCGGTTTTCTGCTTTCAGTTGCTCCAGCGAGAGCGTTTTGCCAATTTCACAGTTGCACTTAATAGTTACACCCATTTTTTCGATACGGGTGATTTCCGCATCCAGCACCGACTGCGGCAAACGGAATTGTGGAATGCCGTTACGCAACCAGCCGCCTGGTTGTACTTCTTTTTCGTAAACCGTGACGTCGTAACCCAGGTTGGTTAGCGTCACGCTGGCCTGCAGCCCAGCAGGGCCAGCACCGATAACCGCTACTTTACCAAGCGTCTTACTGCCCGGTTGATAAATTTCCATTCCGGTTTGTTGTTCGAAATCAGTAACAAAACGCTGTAAGCGGCCAATATCAATCGGATCATCGACACCTGCGCGGGTACAACCGCTCTGGCATAATTTTTCTGTGGGGCACACTCTGGCACAAACGGCACCGAGGGCATTATTTTCGCGAATAGTCTCGGCAGCGCCTTTAAAATTACGAAAATAGATTGAGCGAATAAATTTTCCCGGATCGGTTTGCGCCGGGCACGCCTGGCTGCAAGGGGCGTCGTGGCATAATAAACAACGAGAGGCTTCTTTAATCGCCAGTAAAGGCGTAAAAGCCGGAGCGAGTTCATCCAGATAATTTTGTTGCGGCATGTGATCTTCCTTAATGCTATGGGTAATTAAGGCGAACGTATAGTAAATATAACGTGCTGATATTAAGGCTAAGCGTGCGGGGGAAATAATAATTATTCTCAATAGTTAACAGTGGGCGAGAAATAATATTATCGGTAAAAAATAAGATAAATAATCATACCGATGGATAAAATACCGAAGCCGCTATACGCCACTATATAAGCAAAGAAGAGACCGGGATTTTTTTCACGCCAGACATACACCGGTTCCGGCACATTTTTAACCCGTTTATCAATTGCGCCAGCACGCCAGCCTTTCCATGCTTCGCGAAAACAAAATACCGGGATAAGGAAAAAAACGGCAATGACAAAAAACTGCTGAACATCCATAACTACTTTCCTTGTTTCTTTTGTAATTCAAGTAACTGTTCTGGCGTGACGGCGGGATAACCCTGCGCATCTTCGGGCACCTGGTGCATTGCCGGAATAGGGACCAGTGGTCCTAAAAAGCGCGGTTCACGTTTAAAAATATAAAGGTCAGCCAGCGCACCGAAGCGGGCGGCAAATTCGCGAATACGTACTGACCACATATCTTTTGGTGACGGTACGGCATAGCACTGCGCCTGAATACCCATATGCAGAGCGATAAATAATGCCCGCTCACAGTGGAAACGCTGAGTAATAATAATGAAGTCGTTGGTATCGAACACCTTGCGTGTACGCACGATGGAATCCAGGGTACGAAAACCGGCGTAGTCGAGAACAATATCAGCCGGATCGACGCCAGCGGCAATTAAATCTTTGCGCATGGTCATCGGTTCGTTATAACTCTGTAATGCGTTATCACCGCTAAGTAATAGATAATTCACCTTACCGCTGTTATAGGCATTTATTGCACCCTGAATACGATAGCGGTAATACTGATTAATCACCCCAGTACGATAATATTTTGCCGTACCAAGTACCACGCCGACCTGGCGGTAGGGGAGATCCTGCAATTCATCGTAGATATAAGGCGCAGTTTTCCAGCTCATCCAGCGATCGAGGCCGAGCACTGTCAACAGCAGCAAGCCGATCAGGACTAACAGGCTGTAGAACACGCGCTTTAACATGCTGAAAACTCGATCTTGGGGAATTTCAATCAGGCTACTTTACCTGTGGGCTTTGCGCAAGAAACGGCAAACTGTTTGCCGGGATTTTCGACACCAGGGTGAGTAGAAATGCCGGATGCGCTACGCTTATCCGGCCTACGAAATTTTGCACTCTGTAGGCCGGATCAGGCGTTCACGCCGCATCCGGCACCGGGCTTAAGCGAGAAGCACGCGGTCGATATTGTGACAACCGAGAGCTTTCAGCGTTGCCGAGGTTGCATCCCACTGAACCAGCGGCGCATCGGCTTTTTCTGCCAGAATCGCCCGCTGAATATCCGGGTAATCATAACCTTTGAGATTTAACAGAATTAATGCGCCCTGCAACGGCGGTAGAGTTGGGTTGAATGCGGCGTTTTCAGCATAGCTACCACTGAAAATACGACCGTCTTTGCATTCCAGCGCCACGCCGCTTGGAGACTTGCTGTAAGGCATGTGCGAACGGTTGGCCGCGGCAATTGCCGCCTGAGAAAGCGCATCGCCAGTCAGCGCATAGCCGTGATCCTGCTCGTCCATCAGCAGTGTCTTAATCTCCAGATCTTTCGGCCCAAAGGCATCCGGCAAATAGTCACGCAGCGCATGCGCTTCGCGGCCCGGCAGATGAATGCGTAGATCCAGCCCGCTGTTCAGTTCGTTCATAAACTGACGGCAGTGACCACAAGGTGTGTAGTTAACGGTGATGGCCGCGAGCGCTTTCTCACCGCTCAGCCAGGCGTGGCTGATTGCGCTTTGTTCGGCATGAACGGTTTGCTGCATTGTTGCGCCAATAAATTCCATATTGGCACCAAAATACCAGGTTCCACTCACGCCGCGCGCAATGGCACCAACATTAAAATTCGACAATGGCGTGCGGGCACAGGCCGCCGCCAGTGGTAGCAGTGCGAAAGCCAGCGCGTCTTCGTCCAGCCCCGTTGCGCTCTTCAGCGAAGAGACCTGCTCTCTGGTCAACAACGCGGGGAAATACTTATCTGCCAGAATGGGTTCCAGTGCAGATTGCAAGTTATCCGCAAGTTGGGCAAAAGCAGTTTGAAAACGTGGATGCATGGCGTTGCCTCATAATCATGTAATGGGATAACAGTTTACGAACCCATTATGGCTTTATATGTGATCTGAATCTCATTAATTATACAACGCGTGAAACTTACATCAAAAATGCGCGACGCATCGCAAATTTTAGCCCATTACTGCCAGAATAATCGGGAAAAGAAATGGTGCAACCAGCGAGGTAATAATCCCGCATAACACCAACGCCAGCGAACTAAATGCGCCTTCCTGATAATCCAGCTCGGCACAGCGCGCTGTTCCGAGGGCGTGAGAGGCCGTCCCCATCGCCAGGCCACGCGCTGCTTTGGTACGAATACGCATCGCATTGAGTAGCGTATGACCAAACACCGCACCCAAAATACCGACAAAAATCACACAAACCGCGCTGATTGCCGGAATACCGCCAATACTGCCACCAACGGCCATCGCAATTGGTGTGGTAACCGATTTCGGTAATATTGATGCAGCGATTTCCGGTGAAGCGCCCATCAACAATGCTACGCAAGTCCCCGTCACCATCGCGACCACGCTACCGATAAAACAGATAGTGATGATGGATTTCCAGCGCGCGCGGATCTGGTGCAGTTGTTCATATAAAGGATAGGCCAGTGCGACCACCGCCGGTTGCAACAGATCGTTTAACACTTCGCTACCTTTAAAGTAGCTGTCGTAAGAGATGCCGGTCAGCATTAAAAAAGGAATGATCACCACCATTGCCACCAGCAACGGGTTAAGCAACGGAAACTTATACCGTGTTGCCAGTTTGCGGGCGGCAAAAAAGACAATCAATGTCAGCGGTAATGACCACCAGATATTCGCCATCATTTTTCTGATCCTTTCTGACCTATGACTTTACGTTCACCGTGTACCAGGTGCGAACTCCAGCTCACCACCAGAAAAACCACCAGCGTACTAATGGCACAGGAAACCACCACCGGGCCAAACTGTGCGCGTAGCAAATCAAAATATTGCATTACGCCTACGCCAATTGGCACAAACAACAGTGCCATATAGCGAATCAGTACGTAACACCCCGGATTGACCCACTTCGCCGGAAGAATTTGCAAGGCCAGCAGGACAAACAGGATTAGCATCCCGATGATGCTGCCCGGAATGGTTACCGGTAGCAGGGAAGCAATGAAAATGCCTGCATACAGGCAGGCATAAATCAGGACAAAAGCGCGTAAATATTGCCAGATAATGTTCAGTGTCTTACTCATAATCAACACCCCAGATGAGATGGATTCATCATACAATTAATCTGTAAAATGTGCTACCGATCACATTAAGAAAACATCGCTTATTTTTCGCACCAGGGCATGACGATGTGAGCAGCGAACTCAGGCATACCATACTTTTGCAGATCAGAAAGCGCGCCAGCCATACATCAAGCATAGAGAGGGATTGTAGTTTGCAGCAATCCCTCTCTGCAGACCTTTAATCCGTTGACCGGAGGCGCTACCATAGCGCCTCATTTTTTTGCGGGTGATGATATGCGTGTGTTACTGGCACCGATGGAGGGTGTGCTTGACTCCCTGGTGCGTGAATTACTGACCGAAGTTAATGACTACGATCTGTGCATCACCGAATTTGTCCGCGTGGTGGATCAACTGCTGCCGGTAAAAGTTTTTCATCGCATTTGTCCTGAGCTGCAAAACGCCAGTCGAACGCCTTCCGGGACACTGGTGCGGGTACAACTGCTGGGGCAGTTCCCGCAATGGTTAGCAGAGAACGCCGCCCGTGCGGTGGAGTTGGGTTCCTGGGGCGTGGATCTCAACTGCGGTTGCCCGTCGAAAACGGTTAACGGCAGTGGCGGCGGGGCAACGTTACTCAAAGATCCTGAACTTATCTATCAGGGGGTAAAAGCGATGCGCGAAGCTGTACCGGCGCATTTACCCGTCAGTGTGAAAGTGCGGCTTGGTTGGGACAGCGGTGATAAGAAGTTTGAAATTGCCGATGCTGTCCAGCAGGCTGGGGCTACGGAACTGGTCGTTCATGGGCGGACAAAGGAGCAGGGTTACCGTGCGGAGCATATCGACTGGCAGGCGATAGGCGATATTCGTCAGCGATTGGCCATTCCGGTTATTGCCAACGGAGAAATCTGGGACTGGCAGAGTGCGCAACAATGTATAGCTATCAGCGGTTGTGACGCGGTGATGATTGGGCGTGGGGCGCTTAATATTCCTAACCTGAGCCGAGTGGTGAAATATAACGAACCGCGGATGCCGTGGCCGGAGGTCGTTGCATTGCTGCAAAAATATACCCGTCTGGAAAAACAGGGCGATACCGGGTTATATCACGTCGCACGGATTAAGCAGTGGTTGAGTTATTTGCGTAAAGAATATGATGAAGCAACGGATTTATTTCATCATGTTCGGGTGTTGAATAATTCCCCTGATATTGCAAGGGCTATTCAGGCGATTGATATAGAAAAACTCTAAAAATCATCGACCCGATAGCCATAAGGGATAAGCCGGGGGGCAGGGGGAGGAGGTGATTATCCACCCCCTGCGTGCTCCTTGCGCCAGTGATTATATGAAGCAATGTACATGACAGGGGCGCAACAGGATGAGAGACTGAAATATCCTCGTTATTTTCGGAGCTGATGACATTAATTAATTTTAAAATATCATCTTAAATACGCCAGTCACCACCAGTAGCCCAATCAGGAAAATAATCAATACTGCCCAGAGTATAATTTTCATTGGCGTTCCTTTATTTGTGAGTGCTAAATAAGTATAGGAAAAAACAAAACCCTTTGCCGCCATTCATAAAGAATTAAGATAAATCGGAGAATATCATTCACTTACTTTATATCTTTCTGAATATGTCGTTTTATTGCCACTGATGTATTGCCACGCGAAACTAAAAAATATATCGCAACACACGGTAATCTCCGCGCACCTTTTCTTACCTGATTACTCCCCCATGAATCGTGATTCCTTTTATCCGGCAATCGCCTGTTTTCCGTTGTTACTTACTCTGGCCGGGTGTGCGCCTATGCATGAAACACGCCAGGCTTTAAGCCAGCAAACGCCCGCCACACATGTTGACACCGCATTACCGGTATCTCTGAAAAACGGCTGGCCGGACAGTCAGTGGTGGCTGGAATATCACGATAATCAACTCACTTCCTTAATTAATAATGCCATACAGAACGCGCCGGATATGCAGGTTGCTGAACAGCGCATTCAACTGGCTGAAGCACAGGCGAAGGCCGTCGCCGCCCAGGATGGTCCACAGCTCGATTTTTCTGCGGATATGGAACGGCAAAAAATGTCGGCAGAAGGGTTAATGGGGCCGTTTGCCCTGGACGATCCTGCCGCAGGCACTACCGGCCCCTGGTACACCAACGGCACCTTTGGTTTAATGGCGGGCTGGCATCTCGATATCTGGGGAAAGAATCGGGCGGAAGTGACTGCGCGCCTCGGTACGGTAAAAGCGCAGGCGGCAGAACGCGAGCAGACCCGGCAATTGCTGGCAGGCAGTGTGGCTCGTTTGTACTGGGAGTGGCAAACCCTGGCAGCTTTAAACACTGTCTTGCAGCAAATCGAAAAAGAGCAGAACACGATTATCGCGACCGACCGCCAGTTATATCTGCGCGGCATTACCTCGTCGGTTGAAGGTGTCGAAACCGATATCAATGCCAGCAAAACCCGGCAACAGCTCAACGATGTCGCGGGGAAAATGAAAATTATTGAGGCGCGGCTAACTGCGCTGACTAACAGCCAGACGAGCGCCTTAAAACTGCATCCGGTTGCGCTGCCCAAAGTGGAAAGCAAACTTCCTGACGACCTGGGCTATTCTTTGCTGGCTCGCCGGGCAGACTTACAGGCGGCACACTGGTACGTTGCATCATCCTTAAGCACCATCGATGCGGCAAAAGCTGCCTTTTACCCCGACATCAACCTGATGGCCTTTCTGCAACAAGATGCGCTGCACTTAAGCGATTTGTTCCGTCATTCTGCGCAGCAAATGGGCGTTACGGCAGGTCTGACGCTACCTATTTTCGATAGTGGTCGTCTTAACGCCAACCTTGATATTGTGAAAGCCGAAAGCAATTTGTCGATCGCCAGTTACAACAAAGCGGTGGTTGAAGCGGTGAATGACGTGGCGCGGGCAGCAACTCAGGTTCAGACACTGGCGGAGAAAAATCAGCATCAGGCGCAAATTGAGCGCGATGCCCTGCGGGTAGTTAGTCTGGCGCAGGCGCGTTTTAACGCAGGTATCATCGCAGGTTCTCGCATCAGCGAAGCCCGAATCCCGGCGCTCCGTGAACGGGCGAACGGTCTGCTTTTGCAAGGGCAATGGCTGGATGCGTCCATTCAGCTCACCGGTGCGCTGGGTGGTGGTTATAAACGTAGCTGATGAATATGCCTGTGGGGGCGTTAGGTTTATCCAGCGTTTTTCTTCCCACGCCGTTTCAGCCACCAGCGCACGCCAACCACCAGAACCACGACCAGAATCAACCAAATCCAGTGTTTCAAATGCTGATCGAGATTGTGCAGCCACGGCGCAATCACCTGGCCTCCCGCGTAACCAATAGCGGTAAAAATCAGCGCCCAGGCCAGCGCGCCGAGAATATTCAGTGGCAGAAAGATTTTCGGTGGGAGCTGGCTGGCACCAATTAGCGTTGGGCCAATCACCCGAAAGCCGTACATAAAACGCGTGCCGATGACAAATAGATAAGGATGGCGCTGGATCAGCTTTTGTGCGCGCTCAATTTTGTCCTGATGTTTTGATAAACGGCGTAACAGTTTGCCGCCAAATCGCCGTCCGCACAGATAAAGCACCTGGTCGCCAATCATGCCGCCAAGCGCCACAGAAAGAACCACCAGTGGGAATTTTAATAATCCCTGATGTGCCGCAACGCCCCCCAGCAATGTCACGGTTTCACCCTCTGCCAGACTACCGAGCACCAGCGCGGCATAACCATATTGTGAGATGAGTGTATTGAGATCCATAGGTCGGTCTGTCTCCGTTTGATTGTCTGTAAGCATACACCCTGTGAATTGTTTACGCAGGAGAAGGCGTTTTATCACGCGACGCAAATTTTGCGTCAGAACAAAAAACAACCACAAACTGACTTATACTTGAACTGTCAGGTTCATGAACTCACAACAAGGGGGCGGTATGAGCCATGTCTGGGGACTGTTTTCCCATCCCGATCGTGAAATGCAGGTGATTAATCGTGAAAACGAAACGATTTCTCATCACTACACCCACCACGTTCTGCTGATGGCGGCGATCCCGGTGATCTGCGCCTTTATTGGCACTACACAAATCGGCTGGAATTTTGGCGATGGCACTATCCTGAAGTTATCCTGGTTTACCGGACTGGCGCTGGCTGTCTTGTTTTATGGCGTTATGCTGGCTGGGGTGGCAGTGATGGGACGAGTCATCTGGTGGATGGCACGCAATTACCCACAGCGCCCGTCGCTTGCGCACTGTATGGTTTTCGCGGGCTACGTTGCAACACCGCTGTTTTTAAGCGGCCTGGTGGCGCTTTACCCGTTGGTCTGGCTGTGTGCGCTGGTGGGAACGGTGGCGCTGTTTTACACCGGCTATCTGCTTTATCTCGGTATTCCAAGCTTCCTGAATATCAACAAAGAGGAAGGTCTTAGCTTCTCCAGTTCGACACTGGCGATTGGCGTGCTGGTGCTGGAAGTGCTGCTCGCCATTACCGTTATTCTGTGGGGTTACGGTTATCGCCTGTTCTAGAAAGTTCTTTTGTGCTGCATTGTTGGCGTAAATATCAGCAATGCAGCATTTCCTCACGATTCTCCTTTGACGATCGCACTTTTTGCTCGTTATGATGGCCTCGCCAGCCTCAGTAAATCCTTACTCCGGCGGTGCGCAACCCATGCGCGTGAACCACTATCTGAATGCTCATCATGCCGAAATTTCGAGTTTCTTTATTTAGCCTGGCCCTGATGCTGGCTGTGCCTTTTGCGCCTCAGGCCGTTGCCAAAACGGCAGCCGCGACTACAGCTTCGCAGCCGGAAATTGCCTCCGGTAGTGCGATGATTGTTGATCTCAATACCAACAAAGTGATCTATTCGAACCACCCGGATTTGGTGCGTCCGATTGCTTCAATTACCAAATTAATGACTGCGATGGTGGTGCTTGACGCACGATTGCCGCTGGATGAAAAACTGAAAGTGGATATCAGCCAGACGCCAGAGATGAAAGGCGTTTATTCGCGCGTGCGACTGAACAGCGAAATCAGCCGCAAAGAGATGCTGTTGTTGGCGCTGATGTCTTCAGAAAACCGCGCAGCGGCAAGCCTGGCGCACCATTATCCTGGTGGCTATAACGCATTTATTAATGCGATGAATGCGAAAGCGAAATCTCTCGGAATGAACAACACGCGCTTCGTTGAACCGACCGGATTGTCGGTGCATAACGTTTCAACTGCCCGTGATTTAACCAAACTGCTGATTGCCACCAAACAGTATCCGTTGATTGGTCAGTTAAGTACCACTCGCGAAGAGATGGCGACCTTCTCAAACCCGGCTTATACCTTGCCATTCCGTAATACTAACCACCTGGTGTATCGCGATAACTGGAATATCCAGTTAACCAAAACCGGTTTTACTAATGCGGCGGGGCATTGCCTGGTAATGCGTACGGTCTTCAATAATAAACCGGTGGCGTTGGTGGTGATGGATGCATTTGGCAAATATACCCATTTTGCCGATGCGAGTCGTTTACGCACGTGGATTGAAACCGGCAAAGTGATGCCTGTTCCGGCAGCGGCGTTGAGCTATAAAAAACAAAAAGCCGCCCAGATGGCGGCTGGGCAGACGGCTCAGAACGATTAAGGGTAGGCCGGATAAGGCGTTCACGCCGCATCCGGCATTAGGTGCCCGTGCTTGATGCGATGCCTGCGCATCTTATCAGGCCTACAAACGTGACGCATCCGTAGGCCGGATAAGGCGTTCACGGCGCATCCGGCATTAGGTGCCCGTACCTGATGCGATGCCTGTGCATCTTATCAGGCCTACAAACGTGACGCGTCCGTAGGCAGGATAAGGCGTTCACGGCGCATCCGGCATTAGATGCCCGTGCCTGATGCGATGCCTGTGCATCTTATCAGGCCTACAAACGTGACGCGTCCGTAGGCAGGATAAGGCGTTCACGGCGCATCCGGCATTAGATGCCCGTGCCTGATGCGATGCCTGCGCATCTTATCTGGCCTACAAGCGTGACGCGTCCGTAGGCCGGATCAGGCGTTCACGGCGCATCCGGCATTAGATGCCCGTGCCTGATGCGATGCCTGTGCATCTTATCAGGCCTACAAACGTGACGCGTCCGTAGGCAGGATAAGGCGTTCACGGCGCATCCGGTATTAGGTGCCCGTACCTGATGCGATGCCTGTGCATCTTATCAGGCCTACAAACGTGACGCGTCCGTAGGCCGGATAAGGCGTTCACGGCGCATCCGGCATTAGGTGCCCGTACCTGATGCGATGCCTGCGCATCTTATCTGGCCTACAAACGTGACGCGTCCGTAGGCAGGATAAGGCGTTCACGGCGCATCCGGCATTAGGTGCCCGTACCTGATGCGATGCCTGCGCATCTTATCAGGCCTACAAACGTGACGCGTCCGTAGGCCGGATAAGGCGTTCACGGCGCATCCGGCATTAGGTGCCCGTACCTGATGCGATGCCTGCGCATCTTATCTGGCCTACAAACGTGACGCGTCCGTAGGCAGGATAAGGCGTTCACGGCGCATCCGGCATTAGGTGCCCGTACCTGATGCGATGCCTGCGCATCTTATCAGGCCTACAAACGTGACGCGTCCGTAGGCCGGATAAGGCGTTCACGGCGCATCCGGCATTAGGTGCCCGTGCCTGATGCGATGCCTGTGCATCTTATCTGGCCTACATCTGCATCAGGCATCCAGCCGTATTTACTCTACTTCCTGCCAGTTTTTTCGCTTGCTGGTTTTACCGATCCCCGGGTTCATACTGTTGGTCGGATCGTTCTCGCGATAAAACTTCTGCAGCGTCTCCGGTGCCTTATACAAATGACCAACGTTATGTTCGGCGGGATATTGTGCGCCGCGCTGCTGCAATAGTTCCAGCATCTGCTCCTTCAACGTATGCACATCCACACCTTTTTTAACGATGTAATCCTGGTGGAAGACGTAACACATAAAATGGCCGTAATAGAGTTTATGCACTAACTGGCTATCGATCTCCGGCGGCAAATGCTCATACCACTCGGTGTCATTACGACGCAGAGCGATATCCAGTGCCAGAATGTCTTCGACTTCATCAGAATGCACCGCCTGATAACGAATTGCCGCACCTGCTGCTGCGAAACGGTGCAAAAATGCTTTGCTGCCTTCCTCCGGCGTACAGACAAAGAAATCACCTTCCGCCTGTTTGAAATAATCCACCAGCCAGGATTTGGCTTCGCCAATGCCATCGCCCGCCATTTTTAACAGCAGATGATGTTCATATTTATCGCGCCAGCTTTTCATACGCGGGGGCAAATGGCTGGGGAACAGATGGCCGAATTTCTGCATCGCACGGTCGGTAAAATGCGGGCGGAAGAATTTTACTTTTTCCAGCATCGCATCGGTACGCCCTTTGATATTAAAGAAGAGTGGCATCTTGTCGGTGCCAAGTTTATCGATCATCAGGAAGGTGTCTTTGCCGTATTTTTCCGCGATATCGTAGATATCCCGGTGCATGTATTCCCCGGCAACCGGCAGATTTTCAAAATTGGCCAGAATATGGCGGCGGATTTCAGTCAGGACTTCCGGCTGATTGGTGCCGATATAAAACACCTGCTGATTTTTCTCTGCTGCGAAAGTGTCGAGACGTACCGCGAATACCGCCAGCTTACCGGCGCAGCCGGAGGCTTCAAACAGTCGATCCGGGTCAGCGTTATAACGTGCGGGGGTGTCGGCTTCGATGTCACGCACGCGGTGAACATAATCATAATCGTGGGCGTGGCGGCCATCGTGGCGTACATCGTCATCTTTGATGCGATCGTCATCCAGTTTGCTGAGGATCTGCTCCGGCGTTTCGCCCAGATCAATCCCCAGATGGTTGACCAGCGTCAGTTTGCCGTTTTCATCAATGCGCGCGAACAACGACATTTCGGTATACGCCGGACCACGCTGTACCAGCGAGCCGCCGGAGTTGTTACAGATCCCCCCGATGACTGATGCGCCAATGCAGGATGAACCAATCACCGAGTGCGGTTCGCGCCCCAATGGTTTCAGGGCTTTTTCCAGCGAATAAAGCGTGGTGCCAGGATATGCCAGCACTTGCTCACCCTTGCCGAGAACGTGCAGTTTGTCGAGTCGCAGGGTGCTGATGATAACGATATCGCGATCATAATCGTTACCGTTTGGCGTGGAGCCTTCGGTCAGGCCGGTATTGGCGGCTTGCATCAGAATAATTTTGTCAGCGGTGACGCAGGCTTTCAGTACCCGCCACAACTCCAGTAGCGAGCCTGGGAAAACAACGGCCAGCGCGTCGCCCTGACCGGAGCGGAAGCCCTTGCGATAGCGGGCCGTTTTTGCGGGATCGGTGAGCAGGTGTGAATGACCCACCAGGCGGGCAAGTTCATTCAAAAAGGCTTTATTATCAGTTGTTGTCATGGAAGACATTTTCCACTCCTTGTGGTGGCGAAAAAACATCACAAACTAGAATAGCGCCTTGCACGACAATTCAGCGAGTGAATATTTTGAAAATTCAGACAATAAACAGAGCATTCTTTTTCTCTCTCCATCATGCTTATGGCAAACTACGGTTTTTGCACCATTTTCGCTGCCACGTCGGGCAACAGAGGAAGAAAAATCCATATGAAATGGCTATGTTCAGTAGGTATCGCGGTGAGTCTGGCCCTACAACCAGCACTGGCGGATGATTTGTTCGGCAACCATCCATTAACGCCCGAAGCGCGGGATGCATTCGTCACCGATCTGCTCAAGAAAATGACGGTTGATGAGAAAATTGGTCAGCTTCGTTTAATCAGCGTTGGCCCGGATAACCCGAAAGAGGCGATCCGCGAGATGATCAAAGATGGGCAGGTGGGGGCGATTTTTAACACCGTGACTCGCCAGGATATCCGCGCCATGCAGGATCAGGTGATGGAACTAAGCCGCCTGAAAATTCCTCTCTTCTTTGCCTACGACGTGCTGCACGGTCAGCGTACCGTTTTCCCGATTAGCCTTGGTCTGGCGTCCTCTTTTAACCTCGATGCAGTGAAAACCGTGGGGCGCGTTTCAGCTTATGAAGCGGCAGACGATGGCCTGAACATGACCTGGGCGCCGATGGTCGACGTCTCGCGCGATCCGCGCTGGGGACGAGCTTCCGAAGGTTTTGGCGAAGATACGTATCTCACCTCAATTATGGGTAAAACTATGGTTGAAGCGATGCAGGGCAAAAGTCCGGCAGATCGCTACTCGGTGATGACCAGCGTTAAACACTTCGCTGCTTACGGTGCGGTAGAAGGCGGTAAAGAGTACAACACCGTCGATATGAGTCCGCAGCGTCTGTTTAATGATTATATGCCGCCGTACAAAGCGGGGCTGGATGCAGGCAGCGGCGCGGTGATGGTGGCGCTGAACTCGCTCAATGGTACACCGGCAACTTCCGATTCCTGGTTGCTGAAAGATGTTCTGCGCGATCAGTGGGGTTTTAAAGGCATCACGGTTTCCGATCATGGTGCAATCAAAGAGCTGATCAAACACGGCACGGCGGCAGACCCGGAAGATGCGGTGCGGGTGGCGCTTAAGTCCGGTATCAATATGAGCATGAGTGACGAGTATTACTCGAAGTATCTGCCTGGTTTGATCAAATCCGGCAAAGTGACGATGGAAGAACTGGATGACGCCACTCGTCACGTGTTGAACGTTAAATACGATATGGGGTTGTTTAACGATCCGTACAGCCATCTTGGGCCGAAAGAGTCTGACCCGGCGGATACCAATGCCGAAAGCCGTTTGCACCGCAAAGAAGCACGTGAAGTGGCGCGCGAAAGCCTGGTGTTGCTGAAAAACCGTCTCGAAACGTTACCGCTGAAAAAATCGGCAACCATTGCGGTGGTTAGCCCACTGGCAGACAGCAAACGTGACGTAATGGGAAGCTGGTCGGCAGCAGGTGTCGTCGATCAATCCGTGACTGTGCTAACCGGGATTAAAAATGCCGTTGGTGAAAACGGTAAAGTGCTGTACGCCAAAGGGGCGAACGTTACCAGTGATAAAGGCATTATAGACTTCCTGAATCAGTATGAAGAAGCGGTAAAAGTCGATCCGCGCTCGCCGCAAGAGATGATTGATGAAGCGGTGCAGACCGCGAAACAAGCTGATGTGGTGGTGGCTGTGGTCGGTGAAGCTCAGGGGATGGCGCACGAAGCCTCCAGCCGTACCGATATCACCATCCCGCAAAGCCAGCGCGATTTGATTGCTGCCCTGAAAGCCACTGGTAAACCGCTGGTGCTGGTGTTAATGAACGGTCGCCCGCTGGCGCTGGTGAAAGAAGATCAGCAAGCCGACGCGATTCTGGAAACCTGGTTTGCCGGTACTGAAGGCGGGAATGCGATTGCCGATGTGCTGTTTGGCGATTACAACCCGTCTGGCAAGCTGCCGATGTCCTTCCCGCGTTCTGTCGGGCAGATCCCGGTTTATTACAGCCATCTGAACACGGGGCGTCCGTATAACGCCGACAAGCCAAACAAATACACTTCACGTTATTTCGATGAAGCAAACGGGGCGCTTTATCCGTTCGGTTATGGTCTGAGCTATACTACTTTCACCGTCTCTGATGTGAAACTTTCTGCGCCGACCATGAAGCGTGACGGCAAAGTGACCGCCAGCGTGCAGGTGACAAATACCGGCAAACGCGAAGGGGCGACGGTTGTCCAGATGTACTTGCAGGATGTGACGGCTTCCATGAGCCGTCCGGTGAAACAACTGAAAGGCTTTGAGAAAATCACCCTGAAACCGGGTGAAACCCAAACCGTCAGCTTCCCGATCGATATTGAGGCGTTGAAGTTCTGGAATCAGCAGATGAAATATGACGCCGAACCCGGCAAGTTCAACGTCTTTATCGGCACTGATTCCGCACGCGTTAAGAAAGGCGAGTTTGAGTTGCTGTAACTCTTTATGAAGGGCGCGACGTTTGCGCCCTTTGCCTGATGCGCTGCGCTTATCAGGCCTACAGGTTGCAAACACCCCGTAGACTGGATAAGGCGCTCGCGCCGCATCCGGCAAAAAAACGCGGGCAGTATTTCCCTCTTCAGTATTTATCTGATTCTGCCACTGAATTCGTCCTGTCAGGCTAATCCCGTCATTATCAACTATCCTTTTTTCTTAATTCTCTGAAAACAACAGTAAAAGAATGAGGAAAGCATCATGCCACTCTCAAAGCTCCAGGCCGGTTCACTGGTTTTGATAGCCGCCGTGAGCCTGCCGCTACAGGCGGCTTCCCCCGTTAAAGTCGGTTCGAAAATCGATACCGAAGGCGCACTGCTCGGCAACATCATTTTGCAGGTGCTGGAAAACCACGGCGTTCCCACGGTAAATAAAGTCCAGCTTGGCACCACGCCAGTGGTGCGCGGGGCGATTACTTCGGGCGAACTGGATATTTACCCGGAATACACCGGCAATGGTGCTTTCTTCTTTAAAGATGAAAACGATGCGGCATGGAAAAACGCGCAACAAGGCTACGAGAAGGTCAAAAAACTCGATGCAGAGCAAAACCAGTTAATCTGGCTGACGCCCGCACCTGCGAATAACACCTGGACCATCGCCGTGCGTCAGGATATGGCAGAAAAAAACAAACTCACTTCGCTTGCCGATCTCAGTCGTTATCTGAAAGACGGTGGCACCTTTAAACTGGCGGCCTCGGCAGAGTTTATTGAACGCGCCGATGCGTTGCCCGCTTTTGAAAAAGCCTATGAATTTAAACTCGATCAGGAGCAGTTGCTGTCACTGGCAGGTGGCGACACGGCAGTGACGATTAAAGCCGCAGCCCAGCAAACGTCCGGCGTTAATGCGGCGATGGCCTACGGTACTGACGGCCCGGTAGCAGCGCTGGGGCTACAAACATTAAGCGATCCGAAAGGTGTCCAGCCAATTTACGCGCCTGCGCCAGTGGTGCGTGCGTCGGTGTTGAAAGAGTATCCGCAAATGACGCAGTGGCTACAGCCTGTCTTCGCCAGCCTCGATGAAAAGACGTTGCAGCAATTGAATGCCGGTATTGCTGTAGAAGGGCTGGACGCGAAAAAAGTGGCTGCCGACTACCTGAAACAAAAAGGGTGGACGAAGTAATTTCCCGTGGCGCATCTTCGTATTAACTCTGTTCTGGCGTTGCTGCTGTTACTGATGGCAATAGCAGCGGCGTTGCCGTTTATCAGTTACGCACCTAACCGATTAGTTTCTGGTGAAGGTCGACAACTCTGGCAGTTGTGGCCGCAAACCATCTGGATGCTGGTGGGCGTTGGTTGCGCATGGCTGACTGCTTGTTTCGTTCCCGGAAGAAAAGGCAGCATTTTTGCTTTTCTCCTCGCGCAACTGGTGTTTATTTTGCTGGTATGGGGGGCAGGAAAAGCCGCGACGCAACTGGCGCAAAGTGGTAGCGCCCTGGCGCGTACCAGCCTCGGCAGTGGCTTCTGGCTGGCTGCGGCGTTGGCGCTGCTGGCCTGTAGCGATGCTATCCGGCGAATTTCCACGCATCCGCTATGGCGCTGGTTGCTGCATATTCAGATCGCCATTATTCCGTTGTGGTTACTGTTCTCTGGCACGCTTAACGATCTTTCGTTAATGAAAGAGTATGCCAACCGTCAGGATGTATTCGATGATGCACTGGCTCAACATCTGGCACTGCTGTTTGGTTCGGTACTGCCTGCGCTGGTTATCGGCGTACCATTGGGCGTCTGGTGCTACTTTTCCACCGCGCGGCAGGGGGCGATTTTTTCTTTACTCAATGTCATTCAGACCGTGCCTTCGGTGGCGCTGTTTGGTTTGTTGATCGCACCGCTTGCCGGGCTGGCCGCTACCTTTCCGTGGCTGGGGACGCTCGGCATAGCAGGAACAGGCATGACGCCAGCATTGATTGCCCTGGTGCTCTATGCCTTGTTGCCGCTGGTGCGCGGCGTGGTAGTGGGCTTGAACCAGATCCCGCGCGATGTGCTGGAAAGCGCCAGAGCAATGGGCATGAGCGGGGGGCAGCGATTCCTTCATGTCCAGTTACCTCTGGCGCTGCCGGTATTTCTGCGCAGTCTGCGGGTGGTAATGGTGCAGACCGTCGGTATGGCGGTGATTGCGGCGTTAATTGGCGCGGGCGGTTTTGGTGCGCTGGTTTTTCAGGGACTGTTAAGCAGTGCCATTGATTTAGTGTTGCTGGGGGTGATCCCGGTGATTGTACTGGCGGTGCTGATCGACGCGCTGTTCGATTTGGTTATCGCACTGCTGAAGGTGAAAAGTCATGATTGAATTTAGCCATGTCAGCAAACAGTTCGGCACGCAAAAGGCCGTTAACGATCTCAATCTCAATTTTCAGGAGGGGAGCTTTTCGGTGCTGATTGGCACGTCAGGCTCCGGTAAATCAACCACTCTGAAGATGATCAACCGCCTGGTGGAGCACGACAGTGGCGTGATCCGTTTTGCCGGAGAAGAGATTCGTTCGCTGCCAGTGCTGGAGCTGCGCCGCCGAATGGGCTACGCCATTCAGTCGATAGGTTTATTTCCCCACTGGAGCGTGGCGCAAAATATCGCCACCGTACCGCAATTACAAAAATGGTCGCGGGCGCGAATTGACGATCGTATCGACGAATTAATGGCGCTACTGGGGCTGGAGGCAAATTTACGCGAGCGTTATCCGCATCAGCTTTCCGGCGGTCAGCAGCAGCGCGTGGGGGTTGCCCGTGCACTGGCTGCCGATCCACAAGTCTTGCTGATGGATGAACCGTTTGGCGCACTGGATCCGGTAACGCGCGGCGCGTTGCAACAAGAGATGACGCGCATTCACCGTTTGCTGGGGCGCACCATTGTGCTGGTGACTCACGATATCGATGAGGCGCTGCGCCTGGCGGAACATCTGGTGCTGATGGATCATGGTGAAGTGGTGCAGCAGGGCAATCCGCTGGCGATGCTTACCCGTCCGGCGAATGATTTTGTGCGCCAGTTTTTTGGTCACAGCGAGCTGGGCGTGCGCCTGTTATCGTTACGCAGTGTGACCGATTATGTGCGCCGCAACGAACGTGCTGAAGGTGAGGCGCTGGCAGAAGAGATGACGCTACGTGATGCACTCTCATTGTTTGTCGCCCGTGGCTGTGAAGTGCTGCCGGTGGTTAACGCTCAAGGCCAATCTTGCGGCACACTGCATTTTCAGGATCTGCTGATGGAGGCGTAATCGCATGAAAATAGTGCGCGATCCGCTTTTCTGGTTGATTGCCCTGTTTGTGGCGCTGATTTTCTGGCTGCCATACAGCCAGCCGCTGTTCGGTGCCTTATTCCCACAACTGCCGCGGCCTGTTTATCAGCAAGAAAGTTTTGCTTCCCTGGCGCTGGCCCATTTCTGGCTGGTGGGGATCTCAAGTTTGTTTGCCGTGGCTATTGGCGTCGGTGCAGGAATTGCGGTCACTCGCGCGTGGGGCGCGGAGTTTCGCCCGATGGTGGAAAACATAGCCGCCGTTGGGCAGACTTTTCCACCCGTAGCGGTACTGGCGATTGCCGTTCCGGTGATGGGGTTTGGTCTGCAGCCAGCGATTATTGCGCTGATCCTTTATGGTGTATTGCCCATCTTACAGGCGACACTTGCAGGACTGGGAGCGATTGATGATAGCGTGACAGACGTTGCCAAAGGTATGGGAATGAGCCGGAGTCAGCGATTGCGTAAAGTGGAGTTACCGTTGGCCGCACCAGTGATTCTGGCTGGCGTGCGGACTTCGGTGATTATCAACATTGGCACGGCGACCATCGCCTCAACGGTCGGGGCCAGCACGCTGGGAACGCCGATCATCATCGGACTTAGCGGATTTAATACCGCTTATGTCATTCAGGGGGCGTTGCTGGTGGCACTGGCGGCGATCATCGTAGACCGCCTGTTTGAACGGCTGGTGCAGCGACTTAGCCAGCACGCAAAATAAAGGTATAACCTGCGAGCATGACGCCACCGATACCGCCTAACGCCATCAACAGGAACAGGGTGATAACCCCAATTTTAGCTATGCGCATAATGCACTCCTTATGTTAACGAAAGGATTGTACAGTAAAGCGCATTTGTTAACGAATCATTAAATGCCAAGCGGGAAAATATCATGTCCTTGCTCTTGCCAGTGGGTAAGTTGCTGCTGCTGGGCGGGAGACTGGTTGTCACCGCACCATACCAATAATGTTCGGCCTCCGAACAGTTCCGGGCGTAGCTGATTGAGCGAGTGAGCGAGAACATCAATACGCCATCCCTGTTGGCTGGCGATCCAGCCTTCCAGCCACAGGCGGGTGGTGTCCTGAATATTCCAGCCGACGACCAGCGCATCTTTGCCCTGTTTTTTACGTGCCGAGGCCAGACAAATGGCGATGTAGTTGATCAACACGCCATCAAGGATCGCCAGCAACGTCTGGAGGGTTGGCTGCTGACACTGAAGCCGTCGGCGCAGAGGAATAAACAGATGTGTGGTGAGGGTCTGAGCGGGATAATCCTGACCGCGCTCTTTGATCCACATTCGCAGACTTTGCAGATTGCCGCTTTGCAGGTAATTAAGCAGAGTTTCTTGCTGATCGCGCCAGCCGTTCTGCACATCAACATTTTCATTACTGAGTAGCATTTTGACTTTGCTCACCTGCACGCCGTTGTCGATCCAGCGTTTGATCTCCCGGATCCGGTCGATATCCGCATCGTTGAACAGGCGATGACCGCCGTCGGTCCGCTGTGGTTTCAGCAATCCGTAACGTCTCTGCCACGCGCGTAACGTGACAGGATTGATATCACAAAGCAACGCCACTTCACCAATTGTGTAAAGCGCCATCCATCCTACCACCCTTGCTCGCGAGGTCCCGGTTTAACTTTAGACGTAGTTTTGCGAACCAGGTAGTTTTGCCCGTTTTTTGTTCATCTTCAGGGTGATTTTGTTTTTGCCAGATTGTTTTGAGTGATCGTAATCACGAATTCTCATTTTTCTGCAAGAGTTCAAAGAAAGTTAAACGCAGGCAATGTATGTTACGCATGTTTAAGGGATCTGTGGTTTGCGGGTATGTACGATTTTAATCTGGTGTTGCTGCTGCTTCAGCAGATGTGCGTTTTTCTGGTTATCGCGTGGTTAATGAGTAAAACGCCATTATTCATACCATTAATGCAGGTCACGGTTCGTCTGCCGCATAAATTTCTCTGCTATATCGTCTTTTCCATCTTCTGCATCATGGGCACCTGGTTCGGGCTGCACATTGACGATTCTATTGCCAACACCCGGGCGATTGGCGCGGTGATGGGCGGCTTACTGGGCGGCCCGGTGGTGGGCGGGCTGGTTGGTCTGACCGGCGGGTTACATCGTTACTCGATGGGAGGCATGACCGCGCTGAGTTGCATGATCTCGACCATCGTCGAAGGTTTGCTCGGGGGGCTGGTACACAGCATCCTGATCCGTCGCGGGCGCACCGATAAAGTCTTTAATCCGATTACCGCAGGTGCTGTTACATTCGTCGCGGAAATGGTGCAGATGCTGATTATTCTGGCGATTGCCCGACCTTATGAAGACGCCGTGCGTCTGGTGAGTAATATCGCTGCGCCGATGATGGTAACCAACACCGTGGGCGCGGCGCTGTTTATGCGCATTTTGCTTGATAAGCGCGCGATGTTTGAAAAATACACTTCGGCTTTTTCTGCCACGGCGCTGAAAGTGGCAGCCTCGACAGAAGGGATTTTGCGCCAGGGCTTTAATGAAGTGAACAGCATGAAAGTGGCGCAAGTGCTCTATAAAGAGCTGGATATTGGGGCGGTGGCGATTACCGATCGTGAGAAACTGCTGGCGTTTACCGGAATTGGCGATGATCACCATCTGCCCGGTAAGCCAATCTCTTCTACGTACACCTTAAAAGCGATAGAAACCGGCGAAGTGGTGTACGCCGACGGCAACGAAGTGCCTTACCGTTGTTCTCTGCACCCGCAGTGCAAGTTAGGTTCAACGCTGGTTATTCCATTGCGTGGCGAAAATCAGCGGGTGGTGGGAACCATCAAATTGTATGAAGCGAAAAACCGCCTGTTCAGTTCGATCAACCGCACGCTGGGTGAGGGGATCGCACAACTCCTTTCGGCGCAGATCCTCGCCGGGCAGTATGAGCGGCAAAAAGCGATGCTTACGCAGTCGGAAATCAAGCTGTTACACGCCCAGGTGAATCCCCATTTCCTGTTCAATGCGCTTAATACCATTAAAGCGGTGATCCGCCGCGACAGTGAGCAGGCCAGTCAACTGGTGCAGTATCTTTCTACTTTTTTCCGCAAAAACTTAAAGCGGCCTTCGGAGTTTGTTACTCTCGCTGACGAGATTGAACATGTGAACGCTTATCTGCAAATTGAAAAGGCGCGTTTTCAGTCGCGCTTGCAGGTCAATATTTCTATTCCGGAGGAATTATCCCAGCAGCAGTTGCCCGCGTTTACCCTACAACCGATAGTCGAAAACGCCATTAAACATGGGACATCGCAACTACTGGATACCGGGAGAGTGGCAATTAGCGCGCGCCGTGAAGGGCAACATTTAATGCTGGAGATCGAAGATAATGCCGGTTTGTATCAACCGGTAACCAATGCCAGCGGGCTGGGGATGAATCTGGTGGATAAGCGTTTACGTGAACGGTTTGGCGATGACTATGGGATCAGCGTCGCCTGTGAGCCTGATAGTTACACCCGAATAACGTTACGACTGCCATGGAGGGATGAGGCATGATTAGAGTCTTAATTGTCGATGATGAACCGTTAGCACGGGAAAACCTGCGCGTATTTTTGCAAGAGCAGAGCGATATTGAAATCGTCGGTGAGTGTTCAAACGCCGTGGAAGGGATTGGCGCGGTGCATAAACTGCGCCCGGATGTGCTGTTTCTCGATATCCAGATGCCGCGCATCAGTGGTCTGGAAATGGTGGGGATGCTCGACCCGGAACATCGTCCATATATCGTTTTTCTGACTGCGTTTGATGAATACGCCATTAAAGCCTTTGAAGAACATGCTTTTGATTATCTACTGAAGCCGATTGATGAAGCGCGGCTGGAGAAATCCCTGACCCGCCTGCGTCAGGAACGCAGCAAGCAGGATGTTTCCTTGTTGTCGGAGAATCAGCAAGGACTGAAATTTATCCCTTGTACCGGTCACAGCCGTATTTATTTGCTGCAAATGAAAGATGTGGCATTTGTCAGCAGTCGGATGAGCGGTGTTTACGTCACCAGTCACGAAGGTAAAGAGGGCTTCACTGAACTGACTTTACGCACTCTGGAGAGTCGTACGCCGCTACTGCGTTGTCATCGGCAGTATCTGGTTAACCTCGCGCATTTGCAGGAGATTCGTCTGGAGGATAACGGCCAGGCGGAGTTGATTTTGCGTAATGGCTTAACCGTTCCGGTCAGCCGTCGTTATCTGAAAAGTTTAAAAGAGGCGATTGGCCTGTAAAAGACTGCTAAAATGGCTTTTTGCCTCATCAACACCTGAAGGCCTCATGCTAAGTAACGATATTCTGCGCAGCGTGCGCTACATTTTAAAAGCCAATAATAACGACCTGGTGCGTATTCTCGCGCTGAGCAATGTTGAAGCTACCGCCGATCAGATCGCTATCTGGCTGCGTAAAGAAGACGAAGAGGGATTTCAACGTTGCCCGGACATTATTTTGTCTTCATTCCTGAATGGCCTGATTTATGAAAAACGCGGCAGGGATGAGTCTGCACCGGCACTGGAGCCGGAACGTCGTATTAATAACAACATTGTGCTGAAAAAATTGCGCATCGCGTTTTCGCTGAAAACCGATGACATTCTGGCGATCCTCACCGAACAGCAGTTCCGTGTTTCCATGCCGGAAATTACTGCAATGATGCGCGCACCGGATCATAAAAACTTCCGCGAATGCGGTGATCAATTCTTGCGTTATTTTCTGCGAGGGCTGGCAGCGCGCCAGCATGTGAAGAAAAGCTAAGACGGATATGGCGGCCATGTAAGAACATGGCCGCCGACAGATTATTTCACTTCTTTAAAGCCTGCGGCTTTCATCACCAGTTCCATTTGCGCCATAGTGATGCCTTTTTTGGCATCTTCAGCAGAAATGTTGATGCCAGAAATACCCTGCAGGGCTTTAAAATCAACTTTCTCCATATCGATAGTTACGTTTTCCTGTGCGTAAGTATCTGTAAAAGTTAATTTTTCTTCAACGCCAGCAATGTTTTTATATTTTGCGCTTAACGGCTCAAGCGTTTTAGCTGCATCTTCTTTGTTAGCCGCACCGATGGATGCGAACTGAATTTTAGTTTCTGAAGATTGCTTAAGTACCTTGTCGCCTTTGTAGACATAGGTAATGGCAATTTCAGTACCGTTCAGATTGGCACTAAATTTCTTTGATTCTTCTTTGTCACCACAGCCAGCGAGAGAGAAAACCAGAACAGATGCAACAACGAGGGAAAACAGCTTGTTGAAAGCCTTCATGTAAAACTCCATTTTATCAAGATCAGAAAACTGGTGACTCTCACCAGGGCGCTATAGAATATTCTTTATACCTCGTCTTGAGCAGTCCGGAAATGGAGTAGAACTCTTAATAAAAAGCATTTTTCCCCCCTTGTTGCTCAAGCATCAGTAACAACTGTTCACAGAGTAAAACGCAGTTGTTTAATGTTTCACCCAGAGCCTCTCCCTCTGTAGTACGCAATTGATTCAACAAATGTGCCAGCCGGTAAAAGCCCGCCCCGGTCAACTCATTTACCAGCAAGCCGACCTGACTGATGACACCTTGCCCCTGATAGCGCCAGCCGTTATGTAGCACCTGAATTAATAATGACTGGCAGCGCATCAACAACTGATGAGCGGTGGACGGCACAGGAAGAACGCTGGCGGAAGGTAGCGGTGCCACAGACGCAGTTTCTGCATCCAGCGCCCAGGCGCGAGATTGCGTCATCATCACCCGTGGCTCCAGCGTTAACTGTCCTTCGGTAAAACTGACGAATCCAGAAACCAGACACACGGGATCATCTTGCTGTCGTAACAGGGACGCCATGCGTTCAACGGCAAAGGGTGAGCTGGCAGAGGCTGGCAGTGATAACGTCAGCACATTATCTTCGCCTTCGCCACTGATTACCTGCGCATCCAGTGTCTGGCGGCTGCTGTCCCAGCCAAGTGAAATACACTCAGCCACAGGCAGAATAAATAAATTATCCACCTGATTAAGCGGGCGAACGGAGACTGGCGGGCGCTGGCGGAAGTATTCCCGTAACGCTACGATTCCCGGCTGGCGCAGCGGCGCACTCAGCATTTGCCACGCATCCGGAGACAGTGGAACGACGCTGCTTAAGCGGTTGCGCGTACCTAACAACAGCTCACCTTCGGCACTGCGTTTCGCTGCTTGTGAGACGATTTGCCCTCCCGCCAGCGCCCCTGCCTGAAAGGTAAATAGCCGACGCGTTGCCGCAGGCGCGTTTTCCTGTTCACTTCTCGGCCAACTGCGTGAAAGGTGTAAAATACTACCGGTGTCGGGGTCGGTGAACCAGATCCGTAAACCATACTGTTGGAAGTCTTGCCAGCTACGCATACCTAATGACACCAGCCGCAGATGATCCAGTTTTGCTTCTCCGGCAATCCCTGCGCCAACGACCGTGCGCCACGGCATGGGCGGTACTTCACCGACACAGTCACGTCGTACCATCTCTTGTGCACTGGCTAACCGACTGTTTAATGCTGCAAGCTGGCGCAAACATTCTCCTGCGTGATAGTGGCTGGCGCGGGCGTGGAACGCATCAACGCTGGCACGCAGTTGCCGTAGCGATTCACTTACCCATCGCCAGTTGCAGGCTTCTGCCGCTTGCCGGGCGCGGCTGAATGCTGCCTCGTAATGAATTAACGGCTGGCTGATCCCCCCCAGCCATAACGCGTAACTTAATTGCTGGACATATTTACGACAGGCTTTGCCCTCATCGCTGGCAAATGGATCGTCATTTGATGCGATTTGTTCGCTGCGCATCTGCCAGAGCAAATGAGAAAATTCTGCCTGCTGTGCTTTGGCCTGGACGAATGCCTGCACTGCCAGTACCACGTGTTCGCACAGCGTTCCTTCAATGCAATCACAACGGGCGAAACGAATACTGCTGCGGGAATAAAAACGCACATCGCTCATCGGTAAGCGGGCAGAGGGAATTTCGCCTGGCGCGCAGAACAGTTCAATAGTTATACCTTTGGCGACCAGGGATTGTGCGCGTTTGTGCGTGGCAGTGGGCAGGGTAGTCAGTTCTTCCAGCCAGATTGCCGGGGGCCATTCCTCTGCTTTTTCCGTGGGCTGAGGGGTAGCACAAAGTCGCTGATAACTTAACACCAACATCACGCGATGGCGGCACATGCCGCTGGCCCCGCAGCTACACTGGGCCTCTTTCAGAGCCTGACCGTTTGCCAGTTGGCTGCGTGTACCGTCACTGAAAGTGGCGATCAGTGTGCCGCTCTCATGGCTAATTTCTGGGATATTGCCATTTTCCAGTTCCTTAAGGCTGCGCTTAACAAAACCGGCATTACTTAACGCTGTCAGTGCCTGTGGCGTCAGTTCTAATAATTCCGGGCGTAGTGAATTCATGACTGAAGATTCTCCGCCAGCCAGGAAGCCAGTTCACCCGGCGTCATGGCAGCTATTTGTGCACCGACATTGACCAATGCCTGGGCCATATCCCGGTCATAACAGGGGGTTGCTGTGCTGTCGAGCGCCGCCAGCCCCAGCACCTTGATGCCGCTTTGAACACACTGCTTCACCTGGTGGATGAGTGATGACGATGTTCCGCCTTCATAAAAATCGCTTACCAGAACAATCACGCTTTTACCTGGTTGTTCAATAAGTTGACGGGCGTACTCCACTGCACTGGCGATATGCGTTCCACCGCCCAGTTGCACTTTCATTAATAACTCTACCGGGTCGGCAACGTCGGCAGTGAGATCTACGACGCTGGTATCAAATGCCACCAGATGGGTGCGAATGCCGGGTAATTGCCATAAACAGGCCGCCATCACTGCTGAGTGGATCACTGAATCAACCATCGATCCGCTTTGATCGACCAGTAAAACCAGTTGCCATTGTTCACTATGGCGCTTAATGCGACTGTTAAAGCGGGGTGATTCGATATACAACTTGCCGAGTTTGGGGTCCCAGTGCTGCAGGTTGGCCCGCAGGGTACTTTTGAAATCGAAATTGCGCGCCAGGGGAATATGCGAGCGGCGACGGCGGTCACGCACACCAGAAAAAGCCTGACGAACTTCTTTGGCCAGCCGCGCCATAATTTCTTCAACAACCTGGTGCACTATCTTGCGAGCGGCTGCCAGCACCTCGGGATTCATCAGATGTTTAGTGTGCAATACGGCGCGTAGCAGGCTTTCGGAAGGTTGCATACGTTCCAGCACTTCAATATTTGTCACCACATCTTCTATGCCGTAGCGCAGCACGGCGTCGCTTTCCAGTCGCTCAATTACCTGCTGTGGGAAGAGCGTGTGAATATCATTGATCCACTCGGGCGTTGTGAGAGTTGAACTGCCCAGCCCTCCGTGCCGTTCACCGCGTTGAATGCGCTCAGGATCGCGCCCGTATAGCCACTCCAGGGCGTGGTCTATCCGTCGGGCGTTGCCATCAAGACCGCAAAGGGTAGTTTCAGCCGCTTCACCAAGAATCAATCGCCAGCGCTGTAGCTCACGGGTAGTCAGAAGGTCGTTCAGTTCAGACATGGAAAACTCCCCAGTGTTGCAGTGACGCCAGTGCCTGCTGTTCCAGTTGTTGATGATGAGCAATGGTTTGCGGTGGACAATGTAACGGCATTTGCAGTGCCGGGACGGGGAGCTGCGGCAGTTGGTAATGCTCAAGCACCTGATGCGCCAGCGCCCCGCGTTCTCGAGGCGGTAGCCAGGCCATCGCTGCACGTAAATCGGGCAGAGCGTTAATAAAATCGGCGTCGCTAAGTTGATTCAAATGAGTGCTGAAACCGGCGATAAATGCAGGCTGAGAAGCCAGTTGATGGCGAGCCAGCGCCAGCAAACCATGTAGGGCTTCGCCTGACTCAGTCGGGGATAATTGCGCCAGCATATCCAGTGCGCTTTCGGCACTGGCGTTGGGATGTTCCAGACGCATCAGCGCACCGAGAGCCGCGCCGCGATCCAGCGCCGGGGCATGAATCGCCTGACTGTGGCGCTCCAGTAAGGCCAGGGCGGCGGAAAGCGAAACACCTGGCAGTTGAATGCCACAATGGAGATCGCGCAGGATATGGCACAGCGCCTGCCAGCTATGCAAATGGGCGTGAAATTCTTTTTCGTCCGGCCTGCCGTTGGATTCACATAACCACAACGTTCGATCTATCGCCGCACACAGTGTGGTTTGCAGTATTAGCGCCCCTTGCATACCGCCAGTCTCATCCAGACGCCACAAGGCATAAAGCACTTCCAGCGCCTGACCCATTTCGGGAAACTGATTTTCCTGGGCGATTAATAATGTGAGTTGATCCAGTAATTGCTGACTGAAGGACTCCAGACCAGCTAACGCCGCCTGGCTAAGACATGTGGTGATGTTGCCGATTCCTCCTGTGTCCAGCATATCGGCTTCTAATTTATTGCGTGCGGCTTCCAGGAGTGTGGCACCAAAGCAGGCGGCCTCAATCAATGCCGCATGTTGGCTAAGCGGCAGGGTTAATTTCCATTGTTCTTCACCGTTACCCGCAAGCGTCAGTGTACTTCCCTGCTGGCGCACTATCCCCGGGATCTCCAGTATCGCCAGCCGATGCAACACCTGACTTTGTACCAGCCCGCAGGGGGTAAAGCGATTTAACGCCAGGTTGGACGGAAGAGTGATTTCGGTACGTTCCAGTTCAGACGTGACATCTTTTGGCAGCGGCGGTTGTGGCGTGGAGGGGGCTAGTTTACCGAATCTGGCACCCGCTAATGTGTCTATCAACGTTAACAGAATTGGATCGGTATCGGGATGAATGACCCCGCGATAGCTCCACGGCAACGGCGCGTTTAATGCCTCTTTAATAAGCGATCCGGCTAATGCATCCAGCCAGTCACTGCGTAGCGGCAATCTGTGACCGCGCAATTGTGCCAGTGCCATCGCATGTAGATGCGCGGCAGCCATATCAGCGGTAGATGCGGGTAAGTGGTGCTGGCGCAAACGGGTAAGAATCGTTTTAAGTAACAGCTCACCTGCGCGTTGCAAACCAAATTTCCAGCACCAGTTTTGCCAGACCGGAGCAGGCATTCCTGAAAGGTATCCCGCCAGCACATCAAGGCGCTTTTCACTGTATGGCGTCAGATAACAACCGGTCACTGCATCCGGTAATGAGGGTAGCCTGGGTTTTCTCTCTTCCTGAGAATATTTGCGCCACAATTTTTCCAGTGCAGGGTCATGCCAGCCACCGCAGACGACTAATACATTGCCGTTGTTTTGCTGCATCGCCCAGGCAATCCAGCGGGCCATAAAGGCTTCGCGCTGGCGATTTACCGAATCACCCGCATCATTACCACGAAGTTGCACAAAGTATTGCGCCAGAGCGGATTGAAGTGTGGACTGCTGGCTTTCATCTTCGAACAGGTGATCCCACAGGGTATCGCTGTTATCCATACTGGTAGCGAGTAGCAGTAAGGCCTGATGGTCATTAGCCGCAACAGGTTCATCTTCATCTTCTTCACTCTGTGCCCAGCAAGGTAAATCGATAAACCAGGTTTGTGCCTGGATGCTGCGGGCAGCATGTAGCGCCTGCCACTCAGGTGAAAACTCGGCAAATGGGGTCCAGGCACCGCGCCCTGGGGCAACACCGTCCTGATACTGACAATAACTGTATATGGCTACCGGAAGCTGGTGGACTAAAAACAGTTCATCTACCCGGTCATTAAAATCGGCCGGTCCTTCAATCAACACGTATCGCGGTTGCTTGCTTTCAATTAGCGATTTCACCAGACGGGCGCAGGCCGGACTATGGTGCCGGATGCCGACAATTAACGGCTCACTCATGCATCTTTCCTCACGGCAGGCGGTGGCGAGCCTGGTAATAAGCCTGCCAGTGAGCTTCTTTGTGTGTGGCAACGCGCTGTTCAAAGTAACGGCGCAGACGAGCGCGATCTTCTTCGTTGTCTTTGACGATGGTGCCAGCAATACAGTCCACCAGATCGGCAGGTTCACCCGCGCGATTTGCTAAAAACCAGGCGCGGACGCCCACGGCGTGCGCTACGTTAACGGCTTCGGCGGTGGACATAATGGCCGTCAGGGTATCCATTGACGTTTTCTTCTCACCGTTGGCCCGCAGATCGCGGAACGTGCGTACCAGCAGCTCCAGTACTGCGTCAGGCACCCTATGCGGAATGCCACTATGGGCCAGTAAACGCGCTGACGCACTGGCGACCAGTTCCAGTTCCTGGGCGAAATCCATAATCGGAAAGACGGTTTCAAAATCGAAGCGACGCTTGAGCGCGGCGCTCATTTCATTGACGCCGCGATCGCGGGTATTGGCGGTGGCAATAATGTTAAAGCCTTCGCGAGCATAAAGCTGGCTTTCTTCACCGGCCAGTTCCGGCACCGTCATCACCCGATCAGAAAGCATGCCTAACAGACAGTCCTGCACTTCCAGCGGTGTACGCGTTATCTCTTCAAAACGGACGATTTTGCCATCGCGCATGCCTTGATAAAGCGGAGCCGGGACAAGCGCTTCTGTTGACGGACCGTGGTTGATAAGCAGAGCGTAGTTCCAGCCGTACTTGATTTGGTCTTCGGTGGTTGATGCGCCGCCCTGAATGGTTAAACCGGCATCGCCGCTAATGGCCGTTGCGAGCAATTCAGAAAGGAGAGATTTGGCCGTACCCGGTTCCCCGACCAGCATTAAACCGCGCCCGGTGGCGAGAGTCACTAACATGCGTTCAATAGCAGAAGGGCTTATTACGACTTTACGGCTGATGTTTTTCGTCTCATCACCAAGAATAAAAGCACGCGCTGCAGGCAAACTTAGCTGCCAACCGGGCGGGCAAGGTGCGTTATCATTTTGTTTTAATTTTGCCAGTTCATCGGCGTATAACACAGCAGCAGGCGGACGCTGCAGAAGATTATTCTGCGTTGACATATATTCATCCCTGAAATGTATTAATAAAATAAACGGTATTTTACGCGCAATAAATGTTTAATGCATTAATTGATTGAGTGGAAAATATCAGGAAAGCAGAACACAGTAAATAAAAGAACCTGCTGGTGAGGCAGGTTCTTTTATTTACTACTTTGACGCTAAGTTACTGATTATGCAATATTCGCACCAACGAATAAATTATAATCATATCACACTCCATTGCAATTCAGTGAATGATATTTATAATCCTGCCCGTTGGGAGGTTGTGCCGGATCGGACCAATTTTAAGTCCTGGCTGCCGAACGGGTGGTGCCGCAGGCGGTGCCCTGATCCGGAGAGCAACGTTTCGTACCAACATACGTAAACCAGTATCGACAGGCAGTGTAAGGGTAAGGGTAAGGTGTTGCGCTCCTTAATAAGGAGAGCGGATGGACACGCTGACACAAAAGTTAACCGTGCTTATTGCCGTACTGGAGTTATTAGTGGTTCTGTTACGGTTGATTGATTTGTTGAAGTAACGGGAAAATTGAAACTCATCTAAGGGGGAATACCGCTTCCTCCTTTAATAAACTATTATTCTATTTACTGGTTGAATATATTCTATAGTTCACCATTAAAAATTTCCATTATAGTTTCTGGTGATTTACCTCGTAATTTTCGCTCATCAATAAACTCATCTCTTATATAAATCAACGCATCATTTATTAGCGGGTCTGCATCTTCTTGTTCACGTTGGTTAAATATTGGACGTAGCCGGAATCGTTCCAGTCGATAGACCGTTCCAGTAAATAATTTAGCGTATTTATGGATTTCAAGTCGGAAGGAAAAGGGTTCTTCAGGATCAATAATCTGATAGTCGTAAATAGCGACCAGTTCACTTTGCACGATCATGGATTTTCTCAGTTGTCAGACAGCGGGCAGTTCTGTTACTACCCGCTGTGTGTTAGTGGAAAATGACGTCTGGAGTACTTAACGCCTCACTCAAATCAAACACATCGAGTTCAGCAAAAGTGACAGATTGATTGTCACGATACACTCGAAGAGAACGGAAGCCCATTAGCGCTTTGCTATCAACATTGTAGTGGTTAAAACCGGGTGAAAACTTAAGGACCAGCCGGTTCTCGCCCAGGTCATAGACAAATGCGTCCTCATAGCCTGACTCCCAGCCTTTGTAGCGCATTCCCATAAGTTGCCCAACGGTAGCGGATTTACCTTCCCAGCGAGTCAGGCTGTTACTGGTTGACTCGTCAGGAGTGAGCAGTACCGTGCGCCGCGCCAACTGGCGAAAAGGCGGCATAATTTCGTAGTCGGCAAAAAGTTGTTCAAATTCACCACGCATTTCTGCTGACATTTCTAACGGATGCGCAATGCCAATCAGAGCGTCCGCAGGCAGGTCAATTGGCTCATCTTGTGCATTGCAGAATTCCCCCTCTGCGGCCACACGAAAGGCGTTGAGTAAATGTCGCGGTTCATTTGCCAGATAAACGCCCCATATCAGTCGCTGGGTAACCAGGCGAGTAAATGGATGATTAACAAAGAGAGAATGAAAATCTGCCAGCGGCCAGCGTCGGGTGGTGCGCAGGGCAGTTTCAAGACGCGGGAGCAGGTTTTTGCTCACCTGAGTGGCATCTTTTTTTAGCCCTTTTAATCGGGCCAGTGCCTCGGGCGCTTTCAGTTGATCGTCATCGGCTCGCAACCGGGGAACACTTTTCTGGCGAACGTTTTGCTGATCGTAGACAACTGGGTTGAGGTTTTCATCGAAGCGAACGGTAAACAACCGTGGACCAAAATCAAAAATCAACGCCTGCGGGTCATCAAGGCCCAGTGTTGGGACTAATCTGTCCGCTAACTCTTCCTCGCTTAACCCGCGATTTTCCGCGACCAACTGGAGATACTCCACCGCATTTTCACGTAAAGGGCGCGATTTCGCTCGTTGCGAAATATGGTGTAGTTGTATCAGCGCCATATCATTATTCATCAGGGTAAGTATGTTCAGGCCACTGACAGCACGGGCAGATTTTCCTTCCTGTGGCCAGGTGAGGATCTGCGTCGCCAGATCCCGTGCCGTGCTTTCGTCGCCAAAGAGACTTAACGCCAGAAATGCCCAGTTGTCTTTTGCGGGGGCTCCAGCCTGTTGCCAGGCGGTAAACAGATCCCAGGCAAAAGCGGCCAACGTTTGCGGTTGACAGAACGTTTTCAATTGTTTCAGTCCGCTATAAAAACGCCCACCCTGAGTAAAGCGCAGCATTTCGCCAATAATTTCCAGAGCATCATCGGTAACAAGCTGATTATTATTGATAAGTCGTGGCCTGCGCCACATTGTCGGATGCCAGAAATCAGGGGCTTTCGGAATGCGTGGTGGGTAAATTTCCAGTGGCTTCTGTATAAGCAATTGCTCCAGGGCAGGCCACACATCAGCACGCTGCCAGCGGTTTGCCACGGTTTGCAGTAATTCTCCATGTCCCTGTGCATACAGTAAACGCAGGGCAAGTAATGCGGCTTCGCGGTTGTCGCCGGGCTTGGTGAAGACGAGAGGAATAAGTGCGGTAGCCGTATGTTCTGGCCATTGTAAAATCCACTGGCGTGCCAGATTACGCTGAGTGGTAAAACGGTGCCAGACGTGAGCAACGGGTAGCGCCAGTTCGGTAGCGCCGAAATTTAAAATTAACGGAAATGTTTCTTTTGGACGATGTGAAAAAGCCAACAACAGGCCGGGTAATGCATCCAAACCGAGGATGCTGAGAAAATAGTTTTCACCCGCGAACAGATGCTTTTTCTCATTGATACGCAGCCAGAAAGTCACTGCCATCTCACGCGGAAGCAGTGCCAATAAATACAGATTCCAGACACTCTTTTCCTGATGATAAGGCGAATGATTGTCCTTTTCCCAGATGTCAATTAACGTTTCAACGTCGCCGCTGCGAAGCGCCTGTTCTGCTGATTTTGCTTCCGGAGAATGCCAGCCATTGTTGATTTCCTCGACTCTGCCCTGGTAGTAATGCCACTGAAGTACTAATGATTCGCGTGCTGCATCCAGTTTGCCGGGCAGTATATAATTCAGGAACAGCCATACATCATCCCCAAAACCCAGCTCCTGTAGTACAACCCGACTACTTTTTCGTTCCATGCGTTCCGCAAGTGATTCCGTGCTGAAATAACGGGCAGACTCTGTGGTGGCAAGCCTCTCTTGCTCGCCCGGTTGCCAGTAGACTTGTGACGTTAATTCGAGCGGAACCAAATCAAGACGTGGTTGCGGCGATTTTTTCTTACTACGCCACGGAGGTGAAACCAAAATTTCAGGCAGAGCACTGCTATCAGGGCTATCAATGGCAGATTTTGGCGGCACGGATAAAAAACTATTCAGCACGGTTTGTGCTTTTGTACTTAGCCTGGGCTTCACTTCATCTGCCAGTTGTGGCTGCGATGTAATCAATGTTTGCAACAGATTACGCCAGTATTGATCACGTGCTTTTTGCTGTGCGGGCAGTTTTTTGTCTTCAATAATCGGATAACCGGGGCGAGCAGGTGGTGCTTCCAGCGCGATAAGTTCTGCCAGTGCAGTGAGCGTTGCATGGGGGAAATTTTTACTGTATTTGGCAACACGCTGCAGGCTGGGTTTATTTTTATCAGCCACCAGTAGCAAGATGCGGATGACCAGCGGGTGGTTTATTTGTACCAGCAGGCTGCCACAGTCTTCTTTATGAGCATACATCGCCAGGCGGGGAACGGCTGCAATTCCCTGTTCGCGTAAAAGGGCCGCGCAGGCAGCGTAACCGAAGTGGTTTTCATGTGACATATAACTGGCTTCACGATCGCTAAATACGTCCTGGCGCCAGTATCGTTCGAGTTTTTTTACCGCCGTATTATCAGTAGCAACGACCTTTAACCACTCCTTTGAGTGAAAACTCGTTGATGGGCTTTCAAGGCTGGCAAGCTCATTCGCTATATCTGGTTTTTCCGGAAGCAGCAGCGCAATAAAAAGGCGGCGAACTATGGGGATCTCTGGCAGTGCGGCAATGAGTTTGTCGGCACAACGCTGCCAGCAATTTTCCTCTGCCAGTGAAAGATGTTTACGCAGACGAAAATCGAAATTGCTATAAGTCTCTGAGCGATAGCCATAGCCCGTATTCTCGTTCGGTGTCATTAAACACACTGTTGATGGATCAGCATGATAACTCTGTACAATGAACTGACGCGCTATCACCACATCCGTCGCATATTCCAGCCCATATTTTTGCACGATTTCATCAAGTAACTGCTGGCTATCATTTTTCTCGATACAGATCAGAGCCGCCATTGTGCGGGCTGGGATTGACGGTTTATGCTCACCAATCAAATTGATCGCCTGCTGGATGGCGGACTGCCACTCCAGTGAACATTTATCGTAATGCCAGGTGATATTTTGCTTCTTGCCTGCTTGTTGTAGTAATTCATCTCCTAATGTCTGAATGAGACTTTCAGTGACAGCGGGCACCGGTTCGCCCGGCCAGCGGCGATGGCTTAGCGGCGTTTTGCCTTTTTTAAATTTCAGTTCCAGTTGCGCGTCGTCCGCCAGCCACAGTAATTCCTTGTTCATGTTCTTTCCTTATTCAAACAGTGCTTCGATGTCGTTAATCAACTCGCTGGCGGTGATGGCATCGAGCACGGAGAACAGTGCTTCCTGTGCAGAATTTCTTCCCCAGCCATAACTCTCTGCTTTTCCATCCCATAACCATAATTTGCTTAAGAGTTGCTCAGCGCTGAGTTCGACTGGCGACATGCCTACAGCAAAACCTTCATCGATTTCCATGATTAACGACCAGCGGCCCAGAGGTTTGATCATCCAGCCGATCCAGCCTGCATCCTGCGGTTCGCCACGCAACCAGCCTTTATTTGCCAGCCCCATCACCCGACCGCTCGGGCATTTTCTGCCTGTCCAGCGGGTCAGTTCGCTGGCATTGCGTTCGGCTTCTGTCAGGGTGTAACTGTTACGATCAAGCTGGCGGAATGGCGGTAACAGTTCGTAGTCGGCAAAAAGCTGACTAAAAGCGGCGACATCCGTCGGTGATATTTCCAGAACGTGAGGGATACCAATCGCTATATCACCTTCTGGGAGAGTGAAGAGATCATCGTCAGCGGTGCTGTAGCTGTTATCTTCCGCCACGCGGAAACAGGCCTGCAACTGGTTGTCGGTGTTATACGCGCCCCAAATCAGGCGACGGGTTAGGTGGCGAACCAGCGGATGCTCAACCAGGAAGAGTTGAAAGTTTTCCGCTGCCCAGCGGCGGCGCAGGCACATGGCTGATTCCAGCCTTGCTACCTGTTGAGCGGCGACGGTACGGGCATCTTTTTTCAGCAGTTTAAAGCGGTTAACGGCATCGGCAGCCAGCGTTTTATCATCGCTTTTGTTCGGTTTGGGCAGGTCTTTCAGGCGACTGCCGGACGCATCGCGCACAAACGGTTTTAGGGTTTCATCAAAGCTGACGGTGAACTGACGCGAGCCGAAATCCAGCAGCAGGGAGCCGTTATCATCCAGCCCCAAATCCGGGGCTAACCGGTCTTCAAGTTCTGCTACCGTCAGTTCGCGGCTTTCGGTAATGCTGGCAATTTTTTCTTTTGCCCGCTCCTGCAATGCTTTGAATTTCAGCTTCTGGGCGATACCGTTAAGTTGCATCAGGGCAATGTCACTGCCGATAGCGGCGAGAATATCCAGCCCGACGGTGGCGCGTTTATGCTGGGATTCGCCAGGCCAGACGCGAATAAGCGGCGTTAGTTTGCGGGCGGTGTCATCGTTACCGAGAACACCTAACGCACTGAATGCCCAACTCTCTTTCGACGGCGCGCCAGCAGTCTGCCAGGCGATAAACAGATCCCAGGCAAATTCAGCCAGTGAGTCTGGGGTACAGGCATCTTTCACCTGTAATAATCCCGGATACAGTGCTTCTTCCTGAGGGAAGCGAAGCATTTCACCGAGGTGGAGGAGGGCGTTATCTGGTAATATCTTGCTACTATTTTTTAGTACCGGGCGTGTCCATAACGAAGGTTGATAAAATAGCGGTAAAGAGGGAATTTTCGCCGGGTATTTAGCCAAAGGACTGTTGTCGTCATTTTTATTTCGAACCACCCACGGCGGCGAGACTAACACCGTTGGCAGAATTTCTGAGTTTGCGAAATCTTCATCGCGACTATTCAGCAATTGTTGGCGTTGATGTACTAATTTCGCAGCTTGTGACGATAGCCATTGGCCTAATTTTTCGACCAATAAAGGATTTGCATTAAGTAGTGAAACCAGCAAAGTATGTTTACGTTGATCGTCATTTTTTATTAATGCTTCGGCTAATGCCGCTATTGTGGCAGAAGGAAAACTTTCGGCACTTTTTATCAGTCGGTCATAACAACGTTTATTATAATCTGCGGCGTCTATGAGTCCCGTAACAGCCAGCGGATGATTGATACATTTCAGTACGTCACCGCAATTATCTTCTCCAGCATAGGGAAGCAGGCGAGTAAGAGCCTTGATGCCTTGTTCTCGCGGTACAGTGGCAGACCAACTTCTTCCAAATACATTAGTATCCTGATATGGCTCTAATATTTCCAGTATTTGTGGATCTGTCGCTACAAGTTTTAACATTTCCAGTTGTGGAATGTTCATCACTTGATGCAACTGGCGTGCGATATCATGGGCCACTTCGGGTATTTCTGGTATTAAAATAGCAATTAACGGCTGGCGATAGAGTGATATATGCGGCAACGCAACGAGTAATTTGGCAATGCAATTTTGCCAGACTTCCTCTTCAGCCAGCGATAAATGTTTACGCAGACGTAAACTAAAGTTGTCTCTATTCCTTCTATAGTTATCCTGGCTGTAATCTGAATTATTAATAAAGAAGGTCAAATGTTCCTTTTTATAATCAAAATCGAAATCAATTTGCCACCAGTAGATGACAGTTTCAGTTGCGTATTCAATACCGAAGGTGCTTACAATTTCATCCAACAACTCGGATGAGGTTTCATCATTCCAGCTTTGACAAAAACAAATTTCCAGTAAGGTAAGTACAGCCATAGTACGTGCAGACATCTCAGGCTTTCGTGCATTAATTAAGCTGATTGCCTGACTGATGGCATTACTCCATTCATCGGAGCATGAGCTGTAATCGAAAGTCAGATTCTTATAATAGTTGTAGGTTCGATTTGCCAGCCGAGAAATTAAATTTCGTTTCTCAGGTTGGGTTGGTTTTTTTACCGGATCTCCCGGCCAAAGGCGGTGGCTGAGAGCATAGCGAGCAATATTTGGGGGAAGAATAATGGGATCGTTGTCTGCTAACCAGGGAAAATTGTTCGCCGCTACCTGATGATCATTTATGGTGTCTTCCTGTTTTTTCGCTGCGACAGATTCTTTTTTCACTGACACCGCAATTTAGCATTTGTCTCCGCTTGTTCCACATATCCCTTTTTTGTTTTCTCCGCAATCAGTTTCAGCTCTGCCTTTTCCGCCGCCGCCGCGTCCGCAAAGTTTTTGACCTGGCTTTGCCCGTTGGTGCCGACCTTACCCCAACTGATATGCAACTCGTTGCCTTGCTGCTCAACCGCCCAGAATTTATGTGATTTTTCGTCCTGATAAATATAGGTTTTCATTGCAAAGTCCTTTTAATCAAACAGTGATTCAATATCGTTAATCAGTTCGCTGGCGGTGATGGCATCAAGCGCGGAGAACGTGAGCGAGGGCTGTGTACTGTAGCGTTCCCCTGGTGAAGTCATTTTTACGCTTTCAACAGGTAGCAGGTCGCCATATCCCGTTTCGCCGTAAATCAATGAAAAAGGTTCTGTTTCAAGTTCGAGATCGCCATAAGGAGTAGATTTGCGCATCGCATAAACGCTGCCGCTTTCTTCCAGACGTTGCCAGCCTCGGCGCTCCAGTCCGACAATGCGACCGGCCTGGCAAAGACGTCCTTGCCAGCGCGTCAGTTCGTGGGCGCTACGTTCATTATCAGCAAGACGATAACTACCACGATCGAGCTGTTGGAAGGGGGGAAGTAGTTCGTAATCAGCGTAAATTTGCCTGAATGCAGCGGCGGATTCAGCGGGAATTTCCAGCACATGCGGAATACCGATGTTTCCTGCTGGCAGCGTGAATAGCTCATCTTGTGCATCGCTGTAGGTGCAGTCTTCTGCCACGCGGAAACAGGCTATAAGGGTGTTTTCATCGTTATATACTCCCCATAATAGCCGTCGGGTTAAGTGACACATCAGCGGATGTTCCACCAGAAAGAGACGGAACTGCTCTGCCGTCCAGCGTCTGCACTGGCACATGGCTTGTTCCAGACGGGTAATTTGCTGGCTGGCGATAGCACGAACATCTTTTTTCAACTGTTTGAAGAGGATAACTGCGTCAGTTGACAGTGTTTTATCATCACTCTGGTTGGGTTTAGGTAAATCTTTCAGAACTTTGTCGTTTTCGTCGCGCACGACGGGTTTTAAGGTTTCATCAAAACCAACGGTGAATTGGCGTGAGCCGAAATCCAGTGTCAGCGAGCCGTTGATATCAAGCCCTAAATCCGGTGCCAGGCGGTCTTCCAGTTCGGCCATTGTCAGTCCGCGATTTTCAGCGACCATGTTGATTTTGTCGCTGGCATGTTCTTGTAATGCAACGAATTTAATCTTTTGCGCAATACCATTAAGCAACATCAGCGCAATATCGCTACCGATATTGGCTAGCACATCCAAACCATAAACAGCTCTTTTATGCTGGGATTCACCCGGCCAGGCGCGGATGAGCGGGGTTAGTTTACGCGCGGTGTCGTCATTGCCTAAAATCCCCAGCGAGGTAAATGCCCAGTTTTCTTTTGCGGGTGCGCCAGCTTCTGTCCATGCCGTGTAGAGATCCCTGCCAAAGTCAGCCAGTGATTCGCGGGTGAAGGTTTCTTTGATGATCGCCAGCCCAGCGTAGGGGGTAATGTCGCGAGGAAAGCTCAACATTGTGCCGAGGTGGCGCATAGCGTCATCTGGCAGAGGCAGGTTGTTACTTTTAAGCCGTGGTCTGCGCCATAAGCTGAACTGATAAAAGCCGGGCAGTGGGGCGATTTTAGCGGGATATTCTTCCAGCGGGTCGCTATCAAATAATGTTGCCAGCGCAGCTAAAACATCAGGTTGATTATACCCCTGGGCGATTTCCTCAATCGTTTCTCGCTGGTTTAATTTCACCAGCAGGCGGAGTGCCTGGCGGGCACAATCACGATCTTTTCCTTGTTTGCCCAGTGCCACAGGAAGTAGCCCGGCGGCGGCATGGCGTGGGAAGTTAACCAGCCATTTTCGGGCATCTTCAGCAGACATTTTTTTCTGTAATCGCTGCGCCATCGGTAATGCTAATTCGCTGACGCCCAGGAAAAGGGTGAATATCCACAACTGTTGTGGCTTACGTTGCAGACATTTCATAAACGCAGGAATGGCCGCGTCACCAAAAATCGCCAGAATTTCTCTCTCGCCGGAGAATTGCTCTTCATTAATTATTTGATTGAGAAAATAAATAGCATGCTGAGTGGGTAGGAAGCAGAGCGCGTACAACTGCCAGTGTCTGCTTCCTTTGTTATGGTATTGCGCAAACTCTGCTTTCAGCGCGGGGAAATCGAAACGTAACAGGGCATCAACTGCGCTTTGTGGCATTATTTTTTTTCGTATTGTTCTTCTCCGGTTCTGCGCCATTCCTTAAACCCCAGTCGCCAAAGGATTTGCTGTTCTGGCGTTAAAGGGATGAAAGACGTTTCCCAGCTTTCCTTTTCAATTAGTGGCAGATCGGTAAATAATGTTTGCTGTGATGCCTGAAATTTCGCGATTTCACTGAATCTGGATATGTCAGTATGACTGATTAACTCTGTAATTCCTGGTGTGATATCAGTGACGGCAGGAACTGGAAGCACCGGTAAATCAAATACGGGTATTGCATTCTTTTTCTTATTTATTACCCACGGTGGAACGGCAAACAGCTCCGGCAACATATCCGCAGTGGCATATTCACATTCATCAGTCACAGGTTGCGGACGACATTCAGATAATATGCCTGCCGCTTTAGCATTAACCCAGGGAATAACGTCACATACCAACTCTGGCGTGGCGGTAATCAGTTTGACAAGTGCGTTACGCCACTGTGCATCTTCATGTATTGCCAGTAAAGTTGCATAAGCGGCAATAGCCGCAGCGGGATGTTTTTGGCAGGCTTTGCTTAAGTATTCCAGGTGCTTTTTCTTGCCAATTACACCAAGGATCAGAATTTGAATCGCATCCGGGTGATTCGTTTTCCATAACCATTTGACAAGATTTTCAGCGTTGGCATGTATGTGAGTGAAAAGGTCTGTGTATTTTACGGGATACTCGACAGGTAGCTTGAGAAGAATTCGGCTTACACCGTGCACTCCATTATTTGCCAGTAACGTAGCCAGATAATTGCGGAAATCATTATACAGTGGAGGGAAACCATATTTTTCCAGCGTAGCCAGGGCAACGTCATCGCTTGCTATCATACTTAACCAGGTCATTGCCGGAACGTTTTGATCTACATAACGTAGCGCCATAGCATTGGCGATATCCGGTCGTTCAGGGATCAGTAGCGCCGCAAAAGGTTGCCGTGCTGGGGAGAGTGAGGGAATGGCGGTAAGTACTTTATCTACACAGCGTTGCCACTCATCTTCTGAAGCGAGTGAAAGATAATGGCATAGACGCTGATGCCAACTCGGTAGCGATTCTGCTTCGAGATCAGGAGGAATTATGGTCGTGACGTCGGTTTTTACTGGTTTATATTTTAGTTGAAGAGCACGAAGAGCGATTTCAACGGTAGTTTCCAGTCCACAGCGAATGACTAAGTCATCGACCAGTTCATCTGCAGAGTAAGAGTTCCAGAAACTCCAGAGCAATGCAGCATCAGATTGCACACTCCCTGTTTGTTGATTATCCAGAATTCGCCTTTGTAACTCGGCAAACGCTAGCTGCCAGTTTTCAGGATAAGAGCGGTAATTGTTGTCGGGGTCATATGCCCTGGTGTTATCTGCGATGCGCTTCCATATTTCACCATCTTTATACAGGTAACCGATTTCTCTCGGCCTGCGGCGATGAGGAAAAGCAAATCGATTAATATCGTCAGTTACCGGAATCGTCGCATCATCAGCAAGCCAGGGGCATTTATTCTTATTTACAGGAGGAGTTTCAACTTCAGGAGTGACTCTGGCTTTGGTGGCTGGCGGGAGATTCACATTTGCCGAAGCGTCTTCCACATAGCCTTTTTTCGTTTTCTCCGCAATCAGCTTCAGCTCCGCTTTTTCCGCTGCTGCAGCGTCCGCAAAGTTTTTTATCTGGCTTTGTCCGTTGGTGCCAACTTTGCCCCAACTGATATGCAGCTCGTTGCCATGCGGCTCCACCATCCAGAATTTATGTGATTTTTCGTCCTGATAGATAAACTGTCTCATTCTGCATCCCTGTATTTTTATCCAGTCGAATACAGATGCTAACAGTATTTATGCAGGTTAGAGAGAGACGAAATCGCAAGAAAACAACTTTAGGAATTTATAAAGAAAAGGCGCTGTCGATGCAGCGCCTTGAAGGGGAATTATTTCACCTGATGACCCGGTTTAGCACCGGCATCCGGGCTTAACAGGAAGATATCTTTCCCGCCAGGACCGGCAGCCATCACCATGCCTTCGGAGATACCGAAGCGCATCTTACGCGGCGCCAGGTTAGCCACCATAATGGTGTGACGACCAATCAACGCTTGTGGGTCTGGATAAGCAGAACGAATGCCGGAGAAGACATTGCGTTTTTCACCGCCGAGATCCAGCGTCAGACGCAGCAGCTTGTCAGAACCTTCAACAAACTCTGCGTTTTCGATCAGCGCCACGCGCAGGTCAACTTTGGCGAAGTCATCAAAGGTGATGGTTTCCTGAATCGGATCGTCTGCCAGCGGGCCAGTAACTGGCGCGGCGGTGGCTTTCACTTCTTCTTTGGATGCTTCCACCAGTGCTTCAACCTGCTTCATGTCGATGCGGTTATACAGTGCTTTGAACGGATTCACTTTATGTGCCAGCAGCGGTTGCTGGATACCATCCCAGGTCAGTTCCGTATTCAGGAACGCTTCCGCACGTTCAGTCAGTTTCGGCAGAACCGGCTTCAGATACGTCATCAGCACACGGAACAGGTTAATACCCATCGAGCAAATCGCCTGCAGGTCAGCATCGCGGCCTTCCTGTTTCGCCACCACCCACGGAGCCTGCTCGTCAACATAGCGGTTAGCCAGGTCAGCCAGCGCCATGATTTCGCGCACAGCTTTACCAAATTCGCGGCTTTCCCACGCTTCGCCAATAACTTCAGCGGCATCGGTAAAGGTTTTGTACAGCTCAGGGTCAGCCAGCTCGCTTGCCAACACACCGTCAAAACGCTTGTTAATGAAGCCCGCGTTACGGGAGGCCAGGTTAACCACTTTGTTAACGATATCGGCATTCACACGCTGAACAAAATCTTCCAGGTTCAGGTCGATATCATCGATGCGTGAAGAGAGCTTCGCGGTGTAGTAGTAGCGCAGGCTGTCAGCGTCAAAGTGATTCAGCCAGGTGCTGGCTTTAATGAACGTGCCGCGAGACTTCGACATTTTCGCGCCGTTCACCGTCACATAGCCGTGAACAAACAGGTTGGTCGGCTTGCGGAAGTTGCTGCCTTCCAGCATGGCTGGCCAGAACAGGCTGTGGAAGTAAACGATATCTTTACCGATGAAGTGGTACAGCTCGGCGGTGGAATCTTTCTTCCAGTATTCATCGAAGCTGGTGGTATCGCCGCGCTTGTCGCACAGATTCTTGAAGGAACCCATGTAGCCAATCGGCGCATCCAGCCAGACATAGAAGTATTTACCCGGCGCGTTCGGAATTTCAAAACCGAAGTAAGGCGCGTCGCGGGAGATATCCCACTGTTGCAGACCGGATTCAAACCACTCCTGCATTTTGTTTGCCACCTGTTCCTGCAACGCGCCGCTGCGGGTCCATGCCTGCAACATTTCGCTGAAAGAGGGCAGATCAAAGAAGAAGTGTTCGGAATCACGCATTACCGGCGTAGCGCCAGAAACCACCGATTTCGGTTCAATCAGTTCAGTCGGGCTGTAAGTCGCACCGCATACTTCACAGTTATCGCCGTATTGATCTGGCGCTTTACATTTCGGGCAGGTGCCTTTCACAAAACGATCCGGCAGGAACATGCCTTTTTCCGGGTCGTACAACTGAGAGATAGTGCGGTTTTTAATAAAACCGTTCTCTTTCAGGCGAGTGTAAATAAGCTCCGACAACTGGCGGTTCTCTTCGCTGTGCGTTGAGTGATAGTTGTCATAGCTGATATTAAAGCCTGCGAAATCAGTCTGATGCTCCTGACTCATTTCGCCAATCATCTGCTCCGGGGAGATACCGAGTTGCTGAGCTTTCAGCATGATCGGCGTACCGTGCGCATCGTCGGCACAGATGAAGTTGACTTCGTGGCCGCGCATTCGCTGGTAACGGACCCAGACATCAGCCTGGATGTGCTCCAGCATATGGCCGAGGTGGATTGAGCCGTTAGCGTACGGCAGTGCGCACGTCACCAGAATTTTCTTCGCGACTTGAGTCATAGTAGGCATTACTTCTTAGTAGTGAAAAGGGGTTAGATAGTACCAAATGGGAAAATGTTAAGTAAGTACTTATCTATTTTCTTCAGGTAAACTATTTAGCTGATGGTTTATCTATATAAATAAGGAGTCGGGATGAACGAACAATCCCAGGCCAAATCACCAGAAGCCTTGCGCGCAATGGTCGCCGGGACACTGGCTAATTTTCAGCACCCAACCCTGAAGCATAACCTCACCACGCTGAAAGCATTGCATCATGTCGCCTGGATGGACGACACGCTGCATGTGGAACTGGTTATGCCGTTCGTCTGGCATAGCGCGTTCGAAGAGTTAAAAGAGCAATGTAGCGCCGAATTGCTGCGTATCACCGGGGCAAAAGCTATCGACTGGAAACTGTCGCATAGCATTGCCACGCTGAAACGCGTTAAAAATCAGCCGGGAATTAACGGCGTGAAGAACATTATCGCGGTCAGTTCCGGCAAAGGCGGCGTGGGTAAATCCTCCACGGCGGTAAACCTGGCGCTGGCGCTGGCGGCGGAAGGAGCGAAAGTCGGCATTCTGGATGCCGACATTTATGGCCCGTCGATCCCAACCATGCTGGGGGCAGAAAATCAGCGTCCGACCTCGCCGGACGGCACTCACATGGCGCCGATTATGTCTCATGGTCTGGCAACCAACTCGATTGGTTATCTGGTCACTGACGACAACGCGATGGTGTGGCGCGGCCCGATGGCCAGCAAGGCGCTGATGCAAATGTTGCAAGAAACCTTATGGCCCGATCTGGACTATCTGGTGCTTGATATGCCGCCAGGCACCGGTGATATTCAATTGACACTGGCGCAGAATATTCCAGTGACCGGTGCTGTAGTGGTCACCACGCCGCAAGACATCGCATTGATTGATGCGAAAAAAGGCATTGTGATGTTCGAGAAAGTTGAAGTGCCGGTACTGGGCATTGTCGAGAACATGAGCGTGCATATCTGCAGTAATTGTGGTCACCACGAGCCGATTTTTGGCACCGGTGGTGCAGAGAAACTGGCTGAGAAATATCACACGCAGTTGCTGGGTCAGATGCCGCTGCACATTAGCCTGCGTGAAGACCTCGACAAAGGCACACCGACCGTTATCAGCCGTCCGGAGAGCGAATTTACCGCTATCTATCGTCAACTGGCTGACCGCGTTGCTGCCCAGCTCCACTGGCAGGGAGAAGTTATTCCTGGCGAGATCTCCTTCCGCGCAGTCTAACGCGTATTAACCTTTCTGGGTACACTTCATACACCGCAGCAATGTTACATTGATGCGGTGTATTTATTTTTGCAGCTATAATGAACAGCTTTTTTAATGCTGCGAATATTCTGCGGATCTTCGTCCGAAACTGAACAAAGTAGATTGATCGTGCAGGCAATGCCCATTTACCATCCTTCGTGGCTGTGTAGTGGATGTACAGCTATAGTTTGTTATGCACTCAATCTATCCAGGCATAACCTTTACTACAGGGATAACGTTCAATGAATAAGTATTGGCTGTCAGGAATTATTTTTCTCGCCTATGGATTGGCGTCTCCCGCGTTTTCATCAGATACCGCCACATTAACTATCAATGGCAGGATCAGCCCCCCGACATGCAGTATGGATATTGTTAATAGCCAGCCCCAACAGCATTGCGGTCAGGTATTGCAAAGCGTTGATTCCCGCCATCGGATTTCTTCACCGGTAAAAGGCGTCACGACAGAGCTGGTTGCTGCGGGTAATGGGAACAAACGGCAAATCGTTTTAAATCGCTACGATTAAATCTGGCAATATCGGGGTTAAAGAGTTTAGAAAGCTGAAATCATTCATGTGAATGATTTCAGCTTTTTTATTGATATTAAAAATGACAGCTACAGTAATTCGTATTAATTAATAGATTTGATAAATATTTAATACCATTAGCTATTTGTTGCGTTTATATTGCAATAGTTAATTTGCTTTAAATCAATAAAACAATGTGTTTACATTGCGGTAACTTTTGAAGCGTGAGAAATTTGTTCCCAAGAGATACAGACTCTTAACAACCAAAAATAAATTCTATTAAGGAACATGTTATGAAACGTTCAATTATTGCTGCCGCTGTCTTTTCTTCTTTTTTCATGAGTGCTGAGGTATTTGCTGCTGATGTTGATACCGGGACTTTAACCATTAAAGGGAATATTGCAGAGTCCCCATGTAAATTCGAAGCAGGTGGTGATTCAGTAAGTATTAATATGCCGACTGTACCAACTACTGTCTTTGATGGTAAATCTAAATATTCTACCTATGATGATGCGGTCGGTGTAACCAGTAGCATGTTAAAAATTAGCTGTCCGAAAGAGGTTGCTGGTGTAAAACTTTCGTTGATTACCAACGATAAAATAATTGGCAACGATAAAGCTATAGCCAGTAGTAACGATACCGTGGGCTACTATCTTTATTTAGGTGATAACAGCGATGTCCTGGATGTTTCTGCACCTTTTAATATTGAAAGTTATAAAACAGCGGATGGTCAATATGCGATCCCGTTTAAAGCGAAATATCTGAAACTGACAGAAAACTCAGTGCAATCAGGTGATGTAGTATCTTCTTTAGTTATGCGTGTAGCCCAGGATTAATAATTAAATAAATTTGCAAGTTTCTCCAGGTAATAGACATGGCCGCTATCCCCATGGCGGCCTTTTAATTTAAAGAGGAATTAAGATGAAAGGATTATTACCCTTGCTCATCTCTTCGATGGTTTTTCCTGCACATGCCGGAGTTGTTATCTACGGGACACGTATTATTTACCCGGCAGAAAAAAAAGAAGTGATGGTACAGTTGATGAATCAGGGTGATCGCTCTTCGCTGCTTCAGGCGTGGATTGATGATGGTGATACTTCACTCCCACCAGAAAAAATCCAGGTTCCTTTTATGTTAACGCCACCAGTGGCAAAAATAGGGGCAAATTCCGGGCAGCAAGTAAAAATTAAAATCATGCCGAATAAACTGCCCACTAATAAAGAGAGTATTTTTTATCTGAATATTCTGGATATTCCACCAAATAGTCCAGAACAAGAAGGCAAGAATGCACTGAAGTTTGCGATGCAAAACAGAATTAAATTGTTTTATCGACCGGCGGGTATCCCACCGGTAAACAAAGCAATATTTAAAAAATTGCTGGTGAATCGCAGTGGTAATCATTTGGTGATAAAAAATGACTCAGCGAATTGGGTAACGATTTCTGATGTAAAAGCCAATAATGTCAAAGTTAATTATGAAACTATCATGATTGCACCATTAGAAAGTCAGAGTGTTAACGTAAAAAATAATAATGCAAATAGCTGGCATCTGACCATTATTGATGATCATGGCAACTATATTAGTGACAAAATTTAATTGCAGGAGCTGCCTATGTTGAGAATGACCCCACTTGCATCAGCAATCGTTGCGTTATTGCTCGGCATTGAAGCTTATGCGGCTGAAGAAACCTTTGATACCCATTTTATGATGGGGGGAATGAAAGACCAACAGGTTGCTCATATTCGTCTGGATGATAATCAACCTTTGCCTGGCCAATATGAAATCGATATTTATGTTAATAAACAATGGCGCGGTAAGTATGAAATTAGCGTTAAAGATAATCCGCAAGAAACGTGTTTATCGAGGGATATTATCAAACGGTTAGGTATTAATACCGATAACTTTGCCAGCGACAAGCAATGTTTAACATTAGAGCAACTTGTTCAGGGGGGGAGTTATGCCTGGGATATCGGCGTTTTTCGTCTCGATTTCAGTGTTCCGCAAGCCTGGGTGGAAGAGCTGGAAAGTGGCTATGTTCCACCGGAAAACTGGGAACGGGGAATTAATGCGGTTTACACCTCTTATTATGTGAGTCAGTATTACAGCGACTATAAAGCGTCGGGAAATAGCAAAAGTACCTATGTACGTTTTAACAGCGGGTTAAATTTTCTGGGGTGGCAACTGCATTCTGATGCCAGTTTTAGCAAAACAGATAACAATACAGGGGAGTGGAAAAGCAATACACTGTATCTGGAACGTGGATTTTCTCAAATTCTCGGCACGCTGCGTATTGGTGATATGTACACGTCAGCCGATATATTTGATTCCGTTCGCTTCAGCGGAGTTCGGTTATTTCGTGATATGCAGATGTTGCCAAACTCGAAGCAAAATTTTACCCCGCGGGTACAGGGGATTGCCCAGAGTAACGCGCTGGTAACTATTGAACAGAACGGTTTTGTCGTTTATCAGAAAGAGGTTCCACCAGGCCCGTTTTCGATTAGTGATTTGCAGTTAGCGGGCGGAGGTGCGGATCTTGATGTGAGTGTTAAGGAAGCCGATGGTTCAGTTACTACATATCTGGTGCCTTATGCGGCAGTACCTAATATGCTGCAACCCGGCGTGTCGAAATATGATTTTGCAGCGGGCCGTAGTCATATTGAAGGTGCGAGCAAGCAAAGTGATTTTGTCCAGGCAGGTTATCAGTATGGTTTTAATAACTTATTGACGCTGTATGGCGGCACGATGATTGCTAATAATTACTACGCGTTTACCCTGGGAACAGGTTGGAACACGCGCATTGGCGCAATTTCAGTCGACGCAACTAAATCGCACAGTAAGCAAGACAATGGTGATGTGTTTAACGGGCAAAGTTATCAAATTGCTTATAACAAATTTTTGAGCCAAACATCGACACGTTTTGGTCTGGCGGCCTGGCGTTATTCGTCGCGTGATTACCGGACGTTTAACGATTATGTGTGGGCAAATAATAAAGATAATTATCGTCGTGATAAAAACGATGTCTATGACATTGCCGATTATTACCAGAATGATTTTGGTCGCAAAAATAGCTTTTCCGCCAATATGAGTCAGTCAATGCCAGAAGGCTGGGGATCTGTGTCATTAAGTACTTTATGGCGGGATTACTGGGGGCGTAGCGGCAGCAGTAAAGATTATCAGTTGAGTTATTCCAATAATTTGCAACGGATAAGCTATACCCTCGCGGCAAGTCAGGCATATGACGAGAATCATCATGAAGAGAAACGCTTTAATATTTTTATATCGATACCCTTTGACTGGGGAGATGACGTTACGACGCCTCGTCGGCAAATATATATGTCTAACTCAACGACGTTTGATGATCAGGGTTTTGCCTCAAATAATACGGGATTATCAGGAACAGTAGGGAGTCGAGATCAGTTCAATTATGGTGTCAACCTGAGTCATCAACATCAGGGAAATGAAACGACAGCAGGGGCGAATTTAACCTGGAACGCGCCTGTGGCGACAGTGAATGGCAGTTATAGTCAGTCGAGTAATTATCGGCAGGCTGGAGCCAGTGTTTCAGGGGGCATTGTCGCCTGGTCGGGTGGCGTTAATCTGGCGAATCGTCTTTCTGAAACTTTTGCCGTGATGCATGCGCCGGGAATTAAAGATGCTTATGTGAATGGGCAAAAATATCGCACCACGAACCGTAATGGTGTCGTGATATACGACGGAATAACTCCTCATCGGGAAAATCACCTGATGCTGGATGTATCGCAAAGTGACAGTGAAACAGAATTACGCGGTAACCGTAAAATTGCCGCCCCTTATCGCGGCGCGGTCGTTCTGGTCAATTTCGACACCGATCAACGCAAACCCTGGTTTATAAAAGCATTAAGAGTGGATGGGCAACCGTTAACATTTGGCTACGAAGTCAATGATACCCACGGCCATAATATTGGCGTTGTCGGCCAGGGAAGTCAGCTTTTTATTCGCACCAATGAAATACCACCAGCGGTTAATGTGGCAATTGATAAGCAACAAGGGCTTTCATGCACAATCACCTTCGGTAAAGAGATTGATGAAAGTAAAAAGTATATCTGTCGGTGAGAGGTGGAATATGATTTTCAGAAATGGAATGTTACTAATTTTTATTTTATGGGCTAATTTTACCTGGGCTGGATGTCGTACCACTGCATCATTAAATATTACTGATAGTATTAATGTGGGGGAGATTTTAGCGAATGAGGTTTCCTTTAGTAAAAGTGTCGTGTTTACGGGGATATCTTGTGATACGAGCACGGATAAAATAGTCTATAAAAATATCCAAAGTGATTGGGTTGAAGTTGGACCTTTTGGTAATGGCGAAAAGTTAAAGGTTAAAATAGAGTCTTTAGGTAAAACCAGTGACACGATTGGGAAATCCAGCAATGCGCAGGCAGTATTACCCTATGTGGTTAAAATATCCAAAGGTACACCTGATTTTACTGGAGAAAGAAAACCTACCTGGTTTATTTCAGATACTGTGATTGCAAATATTGGCGGTGAGTCATCTTCATCCATTGACTTTTGGTTGGGCATTTGTAAGACATTGAAGATTAACTGGTGTGTAAGTTATCTCACCAGTAAACTGGCGGGGGATACATTTACGCTTGGGTTAAGTATTTCCTATTATCCTAAAAATACGACCTGTAAGCCTGAAAACACAATAATAAAAGTAGATGATATTGCCTTGTCCCAACTCAGAAGTCAGGGAAAGATTACGGCGAACAGTAAGGAAGGAATAATTACGTTGAAGTGTGATAATCTTTTCGGCGGCACAAAACAAGCATCGCGGAATATGGTCGTATATCTTTCCAGCAGTGACTTAGTTACAGGAAGCAATACAATTTTGCGTGGCAACATAGATAATGGTGTAGGATTTGTTTTGGATCTAAAAGAACCACCAAAAGGGACTGAAGCAGCCATCAAAATTTCTGCTAGCGGCGATCAGGGCGCGGCGACATCATTATGGAAAACAGATAAACCCGGAGCTCCTTTAAATAGTAATATTATTAATATACCTGTCCTGGCCAGTTACTATGTATACGATAAAAATAAAGTTAAATTGGGTGCACTTGAGGCAACTGCACTGATCAACGTGAAATACGACTAATAACAAACAAGACGAGCAAGTGGCTAATAATAAAAAATAATAAGGTGTCTGCATTTCCCCCTCTCTCCGAGGGGGCTTTTTTTAGCGATGATAAAAAATCTCACCGTCGTAGGCTTTAATGATTTTTCCGTCGGTATCATTGATCAGCACATATGCACCGCCCATATAGGTCCAGTGGGTTCCAGCGTCAGGTGCGGGCAAGTTACGCAACTGCCACTGCTTAATGTTGTACTCATCGGTACGGTACATTTCTGGTACGGTGTCACCTGGTTTGAAATGCTTGAAGTCAGCAATGAAACTGCTTAACTCATACTTCGAAATTCCCGAGGAATTGGTCGAACCCGCGGTGGCTGGTGCGGCCCATGCTGCGCTGGTTACCAGCAAAAGCGCACCCAGCAACATCTTATTTTTTATGGTCATATACTCTCCACTTTGGGGATCAGTAAAATCAGTCGCATATCTTTCCTGCCATACAATATAACCGACAAGAGATATTTTGTTAGTGATCCCATGATTTCGTAAAAAGTGTAAATGAAAGGATGCAGCAAAAGCATCCTCATTGAGCGAGAAGTGAGCGGAATAAGCTGATTTAAGAATCATCCTGGGCTAAAGGGATAACGAAGCCCAGGTGATTGTTTTATCTCATAATACCCATAAAGCCATGCACTCCCATATACAATCCGACTAAACCAATTAACAGACTGGAAAAATAGGGGGCACGTTTAGCGAGGGTGTTAAATCCGCTCCAGCGTTTTGCAACCTGCTGAACACTGATTGCTGCGCCAACGCCTACGGTGACCAGCGTTAATGCCAGGCCGATGCTGAAACTGACGACCAGAGTTGCACCCAATGTGAGGGCTTTCAACTGAATGCAAATCAACAACACTGTTATTGCCGCAGGGCAGGGGATAAGCCCGCCGGTTAAGCCAAACAGCAAAATTTGCCAGTTGGTGACCTCTCTACCATCAAAGCGTCGGTTAATGTCACTGGCATGGGCCAGCGCATGAGCATCCTGATACTCGTCGCTCTGACCATGCTCGTGATGGTGATGATGTTCGTGATCATGGTCGTGATGATGTTCATGGTCATGATGGTGATGCTCGTGCATATTCTCAAGCCAGTTTCTTTCACCGCGCCAAGTACGCCAGAACATCCAGAATGCGGTGCCAAGAATGATCACCGCGGAAATCAACTGAAGCCACGGCTCCGCTGACTGCGCAGTAAAGCGTTTGCTGATCACCATCCCGCCAAAGGCAATCAACCAGACCACCGCCGTATGTGAAATAGTTGCCGTCAGTCCAAGCATCACCGCCTGTTTAATGGTGCCTTTAATGGCGATGATAAACGCTGCCATCATCGTTTTTGAGTGCCCTGGCTCCAGCCCATGAAGCGCACCAAGTAAGATGGCGCTGGGGATGAAAAACCAGGCGTTTCCTTGCTGAAGAAGAGTGGTAAATTCGGTCATGATAATAATTCTTAGTATTAAATCGACGCCCTGATTCTACTCCCCCCCAGTACATGATACTACCCCCCAGTAGATTAATAGTGCTATGATTTTCCATGTTCTTGTTAACCAGGTGTTGCCATGTCTCATACCATCCGTGATAAACAGAAACTGAAAGCGCGTGCCAGTAAGATTCAGGGACAGGTCGTCGCGCTCAAGAAAATGCTCGACGAGCCGCACGAATGTGCTGCCGTACTACAACAGATTGCCGCCATTCGTGGTGCGGTAAACGGCTTGATGCGAGAAGTGATTAAAGGCCATCTGACGGAACACATTGTTCATCAGGGCGATGAATTAAAGCGTGAAGAAGATCTGGATGTCGTTCTGAAGGTGCTGGATTCTTATATAAAATAATTTCACAACGTTATTGTAATATCGCCGTTTTTCCTCGTTTACAACGTGTGCGCGGGGCCTTACCATCCTTATCTGCGATCCATCATCGCAACCAAACGACTCGGGGTGCCCTTCTGCGTGAAGGCTGAGAAATACCCGTATCACCTGATCTGGATAATGCCAGCGTAGGGAAGTCACAGACCATCAGGTCATCGCTTCTTCACGTTATGGCAGGAGCAAACTATGCAAGTCGACCTGCTGAGTTCCGCGCAATCTGCGCGCACGTTACACCTCTTTCACCAACACTCTCCCCTTGTGCATTGCATGACCAATGATGTGGTGCAAACTTTTACCGCCAATACTTTACTGGCGCTCGGTGCATCGCCAGCGATGGTTATCGAAACCGAAGAGGCCAGTCAGTTTGCGGCCATCGCCAGTGCCTTGTTGATTAACGTAGGCACACTGACGCAGCTACGAGCACAAGCGATGCGTGCTGCCGTAGAACAGGCAACACGCTCCCAAACCCCCTGGACGCTTGATCCGGTCGCAGTTGGCGCACTCGAATATCGCCGTCATTTTTGCCACGAACTTTTATCGTTAAAGCCAGCGGCGATACGCGGTAATGCCTCTGAAATTATGGCATTAGCTGGTATCGCCAATGGTGGTCGCGGTGTGGATTCCACCGACGCCGCAGCCAACGCGTTACCCGCAGCACAAACACTGGCGAATGAAACCGGGGCTGTCGTCGTGGTCACGGGCGAGGTAGATTATGTTACCGATGGTCGTCGCATCGTTGGCATTCACGGCGGCGATCCGTTAATGACCAAAGTAGTAGGAACTGGTTGTGCATTATCGGCAGTTGTCGCTGCCAGTTGTGCATTACCGGGCGATACGCTGGAAAATGTTGCATCTGCCTGCCACTGGATGAAACAAGCCGGAGAACGTGCGGTCGCCAGAAGCGAAGGGCCGGGCAGTTTTATCCCCCATTTCCTTGATGCGCTCTGGCAACTGACGCAGGAGGTGCAGGCATGAAACGGGTTAACGCTCTGACGATTGCCGGTACTGATCCGAGTGGTGGTGCGGGGATTCAGGCCGATCTTAAAACCTTCTCGGCACTTGGCGCTTATGGTTGTTCGGTAATCACCGCACTGGTGGCGCAAAATACCCGCGGTGTACAGTCGGTGTATCGCATTGAGCCTGACTTTGTTGCCGCACAACTCGACTCAGTGTTCAGCGATGTGCGAATCGATACCACCAAAATCGGCATGCTGGCAGAGACGGATATTGTTGAAGCGGTGGCAGAACGGCTGCAACGTTACCAGATCCAAAACGTGGTGCTGGATACCGTTATGCTGGCTAAAAGCGGTGATCCGCTGCTTTCACCTTCGGCGGTTGCCACGCTACGCAGTCAATTATTGCCGCAGGTTTCATTAATCACCCCAAATTTGCCGGAGGCTGCTGCTTTACTCGATTCTCCACACGCGCGTAATGAACAGGAAATGCTGGAGCAGGGGCGTGAATTATTGGCGATGGGCTGTGGTGCCGTGTTGATGAAAGGTGGTCATCTGGATGATGAGCAAAGCCCGGACTGGTTGTTTACCCGCGACGGCGAACAACGGTTTACCGCACCGCGTATTATGACCAAAAACACGCATGGCACTGGTTGTACATTATCTGCGGCGCTGGCAGCGCTGCGTCCGCGTCACACGAATTGGGCTGACACCGTACAGGAAGCAAAAAGCTGGCTATCAGCGGCGTTAGCCCAGGCCGACACGCTGGAAGTTGGCCACGGGAATGGTCCGGTTCACCACTTTCACGCCTGGTGGTGAGCATCATACTATAGCTGCTTTGGCATTTTTCAGCGTGTTCGCGCTGAAATTCAGGGATGAAACCAATGCAGCTAAAAATAGCCAGTCGAAAAAAATTCACCGCCTTGTTCTGCGCTCTGGGGCTAATTTCCATCGTGGCGATTTATCCTCGTCAGACGGTGAATTTTTTCTGGTCGACAGCAATTCAGATTAAAGACTACATCCACTTTTATGGTTATCGCCCGGTCAAATCTTTTGCTATTCGAATCCCTGCCAATTACACCATTCATGGTATTGATGTTTCACGCTGGCAGGCGCGGATCGACTGGCAACGTGTCGCAAAAATGCGCGACAACGGTATCCGCTTACAGTTTGCTTTTATTAAGGCTACGGAAGGCGAAAAGCTGGTAGACCCGTATTTCTCGCGTAACTGGCGTCAAAGCTACAAAAATGGCTTATTGCGCGGGGCATATCACTATTTTTCTCCGTCGGTCTCAGCTTCCGTTCAGGCGCGATTATTTCTGCAAACGGTGGATTTCTCACAAGGCGATCTGCCAGCGGTGCTGGACGTAGAAGAACGTGGGAAATTATCGGCAAAAGAATTACGCAAGCGGGTAAGTCAGTGGCTAAAAATGGTTGAAAAGAGCACGGGCAAAAAGCCGATTATTTATGCGGGGGCGACGTTTTATCACACGAATCTGGCGGGATATTTCAATCAATACCCGTGGTGGGTGGCCCATTATTATCAGCGACGCCCGGACAATGACGGCCTGGCCTGGCATTTCTGGCAGCATTCCGACCGTGGACAGGTGGATGGCGTAAATGGTCCAGTGGATTTTAATGTGTTTAATGGCACGGTGGAGGAGCTGCAGGCTTTCGTTGATGGCATTAAAGAAACGTCTTAAATAACCAGCAGTGATATACTTCCTCCAGACTCATTGCCTGGAAAAAGACAAATGGAACAAGCGCATACCCAGCTTATCGCTCAACTGAACGAACGTATTTTAGCGGCGGACAACACGCCGCTTTATATTAAGTTTGCCGAAACGGTAAAAAATGCCGTGCGCAGTGGGGTGCTGGAGCATGGAAATATTTTGCCCGGCGAGCGTGATTTAAGTCAGTTAACCGGCGTTTCGCGCATTACGGTGCGCAAGGCGATGCAGGCGCTGGAAGAAGAGGGAGTGGTGACGCGTTCGCGTGGCTACGGAACGCAGATCAACAACATCTTCGAATACTCGTTGAAAGAAGCGCGAGGTTTTTCTCAGCAGGTGGTGTTGCGTGGGAAAAAACCCGATACGTTGTGGGTTAATAAGCGAGTGGTAAAGTGTCCCGAAGAAGTTGCGCAGCAACTGGCGATTGCCGCGGGCAGCGATGTCTTCTTGCTTAAGCGTATTCGCTATGTGGATGAAGAAGCGGTATCGATAGAAGAGTCGTGGGTTCCAGTGCATTTAATTCATGATGTTGATGCCATCGGTATTTCTCTCTATGACTATTTCCGCAGTCAGCGTATCTTTCCCCTGCGCACCCGTTCCCGCGTTAGCGCCCGAATGCCGGATGCCGAGTTTCAGTCACATATTCAGTTAGATAGCAAAATACCGGTGCTGGTGATCAAGCAAGTGGCGCTTGACCAACAGCAACGGCCTATTGAGTACAGCATCAGCCACTGTCGCAGCGATCTATACGTTTTTGTGTGTGAGGAGTAGTTCTTCGCGCGTTGGCGCGCAATCACCGCCGCGATGTCCGACAACCCACGACGCTACCGCATTGCCCAGCAATACGGCGTCTGCCAGTGGGAGACCGGAGGCCAGTCCGGCAAGCACGCCACCAGCATGGCTATCACCTGCGCCAATAGTGTCCACGACTTGCGTTGGAAATGCCGGAACGCAATCAGAAGCGTTGTTGCTGAAATACCACGCGCCTTCTTTATCGAGACGAACGATCAGCGGCGCGGCAAATTTCTCCTGCCATTGCGTGCCAAGCATTGTGATATTTGCGGATAAAGCAAAACGTTCGGCGGCAATCTCAGCTTCCTGGCGATTGAGCGACACCAGTGGCCGACAGGCCATGATGCGCGCAAGCAATGCATCCGGGATATCGTCAATCCGCGGGCCGAAATCAATAAACGGCGTCACGTCTTGCAGTCCTTCCAGCCATTCCACTAACAATTCGCCACAGGGCGAGGCCAGTTGATAACCGGAAAAATAGAGCAGGCTATCTGGTGCAACGGTTAATCGCGTCAGCCACTGGCTATTCCACTGATTTTCCACACCGCTGAACGACATAAAGGTACGTTCACCATCAGGTTCAACCAGCGCCAGACACCAGCCGTTATCGCCTTCGGCGTTATCGAGCAGGCTGAGCAATCCCTCTTTTGCCATCCGGTTACGAATAATCTCCGACCACACCCCCTGACCGAGCGGCAGGGCGTTATCCGCTTCTATACCGAGGCGCTTTAACGTCACGGCAATGTTCAGCGCACAGCCGCCAACATTTACGCTCTGCTGTTTCAGTTCGATATCGCACCCGCGCCAGGGCAGGGCGTAAGCGTCAGCGATCACATCAATGACAGCCGCACCGACAACCATCACCGGTTGACGCGTAGTTAATTGCGACAGCAGCGTGTGTAACCTGGTGCCGCTCATACCGCCTCCCGTTGTTGGCGATACTTCGCCAGCGCCGTGGCATAGCGGTTGAAATCAAGCTGATTAACCGCATCCAGCTCAGCCTTTAATGCCGGATCGATAGCATTTACGCCATGCAATGCGCCACAAATCGCCGTCGCCATAGCGCCGATGGTGTCAGTGTCACCACCAAGATTGGCGCACAGAATAGCGCAGCGGTTCGGATCGGTTTGTGCCAGTTCAACCAGCGCAATGGCGCACGGAACGGACTCAATAGTGCTGGTGCCTGCGCCAATCACTTGATATAGCTGTTCGCTGGCAGATTCGGTGCCGTCGGCGTGACGAACGATTTTTAGTGCAATCTCCAGACGTGCCGCCAGTGAGGCGCTGAAGGTAGTGATGCGTTTTTGTTGAGCATGTCGCGCAATCGAGGGTAGAGAATCAACAATCGCTGACCAGCTTTCGCCGTCAATGGCACGAGAAATCGCCCATGCAATAACCACCGCCCCCGCAATCGCCAGATCGGATTTATGGGTCGGGCTGGACGCCAGCGCCACATCATCAATAAAGGAATCAACATCACGCGCCGGGAGTAAACACCCCAATGGTGAGACGCGCATCGCCGCACCGTTAGTCACGCCGTTGTTTTCCAGTTCAGCGACGGGTTTACCGTCGCGAATGGCGTTAAGCGCAATTTTTGAGGTCGGGCCAAGCACGTTTTTGTTGAAGGCGTCGAAACGCAGTGCCCAGTCGAGGATTTTACGCCCAATCAGATCCGGGTCGATCTCGCCTTCGCGTTCCAGCAACGCATCCGCCAGGCACAGCGCCATCGAGGTGTCGTCGGTAAATTCGGCGCGGTTAAAATAACAGGCCGCGTTATTCTCCTTTGGGCCGGGCAGAAAACGGTCAATCCAGCCAAAATGCGCTTTGACGCGGCTGCGCGGCCAAAGCTCGGAGGGCATCCCCATCGCATCCCCTAACGCCTGCCCGTAAAGAGCACCGAGAATACGTTCTGTTTTCATTTTGCTTCCCCTTGTGTCAACGCAATATCGCGATCATCGACCCTAATAGCCGTAATTTCGTTGTCGGATTCGCGGAAAAAAATCATGAACAGCACGGCGATAATGGCAATCATCACCGCACCGAAAGCCCATATCCCGGCCCAGTTGAAGGTCAGCCCGTTGACTGGTTCCTGATAAGCGAACATCATTTCCATCATCACGCCGCCAAGACGATAGCCGAGCAAACTACCGAAACCCTGGCAGCAGAGCGTAATCAATCCCTGCGCGGCAGTACGCATGTGCACGGGGGCTTTTTTGTCGACATAGATGTATGCGGTAACGTAGTAAAAATCGTAACTTACGCCGTGCAGCAAAATGCCGAGGAACAATAGTGCGTAGGTGAAATATTCATCCGCGCTGCCGTAAATAAAGAAGCCATAACGAATCGCAGCGGTGATCAGACCAAGTAATAATACCTTTTTGATACCAAATCGTTTGGTGAAAAACGGCAATGCCAGCATAAAGAAGATTTCAGAGAACTGGCCGAGCGTCATCCAGCCGGTCGCGTTTTTCATACCGACTTCGGTCAGATAACCGTTGGCAAAGATGTAATAGAACGCCAGCGGCATAGCAAACAGGAATGAACAGAAGAAAAAGACGAGGAAGTTTTTATCGCGCAGCAGGATCAGTGCATCCAGGCCAAGCATGACTTTAATATCCATTTTGCCAGTGCTTTTTGGTGGTGTGTCGGGCAGGAAACATGCAAACACACCGAGCAGAGCAGAACTTCCGGCGGTAATCAGCAGCGGAATATTAGTCGGTGAGATATCGGCATAACCCAGCATTTGCGGCAAGAATCCACATGCCAGACCAGAGGCAATCCAGCCGATAGTACCCATCACACGAATGCGTGGGAAATCACGTTCCACATCCGGCACGTTGGCAAAGGCGATGCTATTAGTCAGTGCAATGGTCGGCATATAGGTTAGCGAGTAGGCCAGCAGTAACGGGAAGAATCCGGCAAAAGTGGTCTGTTGCGCAGCGAAATACATCAGCACTGCACCAGCGAACATCAATACAGCCAGCACTTTCTGCGCCGAGAAAAAGCGGTCAGTGATGGAGCCAACCAGAATAGGGGACAGGATCGCCGCGATGGCGGTACAGGCATACGACCAGCTAATTTCTCCGGCACTAAACCCGCTTTTACTTAACCACAGCCACAATGGTACAAACCACGCGCCCCAGATAAACCATTCAACAAACATCATGAACGACAGCTTTGCTGTTGTTTTCATCTTTTGATTCCTTCATGACAGGTAATGTAAGGTACGCGCTGACAATACCATTTGATGATACCTTTTAAATACCTTTGTGGTGAAATCTTGACCGCGGTAACACTTTTTCTGATGAGTCGTGCCAACAGGAAACGCTGAAAAAACAGCCGAAAGATGGAAAAAATAGCTCATAACGACCAGGATTATAATTGCCCGCAAAAGGTGGGCCAGGACAATCCATAGCCGATATCCAATCGGAATTTACGGGAGCATAGTAATGACAGATATTGCGCAGTTGCTTGGCAAAGATGCCGACAACCTTTTACAGCATCGTTGTATGACTATTCCTTCTGACCAGCTTTATCTCCCCGGACATGACTACGTAGACCGCGTGATGATTGACAATAATCGTCCGCCAGCGGTGCTGCGTAATATGCAGACGCTGTATAACACCGGGCGTCTGGCCGGAACCGGGTATCTTTCTATTCTGCCGGTTGACCAGGGGGGCGAGCACTCCGCGGGGGCTTCATTTGCTGCTAACCCGCTCTATTTCGACCCGAAAAACATTGTTGAACTGGCGATAGAAGCGGGCTGTAACTGTGTGGCGTCAACTTATGGCGTGCTGGCATCGGTATCGCGGCGTTACGCTCACCGCATTCCATTCCTCGTCAAACTCAACCACAACGAGACGCTAAGTTACCCAAACACCTACGATCAAACGCTGTATGCCAGTGTAGAGCAGGCGTTCAACATGGGAGCAGTGGCAGTTGGCGCGACCATCTATTTTGGCTCGCAAGAGTCACGTCGGCAGATTGAAGAAATTTCTGCGGCCTTTGAACGTGCACATGAGCTGGGCATGGTGACCGTGCTGTGGGCTTATTTGCGCAACTCCGCCTTTAAGAAAGAGGGCATCGATTACCATGTTTCCGCTGACCTGACCGGTCAGGCGAACCATCTGGCGGCGACCATTGGCGCGGATATTGTCAAACAAAAAATGGCGGAGAATAACGGCGGCTATAAAGCGATTAATTACGGTTATACCGACGATCGCGTTTACAGCAAGTTAACCAGCGAAAACCCGATTGACCTGGTGCGTTATCAGTTAGCTAACTGTTATATGGGCCGCGCAGGGCTGATTAACTCCGGCGGTGCCGCGGGCGGTGAAACCGACCTTAGCGATGCGGTGCGTACTGCGGTTATCAACAAACGCGCGGGCGGAATGGGGCTGATTCTCGGGCGTAAAGCGTTCAAGAAATCGATGGCCGACGGCGTGAAACTGATTAACGCCGTGCAGGACGTTTATCTCGATAGCAAAATTACGATTGCCTGATACGCTTCATTTATCTGGCCTGCGAACAACACACCTCCCGTAGGCCGGATAAGGCGTTCGCACCGCATCCGGCAAAAATTGATGTACCCCTGTTCAGGAGAGAATAAATTTTTGACTAGCGCAATAACGGGCAGTCCGGCGGTAATCGACAACGCAACGCCGCCGGAAGTATTTCTATATGAAAACGTTGGCCACTTAATGGTTCGCCATCAAGGTTAAAGGTGATTTCATGCGGCGCTTGTATCTCGAACCACGCCGAAGCGCCTTCAACAATATTCGGATTTTCTTCATCAGGTTTTAAGGTTGAGAAGAGAGCGGGAAGAATTTCGTCACCGGTGAAAATACGCAGTTGCAATAACCCATCGTTAATCAGCGCATTCGGGCACAGTTGCTGACCGCCACCGGCCTGACGCCCGTTGCCAATACCAATAACCAGCGCATCGCCTTGCCAGTGAAAATTTTCACCACGGATTTCGCAGCGGTCCGGTTGCAACGTATCCATGCGCATTAAGCCGTGAATGATGTAAGAGACGCCACCCAGCGCGGCTTTTAATTTCTCCGGTGTTTCGGTGGTAATGCGCGTACCAAATCCGCCCGTCGCCATGTTGATAAAACAGGTTTGTTTGTTGACCTGCGCCATATCAATCGCAATGGCGTTACCGGCAATTGCCAGTTTAAATGCCTTATCCAGCGCTTCAGGAATACCCACACTGGTGGCAAAATCGTTCGCTGTACCTAGCGGCAATATTCCCAAAGCAGGAATGTCATCACCTTCGCACTGAATCAATGCCGTGGAGACTTCATTAATAGTGCCATCTCCACCTCCGGCAATTACCGTTGCAACGCCAAGCTGACGGGCTTCAGCAACATAACGCGCGGCATCATCTTTCTCCCAGGTGGTTCGTACATGGATCGTCATTCCTTCTTCACGCAACAGCATAATCGCTTCGCGCAATATCTCATTGCCAGCACTTTTGCCGTTAAGAATCAGTAAGCTGGCGGGAAAATCTGCCATGGTCGTCTGCCTTTATGATTGGTCTGTAGATAGTGTAGAGCAGAAAAGAAAAGGCGGAGTCAGAACAGGATGAAAGCGTGGTACAAAAAAATAAGCCCGTGTAAGGGAGATTACACAGGCTAAGGAGGTGGTTCCTAGTACAGCTAGCATTTTATGGGTTATGTTTTTCAGCGAAACAGATAATAACCTTAATAAATGCAGCCGTATGTGATCGGTTTCTAAGAATTTTCTATCCGGGAAAAATAATCGAAATGAATCACTTACCGTGCGGGTTACGCGTGGTTTCCCCGGAGAAATTACGCATCAGCAGTGCGTAATTCAGCTCGAGATCCTGCGGAACCGGGAGCCACACGGTATAGCCATCGCCAGGCGCGACCGGCATCGCTTCACCTTTGGCGTTTTCCATGTGCTCAAGGGTAAAGTTGATATTGCCCTGTGGCGTCATCAGTTCCAGGCTGTCGCCAACGGAGAATTTATTTTTCACCGCTACGGCTGCCAGAGAGCCTTTACGCTCACCGGTAAACTCTCCAACAAACTGCTGGCGGTCAGAAACGGAATAACCGTATTCGTAGTTCTGGTAATCGTCGTGAGTATGACGACGCAGGAAACCTTCGGTGTAACCACGATGCGCCAGGCCTTCCAGTGTTTCCAGAAGGCTGGTGTCGAACGGTTTGCCCGCAGCGGCGTCATCGATAGCTTTACGATAAACCTGCGCGGTACGTGCACAATAGTAGAAAGATTTAGTGCGGCCTTCGATTTTCAGCGAATGCACGCCCATTTTGGTCAGGCGTTCAACATGGGCGATGGCGCGCAGATCTTTCGAGTTCATGATGTAAGTGCCGTGCTCATCTTCAAACGCGGTCATATACTCGCCCGGGCGCTGGGCTTCTTCGATCATAAACACTTTGTCGGTTGGCGCACCGATACCCAGCGTCGGCTCGACGTTTTGCACCGGAATCGGCTCGTATTTGTGTACGATGTTGCCAACGTCATCTTCTTTCCCTTCCTGCACGTTGTACTCCCAACGGCAGGCGTTGGTGCAGGTGCCCTGGTTTGGATCGCGTTTGTTGATGTAGCCAGAGAGCAGGCAGCGGCCGGAGTAGGCCATGCACAGCGCACCGTGAACGAAGATTTCAAGCTCCATATCCGGAACCTGATTGCGGATCTCTTCAATCTCTTCCAGCGACAGCTCGCGGGAGAGGATCACGCGGGTCAACCCCATTTGCTGCCAGAATTTCACCGTCGCCCAGTTTACGGCGTTGGCCTGCACGGAAAGGTGGATCGGCATTTCAGGGAAGTGTTCACGCACCAGCATAATCAGCCCCGGATCGGACATAATCAGTGCGTCCGGCCCCATTTCCACCACCGGTTTCAGATCACGGATAAAGGTTTTTAGCTTGGCATTGTGTGGCGCAATGTTGACCACGACATAAAACTTTTTCCCCAGCGCGTGGGCTTCATTGATGCCGAGCTGGAGATTTTCGTGGTTAAATTCGTTGTTGCGCACACGCAGGGAGTAACGCGGTTGCCCCGCATAAACAGCATCTGCGCCATAAGCGAAAGCGTAACGCATATTTTTCAGCGTTCCCGCCGGGGAAAGGAGTTCCGGTTTAAACATAATTCTCTCGTTCTGATGACAGGTCAGATCCGCTTCACCTGATGAAGCGGTTAGGGGAGTGTCCCCACTTTAAGGGCGGGCATTGTAGCGCAATCGGTGGGGTTGGCTCCAGTGCAAATGTCTGGTCGCGTCCTGGTTTTGGTAAGGATACGAATAACGATAATTTCTTCGGCACTTGCAGGAAATAAATAACGTGGCGTTCAAAAAGAAGAACAAAAATTCTTTCACCTGATATGAAACTTATCCTCCCATTATTTTAATGGCGCGGCTTGATCCTTAGCATCAATAAGTAAGTGTTTATTAGAAATAAAGCCGGGCGCGTTATCCGCGCCCGGCATAACAATTAAGTCTTATCTTTCACAGTCTGGCTTACGCCATTGTTTTTTACTGAGGCAATTCCGATTTCGCGTGATTGAGTGGTGGCGTACATTTGACTGGAGCCGATTATCTGATGATTAGCGGCTTTCAGATTGAAATAAAATTTGCCGTTGCTCGCTGTTTTTTTCTCATAGCGTTCATCCTGCGGGCTGTTGCTTTGCACAGAGGCAATGCCCTTTTCCGCAGCGGCTTTTGAGGTATACAGTTCGCTGGTGAGAATAGTCTCACCGTTACCCGCTTTTAACACAAACCGGAACTGATTATCACTGCTCTTATTGAGTTCAAACCAACCAGCCATAATGACTCCTTGATTGAAATTGCGTATTGAAAACAGTATGTAACGATTTAAGTATGGGTGATATTCATAAGGTTGCCAATCAGGGGAATACCCCCCTAAAGGAGCTGTCTCTTGATCAGATCTCCTGATCAAGAGACAGCTCCTTTCAGAGAGGGGCATGACGGATTAATAAACAAGGAATTCAGCCCTCGCGAGGGCAAAGATACGTTAAACAATGCGGCAGGCGTCGGCTTCCCAGCGATAACCGACACCGTAAACGGCGCGGATAAATGACTGCTCTTCGTCCAGTGCTTCCAGCTTGCGGCGCAGGTTTTTAATGTGGCTATCGATGGTACGGTCGGTCACTACGCGGTAGTCGTCATAAAGATGATTGAGTAACTGCTCGCGGGAGAACACTTTTCCCGGTTCATGGGAGAGTGTTTTCAGCAGGCGAAATTCCGCAGGGGTCAGATCAAGCATTTTGCCGCGCCACGAAGCCTGAAAACGACCTTCGTCGATAATTAACGGGCTTTCTGCATCTTGCTGTTGCAACTCACGCTGCGGTTTGCAACGACGCAATATAGTTTTGACGCGCGCTACCACTTCCCGCGGGCTATACGGTTTACAGATGTAATCATCAGCACCGATTTCCAGCCCCAGCAGGCGGTCGATCTCTTCGATTTTCGCTGTCACCATAACAATGGGAATATCAGAAAAACGACGAATCTCCCGACACAGTGTCAGACCATCGGTGCCTGGTAACATCAGATCTAACAGGATCAGATCCGGTGGCGTCTGGCGCACATACGGCAGTACCTGATCGCTGTGGCTAATCAACGTCGGCGCATAGCTTGCGGCACGCAGATAATCAATGAGCAACTGCCCCAGTTTGGGTTCATCTTCCACGATCAAAATACGCGGCGTGTTTTCGTCGATAGGTAACTCGGTCATACTTCTCTCTGTAAATCCCGTTCCAGCGGTAACTCTACTGTAATGCTAACCCCGCCAAAAGGCGAATGGGCGGCAACAATGCGACCATTATGTGCTTCAACAATGTTCAGGCAAATTGCCAACCCCAGCCCGGAGCCGCCGCTGGCACGGTTGCGGGAACCTTCCGTGCGATAAAAACGCTCAAACAATTTTTGTAACTGATCGTCGCTGACTCCCGGTGCGCTGTCGGCAAAGGTCAGATGCACCATTTTGTCGTGCTGTTCGGCGGAAATATGCAGGCCACCGCCACTGTCGGTGTAGCGCAGGCTGTTTTCCAGTAAGTTATTAAACAACTGCATTAAACGATCGCGATCGCCAAATACGGTAATGCTGTCCGGCAAGGAGAATTGCAGAGTCAACCCACGACTGGCGAAACGTTCGCGAAATGCGCCGCCCGCGACTTCAAGTAGTGGAACGAGATCCACCGTTGCTTTCTGGTAGGCGAGAGCGCCTTCATCAGACATCGACAACTGATGGAGATCGTCGACCAGTTTAGTCAACGTTCCGACCTCCGCCTGTAAAGAAGCCACTGTCTCTGGCGTGAATTTACGTACACCATCCTGGATGGCTTCCAGTTCGCCGCGCAGTACCGCTAAAGGCGTGCGCAGTTCGTGAGAAATGTCGGCCATAAAATCGCGGCGCATCTGCTGGTTTTTCTCCAGCGTACTGGCGAGCTGGTTGAAGTCCTGTGCCAGTTTGCCCAGTTCGTCTTCGCTGGTGGGCGTCACGCGAGTGGTGAAATCACCTGCTGCCAGTTTGTGCGTGCCGTCAACTAACCGTTTTACCGGTGCCAGCAAGCCGCGTGCCAGTGGGAACGTCGCCAGCGCTGCCAGTAAAGTAGATAAAGCCACAATCAGCCAACTGGTTTGCCGTTGTTGCTTATCAAAATTGATATCGGTATTGCGGGTCAGCCGCTCGACAGGGGAGGCGATCACCGCGCCGACTTCCAGACCATTGACCAGAATAGGCCGCCGTGTGCCGTCAGGTGGAATAGGTGAGCGAGGGCCAACCAGCACTTTGTTATTTTGATCGACCACCCAGAACTGGGTGCGCCAGCCGTGCGGCGGCATACCGGGGCCGGGCTTATCGTCGTTGCTATCATGTTCAAGTGAACGCAGGATCTGAAACACAAAACGATCGTTGTTACGCAGGAAGCGCCAGTTGCCATGCTGGGCGTACTGCTCGCCAAGTGCGTCGCCAAGCATTTGCAGCCGTTGCTCATTGCCATGCTTAATGTAATCGATAAAGCCGCGCTCAAAACTGATACGCACCGCCCAGTGCATCGTGATCAGCAAGACGATGCAGGTGGCGAAGATCGCCAGAAACAGTTTGCCGGTAATGCCGGGCCGCCAGAACTTCATTCAGTGCTCCTTTTGCGCCGCGAAATAGCCACATTTTGATGTGTATCGTTCGGAACTCTGGCAAAGATGAACGCCGGAAGGGCGATAAGAAACGCCATGCTTAGCCAGGTGTACATAAAGACGGTTTGTGTGGCACCGCTGTCGACGCTGACATGCTGCGAACCAAAAAGCCCAAGCAACAGCCCGGCGATGGTCACGCCGATACTCATCGACAATTGCATAATCATCGACAGCAGGCTGTTGCCACTGCTTGCCAGTTTGTCCGGCAGATCTTTCAGTGTCAGCGTGTTCATGGAGGAAAAACGCGTTGAGTTGACCATCCCTTGTAAAAACAGAACGAATGGTAAAACGTAGTACCAGCCAAGCAGCGCGGTGGCCATAAACAGCAGTGTGACCAGCGACAGGCCCAGCGTAGTCGCCACCAGTACCCGACGATAACCAAAGCGGTTCACTACCTGCACGACTATCCGCTTCATCCCCATGCTGCCGAGCACCATTGGGATCATCATCAATCCGGCATGAAAGGGTGAGAAGCCGAGACCAATCTGCAAGAAAACCGGCGTCATAAAGGGCAACATACCGCTGCCGATACGTCCGGCGAAGCTCCCCGCCAGGCCCAACGAAAAGGTACGGGTGCGGAACAGTTTCAGGCTGAACAGGGCGCGGGCGTTATTTCTGGCATGTATGAGATAAAGCATAAGCGCCACCACGCCAACAGCAACCAGGCCAGCAATCGCCAGCGGCGATAAGCCCGTACCTTTACTGCCATCCAGCGCCAGCGTTAATACCGCCATGCCAACCGCCAGCAACAGAAAGCCGGAGAGATCAAAGCGCCGCGTCTGCATGGTGTAGTTCGGCATTAACATTAGTGTGGCGATCGCGCCGATAATTCCAACCGGAATGTTGATCAAAAAGATCCAGTGCCATGACGCGTACTCCACCAGCAGGCCGCCCAGCGCCGGGCCAAGCAGTGGGCCAACCTGGCCAGGCAGCGTCACAAAGGTCATCGCCGCCATATATTGCTCGCGCGGAACAATTTTCATCACCGTCAACCTGCCAACCGGCACCATCATCGCACCGCCCACGCCCTGCAATGCGCGCGCCAGCAACAGTTCATTAAGGGTGCCGGAAAGCGCGCAAAACAGTGAACCAAGGGTAAACAGGACAATAGCGGTAAAGAAAATATTGCGCACGCCGACTTTGTCCGCCAGCCAGCCGCTGGCAGGCAGCATCACCGCCACGGTCAGCACATAAGAGACAATGACCATGTGCATATGCAGCGGGCTTTCCCCCAGGCTTTGCGCCATTGAGGGAAGGGCAGTGTTAACGATGGTGGTGTCCAGCGACTGCATAAAGAAGCCGAAAGCCACAATCCACAATTGCCAGCGGGTGCTGTCGGGAAGATCTGTCATTTACTCGGTTACCGTTTCTTTAGATTTTCGCGAAAAACGCAGTCGCAGACGGTCGAAAAAGAGATACACCACCGGCGTGGTATACAGCGTCAGGAGCTGACTCATCACCAGGCCGCCGACAATGGTGATCCCCAATGGTTGCCGCAGTTCCGAGCCATCGCCGCCCGACAATACCAGCGGCAGCGCGCCAAACAGCGCCGCCAGGGTCGTCATCATTATCGGGCGAAAACGCAGCAGGCAGGCCTGGAAAATGGCCTCCTGCGGAGTCAGATTAGCGTGGCGTTGGGCTTCAAGCGCAAAATCGACCATCATGATGGCGTTTTTCTTCACGATGCCGATTAATAGCATAATCCCTATCAGGGCGACCAGGCTGAACGGAGCATTAAACAGCTCCAGCGCCAGTAGCGCTCCAACGCCCGCCGAAGGCAGGGTGGAGAGAATGGTCAGCGGATGCACGTAACTCTCGTACAACATCCCCAGCACGATATACACCGTGGCGATGGCCGCGATAATCAGGATCACCTGCGAATTCATCGTCTCCTGGAACACCTGCGCCGTTCCGGCAAAACTGCCGCGCACCGTGGAAGGTACGCCAAGCTGCGTCATTGCGCGGTCGATTGCCGCACTGGCGTCCGAGAGTGATTTCCCGGTCGGCAGGTTGAACGAGATGGTTGAGGCTGCGGACAGTCCCTGATGATTCACTGACAGCGGCGCATTCGCCGGTTGCCATTTAGCGAAATATGACAGCGGGATCGCTTTGCCTTCGTTATTAATGACGAACATTTTTTCCAGCGCGCTGATGTCCTGGGTATAGCGCGGATCAACTTCCATCACCACTTTATACTGGTTCATTGGCTGGTAAATGGTCGAGATTTGCCGCTGACCGAAGGCGTTATTCAGCAGGCTGTTAGCGGCCTGTACGTCGATTCCCAATCGCGCCATCGTGTCGCGGTCGTAAACCAGGTTCATCTCCGCGCCGTTGTCTTGCTGGTCAGAGTTAACGTCCGCCAGTTCCGGCAACGTCGCCAGTTTTTTGCGGATTTTCGGCTCCCATTCGCGCAGTGCTGCCAGATCGTCAGACAATAACGTGTACTGGTAGCTGGCGTTCGACTGACGTCCGCCAACGCGAATATCCTGTACCGCCATCAGGAACAGATTCGCCCCTGGCTCTTTCGCCAGCTTCACGCGCAGACGGTCGATAATTTGCTGGGCGGTTTCGCTGCGTTCATCGCGCGGTTTCAGCGTGATAAACATCATTCCGCTGTTAACTCGCGAGCCACCGGTAAAGCCAGTGACATTATCCACCGCCGGGTCATCACGGATAATTTTCATGAAGTCCTGCAACTTACCGCGCATCGCCTGAAACGAAATACTCTGATCGGCCTGTATCCCGCCCATCAGTACGCCGGTGTCCTGCTCCGGGAAGAACGTTTTCGGGATCGAGATATACAGCCAGATATTCAGCGCAATGGTGCCAAGCAGCACTACGCCTACCAGACGGGTGTGATTGAGAACCCATTTCAGCGACTTGCCGTAGCCTTGTTGCAGCGCAACCAGCATCCGGCCAAAACCGCGTAACCGTGTTTGCTCACGCGGCTTGCTGGCTTTCAGCATCCAGCCGCACATCATCGGCGTCAGCGTCAGGGAAACCAGCAGTGAAATACCTATCGCCACCGAAAGCGTCACGGCAAACTCGCGTAACAAGCGCCCCGGCAAGCCGCCCATCAACAACAGCGGCAGGAACACAGCTACCAGTGACAGGCTCATCGACAGAACTGTAAAACCGACTTCGCGGGTGCCTTGCAGTGCGGCCTGTAGCGGTTTCATTCCCGCTTCCAGATGACGGGCAATGTTTTCCAGCACCACGATGGCGTCATCGACTACAAAGCCAGTAGCGATGGTGAGTGCCATCAGCGACAGGTTATTGAGACTGAAACCGCAAAGATACATCGCTGCAAAGGTGCCAATCAGCGAAACCGGCACTGCAACCGCAGGAATGATCGTCGCCCGACCTGAACGCAGGAACAAAAAGACCACTAAAATCACCAGCGCCACCGAAATAATCAGCGTCTGCTCGACTTCTTCCAGCGAGGCGCGAATGGTGGGGGAGCGATCCTGAGCTATTTGCAGATCAATCGCCGCCGGGATTGTCTCCTGTAACTCCGGTAATTTCGCCCGGATGCTGTCTACCGTCTGGATGATATTGGCTTCCGGCAGTTTGCGGATCATCAACAAAATAGCCGGTTTGGCGTTGGTCATCCCGGCGTTGCGCACATCCTGTACTGAGTCGGTTACCGTTGCCACATCACCCAGACGAACCGCGCCGCCGTTGTTGTAATGAATAATCAACGGCTGGTATTCGGCGGCAGTTTTCAGCTCATCGTTGGTCTGGATCTGCCAGCGGTGAGTGTCATCTTCCAGCGCCCCCTGCGGTTTACGCACGTTGGCATTGCTGATGGCGGTGCGCACATCGTCCAGCGACACGCCCTGATTAAACAGCGCCTGTGGATTCAGCCCGACGCGCACCGCAGGCAGCGAGCTGCCGCCGACATCGACATCACCGACGCCGTCGATTTGTGCAATTGTCGGAGCCAGTTGCGTCGAGGCAAAATCGTACAGTTCCCCCTGCGAATAAGTATCGGACGTCAGCGTCAGGATCATAATTGGTGCATCCGACGGGTTCGCTTTGCGATAAGTCGGACGGCTTGGCATCCCACTGGGCAGCAGACTTTGGGCGGCGTTGATCGCCGCCTGTACATCGCGCGCCGCGCCGTTGATATCCCGGTCAAAATCAAACTGCAAAATGATACGCGTGCTGCCGAGCGAACTGCTGGAGGTCATTTCACTGACCCCGGCAATGCGCCCAAGCGAGCGTTCCAGCGGTGTGGCAACGGAAGACGCCATCGTCTCTGGCGACGCACCGGGCAGCGAGGCGCTGACCATAATTACCGGAAAATCGACCTGCGGCAGCGGGGCGACCGGCAGCATACGGAAGCCCAGTATGCCGCAAAGGGTAATGGCAATCGACAGTAAAATCGTCGCCACCGGGCGGTAAATGAAGAGGGCAAAAAACTTCACTTACGCCTCCTCTTCATGGCGGGCAAAGCGGCTTTTGGTCCACAATGCCAGGCGGTCGAACAGCAGATAAATCACCGGCGTGGTGAACAGCGTCAGCACCTGACTGACAACCAGACCGCCGACCATGCCGATACCTAACGGACGACGCAGTTCCGCGCCGACTCCGGTACTCAACATCAGCGGCAATGCACCGAGCAGCGCTGCCAGCGTGGTCATCAGGATCGGACGAAAACGCAGCAGGCAGGCCTGGTAGATGGCATCTCGCGGCGACATGCCTTGCTCGCGCTCAGCGGCCAGCGCGAAGTCGATCATCATGATGGCGTTTTTCTTCACAATACCGATCAGCAAAATAATGCCGATAATGGCGATCACATCCAGCTCACTACCGGCAATCAGCAACGCCAGCAATGCGCCGACACCTGCCGTTGGCAACGTCGAGAGAATAGTGATCGGGTGAATAAAGCTTTCGTACAGAATACCGAGCACGATATACATCGCCACCACTGCCGCGACAATCAGCCAGACAGTGCTACCCAATGCCGACTGGAAGGCGAGGGTACTACCCTGGAATTGCGTGGTGATATCCACTGGCAGATTTAGCGTCTTCTCGGTATCCATAATCGCCTGCACCGCATCGCCCAGTGAATAGTTATCCGGCACGTTAAAGGAGATGGTCGTTACCGGGAACTGATCCAGATGGTTGATGGAGAGCGGCGCAAAACGCTGCTCAATTTTAGCTATCGAGCTGAGTGGCACTACGCCGCCGTCGCTGCTGGTCAGGCGAATGGTATCCAGCGCCGCCAGCCCTGGTGTGTTTTCAGTGTTGTGCTCCAGCACCACGCGATACTGGTTGGCCTGAGTATAAATCGTCGAAATTAGCCGCTGACCAAAGGCGTTGTACAGGGCGTTATCAACATCCGCCATGCTGATCCCCAGACGGCTGGCGCTGTCGCGATCAACGTTAACATACGCCACCAGTCCTTTGTCCTGCCAGTCGCTGGAGACATCAGAAAGCTGCGGCAGTTGCTGGAGTTTTTCCATTAGCTGCGGCACCCAGGTACTGAGCGCATCCAGAGACGTGGCCTGCAATGTAAACTGGTACTGCGTGCGGCTGACCTGAGTATCGATGGTCAGATCCTGCGTTGGCTGCAGGAAGAGATCGACGCCCGGCACTTTATCTACCGCCGTTTGCAAACGGGCGATAACTTTTTGTACCCGATCATCACGCTCATCCAGCGGTTTCAGATTGATCTGCAAACGCGCACTGTTCAGCGACGGGTTAGTGCCATCAACGCCCACAAATGAGGTCAGGCTTTGCACTGCCGGGTCCTGCAAAATCACCTCCGCGACCTGGCGTTGCCGCTGGGCCATATTGGCAAAGGAGCTGGATTGCGGTGCCTGCAAGGTGCCCTGAATAATGCCGTTGTCCTGCACCGGGAAGAAGCCTTTTGGAATAAACACCCACAGCAGCACGCTAAGCAGCAGCGTACTGAGCGCCACGCTTAAGGTCAGCCACGGATGATTCAGCACCTTCGTAAGTCCGCGACCATAGGCGGCGATTATCCGCTCGAACATTTTTTCCGAGGCGCGGGAGAAGCGGTTCTGTTTACGCAGCGACTCCTGGCTAAGCATCCGCGCGCACATCATCGGCGTCAGGGTCAGCGACACGACGGCTGAGATCAAAATCGCTACTGCCAGAGTAATGGCAAATTCGCGGAACAGTCGCCCGACGATATCGCCCATAAACAGCAATGGGATCAGCACTGCAATCAGCGAGAAGGTCAGCGAGATAATGGTAAAGCCGATTTCGCCTGCACCCTTGAGCGCCGCTGCCAGCGGTTTTTCACCTTTTTCGATATAGCGCGAAATGTTTTCGATCACCACGATGGCATCATCGACCACAAACCCGGTGGCGATGGTTAACGCCATCAGGGTCAGGTTATTGATCGAGAAATCGAGAAATACCATGACCGCGAAGGTGCCGATTAACGACAGCGGCACCGCGACGCCAGGAATGATGGTTGCCGGAATATTTCGTAGAAACAGGTAGATAATCATCACCACCAGCGCGATAGCCATCATCAGCTCAAACTGGGTATCGTCGACCGATGCGCGGATATTGGTGGTGCGGTCAGAAAGCACCGTCACTTTTACCGATTTCGGCAGACTCTCAGTGAGCTGCGGCAGCATCTGACGAATGCTGTCAGCGGTGGAGATAATGTTAGCGCCAGGCTGGCGCTGAACATTCATGACGATGGCTTGTTCTTTATTCGCCCACGCACCAAGCCAGGTGTTTTCCGCCCCTTGTTCTACGGTAGCGACATCGCCAAGACGAATCGGCGCGCCGTTCTGGTACGCGATAATTAACTGACGGTACTCTTCCGCAGACTGCATTTGATCGTTTGCGGAAAGCGTGACTGCGCGGGAGGGGCCGTCGAGGCTACCTTTAGCCGAGTTAACGTTCGCGCCGGTAATAGCTGTGCGTACAGTTTCGCTGGTCAGGCCGAGGGCGGCAATCGCCTGAGCGTTAAGTTTGACGCGAACGGCCGGACGCTGACCGCCGGAAAGCGTTACCAGCCCGACGCCGGAAATCTGCGAGATTTTCTGCGCCACGCGGGTTTCTACCATATCTTCCACCTGCGTCATCGGCATGGCGGTTGAGGTAACGGCAAGCGTCATGATCGGCGGATCTGCCGGATTCACTTTGCTGTAAACCGGTGGGTTAGGCAGATCGCCTGGTAACAGGTTAGTGGCGGCGTTAATTGCGGCCTGCACCTCCTGCTCGGCAACGTCCAGCGGTAATGTTAGCTGGAACTGTAAAGTGATGACCGACGCGCCGCCGGAACTTTGCGACGACATCTGTTTCAGTCCGGACATTTGCCCGAACTGGCGTTCAAGTGGCGCGGTAACGGCAGAGGTCATCACATCCGGGCTGGCACCGGGGTAAAGCGTAACCACCTGAATCGTCGGATAATCCACTTCCGGCAACGCCGAAACGGGCAGGGTGCGGTAGCCAATAATCCCGGCGAGTAAGATCGCTACCATCAGCAGCGTGGTGGCGACAGGACGCATAATAAACAGGCGCGACGGGCCGCCTGTGCTGCTCGGAGGTAACACCTGCATCAGGAGCGCGCTCCTTTTTTCGCATATTCGCGGCTGGTGGCTTTCTCTTCTGGTGTGCTTGTGCCTTGCGCTTCAACCACTTCCACTTTCGCCCCTTCGGTCAGGCGGTCAATGCCGTCCGTCACTACCCGATCGCCTGCGGAAATACCTGCGCGGATCACCACTTTCTGGCTGTCCTGAATGCCCGGTGTCACCAGATGCTTGCTGACTTTGTTTTCGCTATTCAGCACCCAGACAAAGTGACCTTCGTTACCCATTTGCAGTGCAGCGGTTGGGATCACCACGGCGTTTTGTTCAGTGTCCACTAACATGCGGGCGTTAACAAACTGGTTGGGGAACAGCGCATCATCCTGATTATTAAAGCGTGCTTTTACTTTGATGGTGCCAGTGGTGGCGTCGATTTGGTTATCGAGACTTAACAGCGTACCTTCACTTAATTTCTTCGAGTTGGTGCGATCCCAGGCTTCAACAACCAGCGGTTTTCCGGATTTTTGTGCCTGCACAACGGTGGCGATATCGCTTTCCGGTAGAGTAAATACCAGATCGATAGGATGCGTCTGGGTGATCACCACAATGCCAGTGGTATCGCCGCTGGAGATTTGGTTACCGACATCAACCTGTTTCAGGCCAACCCGACCATCGACTGGTGCGGTGATGCGACTCCAGTCGAGTTGCAGTTGTGCGCTGGCAACGCTGGCTTCATCCGCCTTAATGGTGCCTTCGGTTTCACTGACCAGTGCCTGTTGGGCATCCAGTTCCTGACGGGAAACGAGGTTGGTTTTTGCCAGTTGTTGATAACGCGCCAAATCTCGGCGGGCATTGGCAAGTGTGGCTTTATCTTTTGCCAGTTGTCCTTGTGCCTGGGCCAGTGCAACTTTGAACTGGCTGGGATCAATCTCAGCCAGTAAATCCCCCGCTTTTACCTGCTGACCTTCCTGAAAATGCAACGCCATCAACTGGCCGTCAACGCGACTGCGCACTGTGACGGTGTTTGCAGCGGTAATGGTGCCAAGCCCGGTGAGATAACGCGGAACTGCCTGTTCAACGGCAGTTGCTGCCTGCACGGGAGCCAGCGGTCCGGAGCGCATACCACGACGGCCACCGGCTGGCGGCTGCTGCGCTTGCTTCGTCGCACCTGGCGCTGCGCTCTGGGATTCATTGCGGCCTTGCCAGAACCAGAATGCGGCGATGGCGGCGATAACCACCACGATTACGATTACCCAACGGGATTTATAACTGCCTTTCATCGTTAAGAGTTTCTCTTCCTGAAACGTTTCGCGGAATGATACTAGTGTAGCCAGCTAATCAGGGAGAAAAATGGAGGAATTATGAAACAGTTTCGCGAATCGTCTGAATGGTTGTGCACTTTGCGAGCGCGCATCCAGTAATAACATGTGAAACTATTTTATCTGCAGGTTAGCGATAGACTACGTGCATGGCGATAAGGAGGTAAGCCGACGATTTCAGCGGGATGCTGAAACGGGAAAGCCCCTCCCGAAGACTGTCTCTTATACACAAGTCCCCACCCGGGGATTTGTGATGTCTGTCAGTCTGCTTTAGGGGGGACTCTTTCCATCCGGTACTTTCCTTCCTCCCCGGTAGCCATTTTTTGAACTTTTTCTTCACCCGTTGATCTTCTCTTATATTTCATTTTATTCGGCTCTGTTATGGTACTTTCTGATTGTTATTCATGGGCTAACGAGCGGTTTGGACATGCCCGTCTCGGTGATCAGCGTCGTACACGACGCCTTGTGTCACTGGCCTCTTCTCTCGCTCAGCATGCAGGTCTTTCTATTGTGAAATCATCCCAGTCCACTGCTCAGGTTGAAGGTGCGTACCGCCTGATACGTAACCCGTCTGTGTCCCCGCAAGCCATTGCCGAAGCCGGATTTACCGCCACTGTAAGGGCATGTGAGGCTCATCCGCTGCTCCTCGCACTGGAAGACACCACCACCATTAACTTCAGCCACAGTACGGCATCTGATGACCTGGGGAATACCACCACTAACCCGAAGACGCACGGGCTGCTGGCTCACTCTGTCCTGATGTACGCCCCCAACAGCGCCCTGCCAGTCGGTCTTATCGAACAGCAGCGCTGGAGTCGGGTCACGGACACCTACGGTGTTAAGCACCAGCGAAAAGAACGTCCCTATGAAGAAAAAGAAAGTTACCGCTGGCAGCAGGCTTCGGAGCGTATGGCCGAACGGCTGGGGGAGATACAGAAACGGGTAATCACTGTCTGTGACCGGGAAGCGGATATCTGGCATTACCTGCATTATAAAGTCAGCCACGGACAGCGCTTCGTGGTGCGTGCTGCACAGAATCGCCGGCTGGAAGAAGCACCCGGCAAGCTCTTCGAACTGCCGGAAGTCCTGGCAACCGCGGGAAGCCACACGCTGAATGTGATGCAAAAAGGCGGGCGGGCAGCCCGCCAGGCCCGGATGTTCATCAGTTACAGCGAAGTCAGCATAAAAAATCCCGACAACAGCGGCCAGGCGCTCCCGCTCACGTATGTCTGTTGCCGGGAGCAGGCAGAGGACGGTGCCTGCTGGCATCTGCTGACGTCAGAAAAAGTGGCGAGTGCCGCCGATGCGCGACGTATCGTCAGCCATTACGAGCGACGCTGGCTGATAGAGGAATACCACAAGGCGTGGAAAAGTGGTGGTACATGTGTGGAATCGCTGCGAATGCAGACCCGGGATAACCTTGAGCGCATGGTGGTTATCAAGGCGTTTATCGCGGTACGGGTGCTGGGCCTGCGGCAGGGAGGTATCAGTGAAGAAACACAAAATGACAGCTGTGAGAAAATACTGACGCCGACAGAGTGGAAACTGCTGTGGGTTAAGCTGGAAGGAAAACCGCTTCCGTCACAGACGCCGACACTGAAATGGGCCTGTCTGAAACTGGCGAAACTGGGGCGATGGCATGACAGCAAACGCACAGGCCGCCCCGGTTGGGTAGTTATGTGGGATGGCTGGTTCAGACTTCAGGATATGGTTGAGGGTTACCTGGTGATGAAGTCTCTTGATCAGGAGATCTGATCAAGAGACAGCCCGAAGAAGGGGCCTTAAAGAAGGAAAGGGTCATGATGAAATGGATCATCATCGTGGTGCTCTTAGTCATTAGCTTACTGGCTTACTAAGACTACTAGGGCGGGGGAAACCCCGCTCTACCCTCACTCCTGAAAGTATGCCTTCACGATAAGATTGTCAATCTGCAGGCTTTGCAGTCTGCGATCCTGCCAGCAAATATTCTTTGCGAGTCGTTACGCAATAAACACAGAGGGAACTATTTTGTTCACGCGTTAGCGATAGACTGCATTCAGGGCGAAAGGAGGTAAGCCGACGATTTCAGCGGGACGCTGAAACGGGAAACCCTCTCCCGGAGAAGAGGGCTTTTAATAAGGAAAGGGTTATGATGAAGCACGGAGCCTGTACATAGATTTGTGTAATTGCCTGATTTTGATATGTTCAATCCAGCATCAAATGAAGGTTAATTTATGGACGAAAAACAGTTACAGGCTCTGGCTAACGAACTGGCCAAAAACCTCAAAACCCCTGAAGACCTCAGTCAGTTTGATCGGCTGCTGAAAAAGCTCAGCGTTGAAGCCGCTCTCAATGCAGAGATGACACACCATCCTGGGTATGAGAAAAATCAGTCCAGACCAGGAGCTAACTCCCGCAACGGTTTTTCCACAAAGACCGTTATCACAGGCGACGGTCCACTGGAACTGCGTACTCCGCGCGATCGTGACGGTACCTTCGAACCACAACTGGTAAAGAAAAATCAGACCCGTATTACCGGGATGGATAACCAGATCCTCTCGTTGTATGCCAAAGGGATGACCACCCGTGAGATAGCTGCTGCGTTCAAAGAACTGTATGACGCAGATGTTTCACCGGCACTGATATCAAAGGTTACCGATGCCGTGATGGAGCAGGTTGTAGAATGGCAAAACCGACCACTGGATGCTGTTTACCCCATTGTTTATCTTGACTGTATCGTCCTGAAAGTTCGGCAGGACAGTCGCGTCATCAACAAATCGGTGTTCCTGGCACTGGGCATCAATATCGAAGGTCAGAAAGAACTGCTGGGTATGTGGCTGGCCGAAAATGAAGGGGCGAAGTTCTGGCTCAATGTGCTGACTGAACTGAAAAACCGCGGTCTGAACGATATCCTCATCGCCTGTGTGGATGGCCTGAAAGGCTTCCCGGATGCCATCAACACAGTATATCCGAAGGCCCGCATCCAGTTATGCATCGTGCATATGGTGCGCAACAGCCTGCGCTTCGTGTCATGGAAGGACTACAAAGCCGTCACTCGCGACCTGAAAGCGATTTATCAGGCTCCCACGGAAGAGGCAGGCCAGCAGGCACTGGAAGCGTTCGCTGCGGCCTGGGACTGTCGCTATCCTCAGATAAGCCGAAGCTGGCAGGCTAACTGGCCGAATCTTGCCACGTTCTTCGCTTATCCAACGGACATCCGCAAAGTGATCTATACGACGAATGCCATCGAGTCGCTAAACAGCGTGATCCGCCATGCGCTCAAAAAGCGTAAAGTGTTCCCGACAGACGACTCGGTGAAAAAAGTGGTGTGGCTGGCAATCCAGTCTGCGTCCCAGAAATGGACGATGCCGTTGAAGGACTGGCGAATGGCAATGAGCCGCTTTATTATCGAGTTCGGTGACCGCCTGGACGGTCACTTCTGAGAAAAGGCATTTACACAGAATCTTAAACAGGCTCGAAGCACGTCATCATACTGGTGATACTCTTAGTGATTAGCTTCCAGGCTTACTAAGAACACCAGGGGGAGGGGGAAACCTCTCCCTAACCCTCACTCCTGAAATTATGTCACTCCGCCCTTAGTGTCAATCGACGGCTCTCCGTTCTTGCGAGGCGAATAGCAAAATTTTCTGCGCCGCCGGGCCTAATTCTGAAAGTTTCTTCGTTTGCTCTTATTTCATTATTGCAATCGGTATGATACCGGACCTCAATAATTCTCTAAGAAAGGATTTCTTATGAGCGAACAAATCACGTTTGCCACCAGCGATTTTGCCAGTAACCCGGAACCACGTTGCCCCTGCATTTTGCTGCTGGATGTTTCTGGTTCGATGAACGGTAGACCCATTAATGAACTTAACGCCGGATTGGTTACCTTTCGCGATGAGCTGCTTGCCGACCCGCTGGCCTTAAAAAGAGTGGAACTTGGTATTGTGACGTTCGGCCCAGTGCATGTGGAACAACCCTTTACCAGCGCCGCGAATTTTTTCCCGCCCATCCTGTTTGCCCAGGGCGATACACCAATGGGTGCCGCCATTACCAAAGCCCTGGATATGGTAGAGGAGCGGAAACGTGAGTATCGTGCAAATGGTATTTCGTATTATCGCCCGTGGATTTTCCTGATCACCGATGGTGCACCAACCGATGAGTGGCAGGCTGCCGCCAACAAAGTGTTTCAGGGGGAAGAAGATAAGAAGTTTGCCTTCTTTTCCATCGGTGTTCAGGGGGCGGATATGAAGACTCTGGCACAAATCAGCGTTCGTCAGCCTTTGCCACTGCAGGGATTACAATTCCGTGAACTGTTTAGCTGGTTATCCAGTTCGCTGCGTTCGGTTTCCCGCTCCACGCCGGGAACGGAAGTTGTGCTGGAAGCGCCAAAAGGCTGGACGTCAGTGTGAGCTGGCGTCTGGTTTATGCATCCGCTGTTGGAACGTCGCACATTAGCGCTGATTTACCTTGTCAGGATGCCTGCCAGATGCAGGTTGCCTGGCTAAATGACCAGCAGCCATTATTGTCGGTATTTGTCGCTGATGGCGCAGGCAGTGTCTCGCAGGGTGGCGAAGGCGCGATGCTTGCCATCAATGAAGCGATGGCTTATGTGTCGCAAAAAGTGCAGCACGGTGAATTTGGACTCAATGATATCCTCGCCACGGATATTGTGCTGACCGTTCGTCAGCGACTTTTTGCCGAGGCGGAAGCCAAAGAATTAGCAGTTCGCGATTTTGCCTGCACGTTTCTGGGATTGATTTCATCGGCTAACGGCACCTTGATTATGCAGATTGGCGATGGCGGCGTGGTGGTGGATTTTGGTCACGGTCTGCAATTACCGCTTACGCCGATGGTGGGTGAATATGCCAATATGACGCATTTCATTAGCGATGAAGATGCCGTTTCCAGACTGGAAACTTTCACCAGCACTGAGCGTGTGCATAAAGTTGCAGCATTTACGGATGGTATCCAGCGACTGGCGTTAAATATGTTGGATAATTCTCCGCATGTGCCTTTCTTTACCCCGTTTTTCAATGGACTGGCGGCAGCAACGCAGGAACAACTCGATTTATTACCTGAATTGTTAAAGCAGTTTTTGTCCAGCCCGGCGGTAAACGAGCGTACGGATGATGATAAAACGTTGGCACTGGCGCTGTGGTTACCATGAAACCCACTTTATATACTGCTACTGGTGAGTGCGTTACGCCAGGCCGTGAACTGGGCAAAGGCGGTGAAGGCGCGGTTTATGATATCGAGGAGTTTGCCGATAGCGTCGCCAAGATTTATCACACGCCGCCACCCGCCTTAAAACAGGACAAACTTGCCTTTATGGCTGCGACAGCTGACGCGCAGTTGTTGAATTATGTCGCCTGGCCGCAGGCAACGCTTCACGGTGGGCGAGGCGGAAAAGTTATCGGTTTTATGATGCCAAAAGTTTCTGGTAAAGAACCGATTCATATGATCTATAGCCCGGCACATCGTCGCCAGAGTTACCCTCATTGTGCGTGGGATTTTCTACTCTATGTTGCGCGCAATATTGCTTCATCTTTTGCTACGGTTCACGAGCACGGGCACGTCGTGGGGGACGTAAACCAGAACAGCTTTATGGTAGGTCGCGACAGCAAAGTGGTGTTGATCGATAGTGACTCCTTTCAGATTAACGCCAATGGCATACTGCATTTATGCGAAGTCGGCGTGTCGCATTTTACGCCGCCAGAGCTACAAACCTTGCCATCATTTGTCGGTTTTGAACGTACCGCGAATCACGATAATTTTGGCCTTGCGTTGCTGATTTTTCACGTCTTGTTTGGTGGGCGGCATCCTTATTCTGGTGTGCCGCTTATCTCTGATGCGGGTAATGCGCTGGAGACGGATATTGCCCATTTCCGTTATGCCTACGCGTCAGACAACCAGCGACGTGGTTTAAAACCGCCGCCACGATCGATTCCGCTGTCGATGTTACCGGGCGATGTTGAAGCCATGTTTCAGCAGGCGTTTACGGAAAGTGGCGTAGCAACCGGGCGTCCGACGGCTAAAGCGTGGGTAGCAGCACTTGATTTACTACGCCAACAGTTAAAGAAATGTACCGTTTCGGCAATGCATGTTTATCCCGCTCATTTGACCGACTGCCCGTGGTGTACGCTGGATAATCAAGGCGTTATCTATTTTATTGATCTCGGCGAAGAGGTCATTACCACCGGCGGTGATTTTGTGCTGGCGAAAGTCTGGGCGATGGTGATGGCGTCAGTAGCGCCGCCAGCATTGCAACTGCCATTACCCGATCATTTCCAACCGACTGGCAGGCCGCTTCCTTTAGGCCTGTTACGGCGCGAATACATCATTCTGATTGAGATCGCACTGTCAGCGTTATCGCTGTTGCTTTGCGGCCTTCAGGCAGAACCGAGTTATATTATTTTGGTTCCTGTGCTGGCGGCTATCTGGATTATTGGCAGTCTGACAAGCAAAGCGTACAAAGCAGAAGTTCAGCAACGCCGTGAGGCATTTAATCGCGCGAAAATGGACTATGACCATTTAGTCAGCCAGAGCCAACAGTTGGGCGGGCTGGAAGGTTTTATCGCCAAACGGACGATGCTCGAAAAAATGAAGGACGAAATTCTCGGGTTACCGGAAGAAGAAAAACGTGCTCTGGCAGCACTTCACGACACTGCAAGGGAACGGCAGAAGCAGAAGTTTCTGGAGGGATTTTTTATTGATGCTGCCTCTATTCCCGGCGTTGGCCCTGCGCGTAAAGCGGCGTTACGGTCTTTTGGTATTGAAACAGCAGCGGATGTTACCCGTCGTGGGGTTAAGCAAGTTAAAGGGTTTGGCGACCATCTGACCCAGGCTGTCATTGACTGGAAAGCGAGCTGCGAACGCCGATTTGTGTTCAGGCCGAATGAAGCGGTAACGCCAGCAGACAGGCAGGCGGTAATGGCGAAAATTGCCGCCAAACGACATCGACTGGAATCGGCGTTGACTGTCGGCGCGACAGAGTTGCAGCGTTTCCGTCTTCATGCTTCTGCACGGACTATGCCGTTGCTGGAACCGTTACGTCAGGCGGCGGAGAAACTGGCTCAGGTGCAGGCAGATTTAAGCCGTTGCTGAGCCATCCTTCATTTAACGAAATACCACTTCCGCCCAGCGTGCCAGTCCGGCGGTGACGGAGCCAAAGTCATCGCCGCCAGCAATCGGAATCCCCGGCAACTGTTCCGCCAGTGCCTTTTTAATCAGCGGCGAGCGGGCGCTACCACCAGTCAGATAGATGACGTCCGGTTTTTCCTGGGCGTTATCCAGCGCCAGTTGCACCTGTTCCAGAATCCGCGCCAACGGCTGGTTGAGGGCGCTCTCCAACCCTTGCTGGCTAATCAGCGTAGCCAGTTCGTCGCGGATAAATGGCAGCGACGCGCGAGTTTCAACTTCACTGGAAAGCGCAATTTTGCTCTCTTCTGCGCAGCGTACCAGGCGATAACTTAAACGTTGCCGCCAGACTTTCTGCAACAGGGCAACTTTTTCCGGTTCGCGGGCATCTCGTACTAAATCATTAAGCAGACGACCATTGGCGCTACTGTAGAAATCGCTTTGCGCAGGTACGTCGTTGATGGCGACCGCATTCCACCACGGCAGAATCGGCAGGGCGATACCTTTTTCTGTATCGCCACCCATGCCCAGCAGTGGCATCAGGTGTTTAAACGCCAGTGCGATATCCAGATCGTTACCGCCAATACGGCAGCCACTGTGACCAAGCAGACTGGCTTCACGATCCAGGCGCGAACGCCACTGGGGGCCCATAAGCAACAATGAACAGTCAGTCGTACCGCCACCGATATCCACCACCAGTACACGTTTTTCTTCCTGCAAGGTCGCTTCGTAATCCAGCCCGGCCGCCACCGGTTCGTACTGGAATACCACATCCTTGAACCCGGCACGCTTCGCCGCACGTTCGAGGATCCCCTGCGCCTGGGCGTTAGCTTCATCGCCACCCAGCCCCTGGAAGTTAATCGGACGGCCAATCACCGCTTGGGTAATCGCTTCAGGTAACTGCGCTTGTGCTTGTTGGCGAATGTGTAACATCATTGCGCAGACCAGATCTTCAAACAGCGCCACCTGCTGAGGTTTTAAACCGCTGGCTCCGAGGAACGATTTCGGTGATTTCACAAACCACACTTCTTCCGGATCATCAATGTACTGCGCCAGTGAGGAAAGACCGAACTGCACGCTTTTCGCCGTAACATCGATATCTTCTTCGCGGTTGTAACGAATCGCCCGACGCAGCAGCGCCTGCGTTTCATCGTCGTTTGCCGGAACATCATGATGGCGGTACAGCCATTCGCTTACAGCTTCACGCGTTGGTGCGCAAAGCATTGAAGGCAGCAGCGAGCTGTCATTTTCCATTTTCAGCAACTGTGGTTTACCGTCACGCATCACCGCTACTGAACAGTTTGCTGTACCGTAATCAAAACCAATAAACACGAAATAATCCCCATGCCGGTGAAGAAGGGGCGTGACTTTAGCGAAATGTTGTCGCCGCGACAACCGGAATATGAAAGCAAAGCGCTGCGTCTGAATAACGTTTATGTTGAAAGCGGATAAAAAAGGAGATGCGATGTATACCCTGAACTGGCAACCGCCGTATGACTGGTCGTGGATGTTGGGATTTCTTGCCACTCGTGCGGTGAGCGGTGTGGAAACGGTCGCTGACAATTATTATGCCCGCAGTCTGGCAGTGGGCGAACATCGGGGCATGATAACGGTGGTTCCTGATGTCGAAAATAATACGTTGCAAGTGAACTTAAGTTCGGGATTAGAACCGGTGGCGACCGAGTGCCTGGCGAAAATAAGCCGCCTGTTTGATCTGCAATGTAATCCGCAGATTGTTAATGGGGCGTTAGGTGAGTTAGGCGCGGCCGGGATTGCGTTTACTTGGCTGTGTTGATGCTTTTGAACAGGGCGTGCGCGCCATTTTAGGCCAACTGGTGAGCGTGGCGATGGCGGCGAAATTGACCGCCAAAGTGGTGCAGCTTTATGGCGAACGTCTGGATGATTTCCCGGATTATATCTGCTTTCCCACGCCTCAACGGCTGGCAGCAGCCGATTCGCAGGCGCTAAAAGCGTTGGGGATGCCGCTGAAACGTGCAGAGGCGTTGATCCATCTGGCAAATGCGGTACTGGATGGTTCCTTACCGATAACAATGCCCGGTGATGTTGAGCAGGCGATGAAAACGCTGCAAACCTTTCCTGGAATCGGGCGCTGGACGGCGAATTATTTCGCCTTGCGCGGCTGGCAAGCGAAAGATGTTTTTCTACCGGATGATTATTTAATTAAACAGCGATTTCCGGGAATGACGCCGGCACAAATCCGCCGTTATGCCGAACGCTGGAAACCCTGGCGTTCTTATGCGCTGTTGCATATCTGGTATACGGAAGGCTGGCAACCAGATGAAGCATTATGCTGGTCGCCGGGCGGCCGACGAAATGGATGAATTGTAGACGCATCAGGCGATGGGGGCGGCAAAATACTCAGTTAATTGCGAAATAACTGCTATTAACCAGCAAATCCAGCGGTTGGGCATCGGCAATCACCTCGCCATAAATCAGATCGACGCCGATGCCAGAAAGCGTATCCATTACCAGCGGCAGCGTTACTGGCCCGGCGATGGTTTTCAATCCCAGCCGCCGGGCGTGACCCTGAATGATCGAAATCAGCATTTCATCCATCAAATTGCCTTGTACGCTGGCGCATAACTCGTCGTCGAGTAGCAGATAATCTGCCATATTCGCGTTCAGTGCGTTGAAGATTTGCAGGTCGCGTCCCACCTGACTGAGCACGATCCGGCAGCCCGCCAGCCGCAGTTTATGCATATTTTCTGCGTGGTCGAAAATGGTTTCTGCCGGAATAATCAGATGTAATAACCGTGGTTGTAGTGGGCTATTTTCCAGTTGTTCAAGCAGTTCATCCACCAGCGTGGTGTTGCTTAAACCGGTAACGGAAAGGGGAAGGGCGATGCTTAAGCCTTTACTGGCAACTGCGTTTGCTGCCTGTTGGAAAAATTCATGCAATACCCGGCGATCAAGGGCGAGATTGAACATCGGATCACTGAAGCTACGGCGAAATGTCAGTTCGTTAATAACCTCGCCGTTACGACTCCAGAGCTTAAGCGAAATCAGCCACAGATTACGCGTTTCCGGAATTCGCGGAGAAGCGACGCCGTGGGCGATCAGCATCAGATGATTCTCTTTCATCATCATCCACGGATCATCGAGTGACATCGCTGCCTGTGCGCTATGTGCGGTAACTTGCTGTGGTTCGTAAACCGTCACCTGGCCGCGGCCCGCATTTTTTGAAGCATAACAGGCGATATCGGCCTGCGACATCACATCTGCCGCCTGATGATTGCTGTTATCGAACAGTGTAATTCCTGCGCTGGCTCCAACCCGATGCACACGGCCTTCCCACATAAAGTGGTAGTCATTAATCGCGCTGATAATGCGTGTCGCGATAAAGCGGGCACTTTCAACATTACAGTCAGGTAGTAAAAGACCAAATTCATCACCGCCGAGCCGCGCCAGCACGTCACTGGAGCGCAACAGGTTTAACATCAGCGATGCCAGTTCTCGCAGCAGGGCATCACCTGCCGCGTGCCCGGCGCTGTCATTTACGGCTTTAAAGCGATCAAGATCGATAAACACCAGAGCATGTCGTTGATGCGTACTGCTTACCGTCTGCAAAAGTATCCGCAACTGCTTCTCAAAACTGGCACGGTTGGCGAGATGCGTCAGGGTATCATGGGAGGCGCTGTAGCTAAGCTGGCGCAGCATTTTGCGTGATTCGGTGACGTCCTGAATTACCAGCACCGAACCAATATTGCTGCCATCAAGGGTACTTAGCGGCGTAATGCTGTAATGGACGTCGTAGCTGCCGCCGCTACGGCAGTGGAGAACGACATCTTGTTCGATAGCGGAACGCGACGTGTCGGCACTGTAAATGTTCTCCATTAAGGGACCATTATCACCAAATGTAATTTGCAACACCGTGAGTAGCGGAACACCCAACGCCTCTTCTTGCGTCCAGCCGCTCATCTTCTCGGCAACCGGATTCATAAAGGTGATTTTCATCGCCATATCAATACAGACCACGGCTTCACCGATGGAATCCAGCGTAATGTGCAGGCGCTCTTTTTCCTGAAACAGCGCCTCATTGAGCTGTTTCACTTCGGTCATATCAATATTAATGCCGAGCAGGCGCTCGACTTCGCCCTCTTTATTCAGCACACGATTGGCGAGGGCGCGAATATGGCGGATGCCATCTTTTACGGTAATGCGAAATTCCAGTTTAAAAGGCAAACGAGCTTGCAATGAATCGCGAATCACTTTCTCGGCGTGCCCGCGATCTTCTGGCAGCACACAGTCGTACCACACCTGCCAGTTCGGTTTGACATGTGACGGAATTTCATACAGCTCGAACATCCGCTTATCCCAACTGAAGATGTTAGGCTTCAGCTCCCACTCCCAGATGCCAATGCCACCGGCTTCGTTAGCCAGTGTTATCCGTTCCATCAGACGTTTGTTGATCTGTTCGGTGCGTTTGAGATCGTTTATGTCTTCAATCTGGGCAATAAAATAGAGTGGTGTGCCATCGGTGTGGCGTACCAGTGAGACGGCAAGCAACGCCCAGACAACGTCGCCATTACGGTTGTAGTAGCGTTTTTCCATTGAATAGGTGTTTATTTCACCGCTGATCAACTTCTCAACGTGTTGCAGATCTTTATTGAGATCTTCCGGCCAGGTAAGTTGTTGAAAGGTAATGGCACGCAGCTCTTCCTGGCTGTAACCAAGAAACTGGCATAGCGACTTGTTGGATTGCAGCCATTGCCCTTCGATACCCACTAACGCCATGCCGATGGCGGAATACTCCATCGCATTCCGAAAGCGGGTTTCGCTTTCGGAAATATGCTTGCGTTCAGCGCGAAAGGCATACATCACCATGGTCATGATGTTGGCGGGCAGCAGGATCAGCAAAAATGGCAGCCACGGCATATGGCTCATCAGGTAGGTTCGCGGCGTGGCGAGTAAAGCCGGATCGGCTGCCAACATCAGCGACACCATCATCACCGTGGCAAGAAAAATCAAAAAGGCTTCCATCCGTGGCAAACGCACGGCGCTCCACATCAGCAGCACAATAATGAAAGTAAAAGGCCACGGCAGATACCGCATCGAGAGCCAGCTTAACGCCAGCGTGATGGATAACGTTAACAGCGTCTCAAACAGCAACCGCGGGTCGCGATGGCGCAATAGATAGTGTGGCTTAAACAACAATCCCAGCGGGACTAGCGCCAGTGCGCCGATTGATTCGGAAAGCACCCAGATCAGAAATGCTTTAAGTGGATCGTCGTCTGGAACCAGCAAGACAACCAGCACGCCGCCCAATACAGGTGGCACGATAGCGCTGCCAAATGCCAGACGTAGCCAGTCAGCCAGATTTTGTAGTGGGTTATACCACGGTAATAATTTACGCAGCAGCATTGCGCCCACGACGGCCTCAATAATGTTGATGGCCGTCCAGGTCATATTGAGCGAACTGGTAGAAAAAAGCAGTACAGATGCGGCGACATTTCCCAGCGAGCAGGCCAATGCGATTCCCGGCCACATCCGCCCGGCATGGCGGTAAAACGCCACCATCATAATGGACGTCGGAAACCACAGCGGCGCAAGCTGGCTACCAAACTGCGAAAGTTCAAGTGAGAAGAGGGTAAAGATAAACGAGACTAAACCTAAACTGACAAGGTGAAGCAGTGGATGAGGCAGGGTAATTAAAACACGTTGTGATCGTTTACTCATTACCGCTCTATCCATATGGCCAGGTCGCCAGCATTAGTATCTGTGTTTATGCTAGTACAAAAGTTTTACATTTTATATGCGGTTTGTTCATAAAGTGACGTAATTGGCGGCAATTTGCACAACCGGACATAACATTTTTCACATTGCGTTAAAAGCAAACAATTAAATTTGCGTCAGGGAATGGATCGTCAACAATTAACTCTAAATGTGCGGCAACGCTATTCGACTGGTATCAGGCGGATGAAATCCCTATAATTGCCGCGTTTGGTGCTTCGGCACCCCCTTCCTAACATCCAGGTTAATCAGGTCGCTAAATTTATGACTGATCAGTCTCATCAGTGCGTCATTATCGGTATCGCTGGCGCATCGGCTTCCGGCAAGAGTCTCATTGCCAGTACCCTTTATCGTGAATTACGTGAACAAGTGGGTGATGAACACATCGGCGTTATTCCGGAAGACTGCTACTACAAAGATCAAAGCCATCTGTCGATGGAAGAACGCGTTAAGACCAACTACGACCATCCGAGTGCGATGGATCACAGTCTGCTGCTTGAGCATTTACAAGCGCTGAAACGTGGTTCGGCTATTGACCTGCCGGTTTACAGCTATGTTGAACATACGCGTATGAAAGAAACGGTGAAGGTTGAACCGAAGAAAGTCATCATTCTCGAAGGCATTTTGCTGCTGACGGATGCGCGTTTACGTGACGAACTCAACTTCTCCATTTTTGTTGATACCCCGCTGGATATCTGCCTGATGCGCCGCATCAAGCGCGATGTTAACGAGCGCGGGCGTTCGATGGATTCGGTGATGGCGCAATATCAAAAAACCGTGCGCCCAATGTTCCTGCAATTCATTGAACCTTCCAAACAATATGCCGACATTATCGTGCCGCGCGGCGGTAAAAACCGCATCGCGATCGATATATTGAAAGCGAAAATAAGTCAGTTCTTTGAATAAGCCTGGTAAATTGTGTACCGTTCAGTGATAACCTGGTATGCCCTTGACGTAAAAGGCGTTAAGGGAGTGATGCGCGAAAGGAGAAAATGCCATGCGTCTGTGTGACCGAGATATTGAAGCCTGGCTTGATGAAGGCCGTTTGTCGATCAACCCACGTCCGCCAGTGGAGCGTATTAACGGCGCGACGGTGGATGTACGCCTGGGCAATAAATTTCGTACCTTCCGTGGTCACACGGCAGCGTTTATCGATCTGAGCGGTCCCAAAGATGAAGTGAGCGCCGCGCTTGACCGCGTGATGAGCGATGAGATCGTTCTCGATGAAAGCGAGGCGTTCTATCTTCACCCAGGTGAGCTGGCGCTGGCGGTGACGCTGGAGTCGGTGACGCTGCCAGCCGATCTGGTGGGCTGGCTGGACGGGCGTTCCTCTTTGGCGCGTCTGGGGCTGATGGTGCACGTCACCGCGCACCGCATCGATCCGGGCTGGTCTGGCTGCATTGTGCTGGAGTTCTACAACTCCGGTAAGCTGCCGCTGGCGCTACGTCCGGGCATGTTAATTGGTGCGCTGAGCTTTGAGCCGCTTTCCGGCCCGGCGGCGCGACCTTACAACCGCCGTGAAGATGCGAAATATCGCAACCAGCAGGGCGCGGTAGCCAGCCGAATCGATAAAGACTAATTCAGGCCCATTGAGGATACCATGAGACGATTTCTGACGACGCTGATGATACTCCTGGTCGTGCTGGTGGCCGGGTTATCTGCGTTAGTGTTGCTGGTGAATCCGAATGATTTCCGCGACTATATGGTCAAGCAAGTTGCTGCACGTAGCGGTTATCAATTGCAGCTCGACGGGCCACTGCGTTGGCACGTCTGGCCGCAGCTTAGTATCCTCTCCGGGCGAATGTCTCTCACCGCCCAGGGCGCGAGCCAGCCACTGGTTCGCGCCGACAACATGCGTCTGGACGTGGCGCTTTTACCACTACTGAGTCATCAACTGAGCGTTAAGCAGGTGATGCTAAAAGGGGCAGTGATCCAACTGACGCCGCAGACGGAAGCGGTGCGCAGTGAAGACGCTCCGGTTGCACCGCGCGACAATACCTTGCCGGATCTGTCAGACGATCGCGGATGGTCGTTTGATATATCCAGTCTTAAGGTGGCGGACAGCGTTCTGGTGTTCCAGCATGAAGATGACGAGCAGGTGACAATCCGCAATATCCGCCTGCAAATGGAACAAGATCCCCAACATCGTGGCTCATTTGAGTTCTCCGGGCGGGTTAATCGCGATCAGCGCGATCTCACGATATCCCTTAACGGTACGGTAGATGCTTCTGATTATCCGCATGATTTAACGGCGGCTATTGAACAAATTAACTGGCAGTTGCAGGGTGCAGATTTACCAAAACAAGGTATTCAGGGGCAGGGGAGTTTCCAGGCCCAGTGGCAGGAGTCACATAAACGCCTTTCATTTAACCAAATTAGTTTGACCGCCAATGATAGTACGCTGAGCGGGCAAGCACAGGTCACGCTGACAGAGAAACCGGAATGGCAGCTGAGACTGCAATTCCCGCAACTGAATCTTGACAACCTCATCCCGCTTAATGAAACAGCGAACGGTGAAAACGGTGCCGCGCAGCAGGGGCAGAGCCAATCAATGTTGCCGCGCCCGGTTATTTCTTCGCGTATTGATGAACCGGCCTATCAGGGACTGCAAGGCTTTACGGCTGATATTTTGTTGCAGGCCAGTAACGTGCGCTGGCGCGGAATGAATTTTACAGATGTTGCCACGCAAATGACCAACAAGTCGGGTTTGCTGGAAATTACTCAACTGCAGGGCAAGCTTAACGGTGGACAGGTTTCACTGCCGGGCACGCTGGACGCGACATCAATAAATACGCGGATAAACTTCCAGCCACGGCTGGAAAACGTTGAGATTGGCACCATTCTGAAGGCGTTTAACTATCCGATTTCGTTGACCGGAAAGATGTCACTGGCTGGTGATTTCTCCGGTGCTGACATAGATGCAGACGCATTCCGCCACAACTGGCAGGGGACGGCGCATGTCGAAATGGCCGATACGCGCATGGAAGGGATGAACTTCCAGCAGATGATTCAGCAAGCGGTAGAACGTAATGGTGGTGATGTGAAGGCCGCTGAAAACTTCGATAACGTGACGCGTCTTGACCGCTTTACCACCGATTTGACATTGAAGGATGGCGTCGTGACGTTAAACGACATGCAAGGTCAATCGCCTGTGCTGGCGTTGACAGGGGAAGGCATGTTGAATCTGGCAGATCAAACCTGCGACACCCAGTTTGATATTCGGGTCGTGGGTGGCTGGAACGGGGAAAGTAAACTGATTGATTTCCTGAAAGAAACGCCAGTACCGCTGCGGGTTTATGGCAACTGGCAGCAACTCAATTACAGTCTGCAAGTGGATCAGTTACTGCGCAAACATCTACAGGACGAAGCGAAACGTCGCCTGAATGACTGGGCCGAGCGGAATAAAGATTCCCGCAATGGCAAAGATGTGAAGAAGTTGCTGGAGAAGATGTAGGTTACCAGGTGACCTGTCCTGTAGGCCTGATAAGACGCGTAAAGCGTCGCATCAGGCGTTCGCGGCGGCACCATTATATTCTGAATATGTAAGATCGAAGGCTGTTCCGTTCACTTGATGTTCCTCGCTACTATGGAACGCTCAAGCCGGTGAACGTGCCAGGGTGGCTCAATCGCCACCATCCTGGCAACCCGGGCTCCCGGCGGTAAATCGCCGCTGGCGCGGTTCCCTCATCTTATTCCTTTCGGCTATCGGGTACGGGCGCGAGGTAACATCCCTGTAAAACGCGCCCTCAGCCCACATCCATGTGGGCTGCCCCGGCCTACAGGAAACGATTCGGCGATTTACAGCCGGACCCACCCCCCCGCTGTAATGTCCATGTACCACAGACAACGCTTCATTGCTGAAGTTATAAGGCGTTACGCAGCATCGGGTAAAATGACCGATACCATCACACCTCGTACTCCATCTCGCCATCCTTACGCAGCGGTATAATCTGCACCTTCTGCACGCGATGGCTTTCCACCTGCAACGTTTTAAGCAAATAATCCCCTACCTGAACTTCTTCGCCAGGTTTTGGAATACGCTGCAAATATTCCATCAACAGCCCAGCAATGGTGTGATATTCACGTTTTTCATCCAGCGGCAGCGGCACATATTGCACCAGATCCTCCAGCGGCATATGACCATTCGCCGTCCAGGAACCGTCGGCATTCTTCTGAATATCATGGCGGGCGTCGATCTCTTCCACTTCGTTCGGTAAGTTACCGGCAATGGTTTCAGTGACGTCACTTAATGTCACAATCCCTTCCACTGAACCAAACTCATCCACCACAAAAGCAAAGTGTGTGCGGGCATTACGGAACTGCTCCAGGGCAGGTAACAACGGCAAGGTTTCCGGGAACACCAGCGGCTGGCGAATCAACACCCGCAGGTTGAGCGGTTCGCCGCGCAGAGACTGTTGTAGCAGGTCGATAACGTGAACAACACCGAGCAAATCTTCTGCGTCATCGCCATCAGTAACCACCAGCCGCGTATGCTGATTTCGCTCCAGTAACTGGCGGATCTCGTCTTCCGGCGCGTTGAGATCGATATGCTCAATATCGTGGCGCGACGTCATAATGCTGCTGACGGTACGCTGGTTAAGATTAAGTACCCGCTCAATCATCCGCCGTTCCTGCGGATTAAAGATCTGCTGGTTACCATGATCCACCAGCATGGACGTGGTTTCGGCGTCCAGTTCCGCATCCTCTTTTTGCCCGCTAAGCAGGCGCATTACCGCTTCGGTAGTCCGCTGGCGTAGCGTCTGGTTAGCGGAAAGAAAACGTCGCCGGTTAAAGATAGCCAACTGATTGAGTGCCTCGATCATCACCGAGAAACCAATGGCAGCGTACAGGTAGCCTTTCGGAATGACGAAGCCGAAACCTTCTGCCACCAGGCTAAAGCCAATCATCAACAGGAAGCTTAAGCAGAGAATAACGATGGTCGGGTGACTGTTAACAAATTGCGTTAACGGCTTGCTGGCCATCAACATCAGGCTGATAGCGATAACCACGGCGGCCATCATGACCAGTAAATGGTCGACCATCCCGACGGCGGTAATCACTGAGTCGAGTGAGAAGATGGCGTCCAGTACCACAATTTGCGTCACCACGCCCCAGAACTTCGCACCTTTGCGTTGTGTGGGATTATTGCTGTCTTTCCCTTCCAGCCGTTCGTTCAGCTCCATCGTGGCTTTGAACAACAGGAAGAAACCACCAAACAGCATGATTAAGTCGCGGGCGCTAAAGGTAAACGAGCGGAAGCTGAACAGCGGTTGAGTCAGGGTGACCAGCCAGGAGATTGACGCCAGCAGTAACAGGCGCATTAACATCGCCAGCAGCAGCCCGGTAACCCGTGCGCGGTCGCGCTGCTTCGGCGGTAGTTTTTCGGCGAGGATGGCAATAAAGACCAGGTTATCAATGCCGAGGACCAGTTCGATCACAATCAGCGTGATTAACCCGGCCCAGATAGACGGATCGGCAATCCATTCCATAGTAAGTACAAAACCTATTCGTTGTATGACAAATGTCACAATTCGATCATGGATAAATCGGGGCAAAAATGCAATGTTGCAGCACTATTTATCTCATATTATTTGAGGACAATAACCTCACATTATCCCTGAATTAAAAGTGGTAATAATAAAACATTATTTAAGAAATATCGCATGTGGAGACGCAATATTAAATATTGTCAACCTAAAGAAACTCCTAAAAACCATATTGAATGACACTTAATATAATTCTTAAAAATAGCCAATTGCCGAATTGTTACCTTGCCTGCTATTCCGTTAGCTGTAACACTTCCTCCTGCATTATTGGAGAGCCAATATTCAATTACCATAATGTCACCTTATATTCGGAAGTTAATTTCCGCAATAACCCTTTCTCATCAACGACTGTATGTTGAGAGGGTTTTAAAAATTAAGCTAAATCAGTGTATTGGTAGCTAAAAAGCCAGGGGCGGTAGCGTGTCTGGATGCCTGAAAGACCAGTCTGAATTATTCTGTCAATAGCCTGCGGATGAAATCAATTTTTTTAGGACTGATGCCAGTTAAATTTTTATTCAATTAACTGCAAGGTAAATGTGCATGGCGACATTGCTATTAATAGTGCACAGGATAATTACTCTGCCAAAGTGATAAATAAACAATGATGAAATCCAAAATGAAATTGATGCCATTATTGGTGTCAGTAACCTTGATAAGCGGTTGCACAGTACTTCCGGGCAGCAATATGTCGACGATGGGCAAAGACGTCATCAAACAGCAGGACGCTGATTTCGATCTCGACAAAATGGTGAATGTTTATCCGTTGACCCCGCGCCTGATTGATCAATTACGTCCACGACCCAACGTAGCGCGCCCCAATATGACGCTGGAAAGTGAGATCGCGAATTACCAGTATCGCGTCGGGCCGGGCGACGTTCTGAATGTCACCGTCTGGGATCACCCGGAACTCACCACGCCAGCCGGTCAGTACCGCAGCTCCAGCGACACCGGCAACTGGGTACAGCCTGACGGCACTATGTTTTACCCGTATATCGGCAAGGTTCACGTAGTCGGGAAAACGCTCGCTGAAATCCGCAGTGATATTACCGGGCGCTTAGCGACGTACATCGCTGACCCGCAGGTGGACGTTAATATCGCCGCCTTCCGCTCACAAAAGGCCTATATCTCCGGACAGGTGAATAAATCCGGTCAACAGGCGATCACCAACGTACCACTGACCATTCTCGACGCCATCAACGCCGCAGGTGGCCTGACCGACACCGCTGACTGGCGCAACGTGGTGTTAACACACAATGGTCGTGAAGAACGCATTTCTTTGCAGGCGCTGATGCAAAACGGCGACCTCAATCAGAATCGACTGCTTTACCCCGGCGATATTCTCTACGTGCCGCGTAATGATGATCTGAAAGTGTTTGTGATGGGTGAAGTGAAGAAACAGAGCACCCTGAAAATGGACTTTAGCGGCATGACCCTGACCGAAGCCCTGGGCAATGCTGAAGGCATCGACATGACCACCTCCAACGCCAGCGGCATCTTTGTCATTCGTCCGCTGAAAGGCGAGGGCGGGCGTAACGGCAAGATTGCCAATATCTACCAGCTGGATATGTCCGATGCCACGTCGCTGGTGATGGCGACAGAATTCCGCCTGCAACCTTATGACGTGGTGTATGTCACCACCGCCCCGGTTTCCCGCTGGAACCGTCTGATCAATCAGTTGCTGCCAACTATTAGCGGTGTCCGTTACATGACGGATACAGCCAGCGACATTCATAACTGGTAATCGTCATGTTTAACAACATCTTAGTTGTCTGTGTCGGCAATATTTGCCGTTCCCCGACGGCGGAACGCTTACTGCAACGTTATCACCCGGAACTGAAAGTGGAGTCCGCTGGACTCGGCGCGCTGGTCGGTAAGAGCGCTGATCCTACCGCTATCAGCGTCGCCGCAGAACATCAACTGTCTCTGGAAGGTCACTGTGCCCGTCAAATCAGCCGCCGTCTGTGTCGCAACTACGACCTGATTTTGACCATGGAAAAGCGCCATATCGAGCGCTTATGCGAGATGGCACCGGAGATGCGCGGCAAAGTGATGCTGTTTGGTCACTGGGATAACGAATGTGAAATCCCCGATCCGTATCGCAAAAGCCGGGAAACGTTTGCAGCGGTGTACACATTACTTGAACGGTCTGCCCGCCAGTGGGCGCAGGCATTGAACGCAGAGCAGGTATAAGAATGACAGAAAAAGTAAAACAACATGCCGCTCCGGTAACGGGCAGTGATGAAATCGATATTGGTCGCCTGGTCGGCACCGTCATTGAAGCGCGCTGGTGGGTGATTGGCATCACCGCTGTATTTGCCCTCTGTGCCGTGGTTTACACCTTCTTCGCCACGCCGATTTATAGTGCCGACGCACTGGTACAAATCGAGCAAAGCAGCGGCAATTCGTTAGTGCAGGACATTGGTTCGGCATTAGCCAACAAACCGCCTGCATCGGACGCCGAGATCCAGTTGATTCGTTCGCGTCTGGTGCTTGGTAAAACGGTGGACGATCTCGACCTCGATATTGCGGTGAGCAAAAACACGTTCCCGATTTTCGGTGCGGGCTGGGATCGCCTGATGGGGCGTCAGAACGAGACGGTGAAAGTGACCACCTTTAACCGCCCGAAAGAGATGGCGGATCAGGTGTTTTCGCTTAATGTGCTGGACAACAAAAACTACACCCTGAGCAGCGATGGCGGCTTTAGCGCCCGTGGGCAAGCGGGCCAGATACTGAAAAAAGAAGGCGTCACGCTGATGGTTGAAGTCATTCACGCCCGCCCGGGCAGTGAGTTTACCGTCACCAAATACTCCACGCTGGGGATGATCAATCAACTGCAAAACAGCCTGACGGTAACGGAGAACGGCAAAGACGCAGGCGTACTGAGCCTGACTTATACCGGTGAAGATCGCGAACAGATCCGCGACATTCTTAACAGCATCGCCCGTAACTATCAGGAACAAAATATTGAGCGCAAATCGGCGGAAGCGTCGAAAAGTCTCGCTTTCCTCGCGCAACAGTTACCGGAAGTACGTAGCCGCCTCGATGTTGCCGAAAACAAACTGAATGCCTTCCGTCAGGATAAAGATTCTGTTGATCTGCCGCTGGAAGCGAAAGCGGTGCTCGATTCGATGGTGAACATCGACGCGCAGTTGAACGAACTGACCTTTAAAGAGGCGGAAATCTCCAAGCTGTACACCAAAGTTCACCCGGCGTACCGCACGCTGCTGGAGAAACGTCAGGCGCTGGAAGAAGAGAAAGCCAAACTTAACGGTCGCGTAACGGCGATGCCGAAAACCCAGCAGGAGATTGTGCGCCTGACCCGCGATGTCGAGTCTGGTCAGCAGGTCTATATGCAACTGCTGAATAAAGAGCAGGAGCTGAAAATCACCGAAGCCAGCACCGTCGGCGATGTGCGCATTGTTGACCCGGCAATCACTCAGCCTGGTGTGCTAAAACCGAAGAAAGGGTTGATTATCCTCGGCGCAATTATCCTCGGCCTGATGCTCTCTATCGTGGGGGTGCTGCTGCGCTCGTTGTTTAATCGCGGCATCGAAAGCCCACAGGTGCTGGAAGAACACGGTATCAGCGTCTATGCCAGCATCCCGCTGTCGGAATGGCAGAAAGCGCGCGATAGCGTCAAAACCATCAAAGGGATTAAACGCTATAAACAAAGCCAGCTACTGGCGGTGGGGAATCCAACCGATCTGGCGATTGAAGCCATCCGCAGTCTGCGTACCAGTCTGCACTTCGCGATGATGCAGGCGCAGAACAATGTGTTGATGATGACCGGGGTTAGCCCGTCAATCGGTAAAACCTTTGTCTGCGCCAACCTGGCGGCGGTGATCAGCCAGACCAATAAACGCGTGTTGTTGATCGACTGCGATATGCGCAAAGGCTACACCCACGAGCTGTTGGGCACCAATAACGTCAATGGCCTGTCGGAAATTCTGATTGGTCAGGGCGATATTACTACCGCAGCTAAACCGACCTCGATTGCCAAATTTGACCTGATCCCGCGCGGTCAGGTGCCGCCAAATCCTTCTGAACTGTTGATGAGCGAACGCTTTGCCGAACTGGTGAACTGGGCGAGTAAAAACTATGACCTGGTGTTGATTGATACGCCGCCGATTCTGGCAGTGACCGATGCGGCAATTGTTGGTCGTCATGTCGGAACCACGTTAATGGTGGCGCGTTATGCGGTCAACACATTGAAAGAAGTGGAAACCAGTCTGAGCCGCTTTGAGCAAAACGGTATTCCGGTGAAAGGGGTGATTCTGAACTCCATCTTCCGCCGCGCCAGCGCGTATCAGGATTATGGCTATTACGAATACGAATATAAGTCGGACGCGAAATAACGACGCCTGCATTCGCACCGCCCCGTAGGCCGGATAAGGCGCTCACGCCGCATCCGGCAAGCAAACCAGCTCATAAGCCGGGAGAACAACCTATGAAAGACAATCCGCTGATCTCAATCTATATGCCGACCTGGAACCGCCAACAACTGGCGATTCGGGCGATAAAATCGGTCTTGCGCCAGGACTACAGCAACTGGGAGATGATCATCGTGGATGATTGCTCCACCTCCTGGGAACAACTGCAACAGTACGTCACCGCCCTCAACGATCCGCGTATTACCTACATTCACAACGACATTAACAGCGGGGCGTGCGCGGTACGTAACCAGGCTATTATGCTGGCGCAAGGGGAATACATTACCGGGATCGATGACGATGACGAATGGACACCCAACCGTCTGAGCGTCTTCCTCGCCCATAAACAGCAACTGGTCACTCACGCCTTTTTGTACGCTAACGACTACGTATGCCAGGGAGAAGTTTATTCCCAACCGGCAAGCTTACCACTGTATCCCAAATCGCCGTACTCACGCTGCCTGTTCTATAAACGCAATATCATTGGCAATCAGGTCTTTACCTGGGCATGGCGTTTCAAAGAGTGTTTGTTCGATACCGAACTGAAAGCGGCACAGGATTACGACATCTTCCTGCGGATGGTGGTGGAGTATGGCGAACCGTGGAAAGTGGAAGAGGCGACGCAGATCCTGCATATCAATCACGGTGAAATGCAGATCACCTCGTCACCGAAAAAATTCTCCGGATACTTCCACTTTTACCGCAAGCACAAAGACAAATTTGACCGCGCCAGCAAAAAATATCAGCTGTTTACCCTCTACCAGATCCGCAATAAACGCATGACCTGGCGCACGTTGCTGACGCTGCTGTCGGTGCGTAACGGCAAACGTCTGGCTGATGGTATTCGGGGGCGCTAAATATGCTGGAAGATCTACGCGCCAACAGCTGGAGTTTACGCCCGTGCTGCATGGTTCTTGCCTATCGCGTCGCTCATTTTTGTTCGGTGTGGCGCAAAAAGAACGTCCTCAACAATCTGTGGGCGGCCCCGTTGCTGGTGCTGTATCGCATTATCACCGAATGCTTTTTCGGTTATGAAATCCAGGCCGCCGCGACCATTGGCCGCCGCTTTACTATCCATCACGGTTACGCCGTAGTGATCAATAAAAACGTGGTAGCGGGGGATGATTTCACCATTCGTCACGGCGTCACTATCGGCAATCGTGGTGCCGATAACATGGCATGTCCACACATTGGCAACGGCGTCGAACTCGGTGCCAACGTCATTATTCTTGGTGATATCACGCTTGGTAACAACGTCACCGTGGGCGCGGGCAGCGTGGTGCTCGACTCTGTCCCGGACAACGCGCTGGTGGTGGGAGAAAAAGCGCGAGTGAAGGTAATTAAATGAATATTCTGCAATTTAATGTGCGACTGGCGGAAGGCGGGGCGGCAGGTGTGGCGTTAGATCTCCACCAGCGTGCGCTGCAACAGGGGCTGGCGTCACATTTTGTCTACGGCTACGGCAAAGGCGGCAAAGAGAGCGTCAGCCATCAGAACTATCCGCAGGTCATCAAACATACGCCGCGGATGACCGCAATGGCGAATATTGCCCTGTTTCGTCTGTTTAATCGCGATCTGTTTGGCAATTTCAATGAGTTATATCGCACCATTACTCGCACACCGGGCCCGGTGGTCCTGCATTTTCATGTGCTGCACAGCTACTGGCTAAATCTTAAGAGCGTGGTGCGCTTTTGCGAAAAGGTGAAAAACCATAAAACGGACGTCACTCTGGTCTGGACGCTGCACGACCACTGGAGCGTTACCGGACGCTGCGCCTTTACCGACGGTTGCGAAGGCTGGAAAACGGGCTGCCAGAAATGCCCGACCTTAAATAATTATCCGCCGGTGAAGATTGATCGCGCACACCAACTGGTGGCGGGCAAACGCCAGTTATTCCGTGAGATGCTGGCGCTGGGCTGTCAGTTTATTTCCCCCAGCCAGCATGTGGCTGATGCTTTCAATAGCCTGTACGGTCCAGGGCGTTGCCGGATTATCAATAACGGTATTGATATGGCAACCGAAGCGATTCTGGCGGATCTGCCTCCGGTGCGCGAAACTCAGGGCAAGCCGAAAATCGCGGTGGTAGCGCATGACCTGCGTTACGACGGCAAAACTAACCAGCACCTGGTGCGCGAGATGATGGCGCTGGACGACAAAATCGAACTGCATACCTTCGGTAAGTTCTCGCCGTTCACCGCTGGCAACGTGGTCAATCACGGCTTTGAAACCGACAAACGTAAGCTGATGAGCGCGCTCAATCAGATGGATGCGCTGGTGTTCAGTTCTCGTGTCGATAACTACCCACTGATTTTGTGTGAGGCGTTATCAATTGGCGTGCCGGTGATTGCCACCCATAGCGACGCGGCGCGTGAAGTGTTGCAAAAATCCGGCGGTAAAACCGTCAGCGAAGAAGACGTGCTGCAACTGGTCCAGTTAAGCAAACCGGAAATCGCGCAGGCGATATTTGGTACCACGCTGGCTGAGTTCAGCCAACGCAGCCGCGCCGCCTACAGTGGACAACAGATGCTGGAGGAGTATGTCAACTTCTATCAGAATCTGTAGCTACCTGCTGCTGCCGCTGATCTACCTGCTGGTTAACGTCAAAATCGCCCAGCTTGGCGAAAGTTTCCCCATCACCATCGTCACTTTTTTACCTGTCTTGTTACTGCTGTTTTTAGAACGCATCAGCGTTAAAAAATTGATGATTGCCTTAGGGATTGGCGCGGGACTCACGGCGTTTAACTACCTGTTTGGTCAGTCGTTGGATGCCAGTAAATACGTCACTTCAACCATGCTGTTTGTCTATATTGTGATCATTATTGGCATGGTGTGGAGTATTCGCTTTAAAACGATTTCGCCACACAACCATCGCAAGATATTACGTTTCTTTTATCTGGTGGTCGGGCTGGTGGTGGCGCTGGCGGCGGTGGAGATGGCGCAAATTATCCTCACCGGTGGCAGTAGTATTATGGAGTCGATTTCGAAATATCTGATTTACAGCAACAGCTATGTGCTGAATTTCATCAAATTCGGCGGCAAGCGCACGACAGCACTTTATTTCGAACCGGCATTTTTCGCTCTGGCATTAATCTCAATTTGGCTCAGCATCAAACAGTTTGGTATCAAAACGCCTAAAACCGATGCTATGATTCTCGCAGGGATAATATTATCCGGATCGTTTTCAGGGGTTATGACCTTTATCCTGTTTTATTTGCTGGAGTGGGCATTTCAATATCTGAATAAAGAGGCGATTAAGAAAAAGTTACCGTTAGCATTGATTTCTCTGGCTGTATTCCTGGTTGGTGTGGTAATTGCATTTCCTTATATTTCCACCCGTCTGGGCGATTTAGGTACGGAAGGATCGTCATCGTATTATCGTATTGTCGGTCCGCTGGTGATGGTCGGTTATTCTTTGACCCATATTGACGGTGTAGTCAGATTTGGCTCACTTTATGAATATGTCGCATCATTCGGAATATTTAACGGTGCGGATGTCGGAAAAACCATAGACAATGGTTTGTATCTGCTGATTATTTATTTTTCCTGGTTCGCGGTGTTTTTATCGCTGTGGTACATGGGGAAAGTGATAAAAATGATGATCAACGCTTTTGGTGATAACCGCAATTTTCGCGTGCAATTATATCTTTTTACTCCGGTATCGCTGTTTTTTACCGGTTCGATATTTAGCCCGGAATATGCATTTTTAATCGTCTGTCCGTTTATTTTGCGAAAAGCGTTAAATATTACGAGGTAAGAATAAGAACATGTTGCTTAGCATAATCACTGTCGCGTTTCGTAACCTCGAAGGAATAGTCAAAACACATGCCTCGCTGGCGCATCTGGCGCAGGCGGACGATATCAGCTTCGAATGGATTGTTGTCGATGGCGGTTCCAATGACGGCACCCGTGAGTACCTGGAAAATCTCAATGGTATCTATAACCTACGCTTTGTCAGCGAGCCAGATAACGGTATCTACGACGCCATGAACAAAGGCATTGCGATGGCACAAGGCAAGTTCGCGTTGTTTCTCAATTCGGGCGATATTTTTCATCAGGATGCCGCAAATTTTGTCCGTAAGTTAAAAATGCAAAAAGATAACGTGATGATCACCGGCGATGCGCTGCTGGATTTTGGCGACGGGCATAAAATTAAACGTAGCGCCAAACCGGGCTGGTATATTTATCACAGCCTGCCCGCCAGTCATCAGGCGATATTTTTCCCGGTATCCGGCTTGAAGAAATGGCGTTATGACCTGGAATATAAAGTTTCTTCCGACTACGCGCTGGCAGCCAAAATGTATAAAGCCGGTTATGCATTTAAAAAACTCAATGGCCTGGTGTCTGAATTTTCCATGGGTGGGGTATCTACCACCAATAATATGGAATTGTGTGCTGACGCGAAAAAAGTCCAACGGCAAATATTACATGTGCCTGGCTTTTGGGCTGAATTATCCAGGCATTTACGCCAACGTACTACCTCAAAGACGAAAGCCTTATATAACAAAAGCTGAATATAAGGGAAAACGATGCAAGATTTAAGTGGATTCTCGGTGCCGAAAGGGTTCCGGGGCGGCAACGCTATTAAAGTGCAATTATGGTGGGCAGTACAGGCAACAATATTTGCCTGGTCGCCACAAGTATTGTATCGCTGGCGGGCTTTTTTATTACGTTTATTCGGCGCAAAAATAGGAAAAAACGTAGTTATTCGTCCGTCAGTAAAAATTACCTATCCGTGGAAATTAACCTTAGGTGATTACGCGTGGGTCGGCGATGACGTCAATTTATATACCCTCGGTGAAATAACCATTGGCGCACATTCGGTGATATCGCAAAAAAGTTATTTATGCACCGGGAGCCACGACCATGCAAGTCAACATTTCACCATTAACGCCACGCCTATTGTGATTGGCGAGAAATGCTGGCTGGCAACCGATGTTTTTGTTGCCCCAGGCGTCACGATTGGCGACGGCACCGTCGTGGGTGCACGAAGCAGTGTTTTTAAATCGCTTCCGGCAAATGTGGTTTGCCGGGGGAATCCCGCAGTGGTGATACGCGAACGCGTTGAAACTGAATAAATTCAAAAAATACAGAGGAATAAGACATGTCAAAAGTCGCTCTCATCACCGGTGTAACCGGACAAGACGGTTCTTACCTGGCAGAGTTTCTGCTGGAAAAAGGTTACGAGGTGCATGGTATTAAGCGTCGCGCATCGTCATTCAACACCGAGCGCGTGGATCACATTTATCAGGATCCGCACACCTGCAACCCGAAATTCCATCTGCATTATGGCGACCTGAGTGATACCTCCAACCTGACGCGTATTTTGCGTGAAGTGCAGCCGGATGAAGTGTACAACCTGGGCGCAATGAGCCACGTTGCGGTTTCTTTTGAGTCACCGGAATATACCGCTGACGTCGACGCGATGGGTACGCTGCGCCTGCTCGAGGCGATCCGCTTCCTCGGTCTGGAAAAGAAAACCCGCTTCTATCAGGCTTCCACCTCTGAACTGTATGGTCTGGTGCAGGAAATTCCGCAGAAAGAAACCACGCCGTTCTACCCACGCTCTCCGTATGCGGTCGCCAAACTGTACGCCTACTGGATCACCGTTAACTACCGCGAATCCTACGGCATGTACGCCTGTAACGGTATTCTCTTCAACCATGAATCCCCGCGCCGCGGCGAAACCTTCGTTACCCGCAAAATCACCCGCGCAATCGCCAACATCGCCCAGGGGCTGGAATCGTGCCTGTACCTCGGCAATATGGATTCCCTGCGTGACTGGGGCCATGCCAAAGACTACGTAAAAATGCAGTGGATGATGCTGCAACAGGAACAGCCAGAAGATTTCGTTATCGCGACCGGCGTTCAGTACTCCGTACGTCAGTTCGTGGAAATGGCGGCAGCACAGCTGGGCATCAAACTGCGCTTTGAAGGCACGGGTGTTGAAGAGAAGGGCATTGTGGTTTCCGTCACCGGGCATGACGCGCCGGGCGTTAAACCGGGTGATGTGATTATCGCCGTTGACCCGCGTTACTTCCGTCCGGCAGAAGTTGAAACGCTGCTCGGCGACCCGACCAAAGCGCACGAAAAACTGGGCTGGAAACCGGAAATCACCCTCAGAGAGATGGTGTCTGAAATGGTGGCTAATGACCTCGAAGCGGCGAAAAAACACTCTCTGCTGAAATCTCACGGCTACGACGTGGCGATCGCGCTGGAGTCATAAGCATGAGTAGACAACGCATTTTTATCGCTGGCCATCGCGGGATGGTCGGTTCTGCCATCAGGCGGCAGCTCGAACAGCGCGGTGATGTGGAACTGGTATTACGCACCCGCGACGAGCTGAACCTGCTGGACAGCCGCGCCGTGCATGATTTCTTTGCCAGCGAACGTATTGACCAGGTCTATCTGGCGGCGGCGAAAGTGGGCGGCATTGTTGCCAACAACACGTATCCGGCGGATTTCATCTATCAGAACATGATGATTGAGAGCAACATCATTCACGCCGCGCATCAGAACGACGTGAACAAACTGCTGTTTCTCGGATCGTCCTGTATCTACCCGAAACTGGCAAAACAGCCGATGGCAGAAAGCGAGTTATTGCAGGGCACGCTGGAGCCGACCAACGAGCCTTACGCCATTGCCAAAATCGCCGGGATCAAACTGTGCGAATCTTACAACCGCCAGTATGGACGCGATTACCGCTCAGTCATGCCGACCAACCTGTATGGCCCGCATGACAACTTCCACCCGAGTAATTCGCATGTGATCCCAGCATTGCTGCGTCGCTTCCACGAGGCGACGGCACAGAGTGCACCGGACGTGGTGGTATGGGGCAGCGGTACACCGATGCGTGAATTCCTGCACGTCGATGATATGGCGGCGGCGAGCATTCATGTCATGGAGCTGGCGCATGAAGTCTGGCTGGAGAACACCCAGCCGATGCTGTCGCACATTAACGTCGGCACGGGCGTTGACTGCACTATCCGCGAGCTGGCGCAAACCATCGCCAAAGTGGTGGGTTACAAAGGTCGGGTGGTTTTTGATGCCAGCAAACCGGATGGTACGCCGCGCAAACTGCTGGATGTGACGCGCCTGCATCAGCTTGGCTGGTATCACGAAATCTCACTGGAAGCGGGGCTTGCCAGCACTTACCAGTGGTTCCTTGAGAATCAAGACCGCTTTCGGGGGTAATGATGTTTTTACGTCAGGAAGACTTTGCCACGGTAGTGCGCTCCACTCCGCTTGTCTCTCTCGACTTTATTGTCGAGAACAGTCGCGGCGAGTTTCTGCTTGGCAAAAGAACCAACCGCCCGGCGCAGGGTTACTGGTTTGTGCCGGGAGGGCGCGTGCAGAAAGACGAAACGCTGGAAGCCGCATTTGAGCGGCTGACGATGGCGGAACTGGGGCTGCGTCTGCCGATAACAGCAGGCCAGTTTTACGGTGTCTGGCAGCACTTTTATGACGATAACTTCTCTGGCACGGATTTCACCACTCACTATGTGGTGCTCGGTTTTCGCTTCAGAGTAGCGGAAGAAGAACTGTTACTGCCGGATGAGCAGCATGACGATTACCGCTGGTTGACGCCGGATGCACTGCTCGCCAGTGACAATGTTCACGCTAACAGCCGCGCCTATTTTCTCGCTGAGAAGCGTGCCGGAGTACCCGGATTATGAAAATACTGGTCTACGGCATTAACTACTCGCCGGAGTTAACCGGCATCGGCAAATACACCGGCGAGATGGTGGAATGGCTGGCGGCACAAGGTCATGAGGTGCGGGTTATTACCGCACCGCCTTACTACCCGCAGTGGCAGGTGGGCGAGAACTATTCCGCCTGGCGGTACAAACGAGAAGAGGGGGCCGCCACGGTGTGGCGCTGCCCGCTGTACGTGCCAAAACAGCCGAGCACCCTGAAACGCCTGTTACATCTCGGCAGTTTTGCCGCCAGCAGTTTCTTTCCTCTGATGGCGCAACGTCGCTGGAAGCCGGATCGCATTATCGGCGTAGTGCCAACGCTGTTTTGCACGCCGGGAATGCGCCTGCTGGCGAAACTCTCTGGTGCGCGTACCGTGCTGCATATTCAGGATTACGAAGTAGATGCCATGCTGGGGCTGGGCCTTGCCGGAAAAGGCAAAGGCGGCAAAGTGGCACAGCTGGCAACGGCGTTTGAGCGTAGCGGACTACATAACGTCGATAACGTCTCCACGATTTCGCGTTCGATGATGAATAAAGCCATCGAAAAAGGCGTGGCGGCGGAAAGCGTCATCTTCTTCCCCAACTGGTCGGAAATTGCCCGTTTTCAGCATGTCGCAGAGGCCGATGTTGATGCCCTCCGTAACCAGCTTGGCCTGCCGGATAACAAAAAAATCATTCTTTACTCCGGCAATATTGGTGAAAAGCAGGGGCTGGAAAACGTTATTGAAGCTGCCGATCGCCTGCGCGATGAACCGCTGATTTTTGCCATTGTCGGGCAGGGCGGCGGCAAAGCGCGGCTGGAAAAAATGGCGCAACAGCGTGGTCTGCGCAACATGCAATTTTTTCCGCTGCAATCGTATGACGCTTTACCCGCACTGCTGAAGATGGGCGATTGCCATCTGGTGGTGCAAAAACGCGGCGCGGCAGATGCCGTATTGCCGTCGAAACTGACCAATATTCTGGCGGTAGGCGGTAACGCGGTGATTACTGCAGAAGCCCACACAGAACTGGGACAGCTTTGCGAAACCTTTCCGGGCATTGCGGTTTGCGTAGAACCGGAATCGGTCGAGGCGCTGGTGGCGGGGATTCGTCAGGCGCTCCTGCTGCCCAAACACAACACGGTGGCACGTGAATATGCCGAACGCACGCTCGATAAAGAGAACGTGTTACGTCAATTTATAAATGATATTCGGGGATAATTATGGCGCAGTCGAAACTCTATCCAGTTGTGATGGCAGGTGGCTCCGGTAGCCGCTTATGGCCGCTTTCCCGAGTACTTTACCCCAAGCAGTTTTTATGCCTGAAAGGCGATCTCACCATGCTGCAAACCACCATCTGCCGCCTGAACGGCGTGGAGTGCGAAAGCCCGGTGGTGATTTGCAATGAGCAGCACCGCTTTATTGTCGCGGAACAGCTGCGTCAACTGAACAAACTCACCGAGAACATTATTCTCGAACCGGCAGGGCGTAACACTGCACCTGCCATTGCGCTGGCGGCGCTGGCGGCAAAACGTCATAGCCCGGAGAGCGACCCGTTAATGCTGGTCTTGGCGGCGGATCATGTGATTGCCGATGAAGACGCGTTCCGCGCCGCCGTGCGTAATGCCATGCCATATGCCGAAGCGGGCAAGCTGGTGACCTTCGGCATTGTGCCGGATCTACCTGAAACCGGTTATGGCTATATTCGTCGCGGTGAAGTGTCTGCGGGTGAGCAGGATGCGGTGGCCTTTGAAGTGGCGCAGTTTGTCGAAAAACCGAATCTGGAAACCGCTCAGGCCTATGTGGCAAGCGGCGAATATTACTGGAACAGCGGTATGTTCCTGTTCCGTGCCGGACGCTATCTCGAAGAACTGAAAAAATATCGCCCGGATATCCTCGATGCCTGCGAAAAAGCGATGAGCGCCGTCGATCCGGATCTTGATTTTATTCGCGTGGATGAAGAAGCGTTTCTGGCCTGCCCGGAAGAGTCGGTGGATTACGCGGTCATGGAACGTACGGCAGATGCCGTTGTGGTGCCGATGGATGCGGGCTGGAGCGATGTCGGTTCCTGGTCTTCATTATGGGAGATCAGCGCCCACACCGCCGAGGGCAACGTTTGCCACGGCGATGTGATTAATCACAAAACTGAAAACAGCTATGTGTACGCCGAATCTGGCCTGGTCACCACCGTCGGGGTGAAAGATTTGGTGGTAGTGCAGACCAAAGATGCGGTGCTGATTGCAGACCGTAACGCGGTGCAGGATGTGAAAAAAGTGGTCGAGCAGATCAAAGCCGATGGTCGCCATGAGCATAGGGTGCATCGCGAAGTGTATCGCCCGTGGGGCAAATATGACTCTATCGACGCAGGTGACCGCTACCAGGTGAAACGCATCACCGTGAAACCGGGCGAAGGCTTGTCGGTACAGATGCACCATCACCGCGCGGAACACTGGGTGGTGGTCGCGGGAACGGCAAAAGTCACCATTGACGGTGATATCAAACTGCTTGGTGAAAACGAGTCCATTTATATTCCGCTGGGGGCGACGCACTGCCTGGAAAACCCGGGGAAAATTCCGCTCGATTTAATTGAAGTGCGCTCCGGCTCTTATCTCGAAGAGGATGATGTGGTGCGCTTCGCGGATCGCTACGGACGGGTGTAAACGTCGCATCAGGCAATGAATGCGAAACCGCGGTGTAAATAACGACAAAAACAAAATTGGCCGCTTCGGTCAGGGCCAACTATTGCCTGAAAAAGGGTAACGATATGAAAAAATTAACCTGCTTTAAAGCCTATGATATTCGCGGAAAACTAGGCGAAGAACTGAATGAAGATATCGCCTGGCGCATTGGTCGCGCCTATGGCGAATTTCTCAAACCGAAAACCATTGTGTTAGGCGGTGATGTCCGCCTCACCAGCGAAACCTTAAAACTGGCGCTGGCAAAAGGTTTGCAGGATGCGGGCGTCGATGTGCTGGATATTGGCATGTCCGGCACCGAAGAGATCTATTTCGCCACGTTCCATCTCGGCGTGGCTGGCGGCATCGAAGTTACCGCCAGCCATAACCCGATGGATTACAACGGCATGAAGCTGGTGCGCGAAGGGGCTCGCCCGATCAGCGGTGATACCGGACTGCGCGACGTCCAGCGTCTGGCTGAAGCCAACGACTTTCCTCCCGTCGATGAAACCAAACGCGGTCGCTATCAGCAAATCAACCTGCGTGACGCTTACGTTGATCACCTGTTCGGTTATATCAATGTCAAAAACCTCACGCCGCTCAAGCTGGTGATTAACTCCGGGAATGGCGCAGCGGGTCCGGTGGTGGACGCCATCGAAGCCCGCTTTAAAGCCCTCGGCGCACCAGTGGAATTCATCAAAGTGCACAACACGCCGGACGGCAATTTCCCCAACGGTATTCCTAACCCGCTGCTGCCGGAATGTCGCGACGACACCCGCAATGCGGTCATCAAACACGGCGCGGATATGGGCATAGCCTTTGACGGTGATTTTGATCGCTGCTTCCTGTTTGACGAAAAAGGGCAGTTTATTGAGGGCTACTACATTGTCGGCCTGCTGGCAGAAGCGTTCCTCGAAAAAAATCCCGGCGCGAAGATCATCCACGATCCACGTCTCTCCTGGAACACCGTTGATGTGGTGACCGCCGCGGGCGGCACTCCGGTGATGTCGAAAACCGGACACGCCTTTATTAAAGAACGTATGCGCAAGGAAGACGCCATCTACGGTGGCGAAATGAGCGCCCACCATTACTTCCGTGATTTCGCTTACTGCGACAGCGGCATGATCCCGTGGCTGCTGGTCGCCGAACTGGTGTGCCTGAAAGAGAAAACGCTGGGCGAACTGGTACGCGACCGGATGGCGGCGTTTCCGGCAAGCGGTGAGATCAACAGCAAACTGGCGCACCCCATTGAAGCGATTAACCGCGTCGAACAGCATTTTAGCCGTGAGGCGCTGGCGGTGGATCGCACCGATGGCATCAGCATGACCTTTGCCGACTGGCGCTTTAATCTGCGCTCCTCCAACACCGAACCGGTGGTGCGGTTGAATGTGGAATCACGCGGTGATGTGCCGCTGATGGAAGCGCGAACGCGAACTCTGCTGACGTTGCTGAACGAGTAATGTCGGATCTTCCCTTACCCCATTGCGGGTAAGGGGCTAATAACAGGAACAACGATGACAAATCTAAAAAAGCGCGAGCGAGCGAAAACCAATGCATCGTTAATCTCTATGGTGCAACGCTTTTCAGATATCACCATCATGTTTGCCGGACTATGGCTGGTTTGCGAAGTGAGCGGACTGTCATTCCTCTACATGCACCTGTTGGTGGCGCTGATTACGCTGGTGGTGTTCCAGATGCTGGGTGGCATCACCGATTTTTATCGCTCATGGCGCGGTGTTCGGGCAGCGACAGAATTTGCCCTGTTGCTACAAAACTGGACCTTAAGCGTGATTTTCAGCGCCGGACTGGTGGCGTTCAACAATGATTTCGACACGCAACTGAAAATCTGGCTGGCGTGGTATGGGCTGACCAGTATCGGACTGGTGGTTTGCCGTTCGTGTATTCGCATTGGGGCGGGCTGGCTGCGTAATCATGGCTATAACAAGCGCATGGTCGCGGTGGCGGGGGATTTAGCCGCCGGACAAATGCTGATGGAGAGCTTCCGTAATCAGCCGTGGTTAGGGTTTGAAGTGGTGGGTATATACCACGACCCGAAACCGGGCGGCGTTTCTAACGACTGGGCGGGTAACTTGCAACAGCTGGTCGAGGATGCAAAAGCGGGAAAGATTCATAACGTCTATATCGCGATGCAAATGTGCGACGGCGCGCGAGTGAAAAAACTGGTCCATCAATTGGCGGACACCACCTGTTCGGTGCTGCTGATCCCCGATGTCTTTACCTTCAACATTCTCCATTCACGTCTCGAAGAGATGAACGGCGTTCCGGTGGTGCCGCTTTACGATACGCCGCTTTCCGGGGTTAACCGCCTGATAAAACGTGCGGAAGACATTGTGCTGGCGACGCTTATTCTGCTGCTGATCTCCCCGGTGCTGTGCTGTATTGCGCTGGCGGTGAAACTCAGTTCACCAGGGCCGGTTATTTTCCGCCAGACTCGCTATGGCATGGATGGCAAACCGATCAAAGTGTGGAAGTTCCGTTCGATGAAAGTGATGGAGAACGACAAAGTGGTGACCCAGGCGACGCAGAACGATCCGCGCGTCACCAAAGTGGGGAACTTTCTGCGCCGCACCTCGCTGGATGAACTGCCGCAGTTTATCAATGTGCTGACCGGGGGGATGTCGATTGTCGGTCCACGTCCGCACGCAGTAGCGCATAACGAACAGTATCGACAGCTCATTGAAGGCTACATGCTGCGCCATAAGGTGAAACCGGGCATTACCGGCTGGGCGCAGATTAACGGCTGGCGCGGCGAAACCGACACACTGGAGAAAATGGAAAAACGCGTCGAGTTCGACCTTGAGTACATCCGGGAATGGAGCGTCTGGTTCGATATCAAAATCGTTTTCCTGACGGTATTCAAAGGATTCGTTAACAAAGCGGCATATTGATATGAGCTTACGTGAAAAAACCATCAGCGGCGCGAAGTGGTCGGCGATTGCCACGGTGATCATCATCGGCCTCGGGCTGGTGCAGATGACCGTGCTGGCGCGGATTATCGACAACCACCAGTTCGGCCTGCTTACCGTGTCGCTGGTGATTATCGCGCTGGCAGATACGCTTTCTGACTTCGGTATTGCTAACTCGATTATTCAGCGAAAAGAAATCAGCCACCTTGAACTCACCACGCTGTACTGGCTGAACGTCGGGCTGGGGCTTGTGGTGTGCGTGGCGGTGTTTTTGTTGAGTGATGCCATTGGTGACGTGCTGAATAACCCGGACCTGGCACCGTTGATTAAAACATTGTCGCTGGCGTTTGTGGTGATCCCCCACGGGCAGCAGTTCCGCGCGTTGATGCAGAAGGAGCTGGAGTTCAACAAAATCGGCATGATCGAAACCAGCGCGGTGCTGGTGGGCTTCACTTTTACGGTGGTTAGCGCCCATTTCTGGCCGCTGGCGATGACTGCGATCCTCGGTTATCTGGTCAATAGTGCGGTAAGAACGCTGCTGTTTGGCTACTTTGGCCGCAAAATTTATCGCCCCGGTCTGCATTTCTCGCTGGCGTCGGTGGCACCGAACTTACGCTTTGGTGCCTGGCTGACGGCGGACAGCATCATCAACTATCTCAATACCAACCTTTCGACGCTGGTGCTGGCGCGTATTCTCGGCGCGGGCGTGGCTGGGGGATACAACCTGGCGTACAACGTGGCCGTTGTGCCACCGATGAAGCTGAACCCAATCATCACCCGCGTGTTGTTTCCGGCATTCGCCAAAATTCAGGACGATACCGAAAAGCTGCGCGTTAACTTCTACAAGCTGTTGTCGGTAGTGGGGATTATCAACTTTCCGGCGCTGCTGGGGCTGATGGTGGTGTCGAATAATTTTGTACCGCTGGTCTTTGGTGAGAAGTGGAACAGCATTATTCCGGTGCTGCAATTGCTGTGTGTGGTGGGTCTGCTGCGTTCGGTGGGTAACCCGATTGGTTCGCTGCTGATGGCGAAAGCGCGGGTCGATATCAGCTTTAAATTCAACGTATTCAAAACATTTCTGTTTATTCCGGCGATTGTTATTGGTGGGCAGATGGCGGGCGCAATCGGCGTCACGCTCGGTTTCCTGCTGGTGCAGATTATCAACACCATTCTGAGTTACTTCGTGATGATTAAACCGGTTCTTGGTTCCAGTTATCGCCAGTACATCCTGAGTTTATGGCTACCGTTTTATCTCTCGCTGCCGACGCTGGGGGTCAGTTATGCGCTGGGCATTGTGCTGAAAGGGCAACTGGCGCTGGGGATGCTGCTGGCGGTGCAAATAGCCGCGGGCGTGCTGGCGTTTGTGGTGATGATTGTGCTGTCGCGCCATCCGCTGGTGGTGGAAGTGAAGCGTCAGTTTTGTCGCAGCGAAAAAATGAAAATGCTTTTACGGGCGGGGTGAGTTGTTGTTTTCGGTTCCGACAACGGTTGCCGGGTGCAGCGTAAAACGCCTTATCCATCCTACGGTTCTGTGCTCGGATCTTGTAGGCCTGATAAGACGCGTCAGTGTCGCATCAGGCACTGAATGCCGGATGCGGCGTAAACGCCTTATCCGGCCTACGGTTCTGTGCTCGGGACTTGTAGGCCTGATAAGACGCGTCAGCGTCGCATCAGGCAAAAAACGGCAATGAACACAACAAACACAGCCTCACCTGGCATCAAATTTATGAGGAAAAAATGAAATTACTTATTCTGGGCAACCACACTTGCGGCAATCGTGGCGACAGCGCCATCCTGCGCGGCTTACTTGATGCCATCAACATCCTCAATCCACACGCCGAAGTGGACGTGATGAGCCGCTATCCGGTCAGTTCTTCCTGGCTGCTCAACCGCCCGGTAATGGGCGATCCGCTGTTCCTGCAAATGAAACACCACAACAGCGCGGCGGGCGTTGTCGGGCGCGTTAAAAAAGTCCTCCGTCGCCGCTATCAACACCAGGTACTGCTTTCACGCGTCACAGACACTGGCAAGCTGCGTAATATCGCCATCGCCCAGGGATTCACCGACTTCGTGCGCCTGCTGTCAGGTTACGACGCCATTATTCAGGTCGGCGGATCGTTTTTTGTCGATCTCTACGGCGTGCCGCAGTTTGAACATGCGCTTTGCACGTTTATGGCGAAAAAGCCGCTGTTTATGATTGGTCACAGCGTCGGCCCCTTCCAGGATGAGCAATTTAACCAACTGGCGAACTATGTCTTTGGTCACTGTGACGCGCTGATCCTGCGCGAATCGGTCAGCCTTGATCTGATGAAACGCAGCAATATCACTACCGCAAAAGTTGAACATGGCGTCGATACTGCGTGGCTGGTCGATCACCACACAGAAGACTTCACCGCCAACTATGCCGTCCAACACTGGCTGGACGTTGCCGCACAACAGAAAACGGTGGCAATTACCCTGCGCGAACTGGCACCGTTCGACAAACGTCTCGGCACCACTCAGCAAGCGTATGAAAAAGCCTTTGCCGGGGTGGTCAATCGCATTCTCGACGAAGGCTATCAGGTCATTGCGCTCTCCACCTGTACGGGCATCGACAGCTATAACAAAGACGACCGCATGGTGGCGCTTAATCTGCGCCAGCACATCAGCGATCCTGCCCGTTACCACGTAGTGATGGATGAACTCAACGATCTGGAAATGGGCAAAATTCTGGAGGCCTGTGAACTCACCGTCGGTACGCGCCTGCACTCTGCCATTATCTCGATGAATTTTTCCACTCCGGCAATTGCCATCAACTACGAACATAAATCCGCCGGGATTATGCAACAACTGGGGCTACCAGAGATGGCAATTGATATCCGTCATTTATTAGACGGCACCCTGCAAGCGATGGTTGCGGATACCTTAGGCCAGCTTCCGGCGCTGAACACGCGACTTAACGAAGCCGTCAGTCGCGAACGCCAGGCAGGAATGCAGATGGTGCAATCTGTGCTTGAACGCATCGGGGAGGTGAAATGAAGGTCGGCTTCTTTTTACTGAAATTTCCGCTGTCGTCGGAAACCTTCGTCCTCAATCAAATTACCGCGTTTATTGATATGGGCTTTGAGGTGGAGATTGTCGCGCTGCAAAAAGGCGACACCCAGAACACCCACGCGGCATGGACGAAATACAACCTTGCCGCCAGAACCCGCTGGTTACAGGACGAACCTGCGGGCAAAGTAGCGAAACTGCGCCACCGCGCCAGCCAGACGTTACGTGGCATTCATCGTAAAAATACCTGGCAGGCGCTCAACCTCAAACGCTATGGTGCCGAGTCGCGGAACCTGATTTTGTCTGCCATTTGCGGCCAGGTCGTAACACCGCTTCATGCCGATGTCTTTATCGCTCATTTTGGCCCTGCGGGGGTAACCGCAGCAAAACTACGCGAACTGGGTGTCATTCGCGGCAAAATTGCCACCATCTTCCACGGTATTGATATCTCCAGTCGGGAAGTGCTCAACCACTACACTCCCGAATATCAACAACTGTTTCGCCGTGGCGACCTGATGTTACCGATAAGCGATTTGTGGGCCGGAAGGCTGCAAAAAATGGGCTGCCCGAGGGAAAAAATCGCCGTATCGCGCATGGGCGTGGACATGACGCGCTTTAGCCCGCGTCCGGTGAAAGCGCCTGCAACGCCGCTGGAAATCATCTCCGTCGCACGCTTAACCGAGAAAAAAGGTCTGCATGTGGCGATTGAAGCCTGCCGTCAGTTGAAAGAGCAGGGCGTGGCATTTCGCTATCGCATTCTCGGCATTGGCCCGTGGGAACGACGCCTGCGCACCCTCATCGAACAATATCAACTGGAAGATGTGGTGGACATGCCGGGCTTTAAACCGAGCCATGAAGTGAAAGCGATGCTCGACGACGCGGATGTCTTCCTGTTGCCATCGGTTACGGGTGCGGATGGCGATATGGAAGGTATTCCGGTGGCGCTAATGGAAGCGATGGCGGTCGGTATTCCGGTGGTTTCTACTCTGCATAGCGGAATACCGGAACTGGTGGAGGCCGATAAATCCGGCTGGCTGGTGCCTGAGAACGATGCTCGCGCACTGGCGCAACGACTGGCGGCGTTTAGCCAACTGGACACCGACGAACTGGCTCCTGTCGTCAAACGTGCGCGCGAAAAAGTCGAACACGATTTTAACCAGCAGGTGATTAATCGAGAACTCGCCAGCTTGCTGCAGGCTTTATAGAGGAGAACGTATGCCATTTAAAAAACTCTCCCGACGCACCTTCCTGACGGCAAGCTCCGCGCTTGCCTTCCTCCATACCCCTTTCGCTCGCGCACTATCCGCCCGACAAAGCGTAAACATTAACGACTACAACCCTCACGACTGGATCGCCTCATTTAAACAAGCCTTCAGCGAAGGGCAAACGGTCGTCGTGCCTGCTGGATTCGTTTGTGACAATATCAACACCGGCATCTTCATTCCTGCAGGTAAAACGTTACACATCCTTGGAAGCCTGCGCGGCAACGGCAGAGGGCGATTTGTCTTACAGGACGGCTGCCAGGTGACAGGGGAGGAGGGCGGCAGTATGCATAACATCACCCTGGATGTGCGTGGTTCTGACTGCACCATCAAAGGGCTGGCGATGAGCGGCTTTGGTCCGGTAACGCAGATTTATATCGGCGGCAAAAACAAACGGGTCATGCGCAACCTGACCATCGATAACCTCACTGTCAGCCACGCTAATTACGCCATCTTACGCCAGGGATTTCATAACCAGATTATCGGTGCCAACATCACCAACTGTAAGTTCAGCGACTTACAGGGCGACGCCATTGAATGGAACGTGGCAATTAACGACAGTGATATTTTGATCTCCGACCATGTCATCGAGCGCATCAACTGTACCAACGGCAAAATCAACTGGGGAATCGGCATAGGCCTTGCGGGAAGTACCTACGATAATAAGTACCCGGAAGACCAGGCAGTGAAAAACTTTGTCGTGGCGAATATCACGGGATCGGATTGTCGGCAGTTGATCCATGTTGAAAATGGTAAACATTTTGTTATTCGTAATATCAAAGCCCGCAATATCACGCCGGATTTCAGTAAGAAAGCAGGCATTGATAACGCGACAGTTGCTATTTACGGTTGTGACAATTTTGTGATTGATAATATTGAAATGATTAATAGCGCCGGGATGTTAATCGGCTATGGGGTAATTAAAGGCAAATATCTCTCGATACCGCAAAATTTCCGAGTGAATAATATTCAACTGGATAATACCCACCTTGCTTACAAATTGCGCGGTATCCAAATCTCTGCCGGGAATGCTGTCTCCTTTGTGGCGCTGACTAACATTGAGATGAAGCGTGCGTCGCTTGAGCTACACAATAAACCGCAACACCTTTTTATGCGTAATATCAATGTGATGCAGGAATCCTCAGTTGGACCAGCATTGAGTATGAACTTCGACATGCGCAAAGACGTTCGCGGCGTCTTTATGGCGAAAAAAGAAACACTGCTGTCACTTGCAAATGTTCATGCGGTGAATGAAAAAGGGCAAAGCTCCGTCGATATCGACAGAGTTAATCACCATATTGTTAATGTGGAAAAGATTAACTTTAGATTGCCGGAACGGAGGGAATAGATTTGCGACCATTCATAAACTTACTGGATATAATGTTCTAAAAGATTATAATCCTCACACTAACTGTTAAAGCTGGGGCTGGGCAGCATTGACTACTCAGGGAAGGTACTCATCTTTATCTTGTGTTTCTTACGTAACAACCAGACTAAAGTGATTTATGAACGATAACGTTTTGCTCATAGGAGCTTCCGGATTCGTAGGAACCCGACTACTTGAAACGGCAATTGCTGACTTTAATATCAAGAACCTGGACAAACAGCAGAGCCACTTTTATCCAGAAATCACACAGATTGGCGATGTTCGTGATCAACAGGCACTCGACCAGGCGTTAGCCGGTTTTGACACTGTTGTGCTACTGGCAGCGGAACACCGCGATGACGTCAGCCCTACTTCTCTCTATTATGATGTCAATGTTCAGGGTACCCGCAATGTGCTGGCGGCCATGGAAAAAAATGGCGTTAAAAATATCATCTTTACCAGTTCCGTTGCTGTTTATGGTTTGAACAAACACAACCCTGACGAAAACCATCCACACGACCCTTTCAACCACTACGGCAAAAGTAAGTGGCAGGCAGAGGAAGTGCTGCGTGAATGGTATAACAAAGCACCAACAGAACGTTCATTAACCATCATCCGTCCTACCGTTATCTTCGGTGAACGCAACCGCGGTAACGTTTATAACTTGCTGAAACAGATCGCTGGCGGCAAGTTTATGATGGTGGGCGCAGGGACTAACTATAAGTCCATGGCTTATGTTGGAAACATTGTTGAGTTTATCAAGTACAAACTGAAGAATGTTGCCGCAGGTTATGAGGTTTATAACTACGTTGATAAGCCAGACCTGAACATGAACCAGTTGGTTGCTGAAGTTGAACAAAGCCTGAACAAAAAGATCCCTTCTATGCACTTGCCTTACCCACTAGGAATGCTGGGTGGATATTGCTTTGATATCTTGAGCAAAATTACGGGCAAAAAATACGCTGTCAGCTCTGTGCGCGTGAAAAAATTCTGCGCAACAACACAGTTTGACGCAACGAAAGTGCATTCTTCAGGTTTTGTGGCACCGTATACGCTGTCGCAAGGTCTGGATCGAACTCTGCAGTATGAATTCGTCCATGCCAAAAAAGACGACATAACGTTTGTTTCTGAGTAATGCAGACGAGTCAGAGAAAAAAGGACCAGGTTGGACTACGATTATTCGGAAAGAGGTACTGATTAAATTATCAGTATGTGGATTTCCGAGTAATCCGAGTAACCCAGATGCTGATGGTGTGTAGTGTTATCGTAAGGTTTAATCAAAGTTATGCGGAGCTAAGCTTTGGTATATAGCCATAACGTTTGGCTAACCTGCGGCAATAATTTACGCACTATCAGCCACTTAGAGGTAGGAAAAGAATGACGAATTTAAAAGCAGTTATACCGGTAGCAGGTCTTGGGATGCATATGTTGCCTGCCACTAAGGCGATTCCCAAAGAGATGCTACCGATCGTCGACAAGCCAATGATTCAGTACATTGTTGACGAGATTGTGGCTGCAGGGATCAAAGAAATCCTCCTGGTAACTCACGCGTCCAAGAACGCGGTCGAAAACCACTTCGACACCTCTTATGAATTAGAATCTCTCCTTGAACTGCGCGTGAAGCGCCAACTGTTGGCGGAAGTACAGTCCATCTGTCCGCCTGGCGTGACCATTATGAACGTGCGTCAGGGCGAACCTTTAGGTTTAGGCCACTCCATTTTATGTGCACGACCCGCCATTGGCGACAACCCATTTGTCGTGGTACTGCCAGACGTAGTGATCGACGACGCCAGCGCCGACCCGCTGCGCTACAACCTTGCTGCCATGATTGCGCGCTTCAATGAAACGGGCCGTAGCCAGGTGCTGGCAAAACGTATGCCGGGTGACCTCTCTGAATACTCCGTCATTCAGACCAAAGAACCGCTGGACCGTGAAGGCAAAGTCAGCCGCATTGTTGAATTCATCGAAAAACCGGATCAGCCACAAACGCTGGACTCAGACATCATGGCCGTTGGTCGCTATGTGCTTTCTGCCGATATTTGGCCGGAACTTGAACGCACTCAACCTGGTGCATGGGGGCGTATTCAGCTGACTGATGCCATTGCTGAACTGGCGAAAAAACAGTCCGTTGATGCAATGCTGATGACTGGTGAAAGCTACGACTGCGGTAAAAAAATGGGCTATATGCAGGCGTTTGTGAAGTATGGACTGCGCAACCTGAAAGAAGGGGCGAAGTTCCGTAAAGGGATTGAGAAGCTGTTAAGCGAATAATGAAAATCTGACCGGATGTAACGGTTGATAAGAAAATTATAACGGCAGTGAGGATTCGTGGCGAAAGTAATTTGTTGCGAGTATTCCTGCCGTTGTTTTATATAAACAATCAGAATAACAACGAGTTAGCAATAGGATTTTAGTCAAAGTTTTCCAGGATTTTCCTTGTTTCCAGAGCGGATTGGTAAGACAATTAGCGTTTGAATTTTTCGAGTTAAGCGCGAGTGGGTAACGCTCGTCACATCGTAGACATGCATGCAGTGCTCTGGTAGCTGTAAAGCCAGGGGCGGTAGCGTTATTTATATTCATAGGTCTAAAATAGATAACCGAGATGAAAATAGCTATAGGTATATCAACATTAAATAATGGAATAAATCAGGTTTGGGAAAAAATAAAAAATATACCAGATGAATTTTTAATAATAATTTCACATCAAGTGACTGATAAGCAAAAACAATATGGGGATATTTGTAAGAAAAACAATGTGATAATAATAACGACATACTGTAAAGGGTTAAGTAAAAGCAGAAATATTTTATTGGCTACTGCATTTCAAAAAAGCGTTGATTATATGATTATAAGTGATGATGATGTCGCTTACCTTGTTAATGGACTTTATGAACTAAAAGATAGAATAATCGAAGATAGAGGCAAGTATCATTATCAAATTCAAAGTTGTACGCAAGACGGAAGACTAAGGAAAAAATATCCGCTAATGAGGAAAAGGCTAAATAGATTGTCAGCATTTAACATTTCTTCAATAGAAATGTGCCTTAATGTGAATCAAATACAGGAATGTAATGTTTGGTTTGATGAGTGTTTCGGATTGGGGGCTAGATATAAAGCGGGTGAAGAACCGATTTTTGTTACGGATCTTATGAAAACAAAAAATAATATTATTTTTATACCTGTCACAATTACTGTGCATCCAATAGAAAGTTCTGGTAAAAAAATTTATAATGAAACAGATGCCCTATCAGATAGAAGTGCTATTTTTGTACGCTGTGGTGGTAGATATTTAGGGTTACTATATATCTTCATATTCTGGGTGAAAAAATTTCTTTTTAAAAAAAAATGCGGCAGAATTAAAAAAATAGCTGCATTATTTATTCTGCTAAAAGGATATTCCCGATATGAATATTTATAAAAACAGCAATGAAAATTCATTGTCAAATAATAACTGTATTGTATATTTTATTCCTTTGTTATTATTGGCAACATTCTTTTTCCCTCTTGTTGTATTGATATTTATTGGTGCCCTCTCGCCATTGTTACACCCTGTATTGCGTAATTTTTATTTTTATGCACTATTGGTTTTTATTATTATTTTTTTTTCCACACTAAAACCATTTGGAGATATTGCAGAGTATCTTCATGTTTACCATGAGTTAAATTATAATTTAATTGATGTTTTTGGCTATTCAAGATTTGGTGATGGGCTGGAATTTATGTTTTTAGCCATCATGAAATTTATTGGGTATATTTCAGGTGGCAATGATGAAGTATTTTTACTTTCTACTTATTTTCTGATCGTCTTTTTTTTATCCAAGATTCTTAAAGATGTTGATAAAAAATATAAACTTTTTTTATTATCGCTTTTCTTTTTTAACTTAGGATTTATAGAAGTTACATCATATTTTCTTCGACAGGTTTTATCTGTGGTTGTTTTTCTGTATGCTATAAATGAGCGTTCATTTAAAAAATATATCTTTTTTTTGTTGAGTGTTTTTTTTCACATGTCTGCAGTTGTTAATGTTTTTATATATGCAGTTTATATGATCTTTGGTTCAAAAAAATACTCATATGCAAAAATTGTTTTTTCTATTCTTATTGGACTTTTAGTTGTGTTTTTTGTGGTTTATAATACGCCAATTTATTCTGTGCTATTATCGAAATTCACTTCAGTTTCTGGGAACGATAAATTCACACGTTTGCCGTTAAATTATATTATCATTACAGTCGTAAATATATGCTTTATTATAATGATAGGGAAGAGAAGTAAATGTGATGATTTTAATAAGATTTTATTTTGTAAGGAGTGTTTTCTATTCTTAATATTATTACCTTTCCCAGCACTTTCGAATAGATTGGGTATGATTATTTTTGGTTTTTATCCCTACTTTATTTTACCTTATCTAAAAGCTTTTGAGAGAAAAGGTAGGAGTAAATATGCCCTACTTATTTGTTTATATGTAGTAAATTTAGTGCCTTTTTTGTATTTAATGTATAATGTGTCTTTAGGGAATAACATGTTTACTTTCCTAAATAATCATCCATTTACTGAGGGTGTGTATGGTATGATTGATTACATATTGGAGGCAATTGATAAAGGTGTTAACTATATCAATGAAGGTAACTAGCACGTGAAAAAATACTTAAGTAACCTATTTTGGTTGTTGAGTGACCGAGTGTTCATGCTGGTATTTCAGTTGTCACTTTTTGCTTCTATCAAAAGAATCTATGGGTTAGATATCTTGGGTAGTTGGGCAACGATAATGAATATCTCACAAATATTACTATCGTTATTTTTATTTGGCATTGATATAGTCGTAGTTAAAAGAATTGTTGAAAATCCATCATCAACGGGCACTGAGATTGGATGTGCATTATTCTTACAGTTTTTAGGACTGTTATTATATGCATCTGCTTTTATTACCATTGTTATTTATTTTTACTATGATATACCGTTCGCTTTTATATTCGTGGCGATATTAATCGTTGCTAATTTTTTTAGCTTGTATGCTAAAGTAATATTTTTTCATTATTCGGCATTGGTTGAATCAAAATATCGTGCTATCACAATTCTAAGTAGTGTGGCCGTTTCATATGGTTATCTTTGGTGTTGTATATATTTTGGTTGGCATGTCTTTTATGCTTATGTTTTCTTTTATTTAATTCAAGCTCTTTTTAGTTTTACTATATACAAATTCTATTTCCCTTATTCAGCAAAATGGACGATTGATTTAGAATTAGTCAAAATGTATTTTTTTATGGGGAGTAAACTCATTGTATCAACTATTAGTGTATCACTATTTACACAGTGTGATGTTATCTTATTAGAGTCTCTTACAGGTACAAAAGAGGCTGGGGCATTTAGTGCAGCTCTTAGGTTATCAGCCATCTGGTTTATGTGTGGAGGTTTGATAGCGAACGCTTTTTTTCCAAAAATTGTTCAGCTTGAAAAAATAGGAGAGGAAGAATCATTTATCTTTTTGAAATGGATATGCGGAGTTGTAAGTGTAATCTCTATATATGGTGCAATTATTATGATTGCTCTGTCACCTATAATTATAAAAATACTATATGGCGATAATATGGATTTATCGGCGCAAGTATTAATGGTTCATATGTGGAGTGGTGTTTTTGTTTTTTTAGGATCATTTTCATCTAAATGGTTATTTAGTAAGAATTATATTAATTTAGAAGTGATAAAAACCATTATTGCTGCAATTTTGAATATAACTTTGAATATCATTGTTATACCAAAATATGGAGCGGTTGGCGCTGCTTCTGTATCATTGCTTTCTTATTTTATTGCTAACTTTTTGATTTTTATATTTATACCAAAAACTAAAAATATGTTTAAAATGCAATTACAGAGTTTGAAGTATATTATTTTCCCATGGCGTTTGATTAATGATTTTGGAAGGGTTAGATGTCAATTTCAGTAATTACTCCTGTATTCAATCGAGCTTTGTTAGTCTATGAATTATATGAATCCTTAATGTCACAACAATCTTATGATTTTGAATGGGTGATAATTGATGATGGTTCTACTGATAATTTAAAAGAGGTTATTGACAAAATAGCGTCGACATCCCCATTTAAAATCATATATAGATATAAGAAGAACGGTGGAAAACACACAGCCTTAAATATAGGGATAGAAATGTCATCGTTTAACTGGATATTTATTGTTGATAGTGATGATATATTAACGCCCAACGCTATTGCTCTAGCCAATGAAAAAATCCAGGCAATTGTTGATGATAAATGTAAAGGGATGGTTTTCCTGAAGGGGTATAAAACTACAAAAGAGATTGTAGGTAAAGCGGAAACAATTGAAAATATTTCTCTGGAAAAGTTTGCAGGTACAAAGGGAGATAAAGCATTAATCATAAAACGTGATTCTTTACTTAAAAATCAATTTCCTGTTTTTGATGGTGAAAATTTTATAACTGAGGCATTGGTTTGGAATTCAATTTTAGAAAATGGCTACTTTAAATATTTCAATGAGATCATCTATTATAGTGAATATTTACCAGGAGGTTTAACTTCTAATTATACTGATCTTTTGCGGAAAAATATCAATGGCACTATGGCTTTTGTTATCAATAACTTGAATCTAAAAGGTCTTGGTATTAATGTCATTAAACAAACCGTTTTTCATTTTATTCCCATTTTTAATATTAGTAATCTAATAGTTGTAAAGAAAAAGACAAAATTTACTGTTTTCGTTTTATTTATTACATGTCTTTTTCTTGTAAAAATCAAGAATAAAGTTAAAGGAAAATCGTTATGATACCGGCAATAATTCATTATATTTGGCTTGGTAAAAGTGAAATCCCTAAAATATATTTAGATTGTATGGAGTCGTGGAAAGAACATGCTGTAAATTACGATTGCTATTTATGGAATGAGGATTCTTATAGAAAGGAATTTGGTCAGAATGATTTTGTTGAAGAAATGATCCAAAGGAAAAAGTTTGCATTTGCTGCAGATTTGATCCGATGTGATGTATTATATCGTTTTGGTGGTATATATCTCGATACTGATATGGAATTAGTTCGGGATATTTCTGCATTGCGAAAAAATATTGCATTTATCGGCGAAGAAGATATTGATACGCCTAGTTGTGGTATTTTGGGTTGTGAACCCAAATTTTGGCTTTTCCAAGAGCTAAAAGCAGCTGTCATAAAAGCAAATGGTATGCAAACAATTCCTTTTCTTTTAAAGAATATTTTGGACTTACATGGTGTAAAAAAAATAGATTCACAAGATATTTCTACTATTAAAGATATCACAATATACTCTGATAAGTATTTTTATCCATATAACCCTTATGGTAGTGCCAAACGATCACAATTACTTTATAGATATATAACAAAAGATTGTTATGCTATACATCATTGGGCTAAAAGTTGGAAGCTTTCTTTTTTAGAGAGAATTAAAAGAAAAATTATCATGCGATATCGTAAGGAGTAATATGAATATCCTAGTAACAGGTGGTGCTGGTTATATTGGTTCGCATACGGTACTTCGCTTATTAGAAAATGAAAATGAAATTACTGTTGTGGATAATTTGGTTAATTCTTCATCTGAGGTAATTAAGCGTGTAGAGAATATCACGCAAAAAAGCATTTGCTTTATCGAAATGGATATACTTAACACAGAATTATTACACGAAGTAATTATTAATAAAGATATTGATGCGGTCATTCATTTTGCTGGGTTGAAATCTGTTTCTGAGTCAATCAGTAGGCCTCTTGAATATTATAAGAATAATGTTCAGGGAACAATTAGTGTCCTTAGTGCTATGATAAATAGCAAAGCCAAGAAAATTATTTTTAGTTCTTCTGCAACGGTTTATGGTGAGCCTGAACAAATTCCATTAAATGAAAAATGTAAAGTAGGTGGTACAACAAATCCTTATGGCACTTCGAAATTAATGGCAGAACAAATCCTTTGTGATTTTGCAAAAGCAAATTATGGTTTTGATATTATTTCATTACGATACTTTAATCCGGTAGGAGCACATCCCAGTGGAATGATAGGTGAGGCTCCGAATGGGATTCCTAATAATCTTGTACCATATCTCACTAAGGTTGCTATAGGCGAATTAGATTCATTGAAAATATTTGGGAATGATTATCCTACCAGGGATGGATATGGAGTTCGGGATTTTATTCATGTTATGGATCTTGCCGATGGACATATTGCTGCTTTGAATGCAGAGTTTAAAGAAAATTCTATCAGGATATATAATTTAGGTACAGGTAAAGGATATTCAGTATTAGAGTTGGTTGATACTTTCGAGAGAATTATAGCTAGAAAAATAAATAAGTGTGTTATATCAAGGCGAGATGGAGATATAGCAGAATGTTGGTCTGATCCAATGTTAGCCTTCAATGAACTCGGTTGGTCAGCCAAATTCAATTTAGAGGATATGCTACGAGATTCTTGGAATTGGCAAATAAAAAACCCGAAAGGCTACGATCAAAATAAAGGGAGGAAATAATAATGGATTATCTTGTGTCAATTATTATGCCCAGTTATAATTCTGAATTCACAATTAAGGAAAGTATAAAATCGGTAATAGAACAAACATATTCTAATTGGGAGTTGTTAATTACTGATGACTGCTCAACAGATAGAACTTGTCAGATAGTTAAAGAATTTGTTGAGCAAGATGACAGGATAAAACTTTTTGTTTCAGATAAAAATAAAGGCGCAGGCGCAGCAAGAAACAACTCAATAAAAGAGTCTAGTGGACGATTTTTGGCTTTTTTAGATAGTGATGATCTATGGGCACCCGATAAACTAAAAGAGCAGATTAATTATATGATTATGAATGGCTACGCCCTTACTTATACTGCATATAGTAAAATTGATGCATATGGTAATATTAAAAAAGATATTCAACCCCCATCAAAAGTCGATTTTTCTTCTTTACTGAAATCCAATGTTATCGGATGCCTTACTGCAATTTATGACACGGAAGTTGTGGGTAAAGTATATATGCCACTCATACGAAAGCGTCAAGATATGGCATTATGGCTAATAATCCTGCAAAAAATAGATTATGCCCACTGCCTAAATAAAAACCTAGCATTTTATCGCGAAGGTCATTTAAGTTTATCATCGAATAAGATAAAAATAATAAAATCGCAATGGGAGTTTTACCGTTATTATCTTGGTTTTGGATATGTAAAGGCAATGTATTATTTTCTGCATTATATCCAGCGTGCATTAAGAAAACACGCTTAAGAGTTTAACTCTATTTGTTTAATTTTAAAACATTGATAATAATTGAGTCTATCATTCATTTATTGCATGTCTTATTTTATATCTGTTATCCTTTTTAACCGTCAAATCCCGCGGTAACCCCCTGACAGGAGTAAACAATGTCAAAGCAACAGATCGGCGTAGTCGGTATGGCAGTGATGGGGCGCAACCTCGCGCTCAACATCGAAAGCCGTGGTTATACCGTCTCTATTTTCAACCGTTCCCGTGAAAAGACCGAAGAAGTGATTGCCGAAAATCCAGGCAAAAAACTGGTTCCTTACTATACGGTGAAAGAGTTTGTTGAATCTCTGGAAACGCCTCGTCGCATCCTGTTAATGGTGAAAGCAGGTGCAGGCACGGATGCTGCTATTGATTCCCTCAAGCCATACCTCGATAAAGGTGACATCATCATTGATGGTGGTAATACCTTCTTCCAGGACACCATTCGTCGTAATCGTGAGCTTTCTGCAGAAGGCTTTAACTTCATTGGTACCGGTGTTTCCGGCGGTGAAGAAGGTGCGCTGAAAGGTCCTTCCATTATGCCTGGTGGGCAGAAAGAAGCCTATGAACTGGTTGCACCGATCCTGACCAAAATCGCCGCAGTGGCTGAAGACGGCGAACCGTGCGTTACCTATATTGGTGCCGATGGCGCAGGTCACTATGTGAAGATGGTTCACAACGGTATCGAATACGGTGATATGCAACTGATTGCTGAAGCCTATTCTCTGCTTAAAGGTGGTCTGAACCTCTCCAACGAAGAACTGGCGCAGACCTTTACCGAGTGGAATAACGGTGAACTGAGCAGCTACCTGATCGACATCACCAAAGACATCTTCACCAAAAAAGATGAAGACGGTAACTACCTGGTTGATGTGATTCTGGATGAAGCAGCAAACAAAGGTACCGGTAAATGGACCAGCCAGAGCGCGCTGGATCTCGGCGAACCGCTGTCGCTGATTACCGAGTCTGTGTTTGCACGTTATATCTCTTCTCTGAAAGATCAGCGTGTTGCCGCGTCTAAAGTTCTCTCTGGCCCGCAAGCGCAGCCAGCTGGCGACAAGGCTGAGTTCATCGAAAAAGTTCGTCGTGCTCTGTATCTGGGCAAAATCGTTTCTTACGCCCAAGGCTTCTCTCAGCTGCGTGCTGCGTCTGAAGAGTACAACTGGGATCTGAACTACGGCGAAATCGCGAAGATTTTCCGTGCTGGCTGCATCATCCGTGCGCAGTTCCTGCAGAAAATCACCGATGCCTATGCCGAAAATCCGCAGATCGCTAACCTGCTGCTGGCTCCGTACTTCAAGCAAATTGCCGATGACTACCAGCAGGCGCTGCGCGATGTCGTCGCTTATGCGGTACAGAACGGTATCCCGGTTCCGACCTTCGCCGCTGCGGTTGCCTATTATGACAGCTACCGCGCCGCTGTTCTGCCTGCGAACCTGATCCAGGCACAGCGTGACTATTTCGGTGCGCATACTTATAAGCGCATTGATAAAGAAGGTGTGTTCCATACCGAATGGCTGGATTAATCTGATTTAAATCAATTAATCAATGCAAGGCCCGGAGAAACCCTCCGGGCTTTTTTATTATACAAAGCGGCAGGTTATGGCCTTTTTTTATAATTTATAGTTAAAAACGCGATATAATACAGCGCCGCACAGCAGGATCGCTGCCTTGACAGTTCATCTACATCAGCGTTAAAAATCCCGCAGTAGATGAAGTTGTGGTGGTGGATTAATGACCACTCTAAATGTTTAACCGGAAGAAGTCAGAGCTAATGAAAATAACAATTTCAGGAACAGGTTATGTTGGTCTTTCAAATGGTATTCTGATTGCGCAAAATCACGAAGTGGTTGCACTGGATATCGTTCAGGCCAAAGTGGACATGCTTAACAAGAAGCAGTCACCGATTGTTGATAAGGATATTGAAGAGTATCTGGCGACTAAAGATCTCAATTTCCGTGCTACGACAGATAAGTATGACGCGTATAAAAATGCCGATTACGTTATTATTGCCACGCCTACCGATTATGATCCGAAAACAAATTATTTTAATACCTCAAGCGTGGAAGCGGTCATTCGCGATGTGACAGAAATTAATCCTAATGCTGTCATGGTGATTAAATCTACAATTCCGGTAGGTTTCACCAAATCAATTAAAGAACGTCTGGGTATCGATAACCTTATTTTCTCTCCGGAATTTCTCCGTGAAGGTAAAGCTCTTTACGATAATCTCCATCCGTCACGTATTGTCATTGGTGAGCGTTCAGAACGCGCAGAACGTTTTGCTGCGTTATTACAGGAAGGCGCGATTAAGCAAAATATCCCGACCCTGTTTACCGATTCAACCGAAGCAGAAGCGATTAAACTTTTCGCTAATACCTATCTGGCGATGCGCGTAGCATACTTTAATGAACTGGATAGCTATGCAGAAAGTTTAGGTCTGAATACTCGCCAGATTATCGAAGGCGTTTGTCTCGATCCGCGAATTGGCAACCATTACAACAATCCGTCGTTTGGTTATGGTGGTTATTGTCTGCCGAAAGATACCAAGCAGTTACTGGCGAACTACCAGTCTGTGCCGAATAACCTGATTTCGGCAATTGTCGATGCTAACCGCACACGTAAAGACTTTATTGCCGATGCCATTTTGTCACGCAAACCGCAAGTGGTGGGTATTTATCGTCTGATTATGAAGAGCGGGTCAGATAACTTCCGTGCGTCTTCCATTCAGGGGATTATGAAACGTATCAAGGCGAAAGGCGTTGAAGTGATCATATACGAGCCAGTGATGAAAGAAGACTCATTCTTCAACTCTCGCCTGGAACGAGATCTCGCCACCTTCAAACAACAAGCCGACGTCATTATTTCCAACCGTATGGCAGAAGAGCTTAAGGATGTGGCAGACAAAGTCTACACCCGCGATCTCTTTGGCAGTGACTAACATCCTGTTATCAGGGCGATTTTCGCCCTGATTCTCTTATGTTCCCTTTGTAATAATTCATTATTTTTATCATTTATCCTATAGCATTCATGGCGATTATCGCTAAACTATGGCGACTTAAAATTATTTCGTCCGTTAGGGTAATGATGAGAGTAGAAAATAATAATGTTTCTGGGCAAAACCATGACCCGGAACAGATTGATTTGATTGATTTACTGGTGCAGTTGTGGCGCGGCAAGATGACAATTATCATCTCTGTCATTGTTGCTATTGCCCTGGCTATAGGGTATCTGGCCGTTGCCAAAGAAAAGTGGACTTCCACAGCTATCGTTACTCAACCTGATGTGGGGCAAATCGCTGGTTATAACAATGCCATAAATGTGATTTATGGTTCGGCAGCGCCGAAAGTGTCTGAGATCCAGTCGATGTTAATTGGTCGTTTCAGCACGACATTTTCTGCATTAGCAGAAACGCTGGATAATCAGGAAGAACCTGAAAAACTGACCATTGAGCCTACCGTTAAAAATCAGTCATTACCTTTAGCGGTTTCTTATGTGGGTGAAACACCTGAAGGTGCGCAGAAGCAGCTGGCGAAGTATATCCAGCAAGTTGACGACCAGGTAAATGAAGAACTGGAACAAGACCTGAAAGACAACATCGCGCTGCAAATGAAAAACTTGCAGGATTCTCTGAAGACGCAGGAAGTAGTCGCTCAAGAGCAGAAAGATCTGCGTATCCGTCAGATTCAGGAAGCGTTGCAGTATGCGAATCAGGCGCAGGTGACAAAGCCACAGATTCAGCAGACACAGGATGTAACCCAAGATACTATGTTCCTTTTGGGGAGCGAAGCGCTGGAGTCGATGATTAAGCATGAGGCGACCCGTCCGTTGGTGTTCTCATCAAACTACTATCAGACTCGTCAAAACCTGCTGGATATCGACAATCTTGACGTTGATAAACTTGATATTCATGCTTACCGCTATGTAATGAAACCGACGTTACCTATTCGTCGCGATAGCCCGAAAAAGGCAATTACCTTGATTCTGGCGGTGCTGCTGGGCGGCATGGTTGGCGCGGGGATTGTGTTGGGGCGTAACGCTCTGCGTAATTACAACGCGAAGTAATCTTTTCGGTTTTAAAGAAAAAGGGCAGGGTGGTGACACCTTGCCCTTTTTTTTGCCGGATGCGACAACAATATCGCATCCGCTTACTCCGCAACTCACTGATGCCGTTTACGCAGGTTCTCAATTACCGTCGTTAAATCCAGATCCTGATCCTGCAACAATACCAGCAGGTGATACATCAAATCAGATGCCTCGTTGGTCAGCTCAAAGCGGTCATGTACCGTTGCTGCCAGTGCGGTTTCCACGCCTTCTTCGCCCACTTTTTGCGCAATGCGTTTGGTGCCGCTGGCATACAGTTTGGCAGTGTAAGAGGTTTCCGGGTCGGCAGATTTGCGTTCGGCGAGCAATTGTTCCAGTTGATACAGGAACAGCCATTGGTGAGCGGTGTCGCCGAAGCAGCTGCTGGTGCCTTTGTGGCAGGTCGGACCGATGGGATTAGCCAGCACTAATAAAGTGTCGTTGTCGCAGTCCGGTGCAATACTCACCACATTGAGGAAATTGCCCGACGTTTCGCCTTTGGTCCACAGTCGCTGTTTAGTGCGCGAGAAGAAGGTGACTTTGTCGCTTTCGATGGTTTTGTCTAAGGCTTCCGGGTTCATATAGCCCAGCATTAGCACTTCGCCAGATACCGCGTGTTGCACAATCACCGGCATAAGTCCGTCGGTTTTTTCCCAGTCCAGTTCGCGACGTTGTTGTTCTGTTAACATATCCTGATCTCCACGCCCTGTGTTGCCAGGTACGCTTTTAATTCACCAATATTGATTATTTGTTTGTGGAATACGGAAGCTGCCAGCGCGCCGTCAACGTCGGCATCGCGGAAGGCTTCGAGGAAGTGTTCCATGGTGCCCGCGCCACCGGAGGCAATCAGCGGGACGTGGCAAACTTCACGCACTTTTTTCAGTTGTTCGAGGTCGTAACCGTTACGCACGCCGTCCTGATTCATCATGTTGAGGACGATTTCTCCGGCACCGCGTTTTTGCACTTCCTGTACCCAGTCGAGTGTTTCCCACTGAGTGACGCGGGTGCGGCTTTCGTCGCCGGTATATTGATTCACATGATATTTACCGGTTTCGCCGTCGTACCAGGTATCAATACCGACCACAATACACTGCACGCCAAAGCGATCCGCCAGGCGAGTAATTAACGTCGGATCCGCCAGCGCAGGCGAGTTTATGGAAATTTTATCCGCGCCAAAGGAAAGAATTTTCGCGGCGTCATCCAGCGACTTAATCCCACCCGCCACGCAGAACGGAATGTCGATCACTTCCGCCACGCGAGATACCCAGCTTTTATCTACCACGCGGCCATCGCTGGAAGCGGTGATATCGTAGAACACCAGTTCGTCTGCACCTTCTTCGGCGTAGCGTTTTGCCAGCGGCACAATATCGCCAATGATTTCATGGTTGCGAAACTGTACGCCTTTCACCACCTGACCATCACGAACGTCAAGACACGGAATTATGCGTTTTGCCAGCATGCGATGGCCTCCTTCACGGTGAATTTACCTTCCAGTAATGCCCGGCCAACTATTACGCCGCGCACGCCAGTGCCACGCAGAGCCGCGACATCTTCAATGTTGCCAATACCGCCGGAGGACTGAAACGCCACCTGTGGATATCTGGCGCAGACTTCTTCATATAAAGAGACGTTAGAACCTGCCAGCGTGCCGTCGCGCGAGATATCGGTACACAGCACATGTTTCAGGCCGACGGGCAGATAGGTTTCCACCAGTTGTTCCAGCGAAACGCCTGAGTTCTCTTGCCAGCCGCTGACTGCCACCTGTTTGTTGCCTTGCTCGTCAATACGGACATCCAGCGCCAGCACTAAGGCATCGGCTCCGAAGCGTTCAAACCAGCCTTTCACCACATCAGGTGATTTCACCGCGGTGGAGCCAACCACCACGCGCGCAACGCCTGCTTCCAGTAACGCCGCCACGTCTTCTTCGCTACGCACGCCGCCGCCAACCTGCACCGGAACGTTAACGCCCGCGACCAGGGTTTTAATCAGCGGGATTTGACGTTTAGCCGGATCTTTTGCCCCGGTCAGATCCACCAGGTGCAGCACTTCAGCACCTTGGGCGGCGTAATCCTGTAAGCGCGGCAGCGGGTCGTTGCCATAATCACGCTGCTTGCCGTAATCGCCCTGATGGAGACGCACCACGGTGCCGTCGATTAAATCTAATGCCGGAATAATCATCACATCTCCAGGAAGTTTTTCAGCAACTTAGCGCCAGCGGCACCGGAGCGTTCCGGGTGGAACTGCACGCCATAGAAGTTATCTTTTTGTACCGCCGCGGTGAACGGTTCGCCGTAGTTGCACTGGGCGATGGTCCACGGATTGACCGGCATGGCGTAGCTGTGAACAAAGTAAAAGTACGCGCCGTCTTCAATCCCCTGAAACAGGCGGTTGCCAGCCTGTGGGTAAACGCGGTTCCAGCCCATATGCGGCAATGGCAGACCAAAGTCGGTCATTTTCGGTACATCTTCGTCGATGATGCCCAGCAAATCGATGCCGTTGCTCTCTTCGCTGCGTCGCCCCAGCAGTTGCATTCCTAAACAGATGCCCAGCACCGGTTGAGTACAGGCTTTGATGAGATCAAACAGTTCGCGCTCACGCACCTGATCCATCGCCGCTTGCGCGGTGCCAACGCCGGGTAAAAACAGTTTATCGGCCAGCAACACGACGTCCGGGTCACGGCTGACCTTTGGTTCATAGCCGTGACGCGCAATGGCAGACTTCACCGAGTTCAGGTTGGCGCAGCCGGTATCAAGGATCACCACGTTCATTACAGCACTCCTTTCGACGAGGGCAGGGTGTCGCCTTCCACGCGGATGGCCTGGCGCAGGGTGCGACCAAAGGCTTTGAACAGACTCTCCACACGGTGGTGATCGTTTTTACCTTTGGTTTTCAGGTGCAGGGTCACGCCCATGGTGTAAGAGAGTGAACGGAAGAAGTGTTCGATCATTTCGGTGCTGAGATCGCCCACGCGCTGGTAGGTAAACTCAGCTTTATATTCCAGGTGCGGGCGACCAGAGATATCCAGCGCGCAGCGTGCGAGGCATTCATCCATCGGCAAGACAAAACCAAACCGGCAGATGCCGCGTTTGTCGCCAAGGGCAATTTTTAACGCTTCGCCCAGCGCCAGCCCGGTATCTTCGACGGTGTGGTGATCGTCAATATAGAGATCGCCTTTGACATTGATTTCCATACGGAAACCACCGTGGGTGGCAATCTGATCCAGCATGTGATCAAAGAAACCAACACCAGTGTTAATCTTGCTGCCACCTTCGCGATCCAGCCACACCTGAACGTCAATCTGCGTCTCTTTGGTGTTGCGCACTACGTGGGCATAACGATTGCGTTTAGTGAGTTGCTCACCAATCATCGGCCAGTTCAGGGTTTCGCGGTTGTAGCGTAAACCATTAATACCCATGTTTTCAGCAAGTTGAATATCGGTCGCACGATCGCCAATCACGTAACTGCTGGCGCGATCCATCGCCTGCTCAGCGAGATAACGCTCCACCAGTTTTACCTTCGGCTTGCGGCAGTCACATTCATCGTCGGGCAGGTGCGGGCAAATCAGCACTTCATCAAACTGCACGCCTTGCGAGGTAAAGATCTGCATCATCAGATTGTGCGGGCCATCGAAATCCGCCTGCGGGAAACGTTGTGTTCCAAGACCATCCTGGTTGGTGATCATCACCAGCTTATAGCCTGCTTTTTGCAGCTTCAGCAGTTCCGGGATCACGCCCGGTTCAAAGGCGAGTTTGTCAAAACGGTCCACCTGAAAATCACTCGGCGGCTCGCTAATCAGGGTTCCATCGCGATCGATAAAAAGATACTTCTGACTCATCAAACTTGCTCCGCACGTAAGGCGTCAATGACGCGCTGGCTTTCTTCACGGGTTCCGACGGTAATTCGCAGGCAGCCGCTTAAAGAGGGTTGTTTATTCTGATCACGTAAGATAATGCCCTGATCCCACAAAGATTTAAACACTGCGCTGGAGGCTTTAAAGCGTGCCAGAATGTAGTTGGTTTCGGAGTCGAAAACCTGCTCCACGCAGGGGATCTCTTTCAGTGCGGCAATCAGGTATTCGCGTTCTGCAATAATTTGCGCCACCCGTTCGCGCATGGCGACGATCCCCTGCGGGCTTAACGCCTGTGCCGCAATGTCGGCAACCGGCGTTGAGAGTGGGTAGGGGGCGATCACTTTCATCAGCAGGTTGATGACTTCTTCGTTTGCCAGCGTAAACCCACAACGGAGACCCGCCAGAGCAAAAGCTTTCGAAAGGGTGCGCAAAATAGCCAGGTGCGGATATTCCGCCAGCCAGCCCGCCAGCGATGCCTGCGGGCAAAACTCAATATAGGCTTCATCGGCAACCACAATGGCTTTTCCGCGGGTTAACTCCAGCAGAGTGCGAAAATCTTGCGGATTGATCAGTTGCCCGGTCGGGTTGTTAGGGCTGCAAACATAAACCACTTTCACGCCGTCCAGCTTGTCGGAAATCCCCTGCAAGTCCAGTTGCCAGTTTTCCAGCGTCGGCACCGTGCGACACTCGACGCCAATGGTTTCGGCGCTGACGCTGTACATGCCGTACGTTGGCGGGCAATAGAGGATGGCATCTTTACCCGGTTCACAAAAGGCGCGAATCAGTAGTTCAATGCCTTCGTCTGCGCCGCGACTGACCAGCACTTGTTCCGGTTTTACGCCGGCATATTGCGCGTAATTTTCAATAACCGCTTTTGGCTGACATTCCGGATAGCGGTTGAGCGTTTGCTGAGTGAGCTGAAACTCCACGGCTGTAGGATATTCGTTGGCGTTCAGCCAGACATCGCCGTTACCGCCCAGTCGACGCGCTGACTGATATGGCGTCAGGTTGCGGACGTTTTCACGCGCTAAATCGGTAATAGTCACGGTGCTCATGCTTGCTCCTTAAGGGCGTTGACACGTAAAGTCACGGCATTTTTGTGGGCTGTCAGGCGTTCGGCGGTAGCCAGCGTTTCAATGGTCGAAGCCAACGCAGAGAAACCCTCTTTCGACAATTCCTGCACGGTCATGCGCTTCTGGAAATCCGCCAGTCCGAGGCTGGAACAGGTGGCGGTGTAACCGTAAGTCGGCAGCACGTGGTTGGTGCCGGAGGCGTAGTCACCTGCCGATTCCGGTGACCAGTCACCAAGAAATACCGAACCGGCGCTGGTGATGCTATCGACCAGTTCGCGGGCGTTGCGGGTTTGAATAATCAGGTGTTCCGGGCCGTACTGATTGGAGATTGTCACGCACTGCGCTAAATCGTTGGTCACAATCAGGCGGCTGGTGAGCAGTGCCTGGCGTGCAGTTTCAGCACGCGGTAACTCTGCAAGTTGACGTTCTACAGCTTCGGCAACGCGGCGTGCCATATCGGCGTCGGGCGTCAGTAAGATCACCTGTGAATCCGGGCCGTGCTCAGCCTGAGAGAGCAAATCTGAAGCCACGAAGTCCGGCGTTGCGCCGCTATCGGCAATCACCAGCACTTCCGACGGGCCTGCGGGCATATCGATTGCTGCACCGTCCAGACGCTGGCTCACCTGACGTTTCGCTTCAGTCACAAAGGCGTTACCCGGTCCGAAAATTTTGTCCACTTTTGGTACGGATTCAGTACCAAAGGCCAGTGCGGCAATGGCTTGTGCGCCGCCGACGTTAAATACATCCTGCACGCCGCACAGTTGCGCCGCGTAGAGGATCTCATCGGCAATCGGCGGCGGTGAGCACAGCACCACTTTATTACAACCTGCAATACGCGCTGGAGTCGCCAGCATTAATACGGTTGAGAAGAGTGGGGCAGAGCCGCCAGGAATATACAAACCCACTGAAGCTACCGGGCGGGTGACCTGCTGGCAACGTACGCCTGGCTGGGTTTCGATATCTACCGTCGGCAGTTTTTGCGCATTGTGGAAGGTTTCAATGTTCTTTACTGCTACCGCCATCGCCTGTTTCAGGTCGTCGCTCAGGCGTTCGCAGGCTGCGGCGATTTCTTCAGCAGACACTTTCAGCGCGGTAACCTTGGTTTTATCAAACTTCGCGCTGTATTCCCGTAAGGCGTCATCGCCGCGTGCTTTCACGTTATCTAAAATTTCACGGACGATACGGGTGATGCTTTCAGAGGCGGAGATCGCCGGGCGCATTAACAGTTGGCGTTGTTGCTCCGCAGTACAGCTATTCCAGTCAATGATTGTGTTAAAGCTCATGGCTATTACTCCATCATCTTCTCAATTGGCAGGACCAGAATCGAACTCGCGCCCAGTTCCTTCAGTTTTTCCATCGTTTCCCAGAACAGGGTTTCGCTACTCACCATGTGCATGGCGACGCGCTGTTGATCACCCGCCAGCGGCAGAATGGTTGGTCGTTCGGCACCTGGCAGCAGGGCGATGACATCATCCAGACGCTCGGTTGGTGCATGCATCATGATGTATTTCGATTCACGCGCCTGAATTACGCCCTGAATACGGGTCAGTAGCTTGTCGATTAGTTGCTGTTTGGATTCTTCCATTTCACCATCGCGCTGGATCAGGCAGGCTTTCGAGCGGTAGATAACTTCCACTTCGCGCAGGCCGTTGGCCTCCAGGGTGGCACCGGTGGAAACCAGATCGCAAATCGCATCCGCCAGTCCGGCGCGCGGGGCAACTTCGACAGAACCGTTCAATAAGCAGGATTTGAAAGAGATACCTTTCTGGTCGAGATAACGCTTGAGCAAGTGAGGATAAGAGGTGGCGATACGTTTACCGTTTAAGGAGAGCGGGCCGTCCCAGGCTTCATCAACGGGCGTTGCCAGTGAAAGGCGACAGCCACCGAAATCAAGACGGCGCAGGGTAAAGTAGCGCGGATCTTCACCCTGGGCGCGGCGGTTGAGCAACTCTTCTTCCAGTACGTTCTCACCGATGATCCCGAGGTCTACCACGCCATCCATTACCAGACCGGGAATGTCGTCGTCACGCACGCGCAGAATATCAATCGGCATGTTTTCTGCCATCGCGATCAGGCGCTGGGTGTGAAGATTAATTTTAATGCCGCAGCGCGCCAGCAATTCGCGTGAATCATCACTTAAACGGCCGGATTTTTGCATAGCTATGCGTAAACGAGTGTTGTCTGTCATTTTCTTATTCCTCTTTTAACCTGTCTGAATCGTTATCAACCGCGCAATAAAAAAGCCCCCGGAAGGTGATCTTCCGGGGGCTTTCTCATGCGTTCATGCACCACTGGAAGATCTGAATGTCTTCCAGCACACATCGCCTGAAAGACTAGTCAGGATGATGGTGATGATGGTGGTGTTTAAATTGAACGCGTGTCATAAAAATCTCTGTGAATGTTTATTCAACTGATGCCTTTTAACCTAAACCACTTTCACGATAGAAAGCAAGGGCTTTTTTATATATTTTGCGGTGATAGATTTGTTTAATGAATGAGCAGGGAAAGAAGGGCGCTAAGAGTGACTACGTTAAAAAAAGTAATCGTGAAAACATGTTTTAAAACCCTCAAGAACATTGTGTTCTGTAACTAAAGTGGCCTTTGTTCATGCCGGATGCGGCGTGAACGCCTTATCTGGCCTACAAATGTTGCCTAAATTCAATATATTGGTGTTTTTGTAGGCCTGATAAGCGGAGCGCATCAGGCAATTGTACATTTGCTAACAGTTTCGATTCATTCATAGAATGAATTGTCAGTTTTGATACGCTGGCGTAGCCTTATAGATCTAAGGTGTATCAGGAGAAAACGGATGAAAAAGGTCGCAATTGTCGGGTTAGGGTGGTTAGGTATGCCGCTGGCGATGTCACTTTCAGCGCGGGGCTGGCAAGTCACCGGGAGTAAAACCACACAAGATGGCGTCGAAGCGGCCCGAATGAGTGGGATTGATAGCTATACGCTTCGCATGGATCCCGAGTTAGTTTGCGATTCTGACGATCTGGATGCCCTGATGGATGCTGATGCGTTGGTCATTACGCTTCCGGCGCGACGCAGCGGTCCTGGCGACGAGTTCTATTTGCAGGCAGTGCAAGAGTTGGTAGACAGCGCGCTGGCTCACCATATTCCCCGCATTATTTTCACCAGTTCAACCTCTGTCTATGGCGATACGCAAGGCATAGTAAAAGAAACCACACCACGCAATCCCGTGACCAACAGTGGACGAGTGTTAAAAGAACTCGAAGACTGGCTGCACAATTTACCTGGAACTTCGGTCGATATTTTGCGTCTTGCTGGCCTGGTGGGGCCGGGGCGTCATCCAGGGCGCTTCTTTGCCGGAAAAACTGCGCCAGACGGTGAACATGGTGTCAATTTAGTTCACCTGGAAGATGTTATTGGCGCTATCACTCTGTTGTTACAGGCACCTAAAGGCGGACACATCTATAATATATGTGCGCCAGCTCACCCTGCGCGTAATGTTTTCTATCCGCAGATGGCCCGTTTACTGGGGCTGGAACCTCCGCAGTTCAGAAACAGCCTGGACAGCGGCAAAGGTAAAATTATTGATGGCAGCCGGATCTGTAATGAATTGGGATTTGAATACCAGTATCCCGATCCACTGGTAATGCCGCTGGAGTAAAGCATCACGCCAGCAGAATGCCGCATACACCGCAAGGGGGCGTGTATGAAACCACTGCTGGATGTGTTGATGATCCTCGATGCCTTAGAAAAAGAGGGCAGTTTTGCGGCGGCGTCAGCCAAACTGTACAAGACGCCGTCTGCGCTGAGTTACACCGTTCATAAGCTGGAAAGTGATCTTAATATTCAATTGCTTGATCGCAGCGGTCACCGCGCTAAATTCACCCGCACCGGAAAAATGTTATTAGAGAAAGGGCGGGAAATTCTTCACACTGTTCATGAGCTGGAAAAACAGGCAATAAAACTTCACGAAGGCTGGGAGAACGAGCTGATTATCGGGGTTGATGACACCTTTCCTTTTTCTCTGCTTGCGCCGCTTATTGAACTCTTTTATCAACATCACAGTGTAACGCGGTTGAAATTTATCAATGGCGTGCTCGGTGGTTCCTGGGAGGCGCTGACCCAGGGCCGGGCAGATATTATTGTCGGCGCTATGCACGAGCCGCCATCTTCCAGCGAATTTGGTTTTTCTCGTCTGGGGGATCTGGAGCAAGTGTTCGTTGTGGCACCCCATCATCCGTTAGCGCTGGAAGAAGAACCGTTAAATCGACGAATCATTAAACGATATCGGGCGATAGTCGTCGGTGACACTGCGCAGGCAGCCGCGTCTACAGCTTCACAAATACTTGATGAACAAGAAGCCATTACCGTATTTGATTTTAAAACCAAGCTGGAGCTGCAAATCAGTGGTCTTGGTTGTGGTTATTTACCCCGTTATCTGGCGCAACGCTTTCTTGATAGTGGTGCGTTAATCGAGAAGAAAGTGGTCGCGCAAACCCTCTTTGAACCTGTCTGGATTGGCTGGAACGAACAAACCGCAGGGCTTGCCAGTGCGTGGTGGCGAGACGAGATTTTAGCAAATAGTGCTATCGCCGGTGTTTATGCAAAATCTGGTGACGGAAAATCAGCCATTTAAATAAAAAATCATCTGTCAAGCCCCTCATTCTCTTGTCATTTACCCCCCATTTAGGCACAATGCGCCGCTGTCAAAAAATGACTAAAAACCGACGTTTTATCCGCGTCGGTTATTTTTTGCTTCAAACCAATCATTCATACCAAGAGGCCGGGCTTCGTACCGGATAGATATTTACTAAAAATCGACAGTTGTTGTCGCTGAGGAATCCAAAAAAATGGGGCAATTTTTTGCTTACGCGACGGTTATCACCGTAAAGGAGAATAACCATGTCGCATAACGTTACTCCAAACACCTCTCGCGTGGAATTGCGTAAAACGCTTACGTTAGTTCCGGTTGTAATGATGGGTCTTGCCTATATGCAGCCGATGACGCTGTTTGATACTTTTGGTATCGTTTCAGGCCTCACGGATGGTCATGTGCCGACAGCCTATGCGTTCGCATTGATTGCGATCCTGTTCACGGCTCTGAGCTACGGGAAGTTGGTTCGCCGCTATCCTTCTGCTGGCTCTGCGTACACTTACGCCCAGAAATCTATTAGCCCGACCGTTGGCTTTATGGTGGGTTGGTCTTCTCTGCTCGACTATCTGTTCGCGCCGATGATCAACATCCTGTTGGCGAAAATCTATTTTGAAGCTCTGGTGCCTTCCATCCCATCGTGGATGTTTGTGGTGGCGCTGGTGGCCTTTATGACTGCCTTTAACCTGCGTAGCCTGAAATCCGTAGCGAACTTCAACACCGTCATTGTGGTGTTGCAGATTGTGCTGATCGCGGTGATTCTGGGCATGGTGGTCTACGGCGTATTTGAAGGTGAAGGCGCTGGTACGTTGGCGAGCACCCGTCCGTTCTGGTCTGGCGATGCGCATGTCATCCCGATGATTACCGGTGCGACGATCCTGTGCTTCTCCTTTACCGGTTTTGACGGCATCAGCAACCTGTCGGAAGAAACCAAAGATGCAGAGCGCGTGATCCCGCGTGCGATTTTCCTGACCGCGCTGATCGGCGGTATGATCTTCATCTTTGCGACCTACTTCCTGCAACTGTACTTCCCGGATATCTCTCGCTTTAAAGATCCGGATGCGTCACAGCCTGAAATCATGCTGTATGTTGCGGGTAAAGCGTTCCAGGTTGGCGCGTTGATCTTCTCCACCATTACCGTACTGGCGTCTGGTATGGCGGCGCACGCAGGTGTAGCGCGTCTGATGTACGTGATGGGGCGTGACGGCGTGTTCCCGAAAAGTTTCTTCGGTTATGTACACCCGAAATGGCGTACTCCGGCGATGAACATCATCCTGGTTGGTGCGATTGCTCTGCTGGCAATCAACTTTGACCTGGTAATGGCAACGGCGCTGATTAACTTTGGTGCGCTGGTGGCGTTCACCTTCGTTAACCTGTCGGTTATCTCGCAGTTCTGGATCCGTGAGAAGCGTAACAAGACGCTGAAAGATCACTTCCAGTATCTGTTCCTGCCGATGTGTGGTGCGCTGACCGTTGGTGCGCTGTGGGTTAACCTGGAAGAAAGCTCGATGGTTCTGGGGCTGATCTGGGCGGCTATCGGTCTGATTTACCTGGCTTGCGTAACTAAGAGCTTCCGCAACCCGGTTCCGCAGTACGAAGACGTTGCATAATTTTATAAAACCGGATGGTGTCATCATCCGGTAAGTCTCAAAAAGCCGGAGTTTAACGCTCCGGCTTTTTTGTATCAGACGATCTCTTCCGCGTACTGCCAAAGCGCCTTTAACAGTGCCACTTTCTCTTTATCATCGGCATATTGCTGCGCCAGCATCTGCAGTTCATCAGCATAGCCTTGCAAAAACTCTGGAGTGAAGACCTGACGGCGATGCTCCAGCCAGCGTTGCTGTTCGGCGTAATCTAACGTGCCGGGGAAGTTACGCGCCCGATAATTGAACAACAGCTTCTCTATGCGTTTATCGACAAAGGTGATATCCAGTGCCGGTAAGTTACGTGGCTCGGTTTCCAGCACAATTTTCATTGCCGCGCGATCGGCGTCACTGAAAAAGCCATTATAAAGCTGGGCATCCACGTTATCTGAAGGCATAAACGGTTCGGCTTCAGCAAATATTGCCACCACTTTTTCGCGCACTTGCGGGTTTTCACGCAAAATTTTCAGGTTATCAAGGCAATGCTGACGATTAATTCCCAGACGGTCGGCATCCTCCGGGCGAAGTGTATTCGCCTGTGCCAGCACCGGACATTTATTAATATGCACCAGCTTAACCGGGACTGCGGCGTTATTGCCCAGATCGGCTTTTGCGGTATACAGACGCTCGCGCAGCATGTCGCTATCCAGTTCCAGTAATGGCGAAATATCTCCAGCTAAATCCACCATAATCACGGCATTGCGATTTTCAGGATGCCACGCCAGCGGCGCAACCCAACTGGTATTGCCGCGCCACGCACCAAACATGCCGGAAACGTGCACCAGTGGTTTCATCTGTGGCACATCAATCAATGCCATCAGTTTGTGCTTATTACGATGGGTAAAGAGATAATCAAACAGGCGTGGCTGACGCGTTTTCACCAGCTTCGCCATCGCGATAGTGGCGTATACATCGGCCATCGCATCGTGGGCGTTGCTATGCTCTATACCATTCGCTTTGGTTAAATGTTCAAGACGAAAACTCGGCAGACCGTCATCATTTTCAGGCCAGTTGATCCCCTCCGGACGTAGGGCATAACAGGCACGCATGACGTCCAGCAGATCCCAGCGAGAGTTATCATGCTGCCAGCTCCAGGCATAGGGATCGTAGAAATTACGATAAAAAACATTGCGCGTGACTTCGTCGTCGAAACGAACATTGTTGTAACCAAGAATGCAGGTTTTCGGTACGGTAAAAAGCGAGTGGATGCGGGCGGCAAAGGCGGCTTCGTTTTCTCCTTTCGCCCGTGCTTCCTGCGGTGTGATGCCGGTGATTAACACCGCCCCTGGTTGAGGTAAATAATCATCAGCAGGTTTGCAGTAAAAGACTTCTGGTTCGCCAATGATATTGAATTCGCTATCGGTGCGAATGGCGGCAAACTGCGCAGGGCGATCTAACGCGGGGTGCGTGCCAAAGGTTTCGTAATCGTGAAACAAAAAGGTAGATTGTTGCTTACCGTCATTCATCATTAGGTTAAATCCGTTATTTCTGCTGTATGCCAGAGTACCAAATATCACAACGCTAATCAGCTTTAGAGCGACAATTTGGCAGCGTGTGGAAACAGATAATGTCAGATTAAAATGAGATAAATGTCACATTTTCTTGCACTTTATTCCAGCCAGTTCATCAGGATTTCCGTAAAAAGAACAGCTATTTGAAACTCCTGAGGATTTGCTGTTGAAACGCCGTCTTGTTATTGCTGCTTCTTTGTTCGTTTTTAATTTATCGTCTGCTTTTGCAGCAGAAAATATTCCTTTTTCACCCCAGCCTCCAGAAATTCATGCGGGGTCATGGGTATTGATGGATTACACAACCGGACAGATCCTCACGGCGGGTAATGAGCATCAACAACGTAATCCTGCCAGCCTGACTAAGCTGATGACTGGCTATGTCGTTGATCGTGCTATCGATAGTCATCGCATTACACCAGACGATATTGTCACTGTGGGTCGTGATGCGTGGGCAAAAGATAACCCGGTATTTGTCGGTTCTTCACTGATGTTTTTGAAAGAGGGGGATCGCGTATCGGTACGTGATTTAAGCCGTGGATTAATTGTCGACTCCGGCAATGATGCTTGTGTTGCGCTGGCTGATTATATTGCTGGTGGGCAACGGCAGTTTGTTGAAATGATGAACAATTACGCCGAGAAGTTGCATCTAAAGGATACGCATTTTGAAACGGTACATGGTCTGGATGCGCCGGGTCAGCATAGTTCAGCCTACGATTTAGCCGTACTTTCGCGCGCCATCATTCATGGTGAACCTGAGTTTTATCATATGTACAGTGAGAAAAGCCTCACCTGGAACGGCATCACCCAGCAAAACCGTAACGGCTTATTATGGGATAAAACCATGAATGTCGATGGCCTGAAAACCGGACATACTTCCGGGGCCGGGTTTAATCTCATTGCTTCGGCTGTGGATGGTCAGCGTCGACTCATTGCGGTGGTGATGGGGGCTGAAAGCGCAAAAGGTCGTGAAGAAGAGGCGAGAAAGCTACTGCGTTGGGGACAACAGAACTTTACTACGGTGCAAATTTTACATCGTGGGAAAAAGATTGGCACAGAACGCATCTGGTATGGCGATAAAGAAAAGATTGCGCTTGGAACCGAACAAGAGTTCTGGATGGTGCTGCCAAAAGCGGAGATTCCGAATATCAAAGCAAAATACACCCTTAATGATAAAGAACTGACCGCGCCAATTAATGCCCATCAGCAGGTTGGGGAAATTGAACTTTACGATCGGGATAAACAGGTGGCGCACTGGCCGCTGGTCACCCTGGAATCCGTCAGTGAAGGCGGCATGTTTTCCCGGTTGAGCGATTATTTCCACCATAAGGCCTGACCTTTCTTTTGCAGCAGACTGGCAGGAGTGCGAGTCTGCTCGCATAATCAACACTCATTCCTTGTGGTTTTTATATTGCAAATGTACTGTACATAAAACCAGTATTAATGGAGGCATCATGAACTACGAGATTAAACAGGAAGATAAACGTACCGTTGCAGGTTTCCATCTCGTTGGCCCGTGGGAACAGACGGTAAAGCAAGGTTTTGAGCAGTTGATGATGTGGGTAGACGACAAAAATATCGTGCCAAAGGAGTGGGTAGCGGTCTATTACGATAATCCAGACGAAACACCCGCCGAAAAGTTACGTTGTGACACCGTCGTCTCGGTGGCAGATGACTTCACTCTCCCCGAAAACAGTGAGGGCGTCATCCTGACGGAAATTTCTGGAGGTCAGTATGCGGTGGCGGTTGCACGCGTAGTGGGTGATGACTTTGCTAAACCCTGGTATCAGTTCTTTAATACTCTCTTGCAGGACAGCGCTTACGAAATGTTGCCAAAGCCCTGCTTTGAGGTTTATCTGAACAATGGTGCGGAAGAGGGGTATTGGGATATCGAAATGTATGTTGCGGTGCAGCCTAAACAGCGCTGATAAGTGGCACTGGATCAGAGGATAACCCGATTGCTACGCTGTTTTTCGTTATGTAAAAGAGTAAGATTCGTCTGCAGTTTTCTGACAACCAAACCGGGAACGTCTGCTATTCCCGGTTTGCCGGACAGATTTGTTACATAGCGTTATCGTTCCCGGACTGCCAGATTGCATTATGACCGTTTTTTCTCTTATTCCACGGAGTGCCCGCGTGCGTGCCGATAAGTCCTTAAGCCCGTTTGAAATTCGAGTGTACCGCCATTACCGCATTGTGCATGGTACGCGAGTTGCGCTGGCGTTCTTGCTCACCTTTCTCATCATTCGCTTGTTTACCATCCCGGAAAGCACCTGGCCGCTGGTCACTATGGTGGTGATCATGGGGCCAATTTCGTTCTGGGGCAACGTTGTCCCTCGCGCCTTTGAACGTATTGGCGGTACTGTGTTGGGTTCGATATTAGGTCTTATCGCTCTGCAACTGGAGTTAATCTCTTTACCGTTGATGTTAGTCTGGTGTGCTGCAGCCATGTTCCTTTGCGGTTGGCTGGCGCTGGGTAAGAAGCCATATCAAGGTTTATTGATTGGTGTGACGCTGGCAATTGTTGTTGGCTCGCCAACCGGTGAAATTGATACTGCATTATGGCGAAGCGGCGATGTGATCTTCGGCTCTTTACTGGCAATGTTGTTTACCGGCATCTGGCCGCAACGTGCTTTTATCCACTGGCGCATTCAACTGGCGAAAAGTCTCACTGAATATAATCGCGTCTATCAGTCAGCGTTCTCACCGAACTTACTCGAACGTCCACGTCTGGAAAAACATCTGCAAAAACTCCTGACCGATGCCGTGAAAATGCGTGGGCTGATTGCGCCCGCCAGCAAAGAAACCCGTATCCCAAAATCGATATATGAAGGGATCCAGACAATTAACCGTAATCTGGTTTGTATGCTGGAACTGCAAATCAATGCTTACTGGGCCACGCGCCCCAGCCATTTCGTGTTATTGAACGCGCAAAAACTGCGCGATACACAGCACATGATGCAGCAAATAGTGTTGAGCCTTGTTCATGCCCTGTACGAAGGTAATCCGCAGCCGGTTTTTGCTAATACGGAAAAATTGAACGATGCTGTGGAAGAGCTGCGTCAGTTGCTCGATAACCACCATGATCTCAAGGTCGTTGAGACCCCGATTTATGGCTATGTGTGGCTTAACATGGAAACGGCGCATCAACTGGAGTTGTTGTCAAATCTGATTTGCCGGGCCTTGCGCAAATAATTCCCGATCTTCAGAATCATCTTGCTGCTTCGATTCAGCAAAGATAAAGGGTATGATAGTGAAAAGGGATAAAAGCATTGTCATCTGCGGCAGCTATGAGTAATGTTGGCCCTAACGAATAGCGGCTGCTTAAACGAATCCGACTCTCACATTATCAGGGGTATAAAAATGGAAACTACCAAGCCTTCATTCCAGGACGTACTGGAATTTGTTCGCCTGTTCCGTCGTAAGAACAAACTGCAACGTGAAATCCAGGACGTTGAGAAAAAGATCCGTGACAACCAGAAACGCGTTCTGCTGCTGGACAACCTGAGCGATTACATCAAACCGGGTATGAGCGTCGAAGCAATTCAGGGCATCATCGCCAGCATGAAAGGCGACTATGAAGATCGCGTTGATGATTACATCATCAAAAATGCTGAGCTTTCCAAAGAACGCCGCGATATCTCCAAAAAGATGAAAGCTATGGGTGAAATGAAAAACGGCGAAGCGAAGTAATTTCTGCTTTATTCAATGAGGGTTGCCCGGCAACCCTCATTGTTCATGATTCCTTTCTCTGTGTCACAAGTCATCATTCCCATCTGATAACATATTGAAATGTCGAAATTAACGACAACTTTCTTCTGTATGTAACAAGGTAAAAAGTTCTGCAACCCCGATGTTATTTATCGCGCTGGTTACTAATACGTTGCGTGCCCCAGCTTCCCGTAACCAGCATTTCACCAAAGATATTTGTTCTACGCTGGCTAAATCCGCTTTGGTTACTACCCCAATGACCGGGCGATTCATCGATGTAGTAAAGCCTGGCGAAAAAGGGGACCACGGTGCGTTCGCATTAAGTACCAGTGCGATAATGTCCGCTTCGCAGGCACAGACCAGCAGTGCGCTGTAAAGGCTGCGGTTTTCGAGGTATTCCCCGGGTGTGTCAATGGTGGCCGGTGACCAGACGATTGCCTGCGTCTTCTGATACTGAATATTCTCTCCGCGCAGGCATTGTGTGAGTGACGTTTTTCCGCACTGACTGGGGCCGATGAGCATCATCCGTTGCATAGTGTCAGGTCCGTGTAATGGAACAGGCGGTAAAGTGCATCATTTCGCCCAGCGTGCGGGTAACCTGGCTAAGTGCATATTCGATAGCAGAAACATCGCCAGTCAGAACTACCGCGCCGGTAAAACGATCAAGAAAACCAATCTCTACAGCGCCTGATTTTGTGGCGATATCACACGCGATGATAGATGCTTCGCTGGGGGTAATCGTCAGAATGCCAATGGCAGAAACGGTGTCTGGTAAACCTAATTTCTTAAACAGATCCTTTCCGGGATTCGCAATCACATGCGCCAGTGTGACCTGTTTACCGGGAACATATTCCTGAATCATCCGTTCAGTCGTGTGTTGAGTTGACATTATCCCTCCACCATCTGATGCCACATGGCTTCATGCGGACGGGCAATCACCGAACGATAGACCAACAAACCTTTTTCCCCCGCGCGCTCGCTGGCGACAGAGACCGCGTTATTAACATCAGAAATATCGCCTGCCACTACCATGTAGCATTTACCGCCAATACCGAAGGCCATATGCACCCGCACGAGCGTGACGTTTGCCGCTTTCACTGCACAATCGGCAGCGTCAATGCAGGCTGCTACACTCCAGGTTTCTACTACACCGACAGCCCGTCGCTGGTCAACATGGTTCAGACCGCTGATTGCAGACAGGATAGTGGGATGAATATTAGGAAGAACCAGACTGTCGACCAGCATTTCACCAGCAAGGGACGTGCCATTATCGATGGCCTGTTGCACCGCACCGACATCGCCACCGAGCATCAGCAGAAATTTACCGGGGCATAGCGTTTTGCTGACCAGTAACTCAACGTTGGCGCTTTTCAGCATGGCATCGCCGGTTTCCATCCCTTTCGCGATACTGCTAAGTTCTAAAATACCTACCGCTTTTGACATGGTTAACCTCTCACAACCGTAATCGCGTTTTCTGTCACATCACTGATCGTGCCATCAATACTGGCATGAATGGGGGCACCTAATGTGCCGTGTGGAATTTGGCCTACACATTGCCCACGAACGACACGATCGCCTTTTTGGACACACGCAATTGCGCTGGCTCCGATGTGCTGGCGTAACAATAGCGTCACTTTTTCGGGCTGTGGCACGTGTTCAGACCATGGCGCATCCTGATACCACGGTGCTAAGCCCAGTCTGGTTACCAGCCGTTTTACGGGAATCAGTCGATAATTTGCCATGACATCCGCAGGGTTTAAGGTGCCTTCGTAGCGGAGATTTTTAGCGCGTAATTCCTGCTTAAGCAGGCGATTTATGCGCATTGGTGAAATACCTACCGGGCAGGCGACGCTGGCACAGACGTTGCACTCCGAACAGGTGAGTGCTGTCAGTAACAGTTGCGGTGTAGCGAGCTGTTGGTAGTTAACCGCACGTACTAACAAATGTGGTGACAGTTCGTGACCGATTAAATGACGTGGACAGAGATCGGTACATAAGCGGCATTGTTCACAAACGGTTTTCGCGACGGCAAGTACGTTGCGATCATCCTGCATTCGACGTTGGATCAGTGAATGAGAGTTGGGTAAGACCAGCAAGCCGCCGGTGGTTTTGCTGACTGGCGTATCGAGCGATGGGATCAAACTCCCCATCATCGGCCCGCCATTGATAAAACCGGGATTATCTACCGTAGCGCCTCCCGCCAGCGCCAGTACCTCGCGTAAAGACATTCCGATGGGAACGGTCACTGTTACTGGTTTAGCAACTGCACCATTAACGGTTAACGTGCGGCGCGTTACCGGATACTGTTGCTCAACGGCTCTGGCAACATTCAGCACGGTCTGGACGTTATTCACCACCACGCCGACGCTAACGGGCAACGCGGCGGGTGGAACGCGACGACCTGTTGCCATCCAGATGGTCAGCACCTCATCCCCTGCGGGATAAACGTCGGGCAAAATATGCAGGCGGATATCCGTTGGAAGTAATGGTGTAAGTGCTTTTATTGCGGGTTGATACTTCTCTTTCAGCGCGATGATTCCGCTAGCAGCCCCGGTGGCTTTCATCGCATAGTGAACACCGCGCAGCAGGCGGCTGGCTTGTTGTGCCATTAACTGCTGGTCCACTTTCAACATTGGTTCGCATTCCGCGGCATTTACCAGGAAAGTGTCAACACACGCCTGCAGCTTGATATGTGTTGGAAAGCCTGCGCCGCCAGCACCCACAACCCCGGCTGCCTGAACTCGCTCACGGATCGTCTGACTGTCACAGGACGTTAACTCGACGTTCATAACAACTCCTCAAGCAGTTCCTCAATAGCGGAGGCATCAGCCGCTCGTGGGTTGGTACGCAATGTTGCATCCGCCAGCGCTGCCTGAACCATATCTGGAAGACGTGCTGACCATTCTGCTTTTTTTTCTTTCAGTGCATTAGCGAGAGTCGGTATTGCACAGGCTTTTTTAAGCTGTTCAATATGTTGAATGAGTGCATTCAGGCTGGCGGTGTCATTGGCGTTATCAGGGCATAAATGACACGTTTTTGCCAGCCGGACGTAGCGTTTGGCGGCGCGCGGATCGCCAGCATTAAAGCGGATAACCGCCGTGAGCAGGAGAGCATTCGCCAGGCCGTGTGGCAGATGAAACTGCCCGCCGAGTTGATGGGCAATTGCATGATTTAACCCAAGCCCAGCCTGGCTAAATGCCATTCCGGCAAGCGTCGAGGCATTATGCATTTTGCCGCGAGTAGCAAGACAATCGCCTTTATTCACTGCTGTAGGCAGGTAGTGAAAAACAATTTGCACGGCTTTTTCGACCAGAGCATCCGAGAAATCACTGGCGCGTGGAGAAACATAGGCTTCTAGCGCATGGGTTAAAACATCCATTCCGGTATTGGCAGTTATCGCGGGAGGCACGCTGACGACCAGCGAGGGATCGAGGACTGCAATATCCGGATAAAGTGCATTATCGAAAAGGGGATATTTAATCCCTTTCTCTGGATCGCTGATGACACAGGCGCTGGTCACTTCTGAGCCGGTGCCGCTGGTGGTGGGAATGGCTACGCAGGTGTCAATCTCAATAGCACACTGGCGACTAAACCAGACAATCGCTTTTGCGGCGTCCAGCGCAGAGCCGCCGCCAAAACCGATAACCACATCCGGGCGTAAAGTCTGCATTTGTGCAATGCCTTTTACCACGGTCTGGATAGTTGGGTCGGGTGTTATTTCGCTAAAAATACTGAGGCGGTTGCTGTCAGGCAGCGCCTGGCGCAACGTGTCAATCAGTGGTGAGCGTGCCAGAAAGGCGTCGCAAATAATCCAGATGTGCTTATTGGTGAAACGGCTAAGCACTTTAAGACTTCCTGGTCCGCTGTATAAACGCGTCTGCAGTGAAAAAGTATTCATTTCCGTTTCTCTAGCGAATGGAAAAACCAGTGGTCAACACGCAGCGTCGTGAGCGGGCAAAAGTCCGTGCTGACGTTGTCCCCTCTCCGGTCGGTGTAGCAATGGTGAAGGTCGTAAATCCTTCACCGCCGACGCCAATGCCTGCCCAGGAGGGGCCGTTTTTGACAAAGATGGAGGTTTGCATAACGCGCGCGGTAAGGTTGAGCCGAGAGACATTCTGCGAGTGCATAATTGCCGTGTGGTGCAAGCTGTCTTCCACTTTCAGCGCCAGGGTGAGGGCGCTATCAAAATCATTAACTTTTACAATGGGCAACATTGGCATCAGTTGTTCGCAGGTAACCCAGCTATCATCGGCGTCGACAATAGCAATTAGTAATCGAGGGGCTTTCTGCGGTAAAGGAATTCCCGCTGCTTCCAGCATGGCTGAAGGACTTTTACCCACCAGCTTTTTGTTGGCAACATTGCCAGGAAGGCAAATAGCACGCAATTGGTCAGTTTGTTCCCGGTTAAGAAGAAAAGCGCCAAAACTTTGCATCTGTTGGATTAGGTAATCTGCTACTGATTCAACGACTATCAGGCTTTTTTCAGCGATACACGGCAGGTTGTAATCGAATGAAGCGCCGTTGATGATGTCTTCGGCGGCTTTCACAATATCCGCCGTTTCATCGACGATGCAGGGCGGGTTACCCGCACCGGCACCAATCACTTTCTTGCCACTTTTCATCCCCATTGCGACGATACCTGGACCGCCAGTAATTGCCAGAACGACGATTTTAGGGTGCGTCATCATCTGTTCGGTGGCGGCAAAGGTTGGTTCAGACACGGTAACGATAAGGTTATGAATGCCACTACAGCGAAACGCGATGTCTTCGATTATGGCGATCAGTTTCAGCGATACGTTTTTGGCTCCCGGGTGAGGACTGAAATAGACACTATTGCCTGCAGCCAACATGCTGATGCTGTTGTTAATGATGGTTTCCGTTGGATTGGTACTTGGCGTGACTGAGCCAATAACCCCAAACGGAGAGTATTCAAATAAAACCATGCCACCATCACCGGTTAGCGCAGTGGTGGTTAAGTCTTCAATTCCAGGTGTGTTATCGAGAGCCGCTTTGTTTTTTAGATACTTATCTTCTTTATTTCCCATCCCCGTTTCGATAGCGCTCTCTTCTGCCAGTTCGGTAAGGCGGGGGGATAATTCTTCGCGAATGGCGTTGATAATGGCACTGCGGGTTTTAAGTGGGCACTGTTGAAAGCGCAAAAAGGCCTGGTGTGCAGCGCAGACGGCGTCATCGACAGTCTGGAAAATACCATTTCTTTGCGTTTGTGACGCAGTGGGCATCATTTGTTCGCGCAGGATATTGCGGATAATCGTTTCTAATTCAGTGGTATTCATAGGTTTGCTCCTGCGTTAATTGCTGCCATTGCGGTTTGTGCAATATCCATGTCTTGTTCAACGCTACCGCCGCTGATACCAAGCCCTCCAAGCAATATTCCGTCACGCCAGAGGGGGAAACCGCCACCAAAAGTGACAACTTTGCCTTGCATATGGCTTTCGAGTCCGTAAAGCGGCGCTCCGGGTTGCACGGCGTCAGCAAGCTTGTGTGTTGCCGTTTTCATCGCCACGGCGGTCCAGGCTTTTTTCGGTGCCAGTTCACTGCTAACCAGCAGCGCATCAGGCATCCGCCAGGTAACGCTTTCCGTACCGTTGGCATCAACGATGCTAATGACTACGGGAATATGCAGTTCATCTGCGCGCATTGCCGCGCTACGAATGAGCTGATGAAGATCCTGAAAAGTGAGCGGCATCGTGCGTTCCTTCAATGCTGGAGGGTGGTTAGCTTCGTGATAACGTTTTGTTATTTCCTGAATCATCAGGTTCTGATGAGCAACATTGTCTTCCACGCGGGCGAGGGCATACAGGCAATCGGAAAGCCGGTTGATGTAGTGCAGTAAAACATGGCGAACGGTGGCTTCCGTTGTCAGTTCAACCAGACGTCTTTCGGCCCTGCGAGCCATTGTGCGGGCGAAATGCATGCGGCTTGCGGCTTCACAACGACCAGGTAGAATGAAGCTGCGAACTGGAGGAACCGCGTTCATTGCACTGTCGATCGCTTTTTCCAGCGCGGCGATTTCTTCCGTACTGATGTAACGTTGCTGCGCTGATGGCTGTTCGCTTTCACTGGCGAGCTCGGCACTAAACCAGAATATCTGTTGCTGAATGGCTTCCAGTAAGATGCGATGACTTTCGATGGTGGTGGCGCAATAACACAGACTGAGTGTCGCGTTCAGTTCATCCAGCGTGCCATAGGCTTCGACACGTAGATGAGTTTTGCTGACACGTTGCCCGGTAAATAGGGACGTATTTCCTGAATCGCCTGTTCTGGTATAAATCGCCATCTTTCAACTCCTTAGCGCGAAAGCGTATCGACAATGCCAACCACTGCCAGGTCGATGGCTTCGTTAGGTCCGGAAAACACATGTCTGGCGCTGGAACCGCTGCTGAGGAGTACCAACTCACCGACGCCAGCACCGACTGAATCAACGGCAACTTCGTCACCGGTTAATGGCGTGAGAGGCAGTTCACCGTCAGCGCTGACCCGGCGAACCAACAGCGGTTTTTTCCCGACCAGAGAAGGTGATTTTTGCGTGGATACCACCGCGCCAGTGACTCGAGCCAGATGCATGGGTTACTCCTGCCTGATTAACTGAATGTTTCGGGTAATTGCCGCTTCACGCGCAAGAGCGGTCACACAACATTTCCGTTGCAGCACCAGTATTCCCGTGCATAACTGCGCTATGTCGACATAACTTAAAAGTCGACCACGATGAAGGTAGACCGGTTGCCCTTGTTCGTCGCACCAGGTTAACGGTAGACGGGCGAGTGACTTTAATTTGATGGCGTTCAGAAAATGATGCTGCAACGACAATTGAATGTGCATTCCCCAGGCTAACGCCTCGTGAATGTGGATTGCTGCACGATCTGACGTTTCGTTTTCCGCGAGTTGTCGCAACAACGGCAGATCGACATATTGAATTTGTAACGATGCATACTGATGAACTATCTCGTGAACGCTGGCTTCTCGCAGTTGCGAAACAGTTAGCGCGAGTGTTTTTCCCGCACGCTGTTTCAGGCGAAAAATCACTTCGTCAACAATGTGTTGCATCAGCACGTTATTCATGGCACCGACACCAGCGTGGCAAAAACGTCAGGATTATCAGCGCCTGCGGCGTTGGCTTCGTCGGTATCAATATGCATTTCAAGACGCATATCCGGTGAGACGCGAACGGCAACGTTATCGAATATCAGTCGTCGCTCATCCCCTTCAATGGCGACCGCCACCTTATCACCATGTGTAACGCCATAAATCAGGGCATCAAGCGGAGACATATGAATATGCCGTTGCGCGACAATAACGCCAGAAGCGATTTCTAGCTCTGCAAAAGGGCTTATCAGACGAATTCCCGGTGTGTCGCTGAGATCGCCAGACATGCGTAGCGGAGCGGCGATCCCTAACGTTCTGGCGTCAGTCCGGGAAATCTCCACCTGACTTGAGTTACGTAATGGCCCCAACAAGCGAACGTTGTGTAATTTGCCTTTTGGTCCCACCAGCGTAACAACCTGTTCAGCAGCGAACTGACCAGGTTGTAATAACGACTTTTTCTCGCTGATCGGTTGTTCAGGAAAAAGGCGCACATAATCCGCCGTTGAAAGATGAATGTGACGACTGGAGACGCCCAGAGGGATAGGGCGCTCGCGCATCTCATCCAGGACCAGGCTAACAGCCTCCTGCAAGGTTTGTTTATCCATTACTACCCCCCTCGCTTATCGGAATGCAGGCAAAGTGAACGGGGTTCACCTTTTTGCCGTTGGCACGCCGGGTCAAGACACAAATTACAACTGATAATTTCTGAGGCGACTGTTGTTGCAGGTGTTTCGCTTGCTTCGACTGTCGCATCCAATGCTTCTGTTGTGCGGGGCAGTATTCCTTCTCCAGGTCGGGCAATCACTTTGTGCGCGACAAGACCATTTCGCTGTCTGGCGAAACTGACGCCTGTTGCGAACGCTGCATTAATCGAGGCGACGTCACCGATAATTTTGATGAGCGTCCAGCCCGAACCATTGGTCTTCTCAAGGCCAACCAGCGTGATGGACGCGGCCTTAGCCATAGCGTCCGCGCAACTGATGGCGAGTGCCAGACCACTGACTTCAAGTAATCCCAGTGATTGCTTCACGCTGTGCTCCTTAGCGAATGGGGTTATGCAGATTTAGGTAAAATGGCCTCAACATCGCTGTGCGGTCGTGGAATGACATGGCAGGATTTCACTTCACCAACGGCGCTTGCTGCTGCGCTCCCCGCATCAACGGCGGCTTTTACTGCGCCGACATCGCCGCGGACCATCACCGTAATCAGACCCGAACCAATCTTTTCATAGCCAACCAGTTGCACGTTGGCGGATTTAACCATGGCATCCGCGGCTTCAATTGCGCCAACTAACTCTTTTGTTTCAACCAGTCCTAGTGCGTTATTCATACAGCATTTCTCCTGTGGATTATGGGGGGTATTCCCTGAAGGGAATGCCTTTGACCAGGCGGGCGGCGTTATTGCCGATGCTACGCCGGGCATAGTTATCTTGTTGATACATCAGCGTAAACAACGGTGCTGATGCCGGTAAATTTTTGTAATGTACAATCAGTTTTTCCCGGTCGCAGGCTATGCCAACCAACAGGGGGGACTGACGAGCGGCCTGCCAGGCGCTATCGAACACCTCACCTGACGGGATTTGTTGAATGCTAAAGGGGATCCCCTCTTCTTCAATACCGAAAAGCACCTCATCCCATGCGTTGGTGTAAGCACCGATTACCATGACGACAATGGCGGGGGCTCGTCCTTTACTTTCCATAAGCCGACTCCTTGCGCCAGGCGATGAGTAGCCCGGTAGCTACCGCATTGCGCGGTCCTTCGTTGCCACGGATATTCCCCCGCCCGGCGACCAGTCGATAATGCGCCAACGCATCGGTGACTAACTGTGGTACTTCAAAATCCAGCGAAGAGCCGCCCACCAGCACGACGAATGGAATGTTGCGAATATTTCCACCTGGGCTTACCTGACGTAACGCACGCAGAGCGTTTGTTACGAAGACGCGCTCTTTCGCACTGCGACGAACGGCACGCACTTTTTCCAGTGTTAAATCGCCGGGAATCGGCACCAGCTCGTCGGGTTTCACCACACAAACGCGGGCAAAGACATGAGGGGATAGCGGAGTAGGGAAGAACTGAACGCTGCCGTCTTCATGGCGTAAATGGAACAGGCTTTCTACTTTTGCCAACGGGTGCTTTTTGATTTCTTCAGCCAGATAACGATCATTTAAGCCCAGTTCACGGGCGATAATCATCGTCACCATGTCGCCAGCTCCTGCAAGGTGAGTGGCAATCATTTCCCCTTTCTGATTGATGATGGAGGCATCGGTAGAACCGGCGCCTAAGTCCAGAATTGCCAGAGGGCGCGTTGTCCCCGGGGTAGTTAATGCTCCCTGAATTGCGGCTTCTGCTTCTGCGCCTCCGACCTGAACATCAATATGCAGTTTTTGCTTAATTTCACTGGCGATCATCGCCATTTGCAGGCGGTCTGATTTCACCATTGAGGCGATACCCACTGCCTGTTCCAGTGAAAATTCTCCAGCCAGACCACCGGTTACGCTGACCGGAACAGACGTATCTATCGCCAGCAAATCCTGAATAAAAATTTCGTGGCTGGGTTTATTGGTCAGCACCGCCATGGTCTGGCGAACATGTTCCAGCATTCCGCCGATGTTGGTACCCGGTTCGCCCGTCACGTTCTCCAGTTTTGGGCACTCACCGACCGCTTTCATAATGGTGTCGGCACCTGCGGCAACATCGACCCGCATTGTGCGCCCGGCAGAAAGCAGCTCAATGTTTCCGGCGGGTATCGAACGAGCTTTAACGTCACCAGACGGTGTTTTCACTACTACTGCTGAACGGTTGCCGATAAGCGCTCGTGCCACAGGAACAATGTTTTGAGTCTCTTCAGCATTGAGGGCAAAAACAGTGGCAATCCCATACGGGTTAGACAGGGTTTCGATAACTTTCCCGGGAACGGCAACTTCAATCGCGGCCAGCATACCGAGTGGAATACGCTCGATATAGAGGACTTCATCAACAATGGGTAAAGGGATTTCCAGTCGGTTACTGACCAGCACGCCATCATCGCGTTGCAGAATTACGCCAGTCAGTTGATATCCGGCACGCACGGAGGCGTTTATCATGGTCGCAATATCGGCAAAATCAAATGCCGATGACACGACCAGGATGTATGGTGCTTCCGCCGGGCGTGTTAACAACTCTTGCGGAGTGATGGTGAGTCCCACTCCCAGACCTACTCCGCCTGGCGTTTTCGGGTTGTGGCCGATCATGGTTGATTCGGTGATGATGGTTTCCGTAATGGTTTCCATCGCTACATCACCAATGACCGGAGTTGCTTCGTTGATACGAATAAGCGAAATATCGCTGACAGTGATACCGACTTTTTTCGTTGCCTGTGCGAGCGCCTCCTGAATACCATGTACGTTACGCAACGTACCTTTGATTCCGGTGGTTTCTGCCAGAGCGCTGCTCACGAACGACAATTCTCCAGACGCACTGAGCGTTGCCAGCGCAACCTCTGTCGATGAATTGCCGATATCAATGCCTGCTATATAGCGCATAGTTCGTCCTTAATCGTCGCCTTTCAGTTTTTTACGCTCGACATAGAGTTCTGCGGCTTCACGGACAAATGCAGCGCAAATTTGGGCTTGATAACGCTGTTCAAGATCGTCGGTAATGGCAATGAGTTCTTGCTTAGTCGAACGATAAGGGCGCAACGCATTGTAGATTTCAAGGATGCGATCATCCGGCACTGAGGTAAGTTCGGCAGCACGTTCAAAATTCACCGCTTGGCGATCACGACCAGCATCTCTGGCAATCTCGGCCTGAATACGCAATGTTTCAGGGGTTATGCGCATATCCTGGGCGGTAACTTTATCGCTGAGTACATTTTCCAGAGTGAAATCGTCGAGCGTTTTATTGGTTGCCGTTTTGACCCATTCTGGGTGTTTATTTGCCAGCGGGTAATCAGTCACTTTAGCGCTCAGTGTTGATGAGTGGGGAGCCGCAGAAACAGGAGTTGCATCCTGTAGACTATTCATACGGTTCAACACGTCCCTGACCATCGACTCAATTGCATCGGTATTCATGAAGGTTTCCTTTGTTAAAACGTCACGCGCAGTTCTTGCGGCTTTTTGCCAGTGACCACGTACCTGGTCTCTTTGATATGCAAAATGGCAGATTTGGCCTGGTATTTCGGCCGCGCCATCTGATCGTTGAGGGTCGGAACGGGTTGTGGAGACTCACGCTTCGCATAACGCGCGGCGTTTTTGCCAATCTGGCGATAGGTTTCCAGCGTCAACAATGGCGCTTGTGGGAACAGCTCCAGGTTAGACAGGGGAGGAAGCCCTTGCTGGTGGATAACTGTGGTGCCTTTCGACTGGATACCAATAGCAATGCCTGAACCACTAAGACGATCGCCTTCGACCGCTACGAATGCGACATCAGACGATTTAAAGCAGCGAATCACTCGGGCTTTAATGCCTTCTTCTTCGATACCGGCAATCACTTCGCGCAAAATGTTTTTATGCGGAATGCCGATAATATTGACGGTCTGCGCCAGGCCAAAAGCCGGGCCTACAGCAATAATGGCTTCATCTTGCTGAACACCTTGTTGGGCTTCACCAATTTCGGTCAAAAATTTTCCGCCATCCGGCGCGGAAGTGGCAGTTGCGGCGACAGGTGCGCGAAATGAAACGGACTTGTCGCTGGTTTGCATTTCTGCCAGCACGTCTTCGATGATCTGACGAAGTAATTTCTCGTTAATTTCCATTTCTCACCCTTAGTCAATTTCGTTGGGATCAAGTGCACCGGGAATATTTTTGATCTCTTCCCAGCGTTCCCCTTGCAGGCGATAACCCGTAGCCGGTCCGGCGTAATCATTGACGTCATTGACCGCAGAGAGTACTTGTCCGTCATCGACGATAATGGCTGAGGTATGGAGATAATCGCCGGTCAGTTTCGCTTTTTGCATGTTGAGCATGTCCTGCGCGACATCGGTAAAACCGCCTTGCGCCAGGGCTTTCACCACTTCCAGACTGTTACGGTTTTTATTGATAATTTCCTGGGCAAACTTTATGTCTTCTACGATGTTGCGCTCTGGCATATCTTTCGAACCGTGGGCATAGGTCGCTGCTTCGACTTCTTCATCGGTAATGGGCGGTAATCCCATACCTGCAAAGACAGCCTGTAAAGCGCGTGCGGCTTTATTGCGGATGGCGATAACATCTTCTTCGCGCACCGGTCGCAGGCCGCCATCAACCTTCAGGTCACGTTGAAGGACGTTATAATCATCGAAGTCTTCGGCATCTTCGTTTGAGCCGGCAAACATGTTGTCGTAGTTCGGTACTGCGGAAAAACCGGAAGAGATAAAGTCGGTGCCCGGCAGAAACTGCATCAGGAAACGTGCGGTACGGCGCATATCTGAGTGGGTAAAGGTCTGGTCATTACTGGAGGCGCATTCCAGATCCAGCGATGAGCAAATTAAGTTTTCCGCCAGTACTGCACGGATGCCTGACGGCACAGCCGATGGCACGCCGATGCAGCTTACGGAACCGTTTTGCAGACCCTGAACACCCGCGGCTTTGGTGATGTAAATACAACGTGCCTCAAGATAAAGCATTGATTTTCCTTCCGCATAGCCCATCTGCACTTCAGAACCGGAGCCGGAAGTAAAACGCATTTTTAAGCCGCGAGAAGCATAAGATGATGCGAGAAACCCTTTTGACCACGGTGTATCGTCGCCGTCGGTGAAAACGGGTTCCGTACCGTAGACAGAAATCGTTTCGGCGTAGCAGGTGTGGCCTAACATACCGAGTTTCAGTTCAGTGGCTTCTTCCAGTGAACACTGGGTTAAGACGCCAGGGCGTCCCACCTGCGAACCTACCAACAGGGCGATAGCATTGAAAGGTGCATAACGAGCAACGGCAACGGTGGTTTCCTGTTCGTCAAACCCGCGCCATGCTCCCTCGGCCGCGTCGGCAGCAATTTGCACCGGGTTATCTTTGACGTTGGTGACGTGAGCCTGTTGCGATGGTGTGCGACGGGCGCGCATTTTCTGCATCGCCATCATCATTTCTACCTCGTTCATTTGTGAAACAACTTCGACGATTTTGGCGGGCGTCATTGCTGTGGTCAGGGGAACAATATCGCTACGTTTGACATTTGGATCGCACAACATATTGGCAAGTTTGACCGAGCTCATCGCGATGACTTCTTCGGCACGCGCGAGATTGATACCGTAGCGGGCGATAAAGTGGTCGATCAAGTCAAACTGGCTGGCGGGTTTTCCATCCAGCTCGGTGACGATGCCGTTAACAATTTTTATTGATGGTTTCGGGTCGTTCGGGCTTTCCATCGCAATGAAGCCTTCTTCAATCCACTCTTTAACGAAACCATCCTGGTTAACCGGGCGTTTTTCCAGTGCTTCAAATCTTTTCGATCTCATGAATCTGCCTCATGGAATTCAGATGTAGGAAGGGCGATCGTTTTTCGGTGTATCACCGAGAGTCGAAAGCACGGTTTTACCGATTTCGCGAGCGGAGATGACCGCCTGTCGGACAGCGCCGGAGTCACCCGAGATAATCAGAATGACTTCATTACTGAAGCTGGTGCCATGAGCTGGGGAGCTGTATGCCACGACATCCACATTGGCGGATTTCAGCGCAGTATCGGCCATCAGAACACCAACAGCAGCCGGAGCGCCGACAATGACGCCACAAGCGCGGCCCAGTGGTGCGCCAAACGCTTTTTCCAGTGCATAGCTGGCGCGGGCGGTATATTGCAGTTCAAGATGTCCGGCTTCATTGGCGCAGACGTCGCCAAAGGTTCGGTCGAGTTCTTTCAGCGCAACTTCAATACCGCGTTTCACGTCGGAAACATCGTTGCCACCTAAGAGGATTAATGAGCCGTGTCCGGCACCACCTTTGGTATCGCGAGGAAGTTCAATGCTAATAACTTCAGTGTTCGTGGCTTTTACTGCTTCATCCGCGGCCATAATGTGTGGCCCCGCACCAATACGCGCGCCCAGAATGCCAATGGAGCGATAGCGTTTTTCAAGTTTCATCGCGTCCAATAGGGCGCTATCAACATTCGCAATGACCAGACCTACAGTGTCGCCAATAGCGGTGCCAACAAATTCCGTTAACGTGCAGCTTTTTTCTGCCATAGCCGTCTCTCGTGTTTGATGAGTTGTTTTCGGGAGAACCTCATGCTCTGGCGTCGCTACGCGAGCGATGACCTGCGCCATGATCTGTTCGACCAGTTCATTGCTGCTCATGGGTTAATTCCCTTTGGTAAGATTTTTTCGACATCAGTATGTGGGCGGGGAATTACGTGTACGGCTTTCACTTCACCGACGTTACGTGCGGCGGCGGCACCTGCGTCTGTTGCCGCTTTTACCGCCCCGACATCACCACGAACGATGACGGTCACCAGCTCGGAACCTATTTTTTCGTAGCCAACCAGCAATACATTTGCCGATTTAACCATGGCATCTGCGGCCTCTATGGCGGCAGTTAAGCCTTTGGTTTCAACCATTCCTAACGCTTCTTGTTGCATAAAGACCTCGCCTAGATTTTTTGACGATATGACTATAAAAAAAAGCGAGAAAAAAGAATGGCTGACTTAATCATCCGATGAGCAAAATTAATAGAGGGTAAATATTATAAAATTGCCTTAATTATCTATATGTTATTAATTTACTGGTCGTTTTCTGGTTTTTTTAATGTGAATTAATTGCATTGGTCGGTAGATTTAATTTGCACTAATGCTTTATCGGGTTGGGCTTTGCGGAAGTGAATTGTGATATTTGTTTAAGTTTTATTATATAAGGATGGCAATTTTTTATTGTGGAAATCTGGCAGAGTTGGCGAGCTCAATAGCGATTGTATCTAAGTTGAATACTTTTTGAATGACAATAATTTGCTATATCAACACGATTTTTCAGCGTGCCGGTCATGCATGTTGGCAATATTTTCCCCGGCGCAATTTTTATAGTTGCGCTCGATATACACGACAATCAGTGCACGATTAACTGATAAAGAAACAAACTCCGTAAAGAAGGTGTCACTATGAATGATTCACTCAAGGCGCAATGCGTTGCCGAGTTTTTGGGCACCGGACTGTTCCTCTTTTTTGGCATTGGTTGTTTATGCGCCCTAAAACTTGCCGGGGCAAGTCTGGGTCTGTGGGAAATTTGTATCATTTGGGGGTTAGGTATTTCACTTGCTGTTTACCTTACGGCAGGCATTTCTGGCGCCCATCTGAACCCGGCGGTTACCATTGCTCTGTGGTTGTTTGCTGCTTTTCCTGCCCGTAAAGTGTTGCCATATTGTGTGGCACAATTGGCGGGGGCCTTTGGTGGAGCCGTTCTGGCGTATTTTTTATACAACAGCTTGTTTACCGATTTTGAATCCACTCACAATATAGTTCGTGGTAGCGCTGAAAGTTTGCAACTCGCCAGTATCTTTAGCACTTATCCGGCTGCCGCGTTAAATGTATGGCAAGCGGCGTTGGTTGAAGTGGTCATTACGTCCATGTTGATGGGGTTGATTATGGCGTTAACCGATGACGGCAATGGCGTACCAAAAGGACCTCTTGCTCCTTTACTTATTGGCATTCTGGTTGCTGTTATTGGTGCATCTACTGGACCATTAACCGGTTTTGCCATGAATCCAGCGCGTGATTTCGGGCCAAAAATTTTCACCTGGCTTGCTGGTTGGGGGGGAAATAGCGATGACCGGTGGGCGTAATATTCCTTATTTCATCGTCCCCATTATTGCTCCGATCATTGGGGCATGTGTTGGCGCAGCAATTTATCGTTTTCTCATTGCAAAAAACTTACCTGTCAATAGTGTTACGCCTAAAGACATCATCGAATAGTGAAATAACATAGCGGTTATAAACGTTTATTTTTTTACTGTTTGTGATCTGCTTTCAGAACTTATTAAAAAGTCTCCCGCCTCACGGAGGCTTTTGTTATTGTCCTTTGTGCTTCTCGTCAGTAAATCATTAGGGATGATGTGAAGATTAAATGTAAAACAATTGTTTTACTATAACAATAAATTAACTGGGAGGTTTTATCATGATTTCTGCGGCGACACTTAATTCAGAACTCATTAATAAAATCGCGCAGGATTTTGCGCAGGCGACCAGCCTTGCGGTTGTCGTGGTTAATATCCACGGTGATGAAATTTCCGAGCTGTTTAACTTCACCTCATTTTGTCAGATGATGCGGCGACATCCTCAGCTTAGCACACGCTGCCGCATGAGCGATCGTTGTGGGGGGCTGGAAGCCTCTAAATCCGATCAACCTTGTATTTATCGTTGCCATGCAGGATTAACCGATTTTTCTATCCCTCTGGTGATTGCCGGGCATTTAGTCGGCTTTGTATTGTGTGGACAAGTCCGCCTGCGTAATGATGATGTCGATTTAGTCGATATTCTGAATGTCGATGATTGTTGGCAGGCAGATCCCGAGTTACTTAATGAATTTCGCAAAGTCCCGGAGATGGATTACTCGCGAGTTATGGCTTCTGCTGATCTGTTGAAGTTAATTGTGGAAAACTGCCTCAAAAAACAACTCAATTTTGTTGTTATTAAAGAGAATAAACCTTATTCGGATCCGCTACGTCAGACTCGCACGCCTAATCCCCACGATAACAAAATGAAAAAAGCATTACGCTATATTGATGCGCATTTATCAGACGATTTGCGCCTGGAAGATGTTGCCTCCCATGTTTATCTCAGCCCTTATTACTTCAGTAAATTGTTCAAGAAATATCATGGGATTGGTTTTAATGCGTGGGTAAACCAACAACGGATGGCCAGCGCCCGCGAGTTGCTGTGCCATAGTGACTGGAGCATCGCCAGCATTGCGCGTAATTTAGGCTTTTCGCAAACCAGTTATTTTTGCAAAGTTTTTCGTCAGACGTATCAGGTAACACCGCAGGTATATCGTCAGCAAATTAGCGAAAATACAGCAGCGGAAACAGCATAAATTGAATGTAAAAAATGAGGGATGACTAAATAGATTCCGACAGTAATAATTAACGTTATTTACGTGTTATGGGAAAAGTGAAATCAGCTCATAACATACGCTGACAGGTTTGGCACATTTGTGCCTGGGAAGTGGGTGTAAATCCCTCGCAGCCCCCGCTGCTGTAATGCTGACAACCCCGAAAATACCACTGATCGCGAGATTGGGAAGGGTGGGGGAGGATGACGCTAAGCCAGAAGACCAGCCTGCCAGTCAATACCAACAACTTCGGTGGGAAGTGGGTTGCCCGGAAGCGTCTGCTTGAGCACTGACGCGTCTTTATACCCCTACCACCCTGAAAGGATCAGGGGATGGCGGCATCATTTAGTTTATTCATCGTAGTGCCGACAGGCATCAGGGCTGCACTCAAGGCGCAGCAATCTTTTTTTATGGTATATCAACCTGACCGTCATTGCAGGAAACCAAGCGGAGGACGGAGGGTATGAAAACGATGAAACCCGAATCGATAGCACTTTTTTGCCTCTCCACTGGCGATATTGAATTGGCTAAACATCTGGCTGAAATGTTGCCAATGACCTGTTTTGTTGGTGAGGACTGGCAGCAAGGTTTTCTGCCTTTTAACGGAGGGCCAGTACAATCGTTGTCAGATGCATATAGCGATTATTCAGTGCTGTTATTGATTGCTGAAAACGGGGCATCCATACCAGAAAGCTTTTCTCATCCTGATGGTGCGACGGTAATCTTAATTGCAGAGCACAATGCCCGTTTGTTGGCCGGTCCGACCGGTGGAGCAGTAGCATTAATCCATTATCTGAATGAGACGTGTCGATGGAGAGAATCTGTTGCTAATGACGCATTTTGTCGGGCGTTTTCACAGGGAAATCAGACTATCTCACAATGCCGTCCTCATTCGTAATGAATTGAGAATACTGGATTTTTATTTTTATTACGCGCAGTATTAATCGAGGGAGTGTTATTACGGTCAGCACGGTGGTGTATCCATTGTTCTGGTCAATGAATACCATCATACAATTGAATCAGGAGTCCGTATGATGATTTTAGTGACGGGTGGAGCACGGAGCGGGAAAAGCCGGCACGCTGAGGCGCTTATTGGGAATTCTCCACAGGTTCTGTATATCGCCACTTCGCAAATCCTTGACGATGAGATGGCGGCACGAATTGAGCATCATCGACAAGGCCGCCCGGTGCACTGGCGTACAGTGGAACGCTGGCAACAGCTTGATGAGTTAATTAATGCGGACATTAATCCGCAACACGCCGTGTTGCTGGAATGCATTACGACAATGGTGACTAATCTGTTGTTTGAATATGGCGGCGATAAAGACCCTGACGAATGGGACTATATGGCGCTGGAGCTGGCGATTAATGACGAGATTCAGTCGTTGATTGCCGCCTGTCTATGTTGCCCTGCAAAAGTCGTAGTAGTCACCAATGAAGTGGGAATGGGGATTGTGCCGGAGAATCGCCTGGCGCGACATTTTCGTGATATTGCCGGGCGAGTGAATCAGCAACTGGCCGCTGCGGCAGATGAAGTATGGCTGGTGGTTTCGGGTATTGGAGTAAAAATCAAATGAGTAAATTATTTTGGGCGATGCTCTCTTTTATTACGCGTCTGCCTGTACCGCATCGTTGGTCCCAGGGGCTGGATTTTGAGCATTATTCTCGCGGTATTATTACTTTTCCTTTAATTGGTTTATTACTTGGTGCTATTAGCGGACTGGTCTTCATGGTGTTGCAGGCATGGTGTGGTGTGCCGCTGGCGGCATTGTTTAGTGTGCTGGTTCTGGCGCTGATGACCGGAGGATTCCACCTGGATGGGCTTGCAGATACCTGTGATGGCGTATTTTCTGCTCGTAGCCGCGATCGCATGTTGGAAATCATGCGTGATAGTCGTTTAGGAACCCACGGCGGTCTGGCACTGATTTTTGTTGTGCTGGCAAAGATTCTGGTGTTAAGCGAGCTGGCATTACGTGGTGAGCCGATCCTTGCATCTCTGGCAGCAGCGTGTGCGGTCAGCCGCGGAGCCGCTGCGTTATTAATGTATCGTCATCGTTATGCCAGGGAAGAAGGGCTTGGCAATGTGTTTATTGGTAAAATCGATGGACGACAAACCTGTGTCACCCTCGGTTTAGCCGTTATTTTTGCAGCCGTATTATTGCCAGGTATGCACGGTGTTGCTGCTATGGTGGTGACGATGGTGGTGATTTTCATCCTCGGTCAGCTTCTCAAACGTACTCTGGGTGGGCAGACCGGCGATACGCTGGGAGCGGCCATTGAACTTGGTGAACTGGTTTTCCTGCTGGCGCTGCTGTAAGACAGATAACCCAGGAGAAGTGACATGCAAACACTCGTCGATTTACTGAATACAATCCCTGCTATCGATTCTGCCGCTATGTCGCGCGTACAACGGTATATTGACGGGTTACTAAAACCCGTCGGTAGTCTGGGAAGACTGGAGTCGCTTGCCATACAACTGGCGGGAATGCCGGGGCTGAATGGCACACCTCATGTGGGCAAAAAAGCAGTACTGGTCATGTGTGCCGATCACGGCGTCTGGGATGAGGGGGTCGCTATTTCCCCGAAAGCGGTGACAGCCATTCAGGCTGAAAATATGACACGCGGAACAACAGGCGTGTGTGTGCTGGCAGCACAAGCGGGTGCTAAAGTTCATGTGATTGATGTGGGGATAGATACTGCAGAGCCAATCCCCGGACTTATCAACATGCGTGTCGCCCGAGGTAGTGGCAACATCGCCTCAGGCCCGGCAATGAGCCGCTGCCAGGCTGAAGAGTTGCTTCTGGAAACCATCCGTTATACGCGTGAACTGGCGAAAAATGGCGTAACGCTGTTTGGTGTGGGCGAACTGGGGATGGCAAACACGACTCCGGCAGCGGCGATAGTTAGCGCTATGACGGGACATGATCCTGAAGTTGTGGTGGGTATTGGTGCAAACCTGCCAACAGATAAACTGGCTAATAAAGTGAATGTTGTCCGTCGGGCAATTACGTTGAATCAACCGAATCCACTGGATGGTGTTGATGTACTGGCAAAAGTCGGTGGGTTTGATTTGGTCGGAATGGCTGGCGTGATGTTAGGTGCCGCCTCCTGTGGTTTACCTGTATTGCTGGATGGATTTCTATCTTATGCCGCCGCGCTTGCGGCCTGCCAGATGTCACCCGCTATTAAACCTTATCTTATTCCTTCTCACTTATCGGCAGAAAAAGGGGCGCGTATTGCGCTGGCGCATTTGGGAATGGAGCCTTATCTCAATATGGAAATGCGCTTAGGTGAGGGGAGTGGCGCGGCACTGGCGATGCCCATCGTTGAAGCAGCTTGTGCGATATACAGCAGCATGGGCGAACTTGCTGCCAGTAATATTGTTCTACCCGGAAATACAACTTCTGGATTGAACAGCTAAAAACGGAAAGCCTGACAAAAGCTATACTTATTGGATAACTTTCGCGACTTAGGAAAGGGATATGATGCGTCGTGTAAATATTCTTTGTTCATTTGTTCTGCTTTTTGCCAGCCATCATAGTCTGGCGGTAACTTATCCACTACCTCCAGAGGGTAGCCGTTTAGTGGGGCAGTCTCTTACGGTTACGGTTCCCGATCGCAATATCCAGCCGCTTGAAACTTTTGCTGCGCAGTACGGGCAAGGGCTGAGTAATATGTTGGAAGCGAATCCAGGCGTTGACGTTTTCTTGCCGAAGTCTGGCTCGCAACTCACCATTCCGCAGCAACTGATTTTGCCCGACACTATACGTAAAGGGATAGTCGTTAACGTTGCTGAGATGCGTCTTTATTACTATCCGCCAGACAGTAATACTGTAGAAGTTTTTCCTATCGGGATCGGTCAGGCCGGGCGTGAAACCCCGCGTAACTGGGTGACTGCCGTTGAACGAAAACAAGAAGCGCCAACCTGGACGCCAACTCCCAACACTCGCCGCGAATATGCGAAACGTGGGGAGAGTCTGCCCGCGTTTGTCCCTGCCGGACCCGATAATCCTATGGGGTTGTACGCTATTTATATCGGCAGGTTATATGCCATCCACGGTACTAATGCCAATTTTGGTATTGGCCTACGGGTGAGTCAGGGCTGTATTCGTCTGCGTAATGACGATATCAAGTATCTGTTTGATAATGTTCCGGTAGGCACGCGTGTGCAAATTATTGATCAGCCTGTGAAATACACAACTGAACCGGATGGTTCAAAGTGGCTGGAAGTTCATGAACCGCTGTCGCGCAATCGAGCAGAATATGAGTCTGACAGAAAAGTGCCATTGCTGGTAACGCCTTCTTTGCGGGCGTTTATCAACGGGCAAGAAGTTGATGTAAACCGTGCAAATGCTGCGTTGCAACGTCGCTCGGGAATGCCTGTGCAAATTAATCCTGGCGCAAGGCAGAGGTTTTAAAATAACTGCCGAGTGAATAGCAAAAATCCCGCGTTAAAAGCGGGCTTTTCAGAAATTTGGCTCCTCTGACTGGACTCGAACCAGTGACATACGGATTAACAGTCCGCCGTTCTACCGACTGAACTACAGAGGAATCGTGAGAACGGGGCGAATATTAATGGCGAGGCCTGGGGATGTCAAAGGGGGAAATGCATTTTTTTGTTCGTTTGCTGCCAATTTCAACAAAGCGATGAACTTTCAATCTTTTTAATCATGTTCCATCGTGGTGCATATCACCCTTTCATGGGGCATGGGACATTTGTTCTGTAAAAAAGAGCAAGGGCAAAACAATCATAATCTCTTATTTGACAGGCTATTAGCTTTAGTACCAGCGGAAAAATGAAACTGGCAAGTATCTTGCAATCTGGTTGTAGTAATGTCGGCACTTGGGCTGACTTTTAAAAAACCGGAGGCACCATGAACTTTAGACGCCTGAAATACTTCGTAAAAATTGTAGACATTGGTAGCCTGACCCAGGCTGCTGAAGTATTGCATATAGCACAGCCTGCGCTCAGTCAGCAGGTTGCTACGCTGGAAGGAGAGCTGAATCAACAACTTTTGATTCGCACAAAACGAGGCGTTACACCGACAGACGCCGGAAAAATTCTCTACACCCATGCGCGGGCAATTTTACGTCAGTGTGAACAGGCCCAACTGGCGGTACATAACGTAGGACAGACATTATCGGGTCAAGTTTCGATTGGCTTTGCGCCTGGTATCGCCGCGTCATCTATCACCATGCCCTTATTACAGGCGGTTCGCGCCGAATTTCCAGAGGTGGTTATCTATCTACATGAAAATAGTGGTGCTGTTCTTAACGATAAACTTATTAATCGTCAGCTTGATATGGCGGTGATTTACGAGCATTCCCCTGTGTCAGGCGTATCCAGCCAGGCCTTGTTAAAAGAAGATCTGTTTCTTGTCGGTACTCAGGATTGTCCTGGCAAAGCATTGATGTTAATGCTATAGCGCAAATGAACCTCTTCCTTCCCGGTGATTACAGTGCAGTAAGACTTCGTGTCGATGAGGCTTTTTCCCTACGGCGACTCACAGCTAAAGTTATCGGTGAAATTGAGTCTATCGCCACACTTACCGCCGCGATTGCCAGCGGTATGGGCGTTGCAGTATTGCCGGAATCGGCCGCGCGTTCGTTATGTGACGCTGTTAACGGTTGGATGTCACGTATTACCACACCTTCAATGAGTCTCTCATTGTCATTAAATTTACCCGCCAGATCGAATTTATCGCCACAGGCGCAGGCAGTGAAAGAGCTTCTGTTGTCAGTGATTAGTAATCCAGCCATGGAAAAAAGACAATGGCAATTGGTGAGCTAAACGTTATATCCGAATGGAATAAGATGCAGGTTTTTATTATTTGTTATGCCGGGCATTAGACTCTAACAATAGTGGATGTCTGATATGCCCGGAGTTTACCGTGAATTTCCAACAGCTAAAGATAATCCGCGAGGCTGCCCGTCAGGATTACAATCTGACAGAGGTCGCGAATATGCTCTTTACCTCACAGTCTGGTGTCAGCCGTCATATTCGAGAGCTGGAGGATGAACTTGGTATAGAAATATTCATTCGTCGGGGCAAACGGCTTCTTGGCATGACTGAACCGGGCAAAGCGTTACTGGTTATTGCAGAACGTATTCTGAATGAAGCCAGTAATGTTCGTCGGCTTGCCGAGCTGTTTACCAACGATACGTCTGGCGTACTCACTATCGCAACGACGCATACTCAGGCTCGCTACAGCTTGCCGGATGTCATTAAAGTCTTTCGCGAACTTTTCCCGGAAGTGCGACTCGAGCTTATCCAGGGAACGCCACAGGAAATTGCCACATTGCTACAAAATGGCGGCGCTGATATTGGCATAGCCAGTGAGCGTTTGAGCAATGACCTCCAACTCGTCGCCTTCCCCTGGTTTCGTTGGAATCATAGTTTGCTTGTTCCTGTTAATCATCCTTTAACAAAAATTACGCCATTAACGCTGGAATCAATAGCGAAGTGGCCGTTGATCACTTACCGGCAGGGGATTACAGGCCGCTCGCGTATTGATGATGCATTTACCCGCAAAGGTTTGCTGGCAGATATTGTATTGAGCGCCCAGGATTCTGATGTCATCAAAACCTACGTCGCTCTTGGGCTGGGAATCGGATTAGTAGCCGAACAATCCAGCGGTGAACAAGAGGAAGAGAATTTAATTCGTCTGGATACTCGCCATCTTTTCGATGCCAATACTGTCTGGTTGGGGCTGAAACGAGGGCAACTGCAGCGTAACTACGTCTGGCACTTTCTGGAACTGTGTAACGCTGGATTGTCGGTTGAGGATATTAAGCGGCAGGTGATGGAAAATAGTGAAGAGGTAATTGATTATCAGATATAACAAAAAGCCCGCTATCAAAGCGGGCTTTTCAGAAATTTGGCTCCTCTGACTGGACTCGAACCAGTGACATACGGATTAACAGTCCGCCGTTCTACCGACTGAACTACAGAGGAATCGCTGTTGGGGCACATCTTAACGGCGAAAAATATTTTGTCAAACCCGATTTTTAAAAAAACTAACTGTTTGCCGTTTCTATCAACAGTTTGTTGCATTTGCAGACAATTTGACAGCGAAAATCTTTGCAGCTTTGCTGATTCTCCCTCATTATTTGAAATGTGGTTTCACTTTCTGCAATTAGGGTCGGCTTTGAATATCTCCTCTGCTTTACGCCACACTCGCTGGCACGCAAAACGCAAGAGTTACAAAGTGTTGTTCTGGCGTGAGATAACTCCGCTTGCTGTTCCTATCTTTATGGAGAATGCCTGTGTCCTGTTGATGGGCGTCCTGAGCACTTTTCTGGTCAGTTGGCTGGGAAAAGATGCGATGGCGGGCGTAGGGTTGGCTGATAGCTTCAATATGGTCATTATGGCCTTTTTTGCCGCTATCGATCTTGGTACTACTGTCGTTGTGGCATTTAGTCTCGGTAAACGTGATCGACGGCGAGCCAGAGTAGCGACACGGCAATCATTGGTAATCATGACGTTGTTTGCCGTGCTGTTGGCTGTTCTTATTCATCATTTTGGCGAGCACATTATCGAATTTGTTGCAGGTGATGCCTCGACGGAAGTGAAAGCACTGGCGCTGACTTACCTGGAGCTAACGGTAATCAGTTATCCTGCGGCGGCTATCACCTTGATTGGCAGTGGGGCACTTCGCGGTGCAGGGAATACGAAAATACCGCTGCTTATAAACGGCAGCCTGAATATTCTTAATATTATTATTAGCGGTATATTAATTTACGGTCTTTTTTCCTGGCAGGGATTGGGTTTTGTCGGGGCTGGGCTGGGCTGGGATTAACTATTTCCCGTTATATTGGCGCAATTGCAATTTTGTGGGTACTGGCGATTGGTTTTAACCCTGCGCTACGGATCTCGTTAAAGAGCTATTTTAAGCCTTTGAATTTCAGCATTATCTGGGAAGTAATGGGGATCGGTATTCCTGCGAGCGTTGAATCTGTATTATTTACCAGTGGCCGGTTATTAACACAAATGTTTGTCGCCGGGATGGGAACCAGCGTTATTGCCGGGAACTTTATCGCTTTTTCGATCGCGGCTCTTATCAATTTACCAGGAAGTGCACTCGGTTCAGCCTCCACAATAATCACCGGTCGAAGACTGGGGGTAGGGCAGATAGCGCAAGCAGAAATTCAGTTGCGGCATGTTTTCTGGCTGTCCACTATTGGACTAACGGCAATAGCCTGGTTGACTGCCCCTTTTGCCGGAGTTATGGCGTCGTTTTATACCCAGGATCCACAAGTTAAACATGTCGTTGTGATTCTGATTTGGCTAAACGCTTTGTTTATGCCTATTTGGTCTGCCTCATGGGTGTTACCTGCTGGTTTTAAAGGTGCTCGTGATGCACGCTACGCCATGTGGGTTTCTATGCTGAGCATGTGGGGATGCCGCGTGGTTGTGGGTTATGCGCTGGGAATTATGCTTGACTGGGGCGTGGTTGGCGTCTGGATGGGGATGTTTGCCGACTGGGCCGTGCGTGCCGTGCTGTTTTACTGGCGGATGGTGACCGGGCGTTGGCTATGGAAATATCCTCGCGCTGAACATAAAAAGTGTGAAAAAAAGCCAGTTGTGTCGGAATAAACGGCAAAACGCAGAATATTTCAGCAAACGCTTTCAAAATTAAAAAACAGGCTTTGACATTGTGGATGGGCATAGTTAATATTCGCCCCGTTCTCACGATTCCTCTGTAGTTCAGTCGGTAGAACGGCGGACTGTTAATCCGTATGTCACTGGTTCGAGTCCAGTCAGAGGAGCCAAATTTCTGAAAAGCCCGCTTTGATAGCGGGCTTTTTGCTTTGCTACTTATCAAATCCTTCACATTTTTTCCTGACGCAAAGGATCTGAACTCATTACCGGAACGGCGGCTCATTAAAGGTTCGCAGTTTACGCGAATGCAGTCGATCGCCTTCCGCGCGCAGCAAATCTATCGCCCGAATGCCAATTTGCAGGTGCTCGGAAATAGCGCCTTCGTAAAAACGGTTAGCCTGGCCGGGAAGTTTAATCTCACCATGCAACGGCTTATCTGAAACACACAGTAGCGTCCCGTATGGCACGCGGAAACGATATCCTTGTGCTGCAATGGTTGCACTTTCCATATCAATCGCCACGGCCCGGCTTAAGTTAAAACGCAGTGCAGAAGCCGAGTAGCGCAGCTCCCAGTTCCTGTCATCTGTGGTTACCACAGTGCCAGTACGTAACCGCTGTTTAACTTCCTCACCCGGTCTACCGCTGACCAGCTTGGTCGCGTCATAAAGCGCACGTTGCACTTCAGCAATGCTGGGAATAGGAATATCGGGCGGCAGAACCGCATCGAGAACGTGGTCATCGCGTAAATAAGCATGCGCAAGTACATAATCACCAATAGACTGGCTTTCACGTAATCCACCGCAGTGACCAATCATTAACCAGACATCCGGGCGTAGCACCGCCAGATGATCACAGATGGTTTTTGCATTTGACGGCCCCACGCCAATATTCACCAGAGTGATGCCCTGACCATCAATAGTGATTAAATGCCAGGCGGGCATCTGGTGTTTTTTCCATGCGAGGTCGGAAATTGCTTCTTCAGGTGCTTCTGTTTCGGCAGTGATCCAGTTCCCGCCAGCGCAAGAAAGTGCAATATAAGGGCTTTCAGGATCAAGGATCTGGCTGCATCCCCAACGAACGAATTCATCCACATAACGTGTGTAGTTGGTAAACAAGACGAACGGCTGAAAATGTTCGACAGGTGTGCCGGTATAATGGCGTAACCGCGCGAGGGAAAAATCTACCCGGCGTGCATCAAAATGCGATAACGGAGAAAATTCCGCCGGATGATAAATGCCGTCTGCAGTTTCATCGCCAATTTGTGCCAGCTCTGTTGTCGGGAAATAACGCGTTAGTCCGGCGCTCATTGAGCGATCAAGCGTTAACTCGGAGCCATCAATGACATAGGGGTAGGGGATTTCATGCTGTGACGGTTGCACGGAGATATGCGCGCCATAATCCTGATACAACAAAGTAAGTTGTTCATTGAGATACGAACGAAAGAGAGCAGGGCGTGTGATGGTGGTGGTATAGCTGCCAGCGTGAGTAAAGCGACCGAAAGCGCGTGTTTTGGGGGGATTGGTTGTGCTGCCGTCCCAGGTCACGGTCAGTGATGGATAGACAAAAAGACCTTGTTTGCGGGTGTTTTCATCAGGCAATTCGCCACTTTTAATATATTTGCCAATGGCATTGCGTAAAGCGACTACAGATTGCTCATACAGCGCGTCGAGTTTATCCAGTGCCTGAGCTGGGGTCAGACCGGAGCCCTTATTATTCATGTGTGTCTCCTGTTCCATACAATTACCGCGTTTCCGATAGTATGTCACAGGAATGTGAAACAAAAGTGGAAGGCGAAGATCGAATGATCTTCGCCATACCCTCAGGCGCGTTGATTGTCTTTCATCAACAAAGCAGTTATTGCGGAAATCAGGCATCCTGCCAGCAAATAAATGGCGACGCTATGCCAGTCTCCAGCAAAATAAGTAATGAGAGCTGCAGCAATAAAAGGTGTAAATCCACCCCCTACCACACTGGCAATCTGGTATCCGACCCCCGCGCCGCTGTAGCGATAACTGGCACCAAACATCTCGGTGAACATCGGTTGTTGCACACAAACCACCATGTCATGTGCAATGTTCGCCAGCATAATGGAGAAGAAAACAATCCAGAAAATGGACTGTGCCTCAAGCGCCATAAAGAAAGGAAACGCGCTTAACGCTCCAATTAACGCGCCAGTGATATACACCCTACGGCGGCCAAAACGGTCGGCAAGCCAGGCAAAACAGGGAATTGTCAGACAGCTTAACCCACCCACCAGCAAACCAATATTAAGGAACAATTCGCGCGGTAACCCCATATTCTGGGTTGAATAGTTAAGTGCAAAGGCGGTAACGATATACATTGTCAGCAACTCGCACAGGCGTAGTGCAATAATCTTCAGGAAAGCGCCGGGATGTCGTAACAGGGCTTCGATAACCGGGATACGCTTTTGCGCGGTCACTTGATTATGTTGCTGTTGTTCAAATTCAGCGGACTCCTCCATGCCATTACGCACCCACAATGCGCCCAGCACCAGTATGATGCTAAACAGGAAAGGGATGCGCCAGCCCCAGCTCAAAAACTGCTCATCAGTAGTCATCATGCTGATCAGTGAAACCAGTCCGGTTGAAAGTAGTAACCCTACACCGTAACCAACTTGTACGCCGCTGCTGTAAAAGGCTTTTTTATTTTTCGGCGCGCTTTCAACAGACAGCAATGCAGCGCCTCCCCACTCTCCGCCGACGGCAAAACCCTGAATGGCACGCAGCGTCACCAGTAAAATCGGTGCCCACCAGCCAATAGTCGAAAACGAAGGGAGAATACCAATCAAAGCTGTTGCGATGCCCATCATCCAGACGGTCAGCATTAACATGCGTTTACGTCCCAGACGGTCGCCAAAATGGCCGAAAATGACACCTCCGAGCGGACGGAAAAGGAAACCGACCCCAAAAGTAGCAAATGCGGCGAGCGTTCCCATTGCCGGGCTTATTTGCGGGAAAAACTCGCGATTAAACACCAGTGCGGCGGTAATGCCATAGAGTAAAAAATCGTACCAGTCGACGACGGCACCGGCGAAACTGCCTAACGCAGCTCGTCGGGCGCGACTTAACGAAAGCGTGCCTTCATCGGGACGCGTGGAGATGAGCGTGGAGTCCATAATGTTCCTGTTTGTACTGTCTTTTTATAATTAGTATGGAAAAGGTAACTCACATTGCCGTCGAACTATAAACGAACCTTATGAGACTACCGCGACAGAGAGCATCTGCAAATGTTTTTATGTCAGAAAATGACTATGGGGGACGGGTAGGGGCATCACTGTAATGTGCGGAAACGAAACAGAATTGTGGGTTCAGGCGCGTATTAGAAATTCAAAAACAGCGAGAAAAATGTGATTGCTAAAGTAGTGCAGGTTACTTACAGGCGTTATTTTTCGCGGATGAATTTTTCGAATTTTCTCAATGGGATTTGTGTCACTGACATGGGGCGGACTAGCTGTTTGAATGATTGGCGGAGAGAGGGGGATTTGAACCCCCGGTAGAGTTGCCCCTACTCCGGTTTTCGAGACCGGTCCGTTCAGCCGCTCCGGCATCTCTCCGTTCATATTGTTGCCATGATGCCAGGAAATTTGGCATTTTAACAGTCTCTGTCCGTGCAATTTTGTTCAAGTGACGAGTTTGCGAGCAAAACGATGATTAAGTGGCCCTGGAAAGTACAAGAAACCGCCCATGATGATGCAATTCCGTGGAAGGAAGCTTTGGCGATACCTCTTTTGACATGTTTGACTGAGCAAGAGCAAAACAAATTAGTCACTCTGGCTGAACGTTTTTTGCAACAAAAACGGCTGGTTCCTTTACAAGGCGTTGAACTTGATGCATTGAAAAGTGGTCGCATTGCCTTGCTGTTTTGCTTACCTGTTATGGAACTGGGACTGGAATGGCTGGATGGATTTCATGAAGTGTTAATTTACCCGGCACCATTTGTGGTAGACGATGAATGGGAAGACGATATAGGGCTGGTTCATAATCAACGTATTGTTCAGTCAGGTCAAAGCTGGCAGCAAGGTCCTATCGTGCTGAATTGGCTCGATATACAGGATTCTTTCGATGCCTCGGGATTTAATCTGATTATCCATGAAGTTGCACATAAACTGGACACCCGAAATGGCGATCGCGCCAGTGGCGTCCCCTTTATTTCTTTACGCGAAGTCGCGGGCTGGGAACACGATCTTCACGCTGCGATGGATAACATTCAGGAAGAAATTGAGTTAGTGGGGGAGAATGCCTCCAGCATCGATGCTTATGCTGCCAGTGATCCTGCCGAATGTTTTGCCGTGCTTTCCGAATACTTTTTTAGTGCTCCGGAGCTTTTTGCGCCTCGCTTCCCCTCGCTGTGGCAACGTTTCTGCCAATTTTATCAGCAGGATCCACTGCAAAGACTGCGAAATGCTAATGAAAGGGACGCATATTCAGCACCAGATGTTCATTAAATATCAATTTTGTTGCTTAATTAACCGATTGAAATGGCTTGTGAATTTTAGTGTTGACACTCGCTGCCCCACTCAGTAATATTCGCCTCGTTCTCACGATTCCTCTGTAGTTCAGTCGGTAGAACGGCGGACTGTTAATCCGTATGTCACTGGTTCGAGTCCAGTCAGAGGAGCCAAATTCAAAAAAGCCTGCTTTAAGCAGGCTTTTTGCTATTTATCGCCAAATCATAACAGACATATCTAAAATCTCTTAAATCTGATAATTACATCAGGATTGAATTTTTACGATAATTCTTTTCACCGTGTTTCTGAATTCATCCAGATTGATGCGATCAATCTCTTTCCCTACTACAATTGTCTCTGAAATATCCGCCATTGCAGGCCAGCGTGTTTTATAATCGGCATACACGGCGATGACAGGAACATTATAAGCACTTGTCATATGCAAAATAGAGGTATCTGGCGTTATCGCGAGAAAAGCATTTTTTATGACGGCAGCAGAACGTGCTATTGAAGGAGACAATGATAAATGATAGACATTGTCAAAATACTGGGTTAGCTCTACTGCTTTTTCAGTACCATTGGGTCCATGAACAATGACAATTGGCATATTTGTTTCATTTTTAATCATAGCTATTAGCTTTTGAGCTATTGTTTCTGAAAAGGTTCTTTCCTGGGCACTGCCATCAAGATTAAGAGCGATGTAAGAACCCAATGGATCCAGTTCATAATGTACCTCGTCTATTACCTCTTCGTGGATCGGTAATTCAAATAAAGGGGGGACGGGTGGGAAACCTGCTTCTCGCATCATGAAAGCCCATGTCATTGGTACTGGCGCTCGAAGAGACTGATCCATTGTTGATGCCGATTTACATAATGGGGAATAACATGTCATCGTTAAACCCACAACTTGTAAATTCGTTTTCGCCTTTAAATGACTTATGAATAGCATTGTTTTCAAGTTTTTCTTGCGCATCGCTTCAATACAGAGATCTGGTGTACCGTGTTGCTCTCTTATACTTTTCGCCAGTTTTTTTATTTCATTTAAACTGGCATAGTCCTGCATTGTCATACTGACTAATGTTAATTTGGTGTATTTAAGATGAAGCGCATCAAAAACAGATTTATTAATTGTAGATGTGACAATTAATAAATGTTTTATTTTATGTGATTCCAGCGATCTAATTATTGGGTAAATAGCCATTGCATCACCAATTTGATCTGGGATGTGAATGACTGCAAATTTAGTATTTGCAATATCAATATCTTCACATGAATAATCATAATAGCTAAATGTAATGCGTCTAAAAATTGACGTTAACGACATATCTAACCTCGCTTCCCTACTGGTTAAAACGTGATGGAGTTTATCAGAGATAGTCGTTTTCTAAAATCGATAAATAACGTAATGCCACATAACACGTCCTTATATTTTATGTGTTAATGATTTGCTTGAATTATACTTGTTATTTCAACAAAGGATTGTATTGCATTCTTCAATGCATGAAGCTGATGCAAAAATGGAGGTAAGACAAGAGATAAGGCGTCAACAACTGGTGGTGAACATCTCTCGTTTATTCAGTGGGGGAGATAAACCCCCACTTTTTTATTACACCGTAAGTGATGTCCGGTTAACCCACGTATGCCGCCAGCATTTCCTGTGCAGCAAGTTTGCCCAGCGCATTCGCTGCAAAAGGGCTGTCTCCGGTGAGAAGTTTGCGATCCTTATGTACCCGGCCAGTAATGTCATCATTGATGATGTTCATTCCCATTTTCTTCAGTTCTTCACCGAAGTACCAGGTCAGATGACCCGGCATATAGCCAATATCTGGTGTTTGTTTGTCTGCTGCATCCGGGAATGCGCAAATTGAATAACCGTTTAGTGGGTTATCACCGTGGCGGAGCGACAGAAACGCAGCCGGGCCGTGACAAAGAGAGATAACAAAGCGGTCGTTTTCAATTGCCCATTGCAGAGCGGTAGCAACTTCTTTGCTTTCAGGTAAGCCAATAAGAGCACCATGACCACCTGGAACAAAGATTGCTGCGTACTCGCTGTCTGCGTTGAGGCTGGCGACAACATCCGCTAATTTCTTCGGATTGCGGAACAGAGATTTGTGCTGCTCAAAGAATGGCATCACTTTTTCATCTTTGTGTGGCATAGCCCAGTATTCAAACTTCGTCATCAGGCCAGAGATGGTCGCAACTTCGAACTCGAAACCAGCAGCATGCAGGTGATACAACGGCAGCAACGTTTCAATGGGATGGTTGCCCGTCGAGAATAGTTTACCGTTATCGGTCGGCAAATAGCGTTCGTCAGCGGTGATCACCAGAATTTTATGCTTACCGCTATACGGTTTTGGGTAGTCCACACCATCAAGATCAGATACAGGACTGGTATATTGGCTAAGCGAATATTCTGAAGGGAAGAACGCATTATCTTCAGCAATATCAATCTGCGGGTTCTTACTTGTTTGAACAGTCATAGTGTATTCCTTATTGTTACTTCGGTAGGTTAGTCACTATATTCGCGACTGAGCTGGATGCTATATTTAACCAGGAACGTAAAACGAGTCAATATACCTAAAGCGGTAGTTAAACACGTCAGGGAAAATACATCACAGTTCACGAATAGTGTTCTCATCGAATCAACCTTATTTGCAATAAAAAACGTAAAGCGTAGCAATATATTTTAGTTCATTTTTCAGAAAAGATGAGATTGCATACTCTCGTTACATAGGGTGACTGCAAGAATCATAAATGAGATTTTTAGCAAAAAATAATGATGAAGCCGTTCTGTATAACCGTTAGTCGTGGAAAAATGATGAATCAGATTAAGCTTAACTGATGACAGATATGGTTAATTACATGCTATCAGATTCTCTAATTACAGTAGCAACCAGAAACAGGTGTGCGAGGAGTGGCTAAGGTTACAGCAGATATAATGCACCAAATATTTAAGACATAAATATAATCTTTAACAGGTAAATTAATAATAATTTATAGTCTTTTTTATATTAAGATGTTTTCAGAGGTTTTCTATGTACTGAAATATTGTTATTCCGGTGAATGTCTTTCTCGGGATGATAGGGAACTATCGCTTTATTATGCGTAGTTTTTCGCTAACGTTTCTTCAGGGCATATTCATTTACCTGGCTTTATTCCGGAATATGTAAGAATCCTGGAGCGTAGATATGTTTCTGACATGCATCGTTTTAAAGATGCACTACGTGATCAGGCTTTGCACTGTTTAGCGACTCTGGTTGAACAGAAACTGGCAGATGTTATTGTGCCGGGAGTCACCCAGGAATTGAGTTTTGTCGACATGCTACAGCGGTTGAGAGTGCCGCTGCTGGTGATTTGACGAGGGGGATAAAAAAGCCCGAGTTCAACGAGGAACGAACTCAGGCTGGATGAGTTTTTACAGTAACGTGCCGTGGCGCGTTGGCTGATTAGAACTGGTAGACTAAGCCTACAGCAACGATATCATCGGTTGCGATGCCGTTTGCTTTGTAGAAGTCATCGTCGTTATCCAGCAGGTTGATTTTGTAATCAACATAGGTGGACATGTTTTTGTTGAAGTAGTAAGTCGCACCGACTTCAACGTATTTAACCAGATCTTTGTTTGCGTAATGATGATTCCCCTGGCTGTCGAAGTTATCACCATTCAATCCGCCTAAATCCTTACCTTTAGATTGCAGGTAAGCGATGGACGGGCGCAGACCGAAGTCGAACTGATACTGAGCAACAACTTCAAAGTTCTGAGTTTTATTAGCGATGGCATCAGCATCACCGTAACCAGTCATGTTACGAGTTTCAGCGTACATGGCTGCTAAGTAAACGTTATTCGCGTCGTATTTAGCACCAACGGTCCATGCTTCCGCTGTTTCACCGCCAGCAGTTGCATCGAAGCGGTCTCCGTAACGAGTATCATGACAACCTTTGTGAACCTGATTATCGGTACGGTCAGAGTTGGAGTATGCAGCACCCAGACTTAAACCGAAGTCGAAATCATAAGAGGTGGACATACCGAAACCGTCACCATTTTCTTTAGACAGTTTACGACCATTACCATTACCTGAACCTTCCTGGCCAAACAGACCATCGCTTTCATTATTGCCTTGATATTGCAAAGCAAAGTTCAGGCCATCAACCTGACCGAAGAAGCCATTGTTACGGTAGGTTGCTACACCATTAGCACGGCCGTTCATGAAGTTGTCAGCGCCAGCGTAGGTATCACCACCAAATTCCGGCAGCATATCGGTCCATGCTTCAATATCATAAACAACGCCGTAGTTACGACCATAGTCGAAAGTACCATTCTGGCCAAAACCTAAGCCTGCGAACGCCAGACGGGTAGCAGAACCCGCTCTGTTACTTTCAGGACCATTTGCCTGCAAGTTGTATTCCCATTGACCATAACCAGTGAATTGATCAGCGATCTGAGTTTCACCTTTAAAACCGATACGGGCGTAGGACTGGTCGCCATCGCTATTCGCTGCATCATCAGCGAAGTAGTGCAGACCAACAGCTTTACCGTACAGATCAAGTTTATTACCATCTTTATTATAAATTTCAGCCGCATTTGCTGCGCCAGCAACTAATAACGCCGGGACCAGCATTGCCAGAACTTTTCTTTTCATTATGTATTCCCTTGTGATTATAATCTTCATGAATATATCAATAAGTGCCATTATCCAAAAAAAAGCACATTTGGATACTATTCTATGAAGTTCATTTTATTTTAAAGATTACATGTAACAAATATATTTAAAAGATTTCAAAATATTTCTATCTTGTTTAATATAATTCAAAATTATGAATTTCAGATACAAAAATTCATGTTATTTATGGTTGTATATCAATAGATTATTGATTTTGCGGAAGGATGGTTTGTGTCAATGAGTGTTGCACCAAAGACCCTGAGTGATCTTGCGCACATTATGAATGGCATAAAAAAAGCCGGCATCATGCCGGCCCAAAAATATAAACAAGACGATAAAGGCTAATAACGGAGTTATCATGACACAGAAAACGAAAAAGGTATAATTGTATTCAGTGCTAATATATTCAATATGTGAATTAATTAATTAATTAATTAATTAATTAATTAATTATCCACTGCCGAAAGAAAAATACTTTCTTATTTGTTTTTTCTGCAAATAATAGCCATTGGCTAAGATTTATATATTTGTTCAAAAAATGAGTGAGACTTGACTGTCTCAACTAATGTGGAAAAATGTGACTTTTATCACATAATAGTGCTAAGTCTGAATTTCCCGGGTTATCTCAAAATGGAGTACGGTTCGACAACGATGGAAGGGAGACTTTCTCGCAGCCCTGGCGGCAAACTGGCTTTATGGGCTTTCTATACATGGTGTGGCTATTTCGTCTGGGTAATGGCGCGTTACATTTGGGTGATGAGCAGGATCCCGGATGCCCCCGTGTCGGGATTTGAAAGTGATTTAGGCTCTACCGCAGGAAAGTGGTTAGGGGCATTAGTGGGATTTTTGTTTATGGCCCTGGTCGGAGCGTTGTTAGGTGGTATTGCGTGGTACACCCGACCACGACCCGTGCGTAGCAGACGCTATGAGTAAAAACTGCTAAGGTTGCGACTCATTTGCAGCGGAGCGTGTATGGATTTACAACACTGGCAGGCACAGTTTGAAAACTGGTTTAAAAACCATCAAACGCACCAGGACGTGGCCCATGACCTGTGTCATTTTCGTCGTGTCTGGGCGACAGAGCAGAAACTGGCGGCAGATGAAGACGTCGATATGCTGGTCATTTTAACCGCCTGTTATTTTCACGATATTGTGAGCCTGGCGAAAAATCATCCGCAACGGCAGCGCTCCTCATTACTGGCGGCAGAAGAGGCGCGTCGAATTTTAAGTGCGGAATTTGTCGATTTTCCGCCAGAGAAAATAGACGCCATTTGCCATGCTATCGCGGCACACAGTTTCAGCGCACAAATTACACCTTTAACGGCGGAAGCCAAAATCGTGCAGGATGCAGACAGACTGGAAGCCTTAGGCGCGATTGGTCTGGCGCGAGTGTTTGCGGTCTCAGGCTCGCTGGGTGTGGCGCTGTTTGACGGTGAAGACCCGTTCGCGCAGCATCGCCCGCTTGATGATAAACGCTACGCGCTGGATCATTTCCAGACTAAGCTGCTGAAACTACCGCAAACCATGCAAACGACAAAAGGTAAACAACTGGCGCAACACAACGCCCGTTTTCAGGTGGAGTTTATGGCTAAACTCAGCGCTGAACTGGCGGGCGAGAATGAAGGTGTGGATCATGACGTGATTCGTGCCTTTTCTCCTGCAGGCTGACCGCGTGGCCCTAAACTGAAGTAATTATGTTAACCTGTCGGCCATCTCAGATGGCCGGTTAAATCTATGCAGGAAAATATATCAGTAACCGATTCATACAGCACCGGGAATGCCGCACAGGCAATGCTGGAGAAACTGCTGCAAATTTATGATGTTAAAACATTGGTGGCGCAACTTAATGGTGTGGGTGAGAATCACTGGAGCGCGGCGATTTTAAAACGTGCGCTGGCGAATGATTCGGCATGGCACCGTTTAAGTGAGAAAGAGTTCGCTCATCTGCAAACGTTGTTACCCAAACCACCTGCACATCATCCGCACTATGCGTTTCGTTTTATCGATCTGTTTGCCGGAATTGGTGGCATCCGTCGCGGTTTTGAGTCGATTGGCGGTCAATGCGTGTTTACCAGTGAATGGAATAAACATGCGGTACGCACCTACAAAGCGAATCATTATTGCGACCCGGCTACGCATCACTTTAATGAAGATATCCGCGACATTACCCTGAGCCATAAAGAGGGCGTGAGCGATGAAGCAGCGGCGGCACATATTCGTCAGCACATCCCTGAACATGATGTTTTATTGGCCGGTTTTCCTTGCCAGCCGTTTTCCCTGGCTGGCGTATCGAAAAAGAACTCTCTTGGTCGCGCGCACGGTTTTGCCTGCGATACCCAGGGGACGTTGTTTTTTGATGTGGTACGCATTATCGACGCCCGCCGTCCGGCGATTTTTGTACTTGAAAACGTCAAAAACCTGAAAAGTCACGACCAGGGCAAAACGTTCCGCATCATCATGCAGACGCTGGACGAACTGGGCTATGACGTAGCCGATGCAGAAGATAATGGCCCGAACGATCCGAAGATCATTGATGGCAAACATTTTTTACCGCAGCACCGTGAACGCATTGTGCTGGTGGGTTTCCGTCGCGATCTTAATCTGAAGCAAGATTTTACCCTGCGTGATATCAGCGATTGTTTCCCTGCGCAGCGAGTGACGCTGGCGGAGTTGCTGGATCCGATAGTCGAAGCGAAATATATTCTGACGCCGGTGCTGTGGAAGTACCTCTATCGCTATGCGAAAAAACATCAGGCGCGCGGTAACGGCTTCGGGTACGGGATGGTTTATCCGAACAATCCGCAAAGTGTCACGCGCACGCTTTCTGCCCGCTATTACAAAGATGGCGCAGAAATTTTAATCGATCGCGGCTGGGATATGGCAACAGGTGAGAAAGACTTTGACGATCCGCAGAATCAGCAACATCGTCCGCGTCGGTTAACACCTCGTGAATGCGCACGGTTGATGGGCTTTGAAGCGCCGCATGAAGCGAAATTCCGCATTCCGGTTTCTGACACTCAGGCCTATCGCCAGTTCGGCAACTCGGTAGTCGTACCGGTCTTTGCCGCGGTGGCAAAACTGCTCGAGCCAAAAATCAAACAGGCGGTAGCGTTGCGTCAGCAAGAGGCACAACATGGCCGACGTTCACGATAAGGCCACGCGTAGCAAAAATATGCGCGCGATTGCCACGCACGATACAGCAATCGAGAAGCGTCTCGCCAGCCTGTTAACCGGACAGGGGCTGATGTTTCGCGTTCAGGGTGCCAGTCTACCCGGACGTCCGGATTTTGTCCTCGATGAGTATCGCTGCGTGATATTTACCCACGGCTGCTTCTGGCACCATCATCATTGCCATCTGTTCAAAGTTCCTGCCACACGAACGGAGTTCTGGCTGGAGAAGATAGGTAAAAATGTCGAGCGCGATCATCGTGATATTAATCGATTGCAGGAACTCGGCTGGCGTGTATTGATTGTCTGGGAGTGTGCGTTACGTGGGCGAGAGAAGTTGACGGACGCGGCGCTGACCGAGCGTCTGGAAGAGTGGATCTGCAGCGAGGGTGCCAGCGCGCAGATCGACTCTCTGGGGATTCATTTACTCGCTTGATGTGTCCTGAATGACGGGGGCGACAACGGGTTTTGCAGGAAAGAGATATTTCCCCAGCGTTACCAGCACCACCGCGAAGACAATCACGCCCAGTGCCAGCCATTCAATCTGCGATAGCGTTTCGCCACCCAGCCCCGTACCCAGCAATATCGCGACCACCGGGTTAACATAAGCGTAGCTGGTCGCCAGGGCCGGGCTGACATTGCGGATTAAATACATATAAGCGTTGATGGCGATGATCGAACCAAACAGCGCCAGATAGCCGACCGCCAGGAAGCCCGAAAGAGAAGGGAGCGCCGTCAGTTTTTCACCCGCAATCATCGATGCGATCATTAACACCACGCCTGCCGCCAGCATTTCAATGGCTCCCGCCATCATCCCCACTGGCAGAGTGATTCGTGAGCCATAAACTGAACCAAATGCCCAACTCACAGACCCGATCAAAATCAGGATCGCGCCCCACGGATTGCCGCTTAAATTACCGCCACTGTTGAGCATGATGATCCCCGCTAACCCAATGGCGATGCCAAGCCACTCCAGTTTGCGCGTTTTTATGCCAAACAGGCGGCTGAAGCACAGGGTAAAGAGTGGCACTGTTGCCACCACCACGGCAGCAATGCCGGAAGGGACGTTTTGATGTTCGGCTACCGTTACCATGCCGTTACCGACAGCCAGCAGTAACAGGCCAATAAGCGCGGCATTAAGCAGTGGACGTAGCGGCGGCAATTTGTGCCCGCGCAGCAGTAAAAATGCCATTAGTAAAATACCGGCTGCCAGAAAGCGCACGCCCGCCATCATTAACGGTGGCCAGCTTTCTACCCCAATCCGAATGACAAAATAGGTTGAGCCCCAAATGATATACAGCGCAAACAGTGCGCCAAAAAGCGGTAACAACTGGCGGAAACGCATAATCCCTCACGATGGAAATAAAAAGGCGGTTCATAGTAAACGTGAAAATCATTTCACTGGCGAGAGATATAATCGTAATTGATTGTTAATAAAATGTTGACTTGTGAAGCAAGTATCAGACAAGCCGATTTTGCTTCATACTTAGCACCGTCAACAATAAAAATGAGAGGGAATGCTTTTGGCCGGGAGTAGTTTATTGACGTTGCTCGATGATATCGCCACTTTGCTGGACGATATCTCCGTGATGGGCAAGCTGGCGGCGAAGAAAACCGCTGGTGTATTAGGGGATGACTTGTCGCTCAATGCGCAACAAGTTTCAGGTGTGCGTGCCAACCGGGAATTACCCGTGGTCTGGGGCGTGGCGAAGGGATCGCTCATCAACAAAGTGATTCTGGTGCCGTTGGCGCTGATCATCAGTGCGTTTATCCCGTGGGCGATTACACCGCTGTTGATGATTGGCGGTGCATTTCTCTGCTTTGAAGGGGTAGAGAAGGTGCTGCATATGCTGGAGGCGCGTAAGCATAAAGAGGATCCGGCACAGAGTCAGCAGCGTCTGGAAAAACTGGCAGCGCAGGATCCGCTGAAGTTCGAAAAGGACAAAATAAAAGGGGCGATTCGTACCGATTTTATTTTGTCTGCGGAAATTGTCGCTATCACGCTGGGGATTGTGGCGGAAGCGCCGTTGCTTAATCAGGTGCTGGTGCTTTCAGGGATCGCACTGGTGGTTACCGTGGGCGTCTACGGTCTGGTGGGGATCATCGTTAAGATTGATGATCTGGGTTACTGGCTGGCGGAAAAATCCAGTACGGTTATACAGGCGCTGGGCAAGGGGTTATTGATTATCGCGCCCTGGCTGATGAAAGCGTTATCGATCGTCGGCACGCTGGCGATGTTTCTCGTCGGTGGTGGCATTGTGGTACATGGTATTGCGCCGCTGCATCATGCTATTGAACATTTCTCCGGGCAGCAGAGTGCGCTGGTGGCGATGATATTACCGACTGTTTTAAATCTGATTCTTGGTTTTATCATCGGTAGCATCGTCGTATTGGCAGTGAAAGCAGTAGCGAAAATGCGCGGTCAGGTACATTAATATTCTCACTGGCTGGTATGCAAAACTCGCCATTCTCGACTAAGGTGAACAAGTTTCACTCGAAAAAAGGAGGCGAGTATGAGCTTTGTGGTGAGTGAGGAAGTAACGGTTAAAGAGGGCGGCCCGCGGATGATTGTTACCGGGTATTCCAGCGGCATGGTTGAGTGTTGCTGGTATGACGGTTACGGCGTCAAACGGGAAGCCTTTCATGAAACTGAGCTTGTTCCGGGGGAGAAGAGTCGTTCATCGGAAGAAGTTTAAAAGCGTATAATTAACACCAGGGCAGATAAGGCGTTCACGCCGCATCCGGCGATTGTGCCAGCGTTGGCATTGAAAGCCTGATGTGACGCTGGCGCGTCTTATCATGCCTTATAAAAATATTGTTATTTGGCGGTACGCTATTGCCAGGTTATGCCAGAATCATAAGAAAGCAGGTTGGGAGTTGTCAGGGTGCTGCACGAGACAGAAATGGAAAACCAGAGCTGGCTGAAAAAACTCGCGCGCCGCCTGGGGCCTGGTCATGTCGTTAATCTCTGCTTTATTGTGGTATTGATCTTCTCAACTTTACTCACATGGCGTGAAGTCGTCGTACTGGAAGATGCCTATATTTCAAGTCAGCGTAACCATCTGGAAAATGTTGCCAACGCGCTTGATAAACAACTGCAATATAACGTTGATAAGTTATTATTTTTGCGTAACGGGATGCGCGAAGCCCTCGTTGCGCCGCTCGATTTCACCTCTCTGCGCAATGCCGTTACCGAGTTCGAACAACGTCGCGATGAACATGCCTGGCAGATAGAACTCAACAGACGACGTACCCTGCCGGTAAATGGCGTCTCTGATGCGTTAGTCAGCGAGGGGGATCTGCTTTCTCGCGAAAATGAATCCCTGGACAACGAAATTGCCGCCGCGCTGGAAGTCGGTTACTTGCTGCGACTGGCGCACAACTCCTCGTCGATGGTTGAACAGGCGATGTATGTCTCGCGCGCCGGATTTTACGTTTCTACGCAGCCGACGCTGTTTATGCGAAGTGTGCCCGGGCGTTACTACGAATTTGTCACCCAACCCTGGTTTATCGGTCATTCACAACGAGAAAACCGCCAACGTGCGGTGCGTTGGTTTACCTCTCAGCATGACCATAACAATGTTACTGAACCACAAGTCACTGTAAGCGTGCCGGTTGACAGCAATAATTACTGGTATGGCGTGCTGGGAATGAGTATTCCCGTGCGTTCAATGCAGCAATTTTTACAAAATGCTATCGATAAAAATCTCGACGGTGAATATCAACTCTACGACAGTAAACTGAAATTATTGACCTCTTCCAACCCGGAGAATCCTACCGAAGATCTCTTTGATCCTCGCGAACTGGCATCACTTGCGCAGGCCATTGAACACGATACGCGCGGTGGAATCCGGATGAACAGTCGCTATGTTAGCTGGGAACGGCTGGATCATTTTGACGGGGTATTAGTGCGAATCCATACGCTTAGCGAAGGTGTGCGTGGTGATTTCGGCAGTATCAGCATTGCATTAACCCTGTTGTGGGCGCTCTTCACAACCATGTTACTTATCTCCTGGTATGTGATTCGCCAGATGGTCAGCAATATGTTTGTCCTGCAAAGCTCGTTGCAATGGCAGGCGTGGCACGACACTTTAACCCGCCTGTATAACCGTGGCGCACTGTTCGAAAAAGCGCGTCCGCTGGCCAAAATGTGCCAGACACACAAACATCCTTTTTCTGTCATTCAGGTCGACCTTGACCATTTTAAAGCGATTAATGACCGCTTTGGTCACCAGGCGGGCGACCGTGTGTTGTCACATGCTGCCGGATTAATTAGTCGTTCATTACGACCCCAGTATGTTGCCGGACGGGTTGGTGGTGAGGAGTTTTGTGTGATTCTGCCTGGCGCCAGCCTGGAGCAGGCAAAAGAAGTTGCCGAACATATTCGTCTGAAGCTGAATGAAAAAGAGATGTTGATTGCCAAGAGCAAGACTATCCGCATCAGTGCTTCATTGGGGGTGAGCAGCAGTGAAGAAACCGGTGATTATGATTTTGAACAATTGCAATCGCTGGCCGATCGTCGGCTGTATCTCGCTAAACAAGCAGGACGTAATCGGGTCTGCGCCAGTGATACCCCTTAACGGACGGTAAAAAAGTGATCCAACCCCTCGCGCCAGCCATCAGGACCTTCTCGCTGCGTTCGCCAGACACGAGGCGGATCCTCATTTTGCAGATGAATGCCTTCCCGGTTTAGCCCTTTCACAATGACCGCGTAATCCATCACTTCCAGTAATGGCGCGTCATTTGGACCATCGCCTAAGCCAAGCGTCGTCGGACGTTCTCCGCCTGATTGTTGATATGCCGCGATGATCCAGTTGGCGGCCTGATCTTTTCCGGCAGAGGCGTCCAACACATGCCAGAAGCGAGCGCCTTGGACAAACTGCAACCCTAACTCGTTCAGGCGAGCGGTAAATTGCGTCATTTGCTCGTCACTGTCGCGCCAGATGAGCGTGACCGAGGCTTCATGCAATTGCGTCAGCGCCGCCTGGCTACGGCTTAATCCAGTCCATTCAGCAATGGTTGTCTCATCGACATCATCAAAAGTGGTGAATTTGAAATGTTCTTTCTCGCGTAACGTATTCAACACCAGACTGATTTCACTATGGGCAATACCCGAGATGATACGGGGGAACCCATCTATATCTTGCCATTGATGATCCAGTTGGATCACCGCTCCGTTTTCGGCAATCAGCGGCAACCCTTGCAGACCCAGGATTTTTTGCAAGTACAGCATTTCCGCCGACGTTTTACTGCTGCAGAGAATCACTGGAACGTCTGCTTCTCGTAAACGGTTTAGCCAGGGAGCGGCAGGCTGCCAGTCATAGCTATGACTGTCCAACAGGGTGCCATCGAGATCGGTGAAAATCAGCAGTGGTTGTTGAATTGAAAGCATGGTAGCGCATACTCCCTTTACCAGGATGTTTCTCAAAATAGCACGATTTGTATTTGATCATTTTTTGGGAGCGATCCCGCCCGTAGCAGAGGCCATAAGGGGTGACGAAAGTCACAATTTCATTCATTAGTGATATTAATCATTCATGCAAAGAATATTTCCTTGTCAGCGAAAAAAATTGCAGATAAGGTGATGAACACATCAGATTTCCTGGTGTAACGAATTTTTTAAGTGCTTCTTGCTTAAGCAAGTTTGATCCCGACCCCCACAAGGGCCGGGATTTTTTTATGTCGCATTTAGCGGTTTACTTCCGAGACGCTAAAGTCATGAATATCCAGTTCAAAGGCATCCGCTAATTCACGCCATGTATGGTATTCGCGACCATCGATACTGACGTGTTCTGAATCACTCTGGCTGCGATGAACTTCGCTTTCGCTAATTTCATTGATCGCCGCCAGCAGGGCATCGACATCGACGCTGACCTCACGTTTTGCGGTATCGCTGTACTCTTTTGCGGTTTTCATCATCTTTCCTCGCAACCGTTACTCATTTGATGCTGCTGACCGTGATGCACGCCTGGCATCTTTTAAGTATAGACCGTCGAGAAAATCAGCACTCGCGCTCATCCGGCGCTGCCAGCAAAAAGAAATTGTTCTACACTGGCACAAAGCCACAGGAGGAAAATGATGAAGGTGAATGATCGGGTAACAGTCAAAACGGATGGCGGTCCGCGTCGTCCTGGCGTGGTACTGGCAGTTGAGGAGTTTAGTGAAGGCACAATGTACCTGGTTTCGCTGGAAGACTACCCGCTCGGCATCTGGTTCTTTAATGAGGCAGGGCATCAGGACGGTATCTTTGTGGAGAAAGCAGAGTAATTTCATTCAGCCTGACTGGTGGGAAACCACCAGTCAGAATGTGTTAGCGCATGTTGACAAAAATACCATTAGTCACATTATCCGTCAGTCGGACGACATGATAGATAACTTGTTTATTATGCGTTTTGATCTTACGTTTAATATTGCCTTTATGCGATGAAACGGTCTTGGCTTTGATATTCATTTGGTCGGAGATCTGAATGGTTCCCTGACCAGCCATCCACATTCGCAACATACTCGATTCGGTTCGACTCAATGATAACGTCGGCATATTTAAAACAGTGGCCATTGTTGTCTCTTTTTTCAGAATATCGCCAAGGATATCATCGAGAGATTCCGGTTTAATTGATTTAGAACTAATCAATAAATTTTTTCTGACCAACAGATATTCATCAAAATGAACATTGGCAATTGCCATAAAAACGATAAATAACGTATTGGGATGTTGATTAATGATGTGCTTGATACGCTGACTGTTAGAAGCATCGTGGATAAAACAGTCCTCATTAATAAACACCACTGAAGGGCGCTGTGAATCACAAGCGATGGTAAGGTCATCAACGGTTTCGATGTCGTTGATTTCTCTTTTTTTAACCCCTCTACTCAACAGATACCCAGTCAAACCTAGCCGGGTGTAACTACATAAATCCATAATAATCGTTGACATGGCATACCCTCACTCAATGCGTAACGATAATTCCCCTTACCTGAATATTTCATCATGACTAAACGGAACAACAAGCATCACCTAATGCGGCACTCGCGCGATTTTTCAGGCGGACTTACTATCCCGTAAAGTTCTTTATAATTTGCCTGGAATTGTCTTAAAGTAAAGTAAATGTTGTGATATGTGAGTGAGACTAAAATAAATATTGCGCCAGCGGAGTATCCTGGAAGATGTAGCCTGATTTTATTTTTCGGATAATCCTTAGGATAACACGATAAACATTACGGAATCATATTGCTGGAAATTCGCTAATAATATCGGCAAGCAAAATAAAAATTTCACTGAATAAATGTTCGCAAAACGGAGCAATTAACGGCATTAATGCTGCCATTAATGAAATACCGACCGTCAGAGTTAATGGAAAACCGATAACGAAAATTGATAATTGCGGAGCCATACGATTAAGTAATCCCAGCGCCAGATTCAGTGTCAGCAGCAGGGTAATAATCGGTAATGCCAGCATCAATCCGTTGAGAAAAATTAAACTTCCTGCTTTGGTGAGCGCCAGAAACGCATTGTTGTTAAGCGGCTCGCCCCCAATAGGCAGAGTGTGAAACGTATCGACCAGCAGCGAAATCAACCATAAATGGCCGTTAAATGTCAGGAACAACAGCAGAGCCAGCATATCCATAATACGCGCCAGAACGGGCATATTAAGATGGCTGCCTGGATCGACGAATGTCGCAAATGAAAGCCCCATTTGCAGACCGATAATTTCTCCAGCAGTTCGCACAGCGGCAAAGGCAAATTGCATGGTAAACCCAAGGGCAATGCCAATCAGGATTTGCTGCACCGCCAGCCACAGGGCATGGAACGAAAAAACGGGAACATCGTTGGCTGGTAATGCCGGGGCAATAGCGAAAGTGATCATCATCGCGAGTCCCAGTTTCACCCGTTTCGGTATACTACGTTCGCTTAAAATGGGCGCGGTGGAGATCAGCGCCAGCACGCGCAGCAATGGCCAGAAATACAGACTTAACCCGGAAAGCCATTGTTCGCTTGTTACCTGCAACATAGCACGCGCTACCCGATGATATACGGCAGGTTAGTGAACAAGGTGCGGACGTAATCCAGCAACAGGTTGAGCATCCACGGCCCGGCAATAATAATGGCGATAAATACGGCGATGATTTTCGGAATAAACGATAGCGTCATTTCGTTAATCTGCGTGGCAGCCTGCAAAATGCTGATAATAAGGCCAGTCACCAGCGCCACCAGTAGCAGCGGGGCGGCCAGCGCCAGAGCGACTTTCATCGCTTCCGTCCCCATCATCATGACCGATTCAGGTGTCATTTTGCCCTCTCTAACTATAAAAGCTCTGCGCCAGCGAACCGACCAGCAATTGCCAGCCATCCACCAGCACAAACAGCATCAGTTTAAATGGTAGAGCAATGGTCGCGGGGGGCACCATCATCATCCCCAACGCCATCAACACGCTGGCGATCACCAGGTCGATAATCAGGAAAGGAATGAAAATCGTGAAGCCTATCTGGAATGCGGTTTTCAGCTCGCTGGTCACATAGGCCGGTAGCAAAATGCGCATCGGCACGGCTTCCGGTCCCGGCAAGGGGCTGGTATTTGCCAGTCTGGCAAACAACCCTAAATCTGCCTCGCGGGTCTGACGCAGCATAAACTCACGCAGCGGTTGCGCCCCTTTTTCCAGCGCCTCCTGCATTGAGATTTTCTCTTCGCTGAATGGCTGGTACGCATCGACATAAATTTTGTCGATAACCGGTGACATAATAAAAAAAGTCAAAAACAGCGCCAGTCCCAGCAATACCTGGTTGGGCGGGGCGGAGGGGGTTCCCAGCGCGTTACGCAGTAAACCAAAAACGATGATGATGCGAGTGAAACTGGTCATCATCAGTAAAATCGCCGGAATAAACGTCAGCGAGGTGATGAACACCAGCGTCTGCACCGGAAGCGACCAGCTTTGTCCTCCGCCAGGCAGCGGTTGGCTGGTGATGCCAGGCAGTTGCGCAAAGGCGAGGGGGCTGACCAGCCAGAGAAGAGCAGGAGCGACAGATAACAGACGACGCATCAGGATCTCCCGTTACGCTTGAGCAAATTTTTCATTAGCGACTGGAAATCGGCCAGTGGCATCTCTTCCGTTGGCGCAGAAGGGGGAAGTTTATGCAACAGATTGATTTGCCCTGCGGTGACGCCGAGTACCAGTCGTGCATCTTCCACATCGATCACCACTACCCGCTCGCGCGCGCCAAGTGAAGCGCTGGCGCTGACTCTTAACCCGCGGGCGTCGCTGCGTTTGGCGGCAAATCCCAGCCGTTTCACCAGCCACGCTGCAGCGAGAATCAGGACAATAATGGCAATTAATGCGCCACTCACCTGCAGGAGCGGCGCAGTGGAAACCGGCGTGGTTGGTTGCACGGTGGCGTGGTTATTCATCACTAACGGCTCAGGCGGCGCATCCGCTCAGACGGGGTAATGATATCGGTGATCCGCACGCCATATTTATCGGCAACGACCACAACTTCGCCCTGGGCGATTAAATAGCCATTGATCAGAATATCCAGCGGTTCGCCAGCCAGACCGTCCAGCGCCACCACTGATCCTTGCGTCAGGCGCAACAGCTCTTTGATAGTCATTCGTGTGCGACCCAGTTCGACGGTCAGTTTGACCGGAATATCCATAATCAGGTCGATATCCTGCAATGTTCCACTGACGTCGCCGCCACCAAGCTGTTGGAACACCGCCTCAGTGGCGCTTTTGCCGCTGGTTGATTTTTGTTCGCTCAACGCTTCAGCCCACAGATCGTCCATTGCGCCGTTGTTGTCATCGGCCGGATTATTCAAGTCACTCATTTGGGCTGTTCCTCGTTCAGAGAATTCAAAATCGGGTTAATCAAATGTTCTATCCGTAACGCATACTGGCCATTGATGGTGCCGTACTGGCTGGTCAGCACCGGAACGCCGTCAACGTGCGCGATGATACGATCGGGTTTTTCTATCGGCAGGACATCGCCGGGTTTCAGTTTCAAAATCTGCGACAGGCGCAGCGAAATATCGGCAAAGTTGGCGATCAACTCCAGTTGTGAATGCTGTACCTGACGCACCAGATTATCGCGCCAGTTCTGATCTTCATTACGCGAGTTTTCCAGTGGCGGGTTAACCAACAATTCCCGCAGCGGCTCGATCATGCTGAATGGCAGGCAGATATTAAATTCACCGGTCAGGTTGCCAATTTCGACATGAAAAGGCGTATTAACCACAATGTCGTTTGGTGAGGTGGTGATATTGGTAAATTTCACCTGCATTTCCGAACGTACATACTCGACTTCCAGCGGATTAATCGCCTTCCAGGCGTCGCTATAGCCTTCAAGCGCCAGCTTTAACATGCGGTTGATGACGCGCTGTTCGGTATGGGTAAACTCGCGACCTTCCACTTTGGTAGGGAACCGACCATCGCCGCCAAACAGGTTATCCACGGCAATAAATACCAGGCTTGGCGAGAACACCACCAGTCCTGTGCCGCGCAGCGGTTTCAGGTGGATAAGGTTAAGGTTGGTCGGCACCGGCAGGTTGCGGGCAAATTCATGATATGGCTGGATACGGATCGCCCCGACGGTGATGTCCGGGCTACGACGCAGCAGGTTAAACAGCCCCATGCGGAAATGTCGGGCAAAACGTTCATTAATGATTTCCAGCGCCTGCAAACGTTCGCGCACAACCCGTCGTTGCGTATTGGGATCGTAAGGCCGAATGTCATTGTCGCTGGTCACGCCGGAAGTCGGTTCGTCTTTGACCTCGCTGTCGCCATTCAACAGTGCATCAATTTCAGCTTGAGAAAGAATACTATCGCCCATGTCGTTATCGCAGAATAAAAGCGGTATACAGCACGTCGGTGACATCCTGTTTCGGTTGCCCGGCAACAAGCGGGGTGGAGAGTATGGCTTTAATCGCGGCAATCAGCTTTTGCTTGCCTTCTTCGGTTGCCAGCACGGCGGCATCCTGACGCGAAAACATCCACTTTGAGGGAGATGTGCACTTCACCTAAATCCTGCGGGTGCAAACGCAATTCAGCGCTTTGTTGCCCCTGACGGGTAAACAGTGAAATATGTTGGCTTAAGGATTGTTGCCATTCATGGGAACCCAGCGGGGCACTCAAAACAGGCGCTGCGACGGTGGGCAGAGGCTGCATCTGGTGTGGAGTGATTAGCGGGCTGGCAGCAGCAGTCACTGGCGAAGGTGTGCTGATGACTTCCGCTTTGCTCTGGGCTTCAGCTACCAGCGGTGTTAATGGCTGGACTGACGCTTCAGCGGTGTCGCCAGGCTGTGCTGTTGTGCGTTGCGCAGAAGTCAGTTTTGTGGGGTGTGCTGGCTTTTCTGTCGGTAACACGGTTGATGGTGTGTCAGTTACTTTGGGCGTATTGTCAAAACCCGGCAACATTGCGAAAAGGGCGCTCAGGCTGGCCGCGGCGTCTTCATTAAGATCATCCGCTTTTTCGTCTTTTGCCGTGTCTTTGTCTGGCACCGCAGCCAGCGTAATCGCCTGAGCGGTGATTAATGGTGTTGATGTGGATTGTTCGTCGTTGATGACGGGCGGTGTTCCATCCACAGAGATCCGTAAATCTGGTTGTTGCGCGTCGTTCTGAATATCGCTGACCAGCGGCTCGACTTTGATGACAAGTTTATCTGTCGCCACCAACAATGGGGGCGTAGATTTGTTGTTTGTTGTCTCGCCTGCTAATGCTCCGCTCAACAAAACGAGAAAATCTTGTGCGCTATCGGTGGCTTTACCGCCGGACAGCGTGGTGGTGTCAACGTCAGCGGTAATCAAGGGCGCTAAGCGAATCATTCTGGTTTCCTCATGGCGGCGCGCTGGGCAAACTCATCCATCTTTTTCTGATCGAGGCGGTTTTCTGCTAACAGTGCCGCCGTGGATTGCCGTTCCTGCAGTGTCTGCCAGGCCTGCAAACGTTGTTTCTTTTCCCGCCAGTTATTCAGGGCAACATCAACTTTCTGTGTCCACTGTGTAAGTTGCTGGTGGTGCTGAGTAATGGCTTTTTCCAGCGTCTGGATAAATTGCTGATAGTTAATCCAGCGATTGCTGGTCATTCCTGCACTCATATCGCTATTCAGGTTGTTACGATATTCATTCTGATAATCGATCAGCATTTTGAGTTGCTCTTCTGCCTGCTGGCATCCGCGACGCATTTCACCCAACAGTCGTGCGGCGTTATCCACCTCTTTTTCTGCCAGATCTTTCAGGGTCGCCAGTGCGCCATGTTCTGCCATCTGCTGTTATCTCCTGAGTTATGACACCGTTGGGAAAATGTGCTCCAGCCCCTGGAGAGAGTCTTCCCAGTCCGCGCGTTCAAAAATGCCTTGTTGCAAATAGCCCTCAAGCTGCGGCCATAAGGCGATGGCTTTATCGAGCATGGGATCGCTGCCTTTGGCATAAGCACCAACGCTGACCAGGTCGCGGTTGCGCTGAAAACTCGACAACAACTGTTTGAATGTGCGCACCCGCGCGTAATGTTGCTCGCTGATCAGTGCTGTCATTGCACGGCTGATTGACGCTTCAATATCAATTGCCGGATAGTGTCCGGCTTCCGCCAGACGACGAGACAGTACGATGTGCCCGTCGAGGATCGCCCGCGCGGAGTCGGCAATCGGATCTTGCTGATCATCACCTTCGGTGAGCACGGTATAAAAAGCGGTAATCGAGCCGCCGCCGCTGATGCCGTTTCCGGCACGCTCGACCAACGCCGGTAGTTTGGCGAATACCGATGGAGGATAGCCTTTGGTGGCAGGCGGTTCGCCAATCGCCAGCGCAATTTCACGCTGAGCCATCGCGTAGCGGGTGAGGGAATCCATAATTAGCAACACATGCTGACCCCGATCGCGAAAATCTTCGGCAATGCGCGTGGCATAGGCGGCACCTTGCATTCGCAGGAGCGGAGAAACATCGGCTGGTGCGGCAATCACCACCGAGCGCGCACGCCCTTCAGCACCGAGGATATTCTCAATAAAATCTTTTACTTCGCGTCCACGTTCACCAATTAAACCAACGACAATCACATCTGCACGGGTGTAACGCGCCATCATCCCCAGCAACACACTTTTGCCGACGCCGGAACCGGCAAACAGCCCCATACGCTGCCCGCGTCCGACGGTAAGCAGGGCATTGATTGGACGCACGCCCGTATCCAGCACGTGCTCAATCGGCGTACGTTGCAATGGGTTAAACGGCGGGGTAATTAATGCACCGGTTTCAGTCGTATCGGGAGAGGGCTGGCCGTCGAGTGGTTTACCGCTACCGTCCAGAACGCGACCTAACAACGCCGGACCGAGCGGTAATTGCTTGCCGCTTTGCAATCCTTGTGGGGAGATGTTTTTGGCATAAACGCGTGCGCCAGGCAGTACGCCTTCCACTTCCTCCAGCGGCATTAAAAACAGCCGTTGACCGTTAAAGCCAACCACTTCGCTTTCCACTTCGTGAGTTTCAGCGCCGTTCTGGCGTTCAATCACACAGGTTGCGCCGAGCGGTAGTTGTAATCCGGTGGCTTCCAGCACCAGCCCGGTGGCGCGGGTTAATCGCCCGTAGCGGCGTACCGCAGGAAGTTGCGCAATTTTGGCTTCAAAGCTATCCAGCGAGGTTAACCAGCGTGTCAGGCGAGTGGTCATCACACCACTCCAGGTGCTGCCAGACGGCAGAGTTCTTGCCAACGGGTGGCGACACTGGCATCGAGATCGCCTTCATCGGCAGAGACTTTACAGCCGCCGGGATGCAGAGTTGGATCGCCGCGCAACCGCCAGCCGTGCAGGCTTAACGTTGCGCCAAGCATCTCATCGACGCGTTGCAGGTCATCCGGATGCACGCGTAACTGTGGTTTGCCGCTGAATAGCGGTTCCTGCTGTAGCAACTGCTGGATCTGTTTGATCAGTGCCGGGCTGTCCACCGTGGGCGTCTGACCGATCACCTGACGCGCCGCCTCCAGAGCCATTTGCATCAGCCGCGAAGCTATCACGCTATCCAGCGCGTCAAGGGTGGTCTGGAATTCGCTGACCAGTTGCTGCATCCGCGCATGAATCGGTGCTTGCTGAGATTTCGCCTGCACCAGTCCTTGTTCCAGCCCCTGTGCCAGACCCTCCTGATAGCCTTGTTCATGGCCTGTCTGGCGACCTTCGGCAATCCCCGCCTGATAACCTTGCTCGTGAGCCTGCATTTGCAGTTGTGCCAGTTGTTGTTCAAGGCTGGGTTCGATCTCTTCAGTGACGGTTTCTTCCGGCTCCATCAGCGGCACAAACTCTGCCTGTGGCGGCGCAAGATCGTCAGGCGTCCAGGTTTTCCACGGCAGGTTATCAGACATAGGTGTCCTCGCCGCTGCCAATCACCATTTCGCCGGTTTCGGCAAGGCGGCGCACAATCAGCAGAATCGCTTTCTGCTCGTTCTCCACCTGCGACAAACGTACCGGACCTCGGTTGGCGAGGTCGTCGCGCAGGATATCGGCGGCGCGTTGCGACATATTGCGCAGGAACTTCTCGCGCAGTGGCTGTTCGGCACCTTTCAGGGCGATCAGCAGCGATTCGGAATCCACTTCCTGCAACAGACGCTGGATACTGCGATCGTCGACATCCACCAGATTTTCGAACAGGAACATTTCGTCGATGATTTTCTGCGCCAGCTCACCGTCAAATTCACGCACGGCGGTAATAACCGCCTCTTCCTGCTGGGTTTTCATCAGGTTGATAATTTCGGCTGCTGTTCTCACGCCGCCCATTTTGCTGCGTTTGAGATTCTGACCGTCGAGCAGACCATTCAGCACTTCGGTCAGTTCCGCCAGCGCGGCAGGCTGTACACCGCCAAAGGTGGCGATACGCAGCATCACGTCGTGACGCAGACGTTCATCGAACAACGCCAGAATATCGGCGGCCTGGGCGCGCTTCAGATGTACCAGAATGGTGGCGATAATCTGTGGATGTTCATCGCGAATAAGATCGGCGGCACTCTGCGGCTCCATGAAGTTGAGCGTTTCTATGCCGCTGGCGGTGTCGCGGGTTTCGAGAATATCTTCCAGCAGGCTGGCGGCACGCTCTTCGCCCAGCGCTTTCACCAGCACCGAACGCAGATAATCGTTGGCGTTAATATTCAGGGCGGCGAACTGTTCAGCTTCTTGTTCAAACTCCGCCAGCACTTCAGTTAACTGTTTATTGGAGATCTGCGTGACATTTGCCATCGCTGCGCTCAGGGTTTGCACTTCGCGCTGGGAGAGGTGCTTGAACACTTCAGCCGCCCGATCTTCGCCAATGGTCATTAGCAAGATGACGCTTTTATCGGTGCCTGTCAGGTTACTCATCATCGTTATTTATCCACTGGCGAATGACCAGCGCTACTACGCGCGGATCGTTATCAGACATGTCACGGATACGCTGGCTCATTACTTCCGCTCCCAGACGTTGGTTAGCACGGCGTTGCTGCAATTGTTCGTCTTTGCTGAGGCGTACTTCCACCGCATCTTCCACTTCCTGGCGAGCCTGTGGCTGCTGTTGTACGGCGCTCGCCGCCTCGGTGCGGCGTGTTAACTGCGGGCGTACCGCTTTACGCCACAACAGCCACGCCACCAGTAGCACCAGCAACCAGCGTCCGGCAGCCAGCAGTTGATCGATAAACACTTGTTGTTGCCAGAACGGCAGTTCTCCACCGCTTTCGTCACCGCTGTTGAAGTGGGAGTTGACGACATTGAGTGAATCGCCGCGCTTTTCAGAAAAGCCCATCGCCTCGCGGGTCAGATCTTCAATTTGCTTCATCTGTTCGGCGCTCAGTGGCAGCGGTTTACCATCCGGCAGCGTTTTGTAATTCACCACGACGGTGACCGACAAACGTTGCACGTCGCCTACGTTCATTTTGGTATGACGAATAGTGCGATCGACTTCGTAGTTGCTGGTTTCATTACGCTGGGTGCTGCGCGGGCCGCTATTACTGGTGGTGCTTGTTTGTTGCTGACGGTTGTTTTGATTTGCCGGAGGTGTACTGATTGGCGCGTTATTGGCAGGCGCAGGCTGATTCGATAATGCGCCAGGCACGCCGCCAGGGTAACCGGAACCGCTTTGTTCGCTCTCATTCAGTTGACGGGAACGGAGCGCTGCCTGTGACGCATTGCCATTAGGGCGATACTGTTCTTCGGTTTGCTCTTTACTGGCGAAATCCAGTTGTGCCGTCACCTGAGCGTGAATATTGCCGTTGCCGACAACTGGTGACAGGATCGCTTCAATACGCCGCTGAATGCGACCTTCGACATCACTGGCATATTTTAACTGGACGTCATTAAGATCGCGCCCGCTGGTGCTGGACTGGGTTAACAGATGCCCACCCTGATCTACCAGCGTGACGTTACCCGGTGGCAATCCGGCTACCGCACTGGAAACCAGATGCACAATGGCACTGATTTGCCCTTCATCCAGCGCGCGACCAGGTAAAAGATTTACCGTCACTGATGCCGAAGGGGATTTTTGTTCACGGACAAATAAAGACGGTTTCGGCATCGCCAGATGCACGCGCGCTCCTTTTACCGGGCCGATAGTTTCGATGGTACGGGAAAGTTCACCTTCCAGCGCTCGCTGATAATTCACCTGTTCGCTGAACTGGCTGATACCAAACTTTTCCTGATCGAGCAGTTCAAAACCGACCGCGCCGCCTTTAGGCAAGCCTTGCTGTGCCAGACGCAGACGTAGCTCGTGAACTTTATCTGCCGGAACTTCAATCGCGCCGCTGGCTTCGCTGAAGCGGTAAGGAATATTCATTTGTGTCAGTTGGCTGACGATCGCACCGCCATCCTGATCGGAAAGATTGCTGAATAACGTGCGGTAATCAGGGGCTTTTGCCCACAGAATTAACGCGACCATCACTGCAACCGCCGCGGAGGCAGCAACAACCAAAGGTATTTTCGGATTTGCGCGCAGGCGATTAAGCCACTCAAGAGATTTTGTCTGGGCTGCAGTCGCATTCATCGCGCACCTCGTGGCAGATGATAGACAGCGGTATTGGCAAAGTGGAACAAGACGCACTCCCGGGTCAGCAAACTCGAAAAATTAACGGCCTCATTATTTGTAATGCCAGTCAGTTAAGCAACTGACTGGCTCTTTTTCGGGGCTGTGGGGTATTTCCAGGGCCTCTCCTTTACCACTCTCGGGAAGGCCCTTTCCCTTCTTGTCGGTAATTTCACAAGTTGTCCCATACTTGCAAGATCGCGCATCAGCTCCGGTATACGTCCCGGTGAAGCGCCCTGCAATGTCATCAGCATTCTCATCACCATTCCGCATGATTCTGAGAAACTCAGTTGATTCGGCCAGTAACCTTTCAGATGTTCTGCCATTTTAATCATCTGATATCTCACCAGATTATAAGCCAGTAAGACACCCCACAGCTCTTGCTCCACAAGCTCCGGCTTTTTACTTCTCAGCGTCAGCCTGCTCAGTTGCATCGTCTGTTTTATCTCCCTGTATCCCAGTTCGATTTCCCAGCGATGACTGTACAGATCCGCCATTTCTCCTCCGGGGAAGCGCATGGCGTCCGTCATCGACGTCAGCAGATGGCAGACTTTTCCTTTGCGCGTCACGGTCAGCAGGCGGGCTGTCACCTCATTTCCCAGTCCCGGCCACTTTTTTCGTGCCTGCGGGCTGGTTTTCAGCTTCACCAGATGATCGCCTTTACCCAGTTTTCTGATCTCTTCATATTGCGCTCCCTTTCTGAGAGGGATCATCCAGTGGCGGTGTTCTCCCGCCTGGCTCCAGGCATTTAACAGTCCCAGTGAGTAATAACCTTTATCCATTAACGTCAGGGTGTTATCGCCGGTTTGTTCTATAAGTTGCTCAGCAAGCTCATTTTCGCTGTTCTTCATCGTGCCGAAGGCTGCAGCCGTCAGCAGATGGCTGGTCAGTTCCATCTGGCAGACCATTTTGACCTGCGGGTAGAGCGCCGGGTTCCCGGCATGTGTCTGGCGGGGGAAGGCTGCATCGTTCTCTGGTGTATCCGGTGTGCGCCAGAACACACCATCGATGGCCAGCAGGGTCAGGCCGCACCAGTGCGGATGCGGCGTGGTGTTATGCCAGAGCTGCGCTGTTTTCGTGAACACGCGGCGGACAGCCTCACTTCCCAGGCGCTGGCGGGCCTGAATAACGGCACTGGGGGCAACGAAGGGGCGATTGCCCGGTAGCATGATGTCCAGGCGATTCACAATCTGGTGAAGAGGTTCTTTACGCTCAAGCGCCATGCCAACAATACACCAGACCATCATTTCGAGGGGAAGACGGCGCTTGCGTAGCGTTACAGTACCTGATTCGGCAAGGCAACGAGAGATGAGTTCGGGGTCGAGGTAATCCCCCAGAGAAGTCAGTGGGTTACGCAGAGAATCGTAACGGGATACCAGATCAAGGGCCTGTCCAATGTGCATAAAAAAATCCGGAAACGAGTGAGCGTTTCCGGATTCTTACACAACCACTGGATCGGTCAACTGATCCTTAACTGATCGGCATTACCTCATTATTTGTGGTTTTATTTTTTTCTATGCGCCAATTAACCCGTTTTTTTGTCTCTATTTAGCGCCTTTATCTTATTGACTTACTGGTAGGCTCTGCTACCAAGAATTGTCCGGGAGATGAATATGTCAGCGATACAGGGGATTGAAGGGGTTATCAGCCAGTTACAGGCCACGGCGATGAGTGCGCGTGCGCAGGGGACTCTGCCGCAACCGACCATCAGTTTTGCCGGACAGCTTCATGCTGCGCTCGATCGCATTAGCGATACGCAAACCACCGCCCGCACACAGGCAGAAAAACTTACCCTCGGTGAACCCGGCGTAGCGCTAAACGATGTGATGACCGAGATGCAAAAAGCGTCGGTTTCGATGCAAATGGGGATTCAGGTGCGTAATAAGCTGGTGGCGGCGTATCAGGAAGTGATGTCCATGCAGGTGTAGGTTTTGTAACTTGTTGACTATGAGAGTGAAAAGAAGCGCGGCTGTCGGATTGGAGCCGCGGGACAAGGTCCAAAATTATCTAAGAGTTGTTGAATTTCCCAGCTTCTGTTGAAGCATATGCATCTTACTAATAACTAAAAAAGGTTTAAACTAAAAAATTAACCGTATTTTCAGGTAAGTCTTACCGACATATCCTCACCGCATTCAGACGGTTAAAGAAGCCGTATTTAGCGCGTAAACAGGGCGCGGGGGTGTCCCTTATGCCAGCAGATTCAATCGGGTGGGAAGACTCCGGGTCATATTTCATGTGGCAGGAACAGCGTCATAGACAGCCTCTGTCTGTTACTGACAGTTATCCTCAGGTACAGGAAAGCAATGACGGGGATAGCCCCGTCAATTTCTGTTTACTCAATCTGTATGTTGACGCTGTATTTTTTTACTTTGTTTTTACGAGCGTCATTACGGGTTTGAAGCACTCTTAGCTCATATTTACCGGAAGCGGGAAGGATGTACTGACCATTGTCATCAAGCTCGGGAGAATATCTGGAGAGATCAACAGAGTCGCTAATTCCTGGCCCAAAGAGGACAATATCAGCACCCTCATTGGAGATACTGATATGCACCTTCTGGCCTTTTTTGGCATAGAAGTTATATGTGTCGTAATCGTACCCCTTTATCTCTCCTGAGTACTGGGCGCTACTATGCCCCTTTCTGAACTCAACATTAATGTCCTTGCCAGCGGCAGAGGCCGTTGAGGTTAGCAGTGCAAAAAGAAAAATGGCTTTACCTATACCATTGATTTTCATGTGTGTTCTCCTCAGTCAGGGTAAAACTGTTCGCTGTTATAATATAACAATTTTTGGCAGGCATTTTCCATGAACTTCCCGTCTGGGAGCTGCTATGGAGCGTGAGTGGTGTCAGAGAAGAGAAAATCAAGCCAGAGATAATCTGACAGATACCTGTACGGATAACTGTCAGATCTGAAATGAGCTAATACATCTAAATTAAGGGTTTATTGTTCTCAACATCTTCAATATATAAGAGTGTATTATCGATAGAATAGTAACGACGTTTATTATCGTTAACGTCAGTAACCCACCGGAAGACACCCGCATTCGCGAGCGTTATACAATATTCCCGAAAAGTAGATCTTCTGGCAATGTGAGTCCGGGCTGCTTTTATTACTTGCTCAGGGTTTTTAGTGGCACTGACTTTTAATAGATTTCTGCTTCCTCTTATTAACAATACCTTGTCATCGTGTGTAACGATCCTAATGTTATCTGTAGCAAGATAGTAAATGTAATGCGCAATATGATGACGTTTTAACTCTGTGTAAAACCAGGAAAAGTTTAGCTCCGTTCTCACTTGCTCAAACATCTTTTGGAAAATAGCAACCTGATCCATCAGGGGGAATAATCTCTTGTTGGTTGTGAGAGTTTGTAGTTTGCATGATTGGTGCTATTCCTTCAATCAGATCCGATGACTTAATGTTGTCTCTGTACTGCATTCATGATTTCCCGTTATTACTGGCAGCGCAGTAAGACAAAATCATTACAATAAAAGCTTTCAACGGCGCATTTTTTCAACGGTTGTAGTTGGTGATAAAGACGTACTAAATGTAGGGTTATGGTGCGTGTGTTTGGTTAGGTTTTGCTATTCGTTCTTCAGTGTTGTCTTTATTGAATGTTATGTTATAACATTATGTGATATTGAAGCGGAGGACAAACTGGATGATGGTTGTTAATAAATTGGCTTTTGCTCTGGGGTTACTATTAGCAGGCAACTATGCACTTGCTCATGGGCATCATTCACATGGGGCACCACTGACAGAAATGGAACAAAAAGCAGCAGAGGGTATTTTTGATGATAATAACGTGAAGGATAGATCCCTCGCTGATTGGGAGGGTATTTGGCAATCGGTGTACCCCTTGCTTCAAAGTGGTGATCTTGATCCTGTCTTTAAAATGAAAGCAGAAAAAGAACCGGGTAAATCATTCGCAGATATTAAAGCCTACTATCAGAAGGGATACATAACAGATGTTGACACAATTGGCATCGAAAATGGTGTTATGGAGTTCCATCGAGGGGAGGAGATGACTTCCTGTAAATATAATTACAGTGGGTTTAAAATACTGACATATAAATCAGGGAAGAAAGGTGTGCGTTATCTGTTTGAGTGCCGGGAACCAGCCAGTAAAGCCCCTAAGTTTGTGCAGTTTAGTGATCATATTATTGCCCCTCGTAAATCATCCCATTTTCATATATTTATGGGGAATACGTCACAACAGCAGTTACTTGAAGAAATGGACAACTGGCCAACTTATTATCCTTATCAGTTACAGACGAAAGAAATTGTGGATGAGATGCTTCACCACTAATTCATTCCTGCGTGGTCATAAAATATTGAGACTATTTTTCTGATATACCACGGACTTTCTGTACGTCCACAATGGAGAATTCGTAGCAAAGATACTCCCGCTGCCTGAAACAGCGGGAGAAAAGATTACTTCTGAATTAAATAACGAATGGTCGGCCCGTCTTGTTGGATATCCAGTACGGTATAGCCGTGGTTACGTGCGTCCAGTGGAATATTATTAATTGACTGCGGACAGTCGCTGACCACTTCGAGGATCTCGCCTTTTTTTAACTGCGGCATCGCCTCAAGGGTCGCGACCGCCGGATAAGGGCAGGGTTCGCCCACCATATCAAGACGGTAATCAGGAACGATATTTTTCATGCAATCTCCTTAGAAGTTTGCAGCGCCGCGCGGCGGAAGAAGCGTTTCTCCCAGCCGATAATCAACATCAGGGCAGCGAACAACAGTAAATATGTCACCAGCAGGCCGCCCATTGGGCCAAAGGTTTTCAGCAGGTTGATTTTGTCCCAGTCGGTGGCCAGTGCCGGGGCGAAGTCATCCCAGTAATAAGCCAGAATCGTTGAGCCGATAACATTACCCAGCCCAACCCACCAGTAGTGCACCAGGCCTTCCACTGCACGGTACATCCAGCCAGTTTCGCAGCCGCCCGCCAGCACAATACCAAAGCCAAACAGTAACCCGCCAATGACGGCGTTCGGGCCAGCCCACATGATTTTCGGTTCTACACCTAACTGTACGTAACTGAAAATACCGATGGCACTTACCGCCATACCGATAATGATCGCTTTCGCCATATGGGTACGCCCGGTGATCCACGTATCGCGGAACGCCGAAGTAAAGCAGATTTGCGCGCGTTCAATCAGTAAGCCAAAGCCGACGCCAAACAGCATTGCCAGCCCCAGCTTCGGTTGATTCATCGCCGTTAACAGCGCCCAGCCCAACATGCCAAAAAAGACCAGCATCCCGAGGCGGAAACGACGCCGTGCCTGATCTGGTTTTTGTGTTAGCGGTGAGGCGGCAGAGACTTTTTGCATTTTTACCGGGATACGGAAGACTGGCAGCAGAGTAAAGCGTGCACCAAACCATGAGCCAAGGGCGGTGGCGATGGCAAAGAACCAGGCGTGCAGTGAGAACTGCGGAATGCCAGTGAAAAATGCAGCCAGGTTACAGCCCATCGCCAGACGCGCGCCGAAACCAGCGATAATCCCGCCAATAATAGCCTGCATAATGCGGATACGGCTGCGCGGCATACGTAATTTAACGTTGTTGGCCCACAGAGCCGCGGCAAAACAGCCGCCAAACATACCAAGAATCATCATCCCGTCAATGCGGGTTAATGGCGATCCTTCCAGATGGATAATTTTAAAATAGCCCCACTCTTCGGCATGGACGCCAAACAGTTGCAGGAGCTGACCACCCCAACGGGTAAATTCGCCGGTAACAGCCCAAAAGGTGCCGGTGATGCCAAAATAATAAGTGGAGAGAATACCCGCCGCGATGACCGCAGGGATGGGGGCCCAGAATTTAATCAACCAGGCTTGTTTGAATTGCTGCCATGACATGTATATAGCCTCTGAACTCAGAAGGTTTGAAACAAGAGCCGCGAATAATACACCAGACAAATTCTTTTTCGTGGTAATAATTCACAAAAATAATGGTTAGATCAAATTTCTCTTTGGGCCTGGAAAGGCTGGCAGCATCAAGGCATTAATGCCACAATCTTCTTTTCTTCTCATGCAGGATGAATGATGAAAAAACTCGCAATTGCAGGCGCACTTATGCTGCTGGCTGGCTGTGCCGAAGTTGAAAATTATAACAATGTTGTGAAAACGCCCGCGCCAGACTGGCTGGCGGGCTACTGGCAGACTAAAGGGCCGCAACGTGCTCTGGTCAGCCCGGAAGCGATAGGTAGCCTGATTGTCACTAAAGAGGGTGATACGCTGGATTGCCGTCAGTGGCAGCGGGTGATTGCTTTACCGGGTAAGTTGACGCTGATATCTGATGATCTCACTAACGTTACTGTCAAACGTGAACTGTACGAGATTGAGCGTGACGGTAACACTATTGAATACGATGGCATGACGATGGAACGCGTGGATCGACCAACGGCTGAATGTGCTGCTGTGCTGGAAAAAGCGCCGTTGCCGACGCCACTACCGTAATGAAATATCCCCGGTTTGCCGCCGGGGATGTGTTTAAATCACCTCTTCGATAACCCACACACTGACGCTACCGCCGTTGCAAAAAAAGGTCGCTTCGCCATTTTCATCGGTCACCACGCTCTCTTGCCGATTGCCCAGAAAATCACGCCAGGTTTTATTGCCGTAATTCTCTCCCAGATGAATGGTTTTTTCGCCATCGTCACCGTTTGACATCACCACCACGCAGCCTAGATATTCGTCGGTGCCGCTGCGACTAAAGGCAATACAGTTCGGATGATCGAAAAATAACGTCTGTACACCGTGGGCGAAACGCTGGCGGGCGAGGATTAACTCATCGAGCTGTTCGATTATTGGCATATCTATCGGATAGGTTTGCCCGTCACCGCCGACATCTTCGTAATGAGCACCGTACAGATCAGGGTAGAACACTGAAGGGACGCCATTTTCCCGCAGCAAAATAAGGGCATACGCCAGCGGTTTAAACCACGGTTCTACCGGAGCTTCAAGGGCTTGTAACGGTTGGGTATCGTGGTTGGCGACCAGTGTAACGGCATGGAAAGGATCGGCTTCCACCAGCGTACCGGTGAATATCTGCGTCATATCGTAGTTGCGCCCCATTCGGGATGCTTCATGGAATTTCATTTGCAGCGGCGCATCAAATAGCATGGTTTTGCCTTCTACCTGGGCAATATATGTTTGCAGCTTATCTACTTCACGCGACCAGTATTCCGCCACAATAAATAGCGGTTTTGGCGCGACTTCCTGCACGTGTTCGATCCACTCTTTATAAAACCAGGCTGGAATATGTTTTACTGCGTCGAGACGAAAACCGTCGCACTGCGTTTGCTCCATCACCCAGCGTGCCCAGTATTTAAGCTCTTCCGTGACGGCATGGTTGCGAAAATCGATATTTTCGCCCATCAGATAGTCGAAATTACCTAACTCATCATCAACCTGGTCATTCCAGCCTTCGCCGGTGTAGTCGTTGACGATTTTAAAAATGCCATCTTCGTTTGGATTTTCGATATGGTCGATGCCGCTAAAACATTTGAAGTCCCAGATGAACTGCGAGTATTGACCGGCACGAGCCGGGAAGGTGTAACGGGTCCAGCCTTCGCACTCAATGATTTCATCATCAATTTGCGTGCGATCATCTGCATTGACGCGCTGTACGCGAATGGCTTCTTTTTCGTCAGCCCCCATTTTGTGGTTGACGACCACGTCCAGCAGTACGGCAATGTCATTGCGTTTGAGTGCGTCAATGGCTGCCAGCAACTGTGCTTTATCGCCATATTTGGTGGGGATGCTGCCTTTCTGATCAAACTCGCCTAAATCAAATAAATCATAGGAGTCGTAGCCAACAGAATACCCGCCCGATGCGCCTTTATAGGCGGGCGGCAGCCAGATCATATTGATACCAATATCATTTAAACCGTCGGCGCGCTCGGCCAGTTCAGGCCAGAGCTTGCCGCCTTCCGGGTAATACCAATGAAAACATTGCAACAGCGTGGGGTTACGCATTCTTCGACTCCGCTCAAGGGGAACATTAGAAGCGTAGCCGTAATCGGATTATTCGCGAGCAATCAGCTCTTTAAGCTTCAAAAGAGATTTTCCTGCGGCGCCAGCACGTAGCCACCCTGATCGCCGTAGGTGCTTAACACCGATTTTTGCATTGATGACTGACCGACCAGTTTCGCCAGTTCATCCATCCGAATCTGCAATAACTGTTTTACTTTGTTTTCGTTTTCCAGAACGAGGCGCAGCATAGGTCTGAGTTGCTCCTGGATCATGGCAGAGGGTTCCATTTCTTCCGTTAAGTGTGCAATTTTTTGCACCGCATTGACATATTCCATTTCGCTGGCGATGAGTTCATCCCACCGTCCTTCTGTCGCCAGGCGTAACATGAGCTGGCTTTTTTCGACGAGTTGTTGCCAGGCAAAATACAAGTGCGGTGCATGGTTCATCAGACAGGGTCCTGAATCAATGAAGGGGAGAGTAGAGACTCTTTCCAGGCATCGGCAAGATTGCGCATTAAAGTTTCCACTTCTGCGACTGCGGAGACATCGTTGCGTAAATTAGCTTGCAGCAAACGCCTGATCATATAGCTATAGAGAGCAATCAAATTCTGGGTTAATTCGTCCTGACTTTCTTCGTCAAGACTGAGTCTCAGCCCGTTCTCAATAATGTTGATCGCTTTTGACAAAGAGACGCCTTTGCCTTCCTGATTGTTGTCCTGCATAAACAAGCGCGCTCTTACCAGCGCACTCAACACGCCGTCAAATAGCATGGTGACCAGTTGCTGTTGGCTGGCACTCATTACGGCGCTTTCGACGCCAATTTGTGCGTAGGCCTGGGTGCCTTTTGCGCTGTACATTGTCTCTCCTGAGATTATTTCGAACTGCTATTTGAGGTGTCGAACTGTTGTGTCAGATAGCTGCTGGTGGAGTTCAGCGAGTTCATTAACACATCTAATTGGGTGAACTGGGCTTTATAGCGCGCCATTAATGTATCGATGCGTTCGCTGGCGGCATTGTATTGATCGGTCAAATTGTTCAGCGTTTTGCTGACGCCATCTTTTGCGGCCTGGATTATCCCGGTGGAGGAGAGCCAACTGGTCAGGTTGCTGCTAATGCTGGTGGTTACGCCTGTACTTTTACCGTCACCAATAAACATTTCACCGACGCCAGCAGCATCTTTTTTCAGCGCTGTTTGCAGTTTGTCGGTCGCTATTTCCAGCTTTCCGGTACTGGCATCGCTGGTAATGCCAATTTGTGCCAGCGTTTTATAGTTTGAACTGCTGTGGGTATTGGCGAGCAAGGTTTTAAGCTGAGTCTGGATGGTACGCAGTGTGGAGTCACCGAGTAATGCACCATTGCTGGAATCCTGGTTTTCAGCACCGGCATCGACGGCTGTGTATTTCGTTAAGTTGCTGAAGGTATCCTGTAATGCGTTATAGGCATCCACCCACGCTTTAACCGCATTTTCAGCTTTGGATGTATCTTTACTGATGGTCAGTGTCTGATTACCGGTGGTGACGTCATTCAGGTTGAGGGTGATATCTTCCAGCGCGTCACTGATAGTATTGCTGCTGTTTTCAATCTCAACGTTATTGACAGTCAGTTTGGCGTTCTGCGCGGTGACGCTTTCAACCATGCCATTGCTGCTATCACCCGAAGTTCCGTTGTAACCCATAAAACTTTGCAGGGTGCTGTCACCGCTGACGCTGAGCTTCATGGCGTTGTCGCTACCGGTATCATTGGCGGTGATGGACAAACGATACTCGCCGTTACCCACATTGATAATACTGGCGCTGACACCAGCTTTGGCGTTGTTAATGGCATCGCGAATGCCGGAGAGCGACGAATCAGCCGCACTGATATCAATCGTGACCGGCTCTTTACCGCCGCCTTGCTGGATGGTCAGTACGCTATCGCTGGTGGCGATGGCGGCTTTACTGTCTTTTTGACTATTTTGGGTGGTCAGCGTCTGCGCCTGCGCCAGTTGGCTGACGCTAATGGTGTATTTCCCGGCAATCGCGCTGCCCGTGGTCGTGGCGCTGAAAGCTGATGAACTGCTGGTGGTTGAGGTGGCGGTAAATAAATCGGCTTTATTCAGTGCTGTATTGGCCGTCTGGAAACTCTCCAGCGCGCTTTTCAGCGTCCCGTAGGCGCTCAGTTTCGCGGTGTAAGAACTTTGCTGTTTCGATATCGGCGTCAGGGTAGATTTTTCTGCCGCCTCCAGACTGTCGAGGATGCTGCTTAAGTCCAGCCCCGACCCAACCCCAAGCGTTGAAATACTCGCCATATAGATTCCTTAATCATGCGACATGTAGAACGAATACCGGGGTTATCGGCGTAAGTGGGGCAAAGTTTACGATTTATTTTTGGGCTTAATGACACGAACAGCAACGAGGAAGGGGAGTATTTCGACCGCTAGAAAAAAATTCTAAAGGTTGTGAGTGACCAGACGATAACAGGGTTGACGGCGACGAAGCCGAAGGGTGGAAGCCCAATACTTAAACCGTAGACTTGAAAACAGGAAAATGAATTATGGCACAAGTCATTAATACCAACAGCCTCTCGCTGATCACTCAAAACAACATCAACAAAAACCAGTCTGCGCTGTCGACTTCTATCGAACGCCTCTCTTCTGGCCTGCGTATTAACAGTGCGAAAGATGACGCTGCCGGTCAGGCGATTGCTAACCGTTTCACCTCTAACATTAAAGGCCTGACTCAGGCTGCGCGTAACGCCAACGACGGTATTTCTCTGGCGCAGACCACAGAAGGTGCGTTGTCTGAAATCAACAACAACTTGCAACGTGTGCGTGAGCTGACCGTTCAGGCGACGACCGGTACTAACTCTGATTCTGACCTGTCATCTATTCAGGACGAAATCAAATCCCGTCTGGATGAGATTGACCGTGTTTCCGGTCAGACCCAGTTCAACGGCGTGAATGTACTGGCAAAAGACGGTTCGATGAAGATTCAGGTTGGCGCGAATGATGGCCAGACTATTAGCATTGATTTGCAGAAAATTGACTCTTCTACATTAGGGTTGAATGGTTTCTCCGTTTCTGCTCAATCACTTAACGTTGGTGATTCAATTACTCAAATTACAGGAGCCGCTGGGACAAAACCTGTTGGTGTTGATTTCACTGCTGTTGCGAAAGATCTGACTACTGCGACAGGTAAAACTGTCGATGTTTCCAGCCTGACGTTACACAACACCCTGGATGCGAAAGGGGCTGCCACCGCACAGTTCGTCGTTCAATCCGGTAGTGATTTCTACTCCGCGTCCATTGACCATGCAAGTGGTGAAGTGACGTTGAATAAAGCCGATGTCGAATACAAAGACACCGATAATGGACTAACGACTGCAGCTACTCAGAAAGATCAGCTGATTAAAGTTGCCGCTGACTCTGACGGCGCGGCTGCGGGATATGTAACATTCCAGGGTAAAAACTACGCTACAACGGCTCCAGCGGCGCTTAATGATGACACTACGGCAACAGCCACAGCGAACAAAGTTGTTGTTGAATTATCTACAGCAACTCCGACTGCGCAGTTCTCAGGGGCTTCTTCTGCTGATCCACTGGCACTTTTAGACAAAGCCATTGCACAGGTTGATACTTTCCGCTCCTCCCTCGGTGCCGTTCAAAACCGTCTGGACTCTGCGGTAACCAACCTGAACAACACCACCACCAACCTGTCTGAAGCGCAGTCCCGTATTCAGGACGCCGACTATGCGACCGAAGTGTCTAACATGTCGAAAGCGCAGATCATCCAGCAGGCGGGTAACTCTGTGCTGTCTAAAGCTAACCAGGTGCCGCAGCAAGTTCTGTCTCTGCTGCAGGGCTAATCGTCGTAATATAATGACAGCAAACGCCAAATTGCCTGATGCGCTACGCTTATCATGCCTACAAGGTGAATCGCAATTAATTAAATTTGCATATTCGCGTAGGTCGGATAAGGCGTTTACGCCGCATCCGGCAAGATGAGGCGGACTTTGTCAGCTATCTTAACCCCGCTCCAGCGGGGTTATTCTGCTCACTATTTACCGATTACCCCAAATAACCCCTTATTTCACCCATTAATCGTCCGATTAAAAAACCTGCAGAAACGGATAATTATGCCGATTATTTATATAACGCAGGGCTGTTTATCGTGAAATCACTCTATACCGCTGAAGGTGTAATGGATAAACATTCGCTGTGGCAGCGTTATATCCCGCTGGTGCGTCACGAAGCATTGCGCCTGCAGGTTCGACTGCCCGCGAGTGTAGAACTTGACGATCTGCTACAGGCAGGCGGCATTGGATTACTTAATGCTGTTGAACGTTATGATGCCCTGCAAGGAACGGCATTTACAACTTACGCAGTGCAGCGTATCCGTGGTGCTATGCTGGATGAACTTCGCAGCCGTGACTGGGTGCCGCGCAGCGTGCGACGCAATGCACGTGAAGTGGCGCAGGCAATAGGGCAACTGGAGCAGGAACTTGGCCGCAACGCCACAGAAACGGAAGTGGCAGAACGTTTAGGGATTGAAATCGCTGATTACCGGCAAATGTTGCTTGATACTAATAACAGCCAACTTTTCTCTTATGATGAGTGGCGCGAAGAGCACGGTGATAGCATCGAACTGGTTACTGACGATCATCAGCGGGATAACCCGTTACAGCAGTTACTGGACAGTAATTTGCGCCAGCGGGTAATGGAAGCCATCGAAATGTTGCCGGAGCGCGAACAGTTGGTATTAACGCTCTATTACCAGGAAGAGCTTAATCTCAAAGAGATTGGCGCGGTGCTTGAGGTCGGTGAATCGCGGGTTAGTCAGTTACACAGCCAGGCTATTAAACGGTTACGCACCAAACTGGGTAAGTTATAACTCAGGTAAATGCCGCACATTAATTTTGAATACCAGGAGTTCTTAATAATGATGCAGCACCAGAAAAGGCGGCTATTAAGCCGCTATCTTAAAGATTTTAAACACAGCCAGACTCATTGCGCATATTGCCGTAAATTACTCGATCGCATTACCCTGGTTCACGATGGCAAAATAGTCAATAAAATCGAGATTTCCCGTCTTGATACACTGCTTGATGAAAATGGCTGGTATGAGGAACAAAAATCATGGGCAGCGTTATGCCGTTTCTGCGGTGATTTACACTGCAAAACCCAGAGTGATTTTTTTGATATTATCGGCTTTAAGCAGTTTCTTTTTGACCATACTGAAATGAGCCCCGGTACAGTGCGCGAATATGTGGTTCGTCTACGTCGTTTGGGTAATTATTTAAGCGAACACGATATTTCCTCTGACCTGTTGCAGGATGGTTTTCTTGATGAAAACCTCGCACCCTGGCTGCCCACCACCAGCACCAATAATTATCGCATCGCATTACGTAAGTACCAGTGTTACCAGATGCAAACCCGCGGCGACCTTGCGCAGAAATCCCCCAGTCTGTCAGCTTCTGATATATATTAAATAAGAATAAGATGTAGCAGAGTTGTTTTTGTGTCTACGAACAATGGCTCTACACTGCAAACCAACATAACAACATTCGGGGTGAATATGAAATTAGTACATCTGGGGCGTCAGGCGTTGATGGGTGTTATGGCCGTGGTGCTGGTTGCGGGTATGAGCGTGAAAAGTTTTGCCAACGAAGGCCTGCTCAATAAAGTAAAAGAGCGTGGCACGTTGCTGGTGGGACTGGAAGGGACTTACCCGCCGTTTAGCTTTCAGGGCGATGACGGTAAATTGACCGGTTTTGAAGTGGAGTTTGCTCAACAACTGGCAAAACATCTGGGCGTTGAAGCCGCATTAAAACCGACCAAGTGGGATGGTATGCTGGCGTCCCTGGATTCTAAGCGCATCGATGTGGTGATTAATCAGGTTACCATCTCAGATGAACGTAAGAAAAAATACGATTTCTCTACCCCTTACACCATTTCCGGTATTCAGGCGCTGGTGAAAAAAGGTAATGAAGGCACAATAAAAACCGCAGACGACCTGAAAGGTAAAAAAGTTGGCGTTGGTTTAGGCACCAACTATGAAGAGTGGCTGCGTCAGAATGTTCAGGGTGTTGATGTGCGCACCTATGATGATGACCCGACCAAATATCAGGATCTGCGCGTAGGTCGTATTGATGCCATCCTGGTTGACCGTCTGGCGGCGCTGGATTTGGTGAAGAAAACCAATGATACGCTGGCAGTAACCGGCGAAGCCTTTTCCCGCCAGGAGTCAGGTGTCGCGCTGCGTAAAGGCAACGAAGATCTGCTGAAAGCAGTCAACGATGCCATCGCAGAAATGCAAAAAGATGGAACGTTGCAAGCCCTTTCGGAAAAATGGTTTGGCGCTGATGTGACCAGGTAATCAGCATAATGACAAAAAAGGGCGCTTTAATCGGCGCCTTTTTATTTAAGCGTTTTCAGCGTGCATAATAACAATATCACAACAACAGACATCGGAGGCTTTTATGCCACTGCATAATTTAACTCGTTTTCCACGGTTGGAGTTTATCGGCACACCGACACCGCTCGAATATCTGCCACGTTTTTCTGATTATCTCGGTCGGGACATTTTCATCAAACGGGATGACGTCACCCCGTTGGCAATGGGCGGAAATAAGTTACGCAAACTGGAATTTCTCGCAGCAGACGCCTTGCGCGAAGGTGCTGACACACTGATTACAGCCGGAGCGATTCAGTCTAACCATGTGCGCCAGACTGCCGCAGTGGCCGCAAAACTTGGTCTGCATTGCGTGGCGCTGCTGGAAAATCCCATTGGCACTACTGCAGAAAATTATTTAACCAACGGCAACCGCTTGTTGTTAGATCTCTTCAATACCCAGATTGAAATGTGCGACGCGCTGACCGATCCCAATGCCCAACTGGAAGAGCTGGCGACTCGCGTCGAAGCACAAGGCTTTCGCCCATACGTCATTCCGGTTGGCGGTTCCAATGCTTTAGGCGCGTTGGGCTATGTGGAGAGCGCGCTGGAAATCGCGCAACAGTGTGAAGGGGCGGTTAATATTTCTTCGGTAGTGGTGGCGTCGGGCAGTGCCGGAACGCATGCCGGGCTTGCAGTAGGGCTGGAACAACTGATGCCAGAAAGCGAACTGATTGGCGTGACCGTGTCACGTTCCGTTGCTGACCAGTTGCCAAAAGTGGTTAGCCTGCAACAGGCAATCGCGAAAGAGCTGGAACTGACCGCGTCAGCAGAAATTTTACTCTGGGATGACTACTTTGCCCCTGGCTACGGCGTGCCAAATGACGAAGGCATGGAAGCGGTGAAACTGCTGGCGCGGTTGGAAGGCATTCTGCTTGATCCTGTGTATACCGGAAAAGCGATGGCGGGGCTGATTGATGGCATCAGTCAGAAACGCTTCAAAGACGAAGGGCCGATTCTGTTTATTCATACTGGCGGCGCACCTGCGCTGTTCGCCTATCATCCTCACGTCTAGCCCCGGAAACGCTCATGCAAGAAAGTATACAACTGGTTATTGATTCTTTGCCGTTCCTGCTAAAAGGGGCTGGGTATACGCTGCAACTCAGCATCGGCGGTATGTTTTTCGGTTTGCTGTTGGGGTTTATTCTCGCGCTGATGCGCCTGTCACCCATATGGCCCGTACGCTGGCTGGCGCGTTTTTACATCTCCATTTTTCGCGGTACGCCGCTCATTGCACAACTGTTTATGATCTACTACGGTCTGCCGCAGTTTGGCATTGAATTAGATCCGGTTCCGTCAGCGATGATTGGACTGTCACTGAACACCGCCGCCTATGCTGCCGAAACGCTGCGGGCAGCGATTTCGTCTATTGATAAAGGTCAGTGGGAGGCGGCTGCTAGTATTGGCATGACGCCGTGGCAAACTATGCGTCGCGCAATTTTGCCGCAGGCGGCGCGGGTGGCACTGCCGCCGCTGTCGAACAGCTTTATCAGCCTGGTGAAAGATACCTCACTGGCCGCGACGATTCAGGTGCCGGAACTGTTTCGTCAGGCGCAGTTGATAACCTCGCGTACTCTGGAAGTGTTCACCATGTATCTGGCGGCTTCGCTCATCTACTGGATTATGGCGACAGTGTTATCGACGCTGCAGAACCATTTTGAGAATCAACTAAATCGCCAGGAGAGAGAGCCAAAATGAGTGCCATTGAAGTTAAAAACCTGGTGAAAAAATTCCACGGTCAGACAGTGCTGCACGGTATCGATCTGGAGGTCAAAACCGGCGAAGTGGTGGCAATTATCGGCCCGAGTGGTTCCGGCAAAACCACGTTGCTACGCAGCATAAATTTGCTGGAACAGCCAGAGGCGGGTACCATCACCGTTGGCGATATTACTATTGATACCGCACGTTCGTTAAGTCAGCAAAAATCGCTGATTCGCCAGTTGCGCCAGCACGTCGGGTTTGTGTTCCAGAACTTTAATCTGTTCCCGCATCGTACGGTGCTGGAAAACATTATTGAAGGGCCTGTGATCGTTAAAGGCGAACCGAAAGAAGAGGCAACGACACGCGCCCGCGAACTGCTGGCGAAGGTCGGGCTGACGGGGAAAGAGACCAGCTATCCGCGTCGTTTGTCCGGCGGTCAACAGCAACGTGTGGCGATTGCGCGTGCGCTGGCGATGCGCCCGGAAGTCATTCTGTTTGACGAACCTACCTCGGCGCTGGATCCGGAGCTGGTGGGCGAAGTCCTGAATACCATCCGCCAACTGGCGCAGGAAAAGCGCACGATGGTCATTGTGACGCACGAAATGAGCTTTGCTCGTGACGTTGCTGACCGCGCGATCTTTATGGACCAGGGGCGGATAGTCGAGCAGGGGCCAGCAAAAGCGTTATTTGCTGATCCGCAGCAGCCCCGTACCCGCCAGTTCCTTGAGAAGTTTCTGTTGCAATAATAAGAAAAAATCAGCCCCGTCGGCTTTCCAGACGGGGCGAGAACGCGCTCTCAATCTGGTGAATTGCTTAACAAATCAGCATAACTTATTAATAACATAAAAGAATGCTATGTCTTGCAAAAGTAATTCATTGTCTGAATAATATAAATTATATATAAATCTTATTTATGTGATAGTTTGAGTTATCAATATAAATGATACTCACTCTCAGGAGCGTTGCGGTTAACTATGCAGGATACGGATTTTTTCAGTTGGCGTCGCACGATGCTGTTACGTTTTCAGAGAATGGAGGCCGCGGAAGAGGTCTACCATGAAATAGAGCGGCAGGCTCAACAACTCGAGTACGATTTCTATTCATTATGTGTGCGTCACCCGGTGCCATTCACGCGACCGAAAGTGGCCTTCTACACCAATTACCCGAAATCATGGATTAGTTATTATCAGGCAAAAAACTTTCTTGCCATTGATCCGGTGCTTAACCATGAAAACTTCAGTCAGGGGCATTTATTGTGGAATGATGACTTATTTAGCGAAGCGCAGCCGCTATGGGAAGCCGCGCGTGCACATGGTATACGCCGTGGTGTCACTCAGTATTTAATGCTGCCAAACCGGGCGCTGGGTTTTTTGTCCTTTTCCCGTAGTAGTACGCGTGAAATACCTGGCCTTAGTGATGAACTGCAATTAAAAATGCAGTTATTGGTGCGCGAAAGTCTGATGGCGTTGATACGCTTAAATGATGAAATAGTGATGACGCCAGAGATGAATTTCAGCAAGCGGGAAAAAGAAATTCTGAAATGGACCGCGGAAGGAAAAACGTCAGCAGAGATAGCGATGATCTTGTCAATCTCTGAAAATACGGTCAATTTTCATCAGAAAAACATGCAGAAAAAAATCAATGCACCGAATAAGACACAGGTTGCCTGCTACGCTGCTGCAACTGGCTTAATATGACATCAATTACATTCTGCGTGCCAGATGCAAAACCGGCTGAAAGGCGCGCTTTCAGCCGGTTTTATATTACTGACGGTAGGCTTGTTTAATTTGCTTAACCGTTTTGGAAAATATTGCAGCCTGGGTTTCGTCTTCGATCAGCGCAAGCTGTTTTTCCATCTTTAACATCACGCGGCCCGCGTCAGCTTGTCCCATCGCCTGCAGCATCAGCGTCAGCATCGCTTTCAGGCAGGAGACTTCATTTGCCAGATCTTGATTATTCTCGGCAGTAGAAAAATCAGGCGTACTCATTTATTTTCCTCGTCATGTTGCAATAAAAATTTGCGGTGAAAAATGTTAAGGCGGCGGAGTATACCATAAGCTTTGCTAAAAATATTAGTGGTTGTTTTTTGTGCGCTGTATCGTCAACTGTATTAATTCAGTCAATATAATGACCAATAAATATTTTTATAATGAATGTTTTTTGCACGTATTGTTCGGGTTAATTAATGTTACATATTCATACCGCTGATTTTTCATTTGTGCTGAATAAAGTCAATTTTTGTCACATCTCGCCGTTGGTCGTGCTGTGAAACGAACCGGCAAACCTTTGATGACGGGCGTGATCATAACTGTGGACAATCGAATTTACAAAAACGAGAGAAAAATCGAATACCCACCATTTTTAACGTTTCAAAGTTGCAATAAAACCCGCTAATATACTAATGACTAACTATCAGTAGCGTTATCCCTATTTCTGGAGATATTCCTTTGATCAACGTTCTACTTGTTGATGACCACGAACTGGTGCGCGCAGGGATACGACGCATTCTGGAAGATATAAAGGGTATTAAAGTTGTCGGTGAGGCATCCTGCGGTGAAGACGCCGTTAAGTGGTGCCGGGCAAATACCGTTGACGTTGTGCTAATGGACATGAGTATGCCTGGCATTGGTGGTCTTGAGGCGACGCGTAAAATCGCCCGCTCGACAGCCGATGTCAAAATCATCATGCTTACGGTTCATACCGAAAACCCTTTACCAGCGAAAGTGATGCAGGCCGGTGCCGCGGGCTATCTCAGCAAAGGCGCAGCCCCGCAGGAAGTCGTGAGCGCGATTCGTTCTGTTTATTCAGGGCAGCGTTATATTGCTTCTGACATTGCTCAACAAATGGCGTTAAGCCAAATCGAACCAGAAAAAACAGAAAGCCCGTTTGCCAGTTTGTCGGAACGTGAATTGCAGATTATGCTGATGATTACCAAAGGCCAGAAGGTCAATGAGATCTCAGAACAGCTTAATCTCAGCCCGAAAACGGTGAACAGCTATCGCTACCGTATGTTTAGTAAATTAAACATACATGGCGATGTTGAGTTGACTCACCTGGCAATTCGCCATGGTCTGTGTAATGCGGAGACATTAACAAGTCAGTGAGTGTTCAGTTTGACGCAAAAGCGTTTTTAAAAACCGTAACCAGCCAGCCGGGCGTTTATCGCATGTATGATGCTGGTGGTACGGTTATTTATGTCGGCAAAGCGAAAGACCTGAAAAAACGGCTTTCCAGTTATTTCCGTAGCAACCTCGCTTCGCGCAAAACCGAAGCGTTGGTCGCCCAGATCCAGCAAATCGATGTCACGGTTACCCACACCGAAACAGAAGCGTTATTGCTGGAGCACAACTACATTAAACTCTATCAACCGCGTTACAACGTTCTGTTACGCGATGATAAATCTTATCCCTTTATCTTCCTGAGTGGCGATACCCATCCGCGTCTGGCTATGCATCGCGGCGCGAAACATGCCAAAGGTGAATATTTCGGCCCGTTCCCAAACGGTTATGCCGTGCGTGAAACCCTGGCGCTGCTACAAAAAATTTTCCCGATTCGCCAGTGTGAAAATAGTGTTTATCGCAACCGCTCGCGTCCGTGTCTGCAATATCAGATAGGGCGTTGTCTGGGGCCGTGCGTTGAAGGGCTGGTGAGTGAAGAAGAATACGCCCAGCAGGTAGAGTATGTGCGCCTGTTTTTATCCGGCAAGGACGATCAGGTGCTTACCCAACTGATTAGCCGCATGGAAACAGCCAGCCAGAATCTGGAATTTGAAGAGGCTGCACGTATTCGCGACCAAATCCAGGCGGTGCGGCGCGTAACCGAAAAACAGTTTGTCTCCAATACTGGTGATGATCTTGACGTTATTGGCGTGGCGTTTGATGCGGGCATGGCTTGTGTCCATGTCCTGTTTATTCGTCAGGGCAAGGTGCTCGGTAGCCGTAGTTATTTCCCGAAAGTACCTGGCGGTACGGAATTGGGCGAAGTGGTGGAAACTTTTGTCGGCCAGTTCTATTTACAGGGTAGTCAGATGCGCACTTTGCCGGGTGAGATCCTGCTCGACTTTAATCTTAGCGATAAAACGCTGCTTGCCGATTCTCTTTCGGAATTGGCGGGGAGAAAGATTAACGTTCAGACCAAACCACGTGGCGATCGGGCACGTTACCTGAAGCTGGCGCGCACCAATGCGGCGACTGCGTTAACCAGCAAACTTTCGCAGCAATCTACTGTTCACCAGCGTCTGTCTGCGCTTGCCAGCGTGTTGAAACTGCCGGAAGTGAAGCGGATGGAGTGTTTTGATATCAGCCATACCATGGGCGAACAAACAGTCGCTTCGTGTGTGGTGTTCGATGCTAACGGCCCGCTGCGAGCGGAGTATCGACGCTATAACATTACTGGTATTACGCCGGGCGATGATTATGCGGCGATGAATCAGGTGCTGCGTCGGCGTTACGGAAAAGCTATCGACGACAGTAAGATCCCGGACGTGATCCTTATCGACGGCGGCAAAGGACAGCTTGCGCAGGCGAAAAATGTTTTCGCTGAGCTGGATGTCTCATGGGATAAAAACCATCCGCTGTTACTTGGGGTAGCGAAAGGGGCCGATCGTAAGGCTGGTCTGGAAACGCTGTTCTTCGAGCCGGAAGGAGAGGGATTCAGCCTGCCGCCAGATTCACCTGCGCTGCATGTCATCCAGCATATTCGCGATGAATCACACAATCATGCGATTGGCGGTCACCGCAAAAAACGGGCAAAGGTCAAAAATACCAGCACCCTGGAAACCATCGAAGGTGTCGGGCCAAAACGCCGGCAAATGTTGTTGAAATATATGGGCGGTTTGCAAGGTTTACGTAACGCCAGCGTCGAGGAAATTGCAAAAGTGCCGGGTATTTCGCAAGGTCTGGCAGAAAAGATCTTCTGGTCGTTGAAACATTGATGTCTCTGTAGCAACATAGGGGTAATCTTACTGACAACAGATAGTTACCCGTCATTATGCAATTTAATATCCCTACGTTGCTCACACTGTTCCGTGTCATCCTTATCCCATTCTTTGTATTGGTTTTTTATCTACCTGTTACCTGGTCACCGTTTGCTGCTGCGCTCATTTTCTGTGTCGCAGCGGTGACTGACTGGTTCGACGGTTTTCTGGCGCGTCGCTGGAACCAGAGTACCCGGTTTGGTGCTTTCCTTGATCCAGTAGCAGATAAAGTGCTGGTAGCCATCGCTATGGTGCTGGTAACAGAACATTACCATAGCTGGTGGGTGACTTTACCGGCAGCAACGATGATTGCCCGTGAAATTATCATCTCCGCGTTGCGCGAATGGATGGCTGAATTGGGTAAACGCAGCAGCGTGGCCGTATCCTGGATCGGTAAAGTTAAAACTACTGCTCAAATGGTAGCGTTGGCCTGGCTGTTATGGCGCCCGAACATTTGGGTTGAATACGCTGGTATTGCACTTTTCTTTGTGGCAGCGGTACTGACTTTGTGGTCAATGTTGCAATATTTGAGCGCTGCGCGCGCAGATCTGCTTGATCAGTGATCGTTTCGACGCAAAATTCAGCAAACGATCAAAACTGGTGAAAAATATCGTTGACTCATCGCGTCAGGTAAGTAGAATGCAACGCATCGAACGGCGGCACTGATTGCCAGACGATAATAAAATCAAGTGATTAGCTGATTGCTTGATGAATGCGGGAATAGCTCAGTTGGTAGAGCACGACCTTGCCAAGGTCGGGGTCGCGAGTTCGAGTCTCGTTTCCCGCTCCAGTTTAAAAGACATCGGCTTAAGCGGGTGTCTGGCTGAAAAGCCTGAAGAATTTGGCGCGTTAACAAAGCGGTTATGTAGCGGATTGCAAATCCGTCTAGTCCGGTTCGACTCCGGAACGCGCCTCCACTTTTTTCCCGAGCCCGGATGGTGGAATCGGTAGACACAAGGGATTTAAAATCCCTCGGCGTTCGCGCTGTGCGGGTTCAAGTCCCGCTCCGGGTACCATGGGAAAGATAAGAATAAAATCAAAGCAATAAGCAGTGTCGTGAAACCACCTTCGGGTGGTTTTTTTGTGTCTGCAACTTGTCGTTACACCCCTCTTATTTTTAATCACCGGGTAATCCACTCAAAAAGTATCTCTCTGCCAGACCGACATGTAAGATAGGCGCTGGCGAGTCGAGATCCACAAGGAAAAGCGTATGAAAACTGGACCGTTAAACGAAAGTGAGTTGGAATGGCTGGATGATATCCTGACCAAATACAACACTGAACACGCCATCCTTGATGTGGCTGAGCTGGACGGTTTATTGACGGCGGTGTTGAGTTCTCCGCAGGAAATTGAACCAGAACAGTGGCTGGTTGCTGTCTGGGGCGGGGCGGATTATGTGCCGCGCTGGGCGTCAGAAAAAGAGATGACGCGCTTTATGAATCTGGCTTTTCAACATATGGCCGATACCGCAGAACGTCTGAACGAATTTCCTGAGCAGTTTGAACCGTTGTTTGGCCTGCGAGAAGTTGACGGTAGCGAGCTGACGATTGTTGAGGAGTGGTGCTTTGGCTATATGCGTGGCGTTGCCCTCGCTGACTGGTCGGCATTGCCAGATTCGTTAAAACCGGCGCTTGAGGCGATAGCTCTACACGGTACAGAAGAAAACTTTGCGCGGGTAGAGAAGTTGTCGCCAGAAGCATTTGAAGAAAGCGTAGAAGCCATTCGACTGGCAGCGCTTGATTTACATGCTTACTGGATGGCGCATCCGCAGGAAAAACCTGTTCAGCAACCGATCAAAGCAGAAGAAAAGCCGGGCCGTAACGATCCTTGTCCATGCGGCAGTGGTAAGAAATTTAAGCAGTGTTGCCTGCATTAAGAGGGCATATTGGGTGCTGGAGATGTTTCCGCACCCAACGTTGTTATCAAGGCGATTATCCCACTTCGGGTAACAATCCTGCCGCAATCAAAAATTGCACACCAATCACGCCAATGCCGCAGAGAAACACTAACACCAGCGCCGGACGGCCACCTTTCACTCGATAAGCAGCTTGTGGATTATGCTTTCTGCTCTGCCAGGTCAGCAGGGAAGGGATAATTAACGCCAGCACCGCCAGCGCCACACCGGCGTAACCCAGCGCCATCACAAAGCCACGTGGGTAAAACAGCGCAAACGCCAGCGGCGGCAGAAAAGTAATTGCACCAGTTTGCAGTCGCCCTCCAACGGTATTTGAACGCTGAAACAAATCTGCCAGATAATCAAATAAGCCTAACGCTACGCCGAGAAAGGATGTTGCGAGGGCTAAGTCAGCAAATAAATGCACCGCCAGTTCGACATGCGGTGAGGCCACCACTTCGCGTAACGCCTGTAACAGTCCGTTTAACCCGGCATGATTAGCCAGCAGCCCCATAAAGGTTGTTGAATCAATGCTGCCCAGCGTCGCCAGTTGCCAGAAGATATACGCCACCAGAGGGATCGCACTACCAGTAATAAACACCCAGCGCAGCTTGCGAATGTTGCCATCCATATAACTAACGATGCTCGGCACACTACCGTGGAAGCCAAACGAGGTAAAAATTACCGGGATCGCAGACAACGCAAGTCCTTGTTGCAGCGGCAGGGTTAAAAGATTCATTTTATGAATATGCGGCAACAGCAGTACCAGCATCACCACCAGAAAAATAATTTTGGCGCTAAACAGAAAGCGGTTAAACAAATCGACCAGCGACGTCCCGACACAAACCACACCACCGGCAACAAAAGTGAACAACAACACGCCAGCGGTTGCCGACACTGGAATGCCTGTCCAGTCGCTGATGCTGGAGGCAAGTAATTCACCTGCACCGCTGATGTACGCCGCCGTCAGGGCATACATTAAAAACATCATACTGAAGCCAGTCAGCCACTGCCCATAACGCCCCAGATAGCGCTTTGCCAGCGTGCCCAGACCGGTGTCTGCCGGGACATGCTGGTACACCTCCAGCAGTAACAGCGCTGTGTAGCACATCAATGCCCAAAGCCCAATCAATAAGATTAACGTGACGCTAAAACCGACACCTGCCGCTGCCAGCGGCATTGCCAGCATACCCGCGCCAATTGTGGTTCCTGCCACGATAAAAACACTTCCCAGAGTTCTGTTTTTCACGCTTTCTTCTGTCCTGACGATCTTTATAAGTGATATCTGCGGCGCAGGTTAAGGCATTCTACATTTTTCGTCAAATCGACGTTACATTAGATGTAAATAAAACTGTACGATAAAATGCTTTCAGAACTGCGCTGGCGCAAAGCCTTGATGAGCGGCTATCGCTACGCTATGCCTTTTTTGAGGAGGAACGATGGAATCTATTCACGGTCATGAAGTGTTAAATATGATGATTGAATCAGGTGAGCAATATACGCACGCCAGTCTGGAGGCGGCGATTAAAGCGCGTTTTGGTGAACAGGCGCGTTTTCATACCTGCTCAGCAGAAGGGATGACTGCGGGCGAGTTGGTGGCGTTTCTGGCGGCGAAAGGTAAATTTATTCCCAGCGAAGAAGGGTTCTCAACCGATACAAGTAAAATTTGCCGTCACTGATATGCAACGGCGGCAGAAAATCTGCCGCCGGAGAAGATTAGTTTTGCGTGTCGAGGGTAGAGAGTTCTTTATCGATGAAATAAAGACCTTCGCCGCTTTTACCTGCCAGGCTTAATTTATCAATAATCGATTTGAACAATTTCTCTTCTTCATGTTGCTCAGAAACATACCATTGCAGGAAATTAAATGTCGGGTAATCCTGATTGGTCATGGCAGCATGAGCCAGTTCGTTAATTTTCTGCGTGATTAATTGTTCATGCTTATAAGTTTCCTGGAATAATTCATCAAGTGAAGAATATTCAGCAAACGGGGATTCAACAGTATTAATACGCGGTAAGTTTCCGGTATCGGTCAGATAGTCAAACAGACGCTGCATATGCGTCATCTCTTCCTGGGCGTGACGGCGCAGAAACGCGGCCGCGCCTTCAAAGGTATGGTAGCTGCACCAGGCGCTCATTTGTTGATAAAGCAGCGAAGAGTACAGTTCCAGGTTCATCTGCTCATTGAGTTTTTCAATCATTTCTGGTTTCAGCATGATAGTGCTCCACAAAGGTTATTTTTGTTTCTGTGGCGCCACTATAATTTGTTATTTTATTATTTGCAAAAGGTAAAATATTAAATTCAATTATTAAAAATACGAATGGGAATAAAACGCATTACTGCTATTTATGGCATCAATTAACCAGCGAAGCCTCCCTCGCTGATTAAGGTCTTTATTGATAAGTCGAGGGTATTAAAATTTGGCACTGATACGACAGTGTAAATTCCGTATTCAGACATAACGACCCCGCAAACACACTACAGTTACTTACAGGTTGCCCAAACGCAATGGCGCGGGTAAACCCTGCCTGCTGACATGCACGTTGCGCTATTTCCTGATTGAGATAGCTGTCAGTACGGGCGTTTTGTAAAAATGCCTGATCGTAAACGAGGCGCACAATACCGCTCGTGGCGTTGACTTCGCTCAATTGAGCCTGACGAGTTACGGTGCAGCCCGCTAATGTTAAAAGTGAAAGAACAATTATCAGATGTTTCATGTCACTGCCTGAAGAGGAAGAAGAAACAGGTATTGTACTTGCGGATACGACCAGGCTATGGACAGAAAAGACGACGGATCGGTGCTATTCCTTGCTTTTTCCAGAGGTCAGACAGTTAGCGGTGACTTTATGGTTATCATTTTTATAACATTAAAGGGGTGTTTATGTGATTCAGGTCACATAAAGATTGATTTTTGTGATGATTGTCATATTATAAGTGCAAAGACGATAACACCTGCATAACAAATGGTCGGAGTGCCGCGATGAAACTGCGCAAAATCCTGAAAAGTATGTTTAATAACTATTGCAAGACGTTCAAAGATGTACCGCCAGGCAATATGTTCAGATAACAAGAAACCTGCTCCGGCAGGTTTTTTGTATCCTGAGGACGGTGGATGTGACTATCGCTGAAGAAGTGAAGCCGCTACTATATCGGCTTTCAAATGCTATCAGGAGTTTACAATGTCCCAGCCGCTGAATGCCGATCAGGAACTGGTTTCTGATGTTGTCGCTTGCCAGTTGGTGATCAAACAAATTCTCGACGTGCTCGATGTGATTGCACCTGTTGAGGTTCGTGAAAAAATGTCTGGCCAGTTGAAGAATATTGATTTTACTAACCATCCCGCCGCAGCCGATCCGGTTACGATGCGTGCTATCCAGAAAGCTATCGCATTGATTGAACTCAAGTTTACCCCACAAAGTGAATCCCATTAAAAAAACCGCTGCTTCAAGAGTATGAAGCAGCGGTTTTCTCAACAATTTTTATATCCGGCGCGTGATTTAAGGCGTCGATTTTTATTAGTGTATCTGATGCGACACAACATTAAGAACATGCTGGTCGGTCTGGACAGGGCACATACCGGCACGTTTCGCGCTGCGTACTTCATCAAGAATGGTTTGCAGTAACAGGCCATCGTGCTGCTGTTCTTTTTCCAGATCGCGCAGGAAATCGACGGTTGAATCATCATTCAATTCTTTAGCTTCATCGGCTAATTGTGCCAGCTTGCTTGAACGCTGCTCGTATTCTTCCATCGTTTTTTGGAAGAGTTCTTCCAGAGAGTTAAGCTTTTCACCTGGCACATCAATAGCTTTAACGATGGGCGTCGCGCCGATACTTTTCATAAAATTAAACATGCGCATCATTTGGGTCACGTTACTCTGTGCCTGGGCGCGAAGGAAAGTAGCGGTGCCATTCAGACTTTGTTCAGAACACCAGTTGCTCAGGTGAAGGTAGAGATTGGATGCGTAAAACTCGCGGTTCATTTGGGTGTTGAGTTTGAGAAGCATTCCAGTGGTTGCCATACCTAATATCCTTATATCCAGAAGACGTGAGGTGCAAGATGAATCAAAACACCGTAATTACTGTTTGCAGAATAATTCCTTTCTGCATGTCCGAAATGTGATCGTGGAGTCAATTCTGACGATGATCTAAAATAAGCATAACGTCTGAACGAATATAAGAAAATCCTTAAATCACCAAGTTTATAATTTTTTACATTTCATTGATAAGAGCAATGGGTTTGCAATAATTGTCAATGCTGTGCATTTGTGTATCTCATTGATATTAAATTAAAATATTAATGACATGATGACGATGTGATATTTTAAAACTTTTCCTGACTATGAGAGGTGGCTCTCATTATCGATTTACTCTTAATTAATGATGGTGGTGATAATTAACGCCGAAATGAATTTTGTACAAGCGCTTACCCATTTTACCATTCAGCTTAAAATGGACAGACTTCTGTCCGGTAATAATTAGATTAAAAAAAAGACACTCCAGACCACTCAACGCATACCACAAGGACTTCCAGGCTAATGTCATGGACTAATCTGCTAATGCACTTTTTATTTGTCAGACAATTGTTGTTTCCAGTATGTCATTTCTCGCTAAATTCATGCACGTTCTGACTGTAATTCTGCGATGTGATATTGCTCTCCTATGGAGAATTAATTTCTCGCTAAAACTATGCCAACACGGCCAATTATCTTTTCGTTAAAGGTAATGCTTTGTTTTCCGATTAAATTAACCAAAGTTCTTAGTTTTTACCCTACAAAAAATGATGCTAAAGCTGGAGATAACCATGCACAAATTTACTAAAGCTCTTGCGGCCATCGGTCTGGCTGCTGTTATGTCACAATCCGCTATGGCAGAAAACCTGAAACTCGGTTTCTTGGTAAAGCAACCCGAAGAGCCGTGGTTCCAGACCGAATGGAAATTTGCCGATAAAGCCGGGAAAGATTTAGGCTTTGAAGTTATTAAGATTGCCGTACCGGATGGTGAAAAAACGCTGAACGCTATCGACAGCCTGGCGGCCAGTGGCGCGAAAGGATTTGTCATTTGTACGCCAGACCCGAAATTGGGTTCCGCTATTGTGGCGAAAGCACGTGGCTATGGTATGAAAGTTATTGCCGTGGATGATCAGTTTGTAAATGCCAAAGGTAAGCCGATGGATACCGTGCCGTTGGTGATGATGGCGGCGACCAAAATTGGCGAGCGTCAGGGCCAGGAACTGTATAAAGAGATGCAGAAACGAGGTTGGGATGTAAAAGAAAGTGCCGTAATGGCGATTACAGCTAACGAACTGGATACCGCTCGTCGTCGTACTACAGGCTCTATGGACGCGCTGAAAGCTGCCGGATTCCCGGAAAAACAAATTTATCAGGTTCCTACCAAATCTAACGATATCCCGGGGGCATTTGACGCCGCCAACTCCATGCTGGTTCAGCATCCTGAAGTTAAACACTGGCTGATCGTCGGGATGAACGATAGCACTGTGCTTGGCGGCGTGCGCGCGACGGAAGGTCAGGGCTTTAAAGCGGCAGATATCATCGGTATCGGTATCAACGGCGTGGATGCAGTAAGCGAGTTGTCCAAAGCCCAGGCTACCGGTTTCTACGGTTCACTGCTGCCAAGCCCGGACGTACATGGTTATAAGTCCAGCGAAATGCTCTACAACTGGGTAGCGAAAGACGCAGAACCACCGAAATTCACTGAAGTTACCGATGTCGTTCTGATTACGCGCGACAACTTTAAAGAAGAACTGGAGAAAAAAGGGTTAGGCGGTAAGTAATCTGCCGAAAAAATTCCCCTCTGCGTGATGCAGAGGGGGTGTGAATGACCAGTGATTCACGGAGACGTTATGCAACAGTCTACCCCGTATCTCTCATTTCGCGGCATTGGTAAAACCTTTCCCGGCGTTAAGGCGCTTACGGACATCAGTTTTGACTGCTATGCCGGTCAGGTTCATGCGTTGATGGGTGAAAATGGTGCCGGTAAATCAACACTCTTAAAAATCCTTAGCGGCAACTATGCGCCAACCACGGGTTCTGTCGCAATTAGCGGACAGGAAATATCCTTTTCCGACACTACCGCTGCGCTTAACGCGGGGGTTGCGATTATTTACCAGGAACTGCATCTCGTGCCGGAAATGACCGTCGCGGAAAATATTTATCTCGGCCAGCTTCCTCATAAAGGCGGCATAGTGAATCGTTCGCTGCTGAACTATGAAGCGGGTTTACAACTTAAACATCTGGGGATGGATATTGACCCCGGTACGCCACTGAAATATCTCTCCATCGGCCAGTGGCAGATGGTTGAAATAGCCAAAGCGCTGGCGCGTAACGCCAAAATTATCGCCTTTGATGAGCCAACCAGTTCTCTGTCGGCACGAGAAATTGACAACCTTTTCCGCGTCATTCGTGAACTGCGAAAAGAGGGGCGAGTGATCTTATACGTTTCTCACCGTATGGAAGAAATATTTGCCCTAAGTGACGCCATTACCGTCTTCAAAGATGGGCGTTATGTCAAAACCTTCACTGATATGCAGCAAGTAAATCATGAGTCACTGGTACAGGCGATGGTTGGTCGCGATCTCGGTGATATCTACGGCTGGCAACCGCGCAGCTATGGTGAGGAGCGGCTGCGTCTGGATGCAGTGAAAGCACTAGGTGTACGCACGCCAATAAGCCTGACTGTTCGCAGTGGCGAAATCGTCGGTCTGTTTGGACTGGTAGGGGCAGGGCGTAGCGAATTAATGAAAGGTATGTTTGGCGGTACGCAAATCACTGCCGGTCAGGTTTATATCGACCAAAGGCCGATCGATATCCGTAAACCGGGCCACGCTATTGCTGCTGGTATGATGCTCTGCCCGGAAGATCGCAAAGCGGAAGGCATTATTCCGGTGCATTCCGTTCGTGACAATATCAACATCAGCGCCCGTCGCAAGCATGTGCTCGGCGGTTGTGTGATCAACAACGGCTGGGAAGAAAACAATGCTGATCACCACATTCGTTCGCTCAACATCAAAACGCCGGGCGCAGAGCAACTGATCATGAATCTCTCTGGTGGTAATCAGCAAAAAGCCATTCTTGGGCGCTGGTTATCGGAAGATATGAAGGTCATTTTGCTGGATGAACCAACGCGCGGCATTGATGTGGGCGCTAAGCACGAAATTTACAACGTGATTTATACGCTGGCGGCGCAGGGCGTGGCGGTGCTGTTTGCCTCCAGCGATCTGCCCGAAGTCCTTGGCGTAGCCGATCGTATTGTCGTCATGCGTGAGGGCGAAATCGCCGGTGAATTGCTACACGAACAGGCAGATGAGCGTCAGGCACTAAGCCTTGCTATGCCTAAAGTCAGCCAGGCTGTTGCCTGAGTAAGGAGAGTATGATGTCTTCTGTTTCTACATCGGGGTCTGGCGCGCCTAAGTCGTCATTCAGCCTCGGCCGTATCTGGGATCAGTACGGTATGCTGGTGGTGTTTGCGGTGCTGTTTATCGCCTGTGCCATTTTTGTACCGAACTTTGCCACCTTCATTAATATGAAAGGTCTCGGGCTGGCAATATCCATGTCGGGAATGGTGGCTTGCGGCATGTTGTTCTGCCTCGCTTCGGGGGACTTTGACCTTTCCGTCGCTTCGGTAATTGCCTGCGCAGGTGTCACGACGGCGGTGGTTATCAATCTGACCGAAAGCCTGTGGATTGGCGTGGCGGCAGGTTTGCTGCTGGGCGTCCTCTGTGGTCTGGTGAATGGTTTTGTTATCGCCAAACTAAAAATCAACGCCTTGATTACGACGCTGGCGACGATGCAGATTGTTCGTGGTCTGGCGTACATCATTTCTGATGGTAAAGCGGTCGGTATCGAAGATGAAAGTTTCTTTGCTCTTGGTTATGCCAACTGGTTCGGCCTGCCTGCGCCAATCTGGCTTACGGTGGCTTGTCTGATTGTCTTCGGTTTGCTGCTGAACAAAACCACCTTTGGGCGCAACACGCTGGCGATTGGTGGTAATGAAGAGGCGGCGCGTCTGGCTGGTGTACCCGTTGTCCGCACCAAAATCATTATCTTTGTTCTCTCTGGTCTGGTATCGGCAATTGCCGGGATTGTTCTGGCTTCACGTATGACCAGCGGTCAGCCGATGACTTCGATAGGCTATGAGTTGATTGTTATCTCCGCCTGCGTTTTAGGCGGCGTTTCTCTGAAAGGTGGCATCGGAAAAATCTCATATGTAGTGGCGGGTATCTTAATTTTAGGCACTGTAGAAAACGCCATGAACCTGCTCAATATTTCTCCGTTTGCGCAGTACGTTGTCCGCGGCTTAATCCTGCTGGCGGCGGTGATCTTCGACCGTTATAAGCAAAAAGCGAAACGCACTGTCTGATGTTTTTTTCAGCATAAATTTAGTTCGACTTTCCTCCACAGCCAACCGCCACAAAGGTTGGCTGTTCTTTTTTGCAAATGGCGAGCTACGTCACACTGTCTATACTTACATGTCTGTAAAGCGCGTTCTGCGCGAACTATAAAAAGATAAGGAGGAGTACCGGGTGACAGAACCGTTAACCGAACCCCCTGAACTATCCGCGAAATATGCCTGGTTTTTTGATCTCGATGGAACGCTGGCGGAAATCAAACCGCATCCTGATCAGGTCGTCGTGCCTGACACTATTCTGCAAGGACTTCAGCTACTGGCAACCGCAAGTGATGGTGCATTGGCATTGATATCAGGGCGCTCAATGGTGGAACTTGACGCACTGGCAAAACCTTATCGCTTCCCGTTAGCGGGCGTGCATGGGGCGGAGCGCCGTGACATCAATGGTAAAACGCATATCGTTCACCTGCCGGAAGCGATTGCTCGTGATATTAGTGTGCAACTGCATACGGCGATTGCCCAACTTTCCGGCACGGAGCTGGAATCCAAAGGGATGGCGTTTGCACTGCATTATCGTCAGGCACCGCAGCATGAAGACGCCTTATTGACGTTAGCGCAACGTATTACTCAGATTTGGCCGCAAATGGCATTACAACAGGGAAAGTGTGTCGTCGAGATTAAACCGCGAGGCACCAGTAAAGGGGAGGCTATTGCTGCATTTATGCAGGAAGTTCCCTTCATCGGCCGGAAGCCGGTGTTTCTGGGCGATGATTTAACCGATGAATCTGGCTTTGCGGTTATTAACCGACTGGGTGGAATGTCAGTAAAAATTGGTACAGGCGCAACTCAGGCATCATGGCGGCTGGCGGGCGTGCCGGATGTCTGGGGCTGGCTTGAATTGATAACCAACGCATTACAAAAACAAAAAAGAGAAAATAACAGGAGTGATGACTATGAGTCGTTTAGTCGTAGTATCTAACCGAATTGCACCACCAGACGAGCACGCCGCCAGTGCCGGTGGCCTTGCTGTCGGCATACTGGGGGCACTGAAAACTGCAGGTGGACTGTGGTTTGGCTGGAGTGGCGAAACAGGGAATGAGGATCAGCCGCTAAAAAAGGTGAAAAAAGGAAATATTACCTGGGCCTCTTTTAACCTCAGTGAAAAAGATCTCGACGAATACTACAACCAATTCTCCAATGCCGTTCTCTGGCCGGCATTCCATTACCGACTCGATCTGGTGCAATTTCAGCGTTCAGCGTGGGAAGGCTATTTACGCGTGAATGCATTGCTGGCAGACAAATTACTGCCGCTGCTGGAAGATGATGACATTATTTGGATCCACGATTATCACTTGTTGCCATTTGCGCAGGAATTACGTAAACGCGGCGTGAACAATCGCATCGGTTTCTTCCTGCATATTCCTTTTCCGACACCGGAAATCTTTAATGCGCTACCAACTTATGACACATTGCTGGAACAGCTTTGTGATTATGATTTGCTGGGGTTTCAGACAGAAAACGATCGTCTGGCGTTCCTGGATTGCCTTTCCAACTTGACGCGGGTCACGACACGTAGCTCGCGCAATCACACGGCCTGGGGCAAAGCATTTCGTACAGAAGTTTACCCGATTGGTATTGAACCGGATGAGATTGCTAAACAGGCTGCCGGGCCGCTACCGGCAAAACTGGCGCAATTAAAAGCAGAACTGAAAAATGTGCAGAATATCTTTTCTGTCGAGCGGCTGGATTATTCCAAAGGTTTGCCAGAACGTTTTCTTGCTTATGAAGCGCTGCTGGAAAAATATCCGCAACATCATGGTAAAATTCGTTATACCCAGATCGCGCCGACCTCGCGTGGTGATGTGCAAGCGTATCAGGATATTCGTCATCAGTTGGAAAATGAAGCCGGGAGAATTAACGGTAAATATGGGCAATTAGGTTGGACGCCGCTTTATTATCTGAATCAGCATTTTGATCGTAAATTATTGATGAAAATCTTCCGCTATTCCGATGTTGGGTTAGTGACGCCGCTGCGTGATGGGATGAATCTGGTCGCAAAAGAGTATGTCGCCGCTCAGGATCCTGCAAATCCGGGCGTACTGGTACTTTCTCAGTTTGCCGGTGCGGCAAACGAACTGACGTCAGCGCTAATTGTTAACCCATACGATCGTGATGAAGTCGCGGCGGCGCTCAATCGGGCGTTGAGCATGTCGCTGGCGGAACGTATTTCCCGCCATGCAGAAATGCTGGAAGTTATTATCAAAAACGATATTAAACACTGGCAGGAGTGCTTTATCCGCGACCTAAAGCAGGTAGTACCGCGAAGCGCGGAAAGTCAGCAACGCGATAAAGTCGCTACCTTTCCAAAGCTGGCGTAAGTGGAATTAATCCCCTTTAAGTGGAACTAACAGCACATCAACCTCACTTGAGGCAATCACACTTTTCGCTGAGCAGGACGCTCGCGAAAAGAAACTGTGATTATGGTTACCGCAAATCACCAAATCGAACTTATGTCTACGGCATACTGCCAGAATATGTTCGCTTAACTCTCCGTAAGCAATAAATGTCTCTTCTACCGGATATCCCGCATCCTGAATTAATTTATCAAGAAAGTTTTGTGTTTCTTCCTGCATCACGCTGCGTAAATCTTCAAGCATCGGCGCGGCTAATTGATTGAACATTTCCGGGTCGGAAGCAAGAGTGATTAAACTTATGCGCCCATTTACCGGACGGGCGATAGAAACCGCTTTTGCTAACAGTTGCTGACTTTCTGGTGAGACAGCAACAGCAACAAGAATATTGGTATAGCTCATAACCTGCTCCTTATTCTGTGAACTTCAGGTGTTATTACAGCTTTACTCTGAATGAGGTACTGATGCAATAACAACTCAGTCAAAACAGTAAATATTAGGCTGGTTATTAGTAAGTGAGGCTAATTAATAACGTACGGTTATCACATGATTACAGATGAGGTTATAAAAACTAAAATTATCAATTCCCCTTACAGAACAAATGGATAATATTTATAGAACATTATTGTAACATACGAGATGTTCCCGGATTTATTTTCACTTGAAGAGACTCATGTTATGTAACTCTCTGTTTGAAAATAAGTTATAGGAGGTGAATATATTTATTTTATATGTAGCAGGTGGTTATTTACGGTGATTTATATTAACAGTGCGCAACATCATCATTTTATCTACCCACTTCATTTTTGAAGCCAGGCAAGCTGAAAAACTTTTTAACAGAATGAAATATGACCAAAACAAAAGTATGACTTATACATTAATGTTAAGTAATTGATTGTTTTGTGTGATCTGAGTCACACATTATCGAAAATCGCAACACCGCTCCGTTGTATGTGTGAGTGGTGACGAGTACAGTTGCGTCGAATTAGGAAAAATCTTAGATAAGTGTAAAAAACACTGTTCTCTGTAAGGGATTGTTTCATCTCTTACACTGCCTGTGTGTTTTTTCGTTGATCGCAACTATTCCATTGTTCTTTACTTTTTACCGGGATTTCCCGGCGACATCACGGGGTGCGGTGATACCGCATAATAATAAAGTTAGTTATTCTGGATGGGAATAATGCATACCTCCGAGTTGCTGAAACATATTTATGACATTAATTTGTCATATTTACTTCTTGCACAACGTCTGATCGTTCAGGACAAAGCGTCCGCCATGTTTCGTCTCGGTATTAATGAAGAAATGGCAACAACGTTAGCGACGCTGACTCTTCCTCAAATGGTTAAACTGGCAGAAACCAATCAACTGATTTGCCATTTCCGCTTTGACAGCCACCAGACTATTAATCAGCTAACGCAGGATTCCCGCGTTGACGATCTCCAGCAAGTTCATACCGGCATCATGCTATCTACGCGTTTGTTGAATGATGTTAATCAGCCCGAAGAAGTGCTACGTAAAAAAAGGGCCTGACAATGAGCGAAAAAAGCATTGTTCAGGAAGCCCGGGATATTCAACTGGCAATGGAGTTGATCACCCTTGGCGCTCGTTTGCAGATGCTGGAAAGTGAAACACAATTAAGTCGTGGACGGCTGCTCAAACTCTATAAAGAACTGCGCGGAAGCCCCCCACCGAAAGGCATGTTGCCATTCTCCACCGACTGGTTTATGACCTGGGAACAAAATGTTCATGCGTCGATGTTTTGTAATGCATGGCAGTTTTTACTGAAAACAGGGTTATGTAATGGCGTCGATGCAGTGATCAAAGCCTATCGTTTATACCTCGAACAGTGCCCGCAAGCCGAAGACGGTCCGCTACTGGCGTTGACCCGCGCCTGGACACTGGTGCGATTTGTTGAAAGTGGTTTACTACAACTTTCCAGTTGCAAATGTTGCGGCGGTAATTTTATCACCCATGCCCATCAGCCTGTTGGCAGCTTTGCCTGCAGCTTATGTCAACCGCCATCACGTGCGGTAAAAAGACGTAAACTTTCTCAAGACCCTGCCGATATTATCCCTCAACTGCTGGATGAACAGAGAGTACAGGCTGTTTAACTCACACGATGTGGCGAAACACTCCAGCAGCGGTAAGTGATTGCCGCTGCTTTTTTTTCCCAACGGTAAGTTAGCGTCTGACGACTGAACATCCTGTCATGGTCAACAGTGAAAGGATGATGTCGTGCTTATCTTATTAGGTTACCTGGTTGTTCTCGGTACAGTTTTCGGCGGTTATTTGATGACCGGCGGAAGCCTTGGAGCACTCTATCAACCCGCTGAACTGGTGATTATTGCCGGTGCAGGTATTGGGTCGTTTATTGTCGGTAACAACGGTAAAGCAATCAAAGGCACGCTCAAAGCGCTGCCGTTACTGTTTCGCCGCTCCAAATACACCAAAGCGATGTATATGGATCTGCTGGCACTGCTTTACCGACTCATGGCGAAATCGCGACAGATGGGCATGTTTTCGCTGGAGCGCGATATTGAACCCCCCCGCGAAAGCGAGATCTTCGCCAGTTATCCCCGCATCCTCGCGGATACCGTTATGCTTGATTTTATCGTTGATTATCTGCGCCTGATCATCAGTGGCCATATGAATACCTTCGAAATCGAAGCGCTGATGGATGAAGAAATTGAAACCCACGAAAGCGAGTCGGAAGTTCCCGCTAACAGCCTGGCGCTGGTCGGTGACTCGCTCCCGGCATTTGGTATTGTCGCGGCAGTGATGGGGGTGGTTCACGCGCTGGGATCGGCTGACCGGCCTGCCGCCGAACTGGAGGCGCTGATTGCTCATGCGATGGTAGGGACTTTCCTCGGTATCTTACTGGCTTACGGATTTATTTCCCCACTGGCGAGTGTTTTGCGCCAGAAAAGCGCAGAGACCAGCAAAATGATGCAATGCGTCAAAGTCATACTGCTTTCTAATCTGAACGGTTATGCACCGCCAATTGCCGTTGAATTTGGTCGTAAAACGCTCTACTCCAGTGAACGACCATCGTTTGTTGAGCTGGAAGAACACGTTCGCGCGGTAAAAAATCCGCAACAGCAGACGACAACCGAGGAAGTATGAAGAATCACGCGCATCCAATAATTGTCGTCAAACGACGCAAAGCAAAAAGCCACGGCTCGGCGCATGGATCGTGGAAGATTGCTTATGCTGACTTTATGACCGCGATGATGGCTTTTTTTCTGGTGATGTGGCTGATCTCCATTTCCAGCCCAAAAGAGCTGATACAGATAGCGGAATATTTCCGCACGCCGTTGGCGACCGCGGTAACGGGTGGTGATCGCATTTCTAATAGCGAAAGCCCAATTCCCGGCGGCGGTGATGATTACACTCAGAGTCAGGGAGAAGTGAATAAGCAGCCGGACATTGAAGAACTGAAAAAACGCATGGAGCAAAGTCGGTTGCGGAAATTGCGTGGCGATCTCGACCAGCTTATAGAGTCAGACCCGAAACTACGGGCGCTGCGTCCACATCTCAAAATCGATCTGGTACAGGAAGGTTTACGCATTCAGATTATCGACAGCCAGAATCGCCCGATGTTTAAAACCGGCAGTGCTGACGTCGAACCCTATATGCGCGACATTCTGCGGAGTATTGCGCCAGTGCTGAATGGTATTCCTAACCGTATCAGTCTCTCCGGTCATGCCGATGATTTCCCTTACGCCAATGGTGAGCAAAGCTACAGCAACTGGGAGCTTTCTGCCGAACGCGCTAATGCGTCGCGCCGTGAGCTAATGGTGGGGGGGCTGGCTGATGGCAAAATTCTGCGCGTCGTCGGCATGGCGGCGACCATGCGTTTAAGCGATCGCGGACCTGATGATGCTGTCAATCGTCGAATCAGTCTGCTGGTCCTGAACAGACAGGCCGAGCAGGCCATTTTGCATGAAAACGCTGAAAGCCAGAATGAGCCGGTAAGTGTACTGGAAAAAACTGGGGGCGCTCCGCAGGTCAGTGTTCCCACAATGCCATCAGCCGAACCGAGGTGACAGCGTGAGCATGGATATAAGCGATTTTTATCAGACATTTTTTGATGAAGCGGACGAATTGTTGGCCGATATGGAGCAGCATCTGCTGGATTTGCAGCCAGAAGCGCCAGATGCCGAACAATTGAATGCTATCTTTCGTGCGGCCCATTCCATCAAAGGAGGGGCAGGAACTTTTGGTTTTACCGTGTTACAGAAAACCACGCATCTGATGGAAAACCTGCTCGATGAAGCCAGACGCGGTGAGATGCAGCTTAATACCGACATTATCAATCTGTTTTTGGAAACGAAGGATATCATGCAGGAACAGCTCGACGCTTATAAACAGTCGCAAGAGCCGGATGCCGCCAGCTTCGATTATATCTGCCAGGCCTTGCGTCAACTGGCATTAGAAGCGAAAGGCGAAACGGTGCCCGCAGTGACCCGGTTAAGTGTGGTTGCCAAAAGTGAACCGCAAAATGAGCAGAGTAACAGTGAGTCGCCGCGACGAATTATCCTTTCACGCCTGAAGGCGGATGAAGTCGATCTGCTGGAAGACGAACTGGAGCAGTTGACCACATTAACTGACGTGGTTAAAGGCGCGGATTCATTATCTGCAACAATGTCGGGAGATATTGCGGAAGACGACATTACCGCCGTGCTCTGTTTTGTGATTGAAGCCGATCAGATTGCCTTTGAAGCGGTAGAACCTGCATCAACAGTATCGACCCCGCCAGTGCTGGAACTGGCCGCAACAGAAGCACCAGCCGGACGCGTAGAGCGGGAAAAAACGACGCGCGGTAGCGAATCGACCAGCATCCGTGTGGCGGTAGAAAAGGTTGATCAACTGATAAACCTGGTCGGTGAACTGGTCATCACCCAGTCAATGCTCGCTCAGCGCTCCAGTGAACTGGACCCGGTAAATCATGGGGATTTGATTACCAGCATGGGGCAGTTACAACGTAACGCCCGTGATTTGCAGGAATCGGTGATGTCGATTCGTATGATGCCGATGGAATATGTCTTTAGCCGCTATCCGCGGCTGGTGCGCGACCTGGCGGGTAAACTCGGCAAACAAGTAGAACTCACGCTTATAGGCAGCTCCACCGAACTCGACAAGAGTCTGATAGAACGCATTATCGATCCGCTGACCCACCTGGTACGCAACAGCCTTGACCACGGTATAGAACTGCCGGAAAAACGCCTCGCCGCAGGTAAAAATAGCGTCGGAAATTTGATCCTGTCAGCCGAACATCAGGGCGGCAACATCTGCATCGAAGTGACCGACGATGGCGCGGGACTAAATCGTGAGCGGATTCTGGCAAAAGCCGCCTCGCAAGGGCTGCCTGTCAGCGACAACATGAGCGACGACGAAGTGGCGATGTTGATATTTGCTCCGGGTTTTTCCACGGCGGAGCAGGTTACCGATGTTTCCGGGCGTGGCGTCGGCATGGATGTCGTTAAACGCAATATCCAGGAGATGGGCGGCCATGTCGAAATCAAGTCGAAGCCGGGCACAGGTACAACGATCCGCATTTTACTACCGCTGACACTGGCGATCCTCGACGGTATGTCCGTGCGCGTTGCTGATGAAGTTTTCATTCTGCCGCTGAATGCTGTCATGGAATCACTGCAACCCCGTGAAGTCGATCTGCATCCGCTGGCAGGTGGCGAGCGGGTACTTGAAGTGCGTGGTGAATATCTGCCAATAGTCGAACTGTGGAAAGTGTTTAATGTCGCTGGTGCGAAAACTGAAGCCACCCAGGGGATTGTCGTGCTCCTGCAAAGTGGTGGTCGTCGTTATGCCTTGCTGGTGGATCAATTAATTGGTCAACACCAGGTGGTGGTGAAAAACCTTGAAAGTAACTATCGCAAAATTCCTGGAATATCCGCCGCAACAATTCTTGGCGACGGAAGCGTAGCACTGATTGTTGATGTCTCAGCCTTGCAGGCAATAAACCGCGAACAATGTATGGCGAACACCGCCGCCTGATTGAGTAAAAAGGTAATAAATATGACCGGTATGACAAATGTAACAAAACTGGCCAGCGAACCGTCAGGCCAGGAATTTCTGGTATTTACCCTTGGTGATGAAGAGTACGGCATAGACATTCTGAAAGTGCAGGAGATCCGTGGTTACGACCAGGTCACGCGGATTGCGAATACGCCAGCGTTTATCAAAGGCGTCACTAACCTGCGCGGCGTCATTGTGCCAATTGTCGACTTACGCATTAAGTTCAGCCAGGTCGATGTGGACTATAACGACAACACAGTCGTGATCGTCCTGAATCTTGGCCAGCGCGTGGTCGGCATAGTGGTTGACGGCGTATCGGACGTTCTTTCGTTGACGGCGGAACAAATTCGCCCGGCACCGGAATTTGCCGTGACGCTTTCCACTGAATATCTTACGGGACTGGGCGCGCTGAGTGACCGCATGCTGATTCTGGTTAATATCGAAAAACTGCTAAATAGTGAAGAGATGGCGCTGTTAGATAATGCGACCGCAGACGTCGCGTAATTTCGTGTTCAGCAATAAATAAAGGCAGAACCCGATGATGCGCACATCGGGTTTTTTTATTTTAAGTCATCTCTCTACGATTGATCTAAGCAATAAAGTTTCCCACCTTCCTGCCGATAACGGGATCAACTTGTTTTCAGGAAGGTGCCTTATGATTAACCGTATCCGCGTAGTTACGCTGCTGATGATGGTGCTGGGGGTATTTGCACTGTTACAGCTCATGTCCGGCAGTCTGTTTTTTTCTTCGCTGCACCATAGCCAGCAAAGCTTTGTGGTTTCCAATGAACTACGGGAACAACAGGGCGAGTTAACTTCAACCTGGGATCTCATGCTACAAACGCGCATTAACCTGAGTCGTTCAGCGGTGCGGATGATGATGGACCCATCCAATCAACAAAGTAGTGCAAAAATTGAATTGCTTGATAGCGCCAGGAAAACGTTGGCGCAGGCGGCTGTTCATTATAAAAAATTCAAAAGCATGGCACCGTTACCCGAAATGGCTGCCGCCAGTAGTCATATTGATGAAAAATACAAAAATTACCACACGGCATTAACTGAACTGATTGATTATCTTGATTATGGTAACACAGGAGCCTATTTTGCCCAGCCAACCCAGGGAATGCAAAATGCGATGGGAGAGGCTTTTGGGCAGTACGCCCGTAGCAGCGAAAAATTGTACCGCAATATCGTTGTCGACAATGCCAGTGATTACCGTTTTGCCCAGTGGCAACTGGCCGTTATCGCGCTGGTGGTGGTACTGATTCTTCTGGTGGCATGGTATGGCATTCGCCGCATGTTGCTTAACCCGCTGGCAAAAATCATTACCCACATCCGTGAAATTTCGGGTGGTAACCTGGCGAATAACCTGGCCATTGCTGGACGCAGTGAAATGGGCGAGCTGGCGCAGAGCGTTTCGCATATGCAACGTTCTCTGACTGATACAGTCACCCACGTGCGCGAAGGTTCAGATGCCATCTACGTTGGTACGCGTGAAATTACTGCAGGTAATACCGATCTCTCCTCCCGAACTGAACAGCAGGCCTCTGCACTGGAAGAGACTGCTGCCAGCATGGAACAACTCACCGCCACGGTGAAACAGAACGCCGATAATGCCCGCCAGGCCTCGCAACTGGCGCAAAGTGCCTCCGACACTGCCATGCACGGCGGTAAAGTGGTGGATGGCGTGGTGAAAACCATGCACGAAATTGCTGACAGTTCGAAGAAAATTGCTGACATCATCAGCGTTATCGACGGTATTGCTTTCCAGACCAATATACTGGCGCTGAACGCCGCCGTAGAAGCTGCCCGTGCCGGTGAACAGGGACGTGGTTTTGCCGTGGTTGCGGGTGAAGTGCGTAATCTTGCCAGCCGTAGCGCCCAAGCGGCAAAAGAGATTAAAGCCCTGATTGAAGACTCAGTATCCCGCGTCGATACCGGTTCGGTGCTGGTTGAAAGCGCCGGAGAGACGATGACCAACATCGTTAATGCGGTTACGCGCGTTACCGACATTATGGGGGAAATTGCTTCAGCCTCCGATGAACAGAGCCGTGGCATTGATCAAGTGGCGCAGGCCGTGTCGGAAATGGATCGTGTGACTCAACAGAACGCCTCGTTGGTGCAGGAGTCAGCCGCTGCAGCCGCCGCGCTGGAAGAGCAGGCCAGTCGTTTAACGCAGGCAGTATCCGCGTTTCGTCTGGCTGCCAGCCCGCAATCCCAAAAACCACCGCTTCAATCCCGGCCAGCCAGTGAAAAACCACCAACACAACCACGCCGGCATATCGCTGAACAAGCTCCAAACTGGGAAACATTTTGATGGCTATTTACTCAAGCACCATTGTTGCCAGATTGATCAGATGATGCAACAGAACGTCGCGCGTATCGTCTCTGATGGCGCTATTTACAAGTGGTTATACGACACAATCGGCGCAGTTACAGGCTGTGCCAGTGGTTTCCTGAAGTGACTGAGAAGGCGCTATGACATCATCTCTGCCCTGTGGGCAAACGTCTTTATTGTTACAGATGACCGAGCGCCTCGCGCTTTCCGACGTTCATTTTCGGCGGATAAGTCAATTGATCTACCAACGTGCGGGGATCGTTCTGGCCGATCACAAACGTGACATGGTCTACAACCGGCTGGTACGCCGTTTGCGTTCGCTGGGACTGGCAGATTTTGGGCATTATTTGAATATGCTGGAATCTAATCAGTGCAGCAGCGAGTGGCAGGCATTTATTAACTCATTGACGACCAACCTGACGGCATTTTTTCGTGAAGGGCATCATTTTCCGCTGATCGCAACTCACGCCCGCCGCTGTTCTGGGGAATATCGCGTATGGAGTGCAGCGGCATCGACAGGCGAAGAACCGTACAGCATTGCGATGACGCTGGCGGACACATTGGGCACTGCGCCCGGACGCTGGAAAGTCTTTGCCAGTGATATCGATACCGAAGTCCTGGAGAAAGCTAAAAGCGGCATTTATCGCCATGAAGAGCTGAAAAACCTGACGCCACAACAACTCCAGCGTTACTTCATGCGCGGCACGGGACCGCATGAAGGGCTGGTGCGCGTGCGTCAGGAGCTGGCGAATTATGTCGATTTTTCGCCGCTGAATTTGTTGGCGAAACAGTACACCGTACCGGGGCCGTTTGATGCGATCTTCTGCCGTAACGTCATGATCTACTTTGATCAAACGACTCAACAGGAGATTTTGCGTCGCTTTGTACCGCTACTTAAGCCCGACGGATTGCTGTTTGCGGGTCACTCTGAAAACTTTAGCCATCTTGAGCGCAGCTTCACGTTGCGAGGTCAGACGGTGTATGCGCTAAGTAAGGAATAACGATGAGCAAAATCAGGGTGTTGTCTGTCGATGATTCGGCATTGATGCGCCAGATCATGACGGAAATCATCAACAGCCATAGCGACATGGAAATGGTTGCGACGGCTCCTGATCCGCTGGTCGCGCGTGATTTGATTAAGAAATTCAACCCTGATGTGTTGACGCTGGACGTTGAAATGCCGCGGATGGACGGGCTGGATTTCCTCGAAAAATTAATGCGTTTGCGACCAATGCCGGTGGTGATGGTTTCTTCTCTGACCGGCAGAGGTTCCGAAGTCACGCTGCGCGCGCTTGAGTTAGGGGCGATAGATTTTGTCACCAAACCACAACTGGGTATTCGCGAAGGAATGCTGGCGTATAGCGAAATGATTGCCGAAAAGGTACGAACGGCGTCAAGAGCGAGCCTGGCCGCGCATAAACCGTTATCGCCACCGGCAACGCTGAAGGCTGGCCCGCTGTTGAGTTCAGAAAAATTGATTGCAATTGGTGCCTCAACGGGCGGAACAGAGGCGATTCGTCACGTACTGCAACCGTTGCCACTTTCCAGCCCGGCGCTGTTAATCACCCAGCATATGCCGCCCGGTTTCACCCGCTCTTTTGCTGACCGACTTAACAAGCTGTGTCAGATCGGCGTTAAAGAGGCTGAAGACGGTGAACGCGTCTTACCGGGACATGCCTATATCGCGCCGGGCGATCGGCATATGGAACTGGCGCGCAGTGGCGCGAACTATCAAATCAAAATTCACGATGGCCCGGCGGTTAACCGTCATCGGCCTTCGGTAGATGTGTTGTTCCATTCTGTTGCCAAACAGGCGGGGCGTAATGCTGTTGGGGTGATCCTGACGGGCATGGGTAACGACGGCGCGGCGGGAATGTTGGCGATGCGTCAGGCGGGGGCATGGACCCTCGCGCAAAACGAAGCAAGCAGCGTGGTTTTCGGTATGCCGCGTGAGGCCATCAATTTGGGGGGCGTCTGCGAAGTGGTCGATCTTAGTCAGGTAAGCCAGCAAATGCTGGCAAAAATCAGTGCCGGACAGGCGATACGTATTTAAATCAGGAGTGTGAGATGGCGGATAAAGAGCTTAAATTTTTGGTTGTGGATGACTTTTCCACCATGCGACGCATTGTGCGTAACCTGCTGAAAGAGCTGGGATTCAACAATGTTGAGGAAGCGGAAGATGGTGCCGATGCTCTCAACAAGTTACAGGCGGGCGGTTATGGGTTTGTGATCTCCGACTGGAATATGCCGAATATGGATGGTCTGGAACTGCTGAAAACCATTCGTGCTGATGGCGCGATGTCGGCGTTACCGGTGTTGATGGTGACCGCAGAGGCGAAGAAAGAGAACATTATCGCCGCAGCACAAGCGGGGGCCAGTGGCTATGTGGTTAAGCCATTTACCGCCGCGACGCTGGAGGAAAAACTCAACAAAATCTTTGAGAAACTGGGCATGTGAGGATGCGATTATGATGCAACCATCAATCAAACCGGCTGATGAACATGCCGCTGGCGATATCATTGCGCGCATTGGCAGCCTGACGCGTATGTTGCGTGACAGTCTGCGGGAGCTTGGACTGGATCAGGCGATAGCTGAGGCCGCTGAAGCCATCCCCGATGCCCGCGATCGTTTGTACTACGTCGTGCAGATGACTGCCCAGGCTGCGGAGCGTGCGCTGAACAGTGTTGAGGCGTCACAGCCACATCAGGATGAAATGGAGAAGTCGGCAAAAGCATTAACCCAACGCTGGGATGCCTGGTTTGCCGATCCGATTGACCTTGCCGATGCCCGTGAACTGGTGACCGATACGCGGCAATTTCTGGCGGATGTGCCTGTTCATACCCGTTTCACCAATGCGCAACTGCTGGAAATCATGATGGCACAGGATTTTCAGGATCTCACCGGCCAGGTGATTAAACGGATGATGGATGTGATACAGGAGATTGAACGCCAGTTGTTGATGGTGCTGCTGGAAAACATTCCGGAACAGGATGCGCGTCCGAAGCGTGAAAGCCAGAGTCTGCTTAATGGGCCACAGGTTGATAGCAGCAAAGCGGGTGTGGTAGCCTGCCAGGATCAGGTCGACGATTTGTTGGATAGTCTCGGTTTTTAATTTGTATTGCCTGATATGACGTGACCCGTCGTATCAGGCGGCCGGATGAGACGTTTACACCGCATCCGACAAACGCGGCACCACGCCTGATGTGCTGCGGTAAAAGCCCTAAATCCCGCCTGTTTTGCCCCTTACTCTAACCATTGAACGCTTTCCGCTCTGGCATTATTCACGCTTATCACTATTTCCAGGATTGGCGACGTGTCTGACGAGAGCGACGACAAAACAGAAGCCCCCACACCTCACCGACTTGAAAAAGCACGGGAAGAGGGACAGATCCCGCGCTCCCGTGAGCTAACCTCACTGCTGATTTTGCTGGTGGGCGTGTGTGTTATCTGGTTTGGTGGCGCGTCTCTGGCTCACCGGTTGTCTGGGATGCTCTCCGCCGGGCTGCATTTTGATCACAACATCATCAATGACCCCAACCTAATCCTGGGGCAGATTATTCAGTTAATCAGAGAAGCCATGTTGGCTCTGTTGCCGCTGATTAGCGGCGTGGTGCTGGTGGCACTCATTTCGCCAGTCATATTGGGTGGTCTGGTATTTAGCGGCAAATCATTACAGCCGAAGTTTTCCAAAATCAACCCGTTACCAGGTATTAAACGCATGTTCTCAGCGCAAACCGGCGCAGAGCTGCTGAAAGCGATACTGAAATCCACTTTGGTCGGCAGTGTGACTGGTTTTTATCTCTGGCATCACTGGCCGCAGATGATGCGCTTAATGGCGCAGTCGCCCATTACTGCAATGGCTAACGCGATGGATGTTGTGGGATTGTGCGCGCTTTTAGTGGTGCTTGGGGTCATCCCAATGGTGGGATTTGACGTCTTTTTTCAAATATTCAGCCACCTGAAAAAGCTGCGTATGTCACGGCAGGACATTCGTGATGAGTTCAAACAAAGCGAAGGCGATCCCCATGTCAAAGGGCGAATTCGTCAGATGCAGCGAGCTGCGGCGCGGCGTCGGATGATGGCCGATGTGCCGAAAGCGGACGTCATTGTTAACAACCCAACTCACTACTCAGTGGCATTGCGATATGACGAAAACAAAATGAGTGCGCCGAAAGTGGTCGCCAAAGGTGCAGGGCTGGTAGCACTGCGCATTCGTGAAATTGCCGCTGAAAATAACGTCCCGACCCTTGAAGCACCGCCGCTGGCGCGTGCGCTGTATCGACATGCCGAAATAGGCCAACAAATTCCAGGCCAACTATACGCCGCTGTGGCAGAAGTACTGGCCTGGGTCTGGCAACTGAAACGCTGGCGTCTGGCCGGTGGGCAACGCCCCGTACAACCCACACATCTTCCGGTGCCGGAAGCCCTGGATTTTATCAACGAGAAACAGCCCCATGAGTAATCTGGTCGCAATGCTGCGCCTACCCGCAAACCTGAAATCGACACAATGGCAGATCCTTGCCGGACCGATTTTGATCCTGTTGATCTTGTCGATGATGGTGCTGCCACTGCCCGCATTCATTCTCGACCTGCTGTTTACCTTCAATATTGCCCTGTCGATCATGGTGTTGCTGGTGGCGATGTTTACCCAGCGCACGCTCGAGTTTGCCGCGTTCCCGACCATCCTGCTGTTTACCACGCTGTTGCGTCTGGCGCTCAACGTGGCTTCAACCCGTATCATTTTGATGGAAGGTCATACTGGTGCGGCGGCGGCGGGGAAGGTCGTTGAAGCGTTCGGTCACTTCCTCGTTGGCGGTAACTTTGCAATCGGCATTGTGGTATTCGTCATCCTCGTGATCATCAACTTTATGGTTATCACCAAAGGTGCCGGGCGTATTGCGGAAGTGGGGGCGCGCTTTGTTCTCGACGGTATGCCGGGTAAACAGATGGCGATTGATGCCGACCTCAACGCCGGATTGATTGGTGAAGATGAGGCGAAAAAACGTCGTTCCGAAGTGACCCAGGAAGCCGATTTTTACGGCTCAATGGACGGGGCGAGTAAGTTTGTTCGTGGTGATGCTATTGCCGGGATCCTCATCATGGTCATTAACGTCGTCGGTGGATTGCTGGTCGGCGTGCTGCAACATGGCATGAGCATGGGCCATGCGGCAGAAAGTTATACGCTGTTGACCATCGGTGATGGCCTGGTGGCGCAAATCCCGGCGCTGGTTATTTCTACCGCTGCGGGGGTCATCGTCACGCGTGTCAGCACCGATCAGGATGTTGGCGAGCAGATGGTGAATCAGCTTTTCAGTAACCCCAGAGTCATGTTGTTAAGTGCCGCAGTACTGGGGTTACTTGGTCTGGTGCCAGGAATGCCAAACCTGGTCTTTTTACTGTTCACGGCGGGACTGCTGGGGCTGGCGTGGTGGATCCGTGGACGCGAACAAAAAGCGCCTGCCGAACCGAAGCTGGTAAAAATGGCGGAGAATAATGCCGTTGTTGAAGCGACGTGGAACGATGTGCAACTGGAAGACTCGCTGGGAATGGAGGTGGGGTATCGGCTGATCCCGATGGTCGATTTTCAGCAGGATGGCGAGTTGCTGGGGCGTATTCGCAGTATTCGTAAGAAATTTGCCCAGGAGATGGGCTTTCTGCCGCCGGTGGTGCACATTCGCGACAATATGGATCTGCAACCTGCCCGCTATCGTATCCTGATGAAAGGCGTTGAAATTGGTAGTGGCGATGCCTATCCGGGGCGCTGGCTGGCGATCAACCCGGGGACAGCCGCCGGAACATTACCCGGCGAAGCGACGGTCGACCCGGCGTTTGGTCTGAATGCTATCTGGATCGAAAGCGCGCTAAAAGAACAGGCGCAGATTCAGGGATATACCGTGGTTGAGGCCAGCACGGTGGTCGCAACGCATCTTAACCACCTCATTAGCCAACATGCCGCCGAACTGTTTGGTCGTTAGGAGGTGCAGCAGTTACTGGATCGCGTCGCCCAGGAGATGCCAAAGCTAACGGAGGACTTAGTTCCTGGCGTCGTCACGCTCACCACGCTGCACAAGGTGCTACAAAACCTGCTTGATGAAAAAGTGCCGATTCGCGATATGCGCACCATCTTCGAAACGCTGGCGGAACATGCGCCCATCCAGAGCGAACCACATGAATTAACCGCCGTCGTCCGCGTGGCGCTTGGTCGGGCGATTACTCAGCAATGGTTTCCCGGCAAAGATGAAGTTCACGTTATTGGCCTGGACACGCCGCTGGAGCGTTTGCTGTTACAGGCATTGCAGGGCGGGGGCGGGCTGGAGCCGGGACTGGCGGATCGTTTGCTGGCACAAACTCAGGAGGCATTATCCCGTCAGGAGATGCTGGGCGCGCCGCCAGTGCTGTTGGTGAACCATGCGCTGCGGCCATTATTATCTCGTTTTCTGCGCCGTAGCCTGCCGCAACTGGTGGTGCTTTCGAATCTCGAACTCTCTGATAACCGCCAAATCCGTATGACGGCGACGATTGGCGGCAAATAATGAGGAGCTTATTAGCTATTTTGTTGTTTCCGATGCTTGTGCAGGCTGCCGGGGAGGGCATGTGGCAGGCAAGTAGCGCGGGCGTGACGCTGAATCATCGTGGTGAATCGATGTCGTCAGCGTCTCTGACTTCGCGACAACCGGTTTCAGGATTGGTGACGCTGGTGGCCTGGCGTTATCAGCTTATCGGCCCGACACCTGTAGGGCTGCGCGTGCGCTTGTGTTCGCTATCTCGTTGTGTCGAATTAGACGGGCAGAGCGGGAGTACGGTGGCATTTACCGGCGTACCTGCGACAGAACCGTTGCGCTTTATCTGGGAAGTTCCAGGCGGTGGGAGGTTAATTCCGCCGCTGAAGGTGCAGCGTAATGAAGTGATTGTGAATTATCGGCGGTGATAAAAAAGCCGATGTCCGTAACTGCGACATCGGCCTTTGACACATAACGCGATTACATACGCTCTACAGTCTCAATACCCAGCGTATCCAGACCCAGTTTCAGCGTCTTCGCGGTCAGTTGTGCCAGTTTCAGACGGCTGTTACGCACTTCTTCGTTTTCTGCGCTGAGGATCGGGCAGTGCTCGTAGAAGCCAGAGAACAGACCAGCCAGATCGTACAGGTAAGCACACATCACGTGCGGTGTACCTTCACGGGCAACCACCGTGAGGGTTTCTTCAAATTGCAGCAGGCGAGCGGCCAGTTGCGCTTCACGATCCTCACGGATGACAACCGGAGCCGCAGCCAGTTGATCTTCGTTAATTTCCGCTTTACGGAACACGGACAGCACACGGGTGTAGGCATACTGCATATACGGCGCAGTGTTACCCTCGAACGCCAGCATGTTGTCCCAGTCGAAGATGTAGTCGGTAGTGCGGTTTTTGGAGAGATCCGCGTATTTCACCGCGCCGATACCGACCGCATTGGCCAGTTTTTCCAGCTCGTCGGCTGGCATATCCGGGTTCTTCTCAGCCACCAGACGACGCGCGCGTTCCAGTGCTTCATCCAGCAGATCTGCCAGTTTCACCGTACCGCCAGCGCGGGTTTTGAATGGTTTACCGTCTTTACCCAGCATCATGCCGAACATGTGGTGTTCCAGCGGTACGGATTCTGGTACATAACCTGCTTTGCGTACGATTGCCCATGCCTGCATCAGGTGCTGATGCTGACGGGAGTCGATGTAATACAGCACGCGATCGGCATGAAGAGTTTCATAACGATACTTCGCACAGGCGATATCGGTAGTGGTGTAGAGATAGCCACCATCTTTCTTCTGAATGATAACGCCCATCGGCTCGCCTTCCTTGTTCTTGAACTCATCAAGGAATACAACGGTCGCGCCTTCACTTTCTACTGCCAGACCTTTGGCTTTCAGATCTGCCACGATACCCGGCAGCATCGGGTTGTAGAGGCTTTCGCCCATCACATCATCGCGAGTCAACGTTACGTTCAGACGATCGTAAGTGATCTGGTTCTGCGTCATGGTGATGTCGACCAGTTTGCGCCACATTTCGCGGAAGTATTCGTCACCGCTTTGCAGTTTTACCACGTAGTTACGTGCACGTTCGGCAAACTCTTCATCTTCGTCGTAATGCTTTTTCGCATCGCGGTAGAAACCTTCGAGATCTGCCAGCTCCATTTCACCGGCGTTTTCCTGCTGCTGTTTTTCCAGCCACGCAATCAGCATACCGAACTGGGTGCCCCAGTCACCGACGTGGTTAGCGCGAATTACGTTGTGACCGAGGAACTCCAGGGTACGCACAGCCGCGTCACCAATGATGGTGGAACGCAGATGCCCTACGTGCATCTCTTTCGCCACGTTTGGCGCGGAGTAGTCCACCACAATGGTCTGTTTTTCTGGTGTAGCAACACCGAGACGATCGGACGCCAGCGCCTGCTGAACATGTTCAGCCAGGAATACCGGATCAAGGAAAATGTTGATAAAACCTGGGCCGGCGATCTCAACTTTACTGGCGATACCGTTAAGATCCAGATGAGTCAGCACCTGCTCTGCTAATTGTCGCGGTGCCATACCCAGTTTTTTAGCAACTGCCATCATGCCGTTAGCCTGATAGTCGCCGAACTGAACTTTTGCTGACTGACGAACCTGCGGTTCGCAATCCGCAGGCGCGCCTGCCGCAATCATGGCCTGACGGACTTTTTCTGAGAGAAGAGCCTGAATATTCACCGGAATACCTTACATTGATGAAGCGAGCGAGAATTGCCCGCACCAGTTAAAGAAATTAGGGCGGGAGTATACTGCAAATGGCTGTTTTCGTCAGCAACGTGCGCGTGGCGTATTGCCGTTTTCACTATTGCACCGGGGACTGCGCGAAATCAGCAGTTGGTTGGCGCAGGGCAACAAGGTAAATTAACGCTTTTGCTGAAAGACGAAGAGTGATTATGGCTAACTGGCAATCTGTCGACGAGTTGCAGGATATTGCAACGGATTTACCGCGATTTATCCACGCATTAGACGAACTTTCCCGTCGTCTGGGGCTGGATATTACTCCGCTGAATGCCGATCACATTTCCTTGCGTTGTCATCAAAACGCCACCGCTGAACGCTGGCGTCGTGGGTTTGAACAGTGCGGCGAACTCCTGTCAGAAAATATGATCAATGGCAGACCGATTTGCCTGTTTAAATTGCATGAACCGGTACAGGTTGCTCACTGGCAGTTTTCGATAGTTGAGTTACCGTGGCCTGGGGAAAAACGTTACCCGCACGAAGGCTGGGAACATATCGAAATCGTTCTGCCTGGTGATCCAGAGACACTGAACGCCCGTGCACTGGCATTACTTTCTGATGAAGGGCTTAGTCAGCCGGGGATCTCGGTTAAAACCAGTTCGCCAAAAGGTGAGCATGAGCGATTACCCAATCCAACGCTGGCCGTCACCGACGGTAAAACCACGATTAAGTTTCATCCGTGGTCCATTGAAGAGATCGTCGCCAGTGAGCAGTCGGCGTAATTAAGGAGTAAAAATGGCATTACTGGAAATTTGCTGTTACAGCATGGAGTGCGCGCTGACGGCGCAGCAAAACGGTGCCGACAGAATAGAGCTGTGTGCGGCACCGAAAGAAGGTGGCTTAACGCCGTCGCTGGGCGTGCTGAAGTCTGTGCGTCAGCAGGTTACTATCCCTGTGCATCCGATTATCCGTCCTCGCGGTGGCGATTTTTGCTACAGCGACGGCGAGTTTGCAGCCATTCTTGAGGACATCCGCACAGTACGCGAATTGGGATTTTCTGGACTGGTGACGGGGGTTCTGGATGTTGACGGTAATGTCGATATGCCACGAATGGAAAAAATAATGGCGGCTGCCGGTTCGCTGGCCGTCACTTTTCATCGCGCCTTCGATATGTGCGCTAACCCTTTAAATGCACTGAATAATCTTGCGAAATTAGGCATTGCCAGGGTGCTGACATCAGGGCAAAAATCAGACGCGCTGCAAGGTTTATTAAAAATTATGGAACTTATTGCCTATGGTGATGCTCCAATCATCATGGCCGGAGCTGGAGTTCGTGCAGAAAACCTGCACCACTTCCTCGATGCCGGAGTGCTGGAAGTCCATAGCTCCGCGGGAGCGTGGCAAGCCTCACCGATGCGTTATCGTAATCAAGGATTGTCCATGTCATCAGATGCACTCGCGGACGAGTATTCGCGTTATGTCGTAGACGGGGCGGCGGTTGCCGAAATGAAAGGAATCATTGAACGCCATCAGGCCAAATGATTTTTACCGTTGCATCATGTCGCCCAATATGATGCTTGCTCGTACTAGGCCCCTGCAATTTCAACAGGGGCCTTTTTTTATCCTTGATCAGTATGAAAAATGAACCTGAAGGCAAAGACAAAATGGCGTGGCTGATCAGGCGCATAAGAAGTAAATAGCGCCCGGAAACGGGCGCTAAATTGAAAGTGTGCTTTATTCATGCCGGATGCGGCGTGAACGCCTTATCCAGCCTGCAAATTTGTGCAAATTTAACATATTGCAGGAGACGGGTAGGCCTGATAAGCGTAGCGCATCAGGCGGTTTTGGCGTTTGTCATCAATCTCAGCGCTCGGAAACGGGTTACGGCTTACGCGCAATCAGCACCGCGCGTTTAGGCGCAGGATAACCTTCTACCGTTTTACTCGGATCATGCGGGTCGAGGAAATCGGACAGAGACTCGGTAACCATCCATTCAGTACGGCGCTGCTCTTCTGTAGAGGTAACGCTCACGTCCGCAATGCGGATATCAACAAACCCACACTTCTTCAGCCAGTTTTTCAGCGCCAGTGCTGATGGAATGAAATAGACATTACGCATTTGCGCGTAACGATCGCCTGGCACCAGTACTGTGTGCTCATCGCCATCAACAATCAGCGTTTCCAGCACCAGTTCGCCTTCATTCACCAGTTGATCTTTTAACTGCCACAGATGTTCCAGCGGTGAGCGGCGATGGTACAGCACGCCCATCGAAAAGACGGTATCAAAGGCTTTCAGCGCCGGAAGTTGTTCAATACCTAACGGCAGCAGATGCGCGCGCTGATCGTTACCTAACAACTTACGCACCGCTTCGAACTGGCAGAGAAAAAGTTGCGTAGGGTCAATCCCCACCGCCAGATGCGCGCCTGCGCCAATCATGCGCCACATGTGATAACCGCTGCCGCAGCCAACATCGAGGATCGTGCGCCCGGTCAAATCAGAGAGATGCGGCAGAACACGATCCCATTTCCAGTCAGAACGCCATTCGGTGTCGATGTTAACGCCATACAGCGAGAACGGCCCTTTACGCCACGGCATCAGGTTGCGCATCAGTGTTTCAATGCGTTTAATCTGCCCGGCACTCAGCGGCTCTTTGCTTTCCGCCGTTACGCTATGCAGTAAATCAAGACGATACGGTTTAATTTCGGGCAGAAATTCCACCGCATTGGACCACTGTTTAAACAGACCGTGCTGCTGTTCACGTTGCCAGTTGGCAATCTGTGCAGGGAGGGTTTCCAGCCAGTGCGAAAGATGATTTTTGGCAATCAGAGAATAAAAGTTACCAAAGTCGATCATGCAGCGTCCTCTGCTTTCAATGCCACCAGTGAGCCAAAGTTAAAGCACTGGAACCATAACTCGCTATGTTCAAATCCGGCTTTATGCAGGCGTGCTTTATGGGTTTCCACAGAATCGGTCAGCATCACGTTTTCTAACATGCTGCGTTTTTGGCTGATCTCCAGCTCGCTGTAACCGTTGGCGCGTTTAAAATCGTGGTGCATGTTGAACAGCAGTTCACCGACTTTGGCATCTTTGAAACTGAATTTTTCCGAAAGCACCAGCGCACCGCCAGGATTCAGTCCTTGATAAATTTTATCCAGTAATGCCTGACGTTCAGAAGGCTCAAGGAATTGCAGGGTAAAATTCAGTACCACCATCGACGCGTTTTCAATGGCAATATCGCGAATATCACCCTCGATTACTTCTACAGGTGTTGGCGCTTTATAGGCGTCGATATGGCGACGGCAGCGTTCAATCATCGCCGGGGAGTTGTCGATGGCGATAATTTTACAATTATCATGATGAATATTGCGACGCACCGAGAGCGTCGCCGCGCCCAAAGAACAGCCCAGATCGTAAACCTGCGTACCAGGTTGTACGAAGCGTTCGGCCAACATGCCAATCATTGAAATAATATTGGAATAGCCGGGAACGGAACGTTGGATCATATCCGGGAAGACTTCGGCTACCCGTTCATCAAAGGTCCAGTCGCCCAGTCTGGCGATAGGGGCAGAAAATAACGTGTCGCGGTGAGACATAACGTAAAAATCCGGGAAAAAGAAAGTGGCGTATTGTGCGCTAACGCAGGGAGAAAACCAACTCCCAGGGCATATACCAAAGATTCGCCAGCACCATCAGCAACAGCGCACACCAGGTGGCGCTCATGCCGGAACGCCGCCAGCGAAACAGACGGTGATGAAAACCGTAATAATGCATCAGACGCCCGGCAAGCAGAACAATGCCGCAAATATGTACCATCCAGGTTTCTGCGCCATTCATTTCCATAAACAGCATCAATACAATCGCGATGGGAATATATTCCACCGCGTTACCGTGAATGCGAATGGCGCTTTGCAGTTCGCTAAAACCGCCGTCACCATAGGCAACGCGATATTGCATTCGCAGGCGAACAACATCAAAAGAGAACTTCATTAATAACAACGCACCTAAAACGGCATACAGCGCGCTTACCATACAAACTCCCTTTAAAATGGCCGATGGCTCCTGTCTATGATAGGTGGCAATTTCAGAAAAGAGAAGATTGCTGTGGAATAGCCGGAACTGCTCCGATCTCTGGAAGTGTCTTACGTAAGTCTTCCCAAAGGGTATGTACCAGTTCCGGTGCCTGGGCAATATCTGGCGTATGTAAAAAAAGATAAGGCGTGGTGGTCTGGTGCCACTGTGCTAATTTTTGTAACCAGACCTGAAATAATTCCCGATTTTGCGTCATATCATCGCTGCCGATAAAACGGATCAGTGGGTTTGTCGCTGTTAATACGGCATGAACCGGAACTTTGGGCTTTTTCCGTTGCGCGTCGCGAATGGCTTCATTATGCGGACGCGCTGCATGAACCGGACGGCTGTCTAAAATCACCCGATTAACGCCGCGCTGATGCAAACCGCGATTAAGCGTTTGTTCCTCTACCTCTTTGGCAAAAAACAGCGGATGACGAACTTCCACACCATAGGTAAATTCGCGAGGAAGGGAATCGAGAAAGTGCCACAGTGCAGACAGATCCCGGGGGCCAAATGTGGCGGGCAGTTGCAGCCAGTATTGCCCAATGCGCGGCGCTAACGGTGACATGCGGGTTAAAAATTCTGCTACTAAATCATCGCAATGTCGCAATGCGGCCTGGTGCGAAATGGTCGCCGGAAATTTAAAACAAAAACGAAAATCATCGCTGGTTTGCTCGCGCCAGCGCAGAACCACTTCCGGCTTTGGCAGAGCATAAAGGGTCGTGTTGCCCTCCACGCAGTTAACATGACGGGTATTAAAGATTAACTTACTGATTTTAAAAAGCCTCTTAGGTCTCCTTGATGACCATGGGACATCATTGGGACATAATCTGCCAGCTTCTGATTCAGCATTGCGATCTGTTCTGCATTACTGTCAGTCATCCATGCTCCGTATACATTGAACACCATCTGGGCACTTGCATGGCCCATCTGGCTGGCAATGAAACTTGGGTTTGCTCCAGCAGATAATGACCAGCACGCATAAGTGTGTCGTGACTGGTATGCCTTTCGATACCTGATCCCCGCACGCTTAATGGCTGTTTCCCATGAGTCGCCAATGGAATCTACCTTGTAGATAAAACCTACCTGTTTGCTTTTTCTAACCACCTGGGGGTTAAATACGAAAGTACATTCATGATTCACTGAACGTCCATATTCACGTAGTTGAACCTTGATGTGGTGCTGCTTACCCAGTCTTGTCATTTCAGCCTGATTTTTCAGGACACTGATAGCGGGCTGGATAAGATGCACAACCCTGTTTGTACTTGCTTCAGTTTTAGGTAGAGTGAACTCACCGAGTTTCGTATAATTGCGCCTGATAGTAATTGTTCCTGCTTTCAGATCGATATCTTCCCAGGCCAGGGAGACCAGCTCACCATGACGCATTCCTGTGTACACAGCCAATGACCACAGGTTTTTTGTCTGCTGATGCCGGCAAGCATCTATCAGGCGAATAAATTCGTCACGAGTTAGCGGATCTGGCTCTGCCCTGGCTTTTTTAAGAGGCTTAATTCCCTCGAAGGGATTTGCTTCTAAGTAACCGTGATCTGCAGCAAACTGAAACATTCCCGCGATTGTCGTCATATAATAATTTACAGTAACGACGCTCCGTCCTCTTGCTGGTGCTTTGTCTTTCGTTGAATTCTGATATCCGGTCAGCAAATCTTTCCTGATATACAGCAATTCCTCTTTGGTCACCGTTGACACCAGTCTGCTACCTCCAATTTTCGGAATCATTGTTCTTGCAACGGACTCATAGCGATTGAATGCATTTGCAGAGATTTCCATGCGTTTCAGATCCAGCCACTTTTCTTCAAGTTCTTTCACCGTAATTTCTTTTTTATTTACCCCAAAAGCCTTGAGGTTAGGAGAGTCAGGGAACTGCGCAGCGTAATCAAAGTTTCCTGTACGAATGGCAAAACATACAGATGTCCGCAGCTCTCCGGCGATCTTCCTGTTCTTGGCAGTGTCAGGGACACCAAGATTTTCCCTAACACGTTTACCTTTAAAATTAAACCAGATGCGTAATGTGCCACCGTGGTTTTCGACGCCTGTTGGATATTTGACTTTATCCATCGATACCTCCAGACGCCCAAGAGCGATATGAGCTTACATATTTCATGGTATTAAATCACCTAGGTTGTTTGTTTTTCATTGAAGCGACCCAGGCATCGATTGCTTTTCTGTTATACATACATTCGCTGGAAGGTTTTGGATTACCGTCAGGCGATACGTGAATATACTCTCTTCCTACCATCCAGCATTCTTTCCGGGCCCGGAGAATTGTGCCTGGTTTGAGCCCGGTAATTGCGATAAGAACGCTTTCACAAACCCATTCATTGGGAGCCAGTTGAATCACATTGCCCATGCATTACCTCACACAACACTCAGCCCACGGCAGTGGCACCACACTTCAAACATTCGTTTCACAATTTCACGGCAGTAGAAACCGTCAACATCTCGCGTCAGGTCATAGCGATTGCCGTAACGCTGGCGTACCCATAGCTCAAACGCTTTATTCATTCTTTATTTCCTTTTCATGGCCCGTAATTTTTTCAGATGAGTTTCCTGTTCTGTTTCTGCCAGAATTTGTCGGTATTCCTGGTGATCGAGCCGTTCAAACAGTTCATTAAAATCGTTTATTTTTACCGACTGTGTTCGCCCATCCATTCTTCTGTACAACACAGTGTTATTTATGCAGCGAATAATTTTTACCGGGTAACCGGCACTGTCGGTATACAGTTGTCCCTGATTAATCAAAGCGAACATTTTTTCTCCTGCTCTCTGAATAGTGAGAACTTCAGAGCCGTATGTTTGTAGCGGGTTCAATACTGATAATTTCTGCTGAGATAAGCATCCCGGCAAGCCAGAGTTCTCCGGACAGGTCTTCATCCTGACATATCAGTTCGCCAATATTAATGGTGGCCATGATATCTGTTCCCCCTGTGCGCTCATCCTCGACTTCTTCATAAGGCAGTGTTGCGTACAGGCTTTCAATAGCGCAACTGATAACATCCAGTCCGGTCAGATTGCCGCCGACAGTAACTTCGAATGTTTCGCGGTATTCCCATAACCCGAAAGTTAATCGAACGGTTTGTTTTGCCATGCGTCCGCATGACGTCAGATTCGGGTCATAGTTCATTATTTGCGGTTGAGTATTATGGGTGTTCATCTGCTATTCCCTTAGCCCGGCGGCCTGCCGGGCGTATAAGTTATTTAACCTGGATAAATGGTGTATTAGCACCGCTGGCCATGTATTGCGGCAGTGTGCCGTTCCATTTATTGATGGCTTCCAGTTCCATAACTCCAGGGTTCTGGCGCAGAGCTTCACCGCGTAAACGAATAGCATCGGCTTCGGCCTGGGCTTTTGTGCGAATCGCATCAGCCTGTCCGGCAGCTTCCGCGCGCAGCATGTTGGCTTCCGCTTCGCGCTGTTTTACTTCCTGCTCGCGTTGCAGGGTTTTCTGGTTTGCCGTGACTTTGGCATTAATGCTGTCGATAACGGTTGGTGGGTACTCCGGTTTACCCACATATGAGAGGCTCATTACCTGAATACCGATGGATGTCATTTCTGCCTGAATGTCTTTAAGAGCAGCATCCAGCAGTTCAGACTTGCCGCCGTCGATAAATTTGTCGGTGGTCATTTTGCTGGCCAGTCGGTTGAGTGCGTCGGCGATCTTCTGGCGCAGGTCGGTGTCGGTAATGTCATCCACGCCTTTGCGGTAAGTCTGAAACACCGTGGTAACTTTGGATGGATCAACTTTGTAGGCCACGCCGATGTGATAGCCGATGGTTGTACCGTCACTCATCTGGAAACTGAATGGTTCATCGTAGGTCTTCATTTGCTTGAAGGTAGGGAAGATGTAAACCTCAGTATTCCAGCCAGTCCAGTAGCGACCAACACCGACCACCTCACCGACGCCTTTGTCGTCGCCCAGTTTATTTACCTTGATGCCAACATTACCTGGTTCAACGCGATCGCACCCGACAAGGCTAATGGTCGGCAGAACAATGGCTAAAGCAAAAATAATTTTTTTCATCTTTTATCCTTAGTGAAAGAAAGACCCTTGTAAATGGCATAAATGCAGGGCGGGGTCAGAAACGCCAGTGCAAAGCCAGAAATAACTGCTATCGTATCCTTCATGGATATAAGGAACGGAACGAGTAATCCGTAAATGCATGCGATAATTGCCAGTAAAATTACTATTGTGAAATACAGTCTCATTGGTCTGTGGTATCCCGATATTTTTAACCGACTGACAGCGCAATAAAGAGAATAATGATTTCAGTTAGTGTCAGCACTGTGGCAAGGATTAAAATCAGTTTTACTCTGTTTAATTCACGGTTGCTTTTCATATAAACGGTTAGTAAAAAACGGAAGAATTATATTCTTCTTAATATTTAATGTGTCACTGGCGCTTCTGGCATACCATGAGTATTCAGATCGTGAATCATTTCATCCAGAAGGAGTTCAAGCCCTTCGCGCCCCATAGCAGAAACAATGAAACCATTATCAGGATCTGCGATGAGCATATTTTGATAGAGAAACAGAACTCGCCCCATGCCTTCAGCTTCGCCATATTTTTCAATAAACCCCCATTCGACATGGTTTTGCAGGGCAATGCGAAGTGGCCCGGGGTAGATACTCAGGCAACCATGTTTCCCCTTGTAAATAACTGCGCGATCTGTAGTTCCGTTATCGTTAGGGATATCAATGGTGCCGTTCTTATACTCCTCTTCATTAATAAATACCGTTACATACAGCCAGCGCCACTGTGCAACCTTCATATCGATAGAACAGTTTTCTAAAATCCCGGACTCATCGGCTTCTGCTAGGCACTGGAGAATGCTTAAACCGCGTGAATTTGGATAATCGTATTCACCGGCATCAAGACGTCGCACAGCTTCAACATAATCAATAGTAGTGTCACCAATCTTTATTCCATGCGTTGTTACTTCAGGTTTGAATTCTGAATTTTTCATAAAGTCTGTTCCGCTTGTTTATTTGCAGGTGGAATAATCGTGTAACCAGCCCTTTCCGCCATCCACAAAAAAGTGTCCATACTGCCAACGAATTCATCGTCTAACAGATGCTTTGAATAAGTGACCTTGCCGTTTTCGATGGTGAGGAAGAGTCTAACTTTTTCATGAGTTATGTTTTGCTGTTTTTCTTTCATTTATTTATCTCCCATATGCTTTGCGCAAATACAGGTTGGCTATATGAAGATAAGAATCTCCATGTTGTGCAATGAGGCAGGCAGTTTTATACGATGCCTTATGTTTCAGGAAAGTCATAACATAATCTCCTGCGAATAAAGGTTGCAACAATCCCCGGCGATAAAACCGTAATAAACATTCAGGGAATATTTATTGTTATTGCGCTAATTCTTTTTCGGCAGCAGCTTTTGCATATTCACATGCAAAATTCAGAATTTCGCTGCCAAGTGTTTTTGTTTCGTGATTACTTGACATATGTAATGCCTGTGTTGCATGCAATAAATGATAAACATTTACCGCAAATGAGTCCGGCTCCAGACAAATGCCTTCATAATCATCTTGTTGTGAGGTTGTTTCTGTCATTGCTCCTGAAGTGCATGCGAGCCTGTTTTTGACAATTCTCTTTCCTCTAATCACTATATCGGCAACATCTATTGCCTTTACAACCTCCGGGAGAAGTTCCGGGTTTGTATAATCAAAGTCATCAACATGGAGAACAGTTATGTTTTCGAACTTTTTCATGGCTTCCTCAGCTGACTTATATGTTCTGCTATATAGCGAGTCTCAGAAGTGTTTTCATATTGAGACTGTTTCCGCAATGATTGATAAAAATGTTCGCATGTACCTTGAGGGGCGAAGCGGCGATTATGTCACCATTGGTATTGGTTCTTCCGTAGAAGAGCTTTGATCTTACCCACCAATAGTGGACACAGGACTAAGTGAGTAAACTCTCAACCAGAGGTGACTCATGACAAAACCAGTATCAATCAGCAAGAAGCCCCGTAAACAACATACGCCTGAATTTCGTAACGAAGCCCTGAAACTCGCTGAACGCATCGGTGTGGCCGCCGCAGCCCGTGAACTCAGCCTGTATGAATCTCAGCTTTATGCCTGGCGCAGTAAACAGCAGCAACAAATGAGTTCGTCAGAGCGCGAAAGCGAACTGGCCGCTGAAAATGTCCGCCTTAAACGACAACTGGCGGAGCAGGCTGAGGAACTGGCCATCCTCCAAAAGGCCGCGACATACTTCGCGAAGCGCCTGAAATGAAGTATGTCTTCATCGAAAATCATCGGGCAGAGTTCAGCATCAAAGCGATGTGTCGTGTACTTCGGGTTGCCCGCAGCGGCTGGTATGTCTGGCTCAGGCGTCGTCACCAGATGAGCCTGCGCCAACATGTTTCGGCTCACCTGCGATACCGCTGTTCATAAGGCATTCTTTGAGGCAAAGCAGCGATACGGTGCTCCCCGCCTTGCTGACGAACTGCCGGAGTTCAATATTAAAACCATTGCCGCCAGCCTGCGTCGTCAGGGGCTGCGGGCGAAAGCCGGCCGGAAGTTCAGCCCGGTCAGCTACCGTGCACATGGCCTGCCCGTATTGGAGAATCTGCTGGAGCAGGACTTCAGCGCCAGCGGCCCGAACCAGAAGTGGGCGGGTGACATCACGTACTTGCGTACCGATGAGGGCTGGTTGTATCTCGCAGTAGTCATCGACCTGTGGTCACGCGCCGTTATTGGCTGGTCGATGTCACCGCGAATGACAGCACAACTGGCCTGTGATGCACTGCAAATGGCGTTGTGGCGGAGAAGACGCCCGGAAAGCGTCATTGTTCATACGGACCGTGGTGGTCAATACTGTTCAGGGGATTATCAGGCGCTGCTGAAGCGACACAACCTGCGTGGCAGTATGAGTGCGAAAGGCAACTGTTATGACAATGCCTGTGTGGAAAGCTTCTTTCATTCGCTGAAGGTGGAATGTATCCACGGGGAACGCTTTAGCAGCCGGGAAATAATGCGGGCAACGGTGTTTAATTATATCGAGTGTGATTACAATCGCTGGCGTCGTCACAGTGCCTGTGGCGGTCTCAGCCCGGAACAATTTGAAAACCATAATCTCGCTTAGGGCCGTGTCCACATTACGTGGGTAGGATCACTTCGCGAGATAAGGAGCAAACTTGTTGAGATGCGTCATGGTGTTGCTGCTCCTCACTTTTTGGTTGCTCCGGAGGAGTAACCTCGCCAGTTAACAGCCACATCGGATCACAGCCCAGAATATTAGCCAGTGGGATAAGCATACTGATAGTTGGTTCATAGTCTCCGCTCTCCCACTGGATGATGATATCTTCATCGAGATTGAGCAGCCTGGCCACTTCGGCGGTTGTTAAGCCACAGGCTTCGCGTTGGGTGCGGAGGCGGTTGTTGATTACAGTATTTTTGCTCTGTAAAAGCATTGCTGACGATAGCTTTCTGGATATGCTATTTGTCATATCCCATGCCAGTCCTGCGCATGACTCGATATCGCCAGAGAGCGTAGCATCTGGCGTTGCTTTGGCTATTAGTGTAATGAGGCTGCCGAGGTTTTTCAGTTCTTCAAGACAGTCAAGAGTTGTAGCTTTATTGATCATGAGATGATACCTCAGTTACGAACTTTGTTTTATGGTAACTAAGGTATCAAGGTGTGGCAAGTGATTTTTGATACTTTGGTTTCTTTTTGTGTTTTGAGTCTGGTCAGAAAATATCCCACCTGGCATCAACCACAACACCTACTATTTCGCAATCATTGTCCATTTCTATGATTGGATATTGTGGATTAAGGGGCTTTAGAAACGCCTTTCCCATTTCAGAAATATATTTTTTGAATGTTGCTTCATTGGTGGATTTTTTTCTGGCGATGACGTAACATCCTGAAAAAACTTCTTTATCTGGGTTGACAAGGATCGACATTCCTTCAGGAAATGTTATTCCTACGGGCGAAGTCATTGAGTCTCCGTGCACTTCCAGCCAGAACCCCCTCTCACCAGCGTATTTTACAGAATGCCTCCAGTTATCCTGATCATACATGTTGTAGTCATCACCAGCAGTTGCGAATAATCCTGCCTGAACCCAGTTAATTACAGGGTAAGAGTGTGCTGTGTCTCTCTGTGGGCAGCTCTTAACATTATTTTCCCAATGCTTATCTTTTGCATCTCCGCTCTGAAGCCACTGCGGTGAACACTGCAGTGCAGCTGCGACTTTAAAAAGGGTGTCACCGTTGAAACTTTTTGTAAGGCCTTGCTCGGCTTTACTGATTGCAACTCTGGTGACCCCTGCTTTTTTAGCCAACGCATCTTGCGTTAACCCAGCTTTTTGTCGTGCGTTGATGAGGCGTTCACCTAAAGATTTCATTTTTCTTCTCCTTTCATGGCTGCTGATACTAAAGTAACAGAATCTCTTGATACTTTGGATTCTCGTGTTTAACATTCTTGGATAACAGAGTATCTGGTGTGAGACTAAAGAATGACCCTTTATGAAATATTAAAAACTCAATTTAAAACCAATGCCGCTATTGGCCGCAGGTTCCCAAAGAAAGGAAAGCCTCGTGGCAGTCAAGGTGTTGGAAAGTGGAAAACGAGAGGTGTTCCAGAGGACGTAGCTATTCTCTGCCATCTGGATCCAAGTATCCCGTATATCCATCCTGATTTAGCGCACACAGAAGAGGGGCAAGGTAAGCAATCGGAGGTGTGATATGTCACAGTGCTTAGCGATGCTTCAGAAACTTAATCAGCGTATTAAGGCTGGGAAGAATTTCTGCGGGAGTTTTGATAACCGGAACAATCCGCCTGTCTTCATAGAGCTCACTAGCTTTCAGTGCGTTAAAAAAGTTATCTACGGCTTGTTGGTAACTTCGTGCTTGTCTGCTGCTCAGGTGAGGGCGCAGTCTTCTGAAATCGTCTCTGGATATATGTGGCATATCCCGTTTTCCGTCTCGGCAACCCTCGCGGAAGGCGTCAAGGATCAGGAACAATTCATCAGCGACGGCATTGAACTCTTTCCGCTTATCTCGATTTTTGGCAAGCCAGTGTCCGAGCCAGGCGCCAAGTCCAAAAGCACTAACCGTCCAGATGAAGGTAACAAGGCGCGGGTTGGTATTGAACAGAAGAACAAACTCACTCCAGATGATTCCCATAATTTCTGGCGACTCCTTTTTGTTCAGGTAGCGGCATTTCTTGTTGCATTTCCTGTTGGTGCTTATTTCAGCATGCGGGCAAATCTTCGCAATGACTGGCGTAAGCATATCCAGAAAGGAAGACGCCTGAAAGTACCCGTACTGGCTATGTTCTCCATCACAGGCATCAGCGATCGCATTAAACCTCGATCTTGGCAGATATGGGAACGGAAGCATTGGTTTCAGGATATGCGGATATGCCATGGGATCGAGGCTGCTTATAGGGATGCATGGCTCTGGAAAAAGCGCGTAACTGAGAAGTGCTGAACCGTGATCCCAATAATTTATCCGTAAGGAGGTATCAGTGAACACCGCAATTTTTAACGATAAAGCATCCATGACCAGCGTTGAGATCGCAGAGTTGGTGGGCAGCCAACACAAAGATGTTAAGCGCAGCATTGAAAGGCTCATGGATAAGGGGATTATTCGAAGTGCGCCAATGGCGAATTTCGAAATAATCAACAACTTAGGGTTAAAACGAAATGTAGGTGCTTACATCTTCGAAGGCGAACAAGGTAAGCGCGACAGCATCATTGTCGTCGCTCAGCTTTGCCCCGAATTCACAGCTCGCCTGGTAGATCGCTGGCGCGAACTGGAAGAACAGATCCGTAAGCCAATGAGCGAAATCGAAATGGTTGCAGCGATGGCTCTTGAAGCCGTTCGTCAGCAGAAACGGATCACTCAGGTGGAAGAAAAAGTCAGCCATGTTGCCGAAACAGTCGAGCAAATCAAAAAGGGCACCATTCGTGAGGGCTATGCCGGATATCGCCAACTGAAAGCGAAAACCGGTTTGTCAGATGATAAATGCCGCAATCTGGTGAACGCTTATCAAATTCCTACAGACACCCACGAGTTCATGACGCCGGACGGATTGTTATCACGTCGCGCAATTGTTGCTGTGGAACCGTTTATGGCTGCTTTTTATCGGGTTATGGAGGAAGCAGAACCGCGAGGGACTCGCTGGTATCACCCGAAAATGGGGTTGTTTCAGGTTATTGGCTGGCAGCGGTGAAAAAAAAGCCGGGTAGTAACCCGGCTCGCTCAACGTTGATACAGGCAACTGCATAAAGCAGGCCCAAGAATCCAAGAACGTTAACAAAAATACCAGCAAGCATATGAACGTTTCAAGCCTAAATATTGATTCTGCAATTTCGGGACGTTACACTGTCTCTGCACCTTATAAAGCGGGTGCTGGGATTGGAACCCCGGAATTGCTCGAGGCGATATATGACGCGCCAGCGTCTTTTTTATCGTCCATGCTCACGCACGCCAGAATTATGGTGGGCTGGGCAGGGGAGCCGAAAGGCTCGCCGGTTTCCTTGAGCGCCGGTAGTTCCAACCCTGTTCAGTCCGCCACCAGCGAGCTTGGAACCTCCGGTGGTGGAAGTTTTTCACTGCTCAAGGAGGCTGCCATCATGGCTACAGTCCCAACTTCCCCATACCTGAAAATCGAAGTCGTCAACGGCAAGGCCGTTACTACATCTCTTTTCGAATACCTCAAACTGTTGCGCCTTGCTGGTGTTCCGGGTTATATTTCTCGCGTTGCTGTAAATCCAGCAACCGGGCTTCGCATCCCGAAACATCACACAGGGCTGACACGCCATAAGCGTGTTTTTTTGTCTACGCACGTCTATTCAATGGCGGCTCAGATGGGAGCTTCTTCGGAAGCGCCGGTTTTCCCTTGTGTGTCCGGTAATGCGAATCCTGTCTGGGCTGCCACCAATCATGGTTTCGCATCCGTGGGTGGTAGCTGTAAAGCACACACACAAGGGGCTGTCACCATGACTACCACCACTACTCACCCATTCCTCAAAATTGAGACCGTCAACGGCAAGGCCGTTATTTTCTCCCTGCATGTTGCCTGCCATTTCAAGCGCATGCACCAGAACATTGTCGACAAAATCGAGTATCTGAACTGCTCGCGCGAGTTTTTCACCCGTAATTTCATACCCGGCACTTATCACCTTTATGGCGATTCTTTGCGTGGTTATTACATAACTCTTGATGGTCTGATGATGCTTCAGCTTGGGTTAAGTCTGCGCACGATGCGGTACTACGAGAGCTGTATTGAAGCATTTCATGAGGTAGAGAACAGCCTGAATCTTACCGCTTTCCGCCGTAATCAATGGGAGGCGCGTCCATGATTAGTTACGAAATTATTATTTCCACAACTGAATACAGAAACGATGTATCAGTTCGCACGGATACGTCTGTCTGGCACCGCCGCTATAAATCCAGGAAAACAGCGGAACGTAAAGCAGCGGAGATGTGTGAAACCATCGCAATGAAAGGCAGCCCGGTTAAATACATCACAACGGCGGAGGTGCGTCCATGATTCGTCGTGTTGTGAATTCTCTGTATCACCGATACAACCGTTGCCCCCGTGTGGGGCAGTGGTTCACCACCAGCAACGGCCACGTTCTGCGGGTTTGCCTGGTCAATACAGAAAGCCAGAAGGTTGTCTGTCAGGTTCAGGGACGTACTCATACTCTGAGTTATCCGCTGGTGGCGTTTCAGTCCGGAAAAATGTTTAAACGCCTGGGAGGTGGCTATGCGTCCGTCTGATCTTCTGCTCGATTTTGGACATCCGGTTGCTTATTACCCTGGGCTCGTTAAATACATGGGAAGTCCGCACGCTGTTATTTTCTTTGGTCAGATTTTTTACTGGCAGGATAAAACACATGCAGCGGAAGGCGTACATAAAACGCGTGAAGAGATACAACACGAAACCGGACTTACATTTGAACAACAGGCTGTAGCGCGTAAGCATCTTGTGTCCAGAGGCATTTTGGTTGAAACCAACAAGCGTCTTGAGCACAAAATGTTCTACCGTATAGATTGTGAGCGCCTTAATGAAATTATCAATGAAAACAATCAGCTTTCCCGAAATGGGGAAACCCGTTTTCGGGAAACTGTAAAATCCAATTTCGCGGAGAAGGGAAAGCCTTCACCGCGGACACGGGAAACCCCTCGCAGCGGAGAAGGGAAAACCAATTTCGATCTTACAGAGAATACAACAAAGATTACTTCAGAGAATACTACAGAGAGTAAAAACACTATTTGCGCATCCGCTGACGCGTCTGCACCAGCGCGTTCTGCCCGACAGGAATATTCACCGGAATTTGAACAGGCCTGGTAGGAATATCCCAAACGTGCTGGTGGTAATTCCAAGTCAGCAGCCTTCAAAGCCTGGAAAGCCCGTATCAGGGAGGGAATAAAACCGGAGAGCATGCTTGATGGCGTGAAGCGGTATGCCGCCTGGGTACGTGCGACAGGAAATACCGGCACACAGTTCGTGAAGCAGGCGTCGACGTTCTTTGGACCCGATCGTCACTTCGAAGACTTCTGGCAACAGCCAGCCGCTCCCGGAGGTGGGCGGCAGCGACAGGCTGATGTCCTGTCTGGCCTTGGTGCCATGTCTGACAAATTCGGTAAATCCAGTAACAAACTGACATTCTGAGGTGACAGCGATGATGACGTTTGGTCAGCATGAAAAACAATCAAGACTGCAGGCGCAAATGGATGAGCTCCAGGCAGAGCTGGCATTTGCGAAGACAGGGGAAAAACCGTGGCCTTACCGCGCCTGCCGGGAAGCAGAAGGCGCAGGATGCTGCGAAAAACACGGCGAATACAACACGCATATCCTGGAATGGGACGAGCGACATGGTGAGACAGCCTTAAAAATCTCCCGCTGTCCGGAGTGTCTGGCGGATGAGATTAGCGTGACACATCGGGCGTTAGTGGCGCTGAAAGCCGATGCTCTGATTGAAAGCGCGGGCATTGCCTTCCGGTTTCGCGACTGTGAGTTTGAAAACTATCTGGAAATTAATCCTGACGCAGCCAGGAATCTTGCAGCCTGCCGCCGCTACGCGGAGAACTGGGAGGATGTACTGGAAAAAGGTACCAGCCTTGTTATGACCGGCAGCTGCGGTACCGGAAAAAATCATCTGGCTGTGGCAATGGCAAAACACATCATCCGTCACCACCTTGCCAGTGTGGAGATCACTGATGTGATGCGGCTTACCCGCGCAGTGAAAAACTGCTGGCGGAACGACAGTGAAAAAACAGCGGATGAGGTCATCGAGCATTATGCGTCACTGGATTTGCTGATCATCGACGAGGTAGGTGTTCAGTTTGGTAGTGCGGCTGAAATGGCAATTCTTCAGGAAATCATCAATGCGCGTTACGAAAGCGTTTTACCGACAATTTTGATCAGCAACCTTTCTCCGGAAGAGTTGTGGGTGTTCATCAGTCCCCGAATTGCCGACAGGGTCACGGATGGCGGTCGGAACTGGTTGTCGTTCAACTGGCCAAGTTACCGTGCACATATCGGAGGTGTGGCCGCATGACAACTCCTGTCTGGCGTAACGATGACCTGGAAGGTGCTGTCATCGGCGCGTTCTTTCTGCGTGGGGCAGATCATGAAGTGATGGGTATTCTGACCACACTGCCAGCGGACGTTTTTTCTGTACGAGCGTACCGGGATATCTACACAGGCATCTGCCGACAGGCCCGTGTTTCCGGTGTGATTGATCCTGTGCTGTTGTGTAATGAGATGCCGGAACTTGCTCCGGTGATTACTGACACCGGGCGCAAAACCTGGGTGAAGTCTTCACTGGAGCACTATGTTGCAGCGTTGCGGCGCAATGCTGCATTGCGCGATGCAGAAAAAACACTGAATGAGGCGCTGCAGAAATTACGTGATGCGCATACCTGTGAAGCAGCTGAAGATGCCCTGAAGGATGCGCAGAATATGATGGCCTCATTGTCGACGGAAAAGGGCGTTATTCAGCCGGTACATATTGATGATGTGCTTCCGGAAGTGGTTGAGCGTGTTGAATGCCGGAATCAGGGACTGGAGAAATCCAGGACACTGATGACCGGTATTGATGAACTGGACGCAAAAACAGGCGGCATGGAACCCGGCGACCTGGTATTTATTGCGGCTCGTCCGTCAATGGGCAAAACCGAACTGGCGCTGGATATCATCGACAAGGTGACTGAACAGGGGCACGGCGTTCTCCTGTTCACAATGGAAATGGCGAACATCCAGATTGGTGAACGCATGGTATCTGCGGCTGGAGGAATGCCGGTATCACGTCTTAAGTCTGTTGCCCGTTTTGAAGATGAAGACTGGGCGCGTTTCTCCCAAGGTGTGGGACGGATGACCGGGCGTAATATCTGGATGGTGGACCAGGCGAACCTGACCATTGACGAGATATGCGCAACAACGAAACACCACCTGATTAAACATCCGGAAACGGCGCTGGTGGTGGTTGATTATCTCGGACTGATAAAAACCCGAACTATGGGGCGTCATGACCTTGCCGTTGGTGAAATCTCAAAGGGGCTTAAAGGCCTGGCAAAATCCGGTGGTTTTCCGTTGATTGCGCTGAGTCAGCTTTCCCGTGGTGTGGAGTCCAGGCCCAATAAACGACCTATGAACTCAGACCTGAAAAATTCCGGAGAAATAGAGGCGGATGCAGACATCATTCTGATGCTTTACAGGGATGAAGTGTACAACCCGGATACGCAGGCCAGGGGTATCGCAGAAATCAATATCACGAAACAACGTAACGGTTCTCTGGGGACGATTTACCGGCGTTTTTATAACGGACATTTTCTGCCCGTAGACCAGGAAAGCGCACAGCTTCTTTCCACCCCAATGCGGCCATCCCAGCCGCGCAGATACAGCAACAAACGAACTGACAGCAGTAAGATGGAGCGTTTCTTTTGAACAACCAGACCATGACTTTTACGCCCGAACAATTGCGTAAACAGGCACAGGAAATGTTGCGACAGGCGGAACAACTGGAAAAAACAGGTATAACAAAAGATGCCATTCGTCGGGATATGGTTCCAGCACTCAGGGAACTGATGCAGGCTAAACACCGTGCACAAAAAGCGGTGGATGAGCTGGTGGACTGTGTGGCAGAGCTGGAAATCAAAGTCGGAAAGTTTGAAAAATTGGTGCAGGAGGTACTGCGCTGATGCTTCATGAGTTTGTTTTGCCTTACCCGCCGACAGTGAACACTTACTGGCGACGTCGTGGCAGCACATATTTTGTATCAAAAGCCGGTGAGCGTTATCGTCGGGATGTGGCACTTATTGTTCGCCAGCAGCGACTGAAATTAAACCTGTCTGGAAGGCTGGCGATAAAAATTATTGCAGAGCCACCGGATAAGCGCCGCCGCGACCTGGACAATATCCTGAAGGCACCACTGGATGCACTGACGCATGCGGGGCTGATTATCGACGACGAGCAGTTTGATGAAATTAATATTGTGCGTGAGCAGCTCATTATCGCTACCGCTGATTTGAGTGGGGCAACAAAAGGTCAGCTTGAAGCCTGGCAAGAGAATGTCATGTTCGATACAGGGCGTTACAGGCGAAAAAAAATCCGGTACCGCGATGAAGTGACTGGAAAAATGATAACGCGGGATAATCCACCAATCCCGGGGAAGCAATCGCTGGCGAAGGGGACGTCAATTCCTCTGGTCAGTCCGGTTGAGTTTTCGACATCATCGTGGCGGCGGGCTGTTCTGTCTCTTGAAGAACATCATAAAGCCTGGTTGTTGTGGTGTTACAGCGGGAGTATTTGTTGGGAATATCAGATCGCGATAACACAGTGGGCGTGGAATGAATTTAATACTCAATCCGGTACCAGAAAAATTGCAGGGAAAACGCAGGAACGCCTGAAGAAATTAATCTGGCTAGCGGCGCAGGCAGTAAAAGCAGAACTTTTTGGTGGGGAAGGTTATGAATACCAGGATCTGGCATTACTGGCGGGAGTGACAACTAAAAACTGGTCCAAAACATTTACTCGTCACTGGGTTGCAATGAAACACATTTTTCACCGACTGGATAGTGAGGCTTTATTGTTTGTAATGAGAACACGTTCAAAACAAAAGGCGGCATTTTCAAAGCAAAGTGTTGCAAAAGTAGATTGAAAGGCATATATTTCATGCAAATCTGATATTTTGCCGATTTTGTACGTGATGGCAAAAGCAAGCACAACCCGCCGCCGAGCGGGTTTTTTATACCCGAAAAAGACACAGAACATTAAATGTGATGGCGATTGTGCTATGAGTTTTTCCTGCTATGAAGCTTCTTGACTAAATGGAGCTTCATTTGTTATGCAATGTGTTGTTATGTTTTTTGGGTTGTTAATGGTGTTGCTATGGATGACAGTACTCTGCTCAGGCACTCTTCACTTTTTGTTGCTTATATGGGCTGTCTTGGGTGGGGGAGCGCTTACTTCTATGGCTGGGGAACTTCCTTTTACTATGGTTTCCCATGGTGGGTTGTTGGGGCTGGTGTCGATGATGTGGCCAGGAGCCTTTTTTATGCTGTTACAGTCATTGTTATATTCCTGATTGGATGGGGAACAGGTGTTTTTTTCTTCCTGGGGATCAAACAAAAAAATAATGTGCAGGATCTGAGTTTTATCAGACTTTTTCTGGCGATATTGTTGCTTTTTGTTCCGCCTGCTCTGGAGTTTTCAGTAATTCATCGACACGTTGCGCCAGATGCACTGGTTTTATGCGTTATTGCTGCCTTAATAATTACGTTTTTTGTCAGGTCAGGAAGAAGACTTATTTCAGTAAAATTTTTTTCGGACATGTCTTTTATTCGCCATCACTGGATTGAGTGTATGATGGCTGGGTTCATGATCTATTTCTGGGGATTTTCACTTATTGCCGGTTGGTACAAGCCCCAGTTTAAGAATGAATATCAGATGATTCGCTATGAGAGTGTCTGGTATTACGTTCTTGCACGCTATGATGATCGGCTGATATTGTCGGAATCGTACAGTAATGGGAGTTCTACATTCGTTATACTTAATAGCGGGCAGATTGATGACTTCAAAATTAATGTGGTCAGAGTACGTTAATATTGCCTGAGTAACTTTTTGTTGGCTGCTCATACTTTTTACCATGTATGAAGCAGATACAGGATTGAATCAGGTGTGTGGGGGGGTATTGCAGAGCTGAACTGGCATATGTATTATTTCGCGCCCGGCCCTTTAGCTTAGTGGTGAGAGCGAGCGACTCATAATCGCCAGGTTGCTGGTTCAAATCCAGCAAGGGCCACCAACCGCCACTAGCTCATCAGGAAAGAGCGTCAACCCTTTAAGTTGAGTGTGCGAGGTTCGAGTCCCCGGTGGCGGTCCAGTGCCGACTTAGCTCAGTAGGTAGAGCAACTGACTTGTAATCAGTAGGTCACCAGTTCGATTCCGGTAGTCGGCACCATATGCGGGTATCGTATAATGGCTATTACCTCAGCCTTCCAAGCTGATGATGCGGGTTCGATTCCCGCTACCCGCTCCAGCAGAGGACGATAGATACTAGGTTGCGTTAGGCACTGACACATTTTATGTGGGGCGTTTTTCCTGACTCCTTACCACATCCTGTTCTGTAATGAATATTATTTATTACAGCGCCAGTGCTATTTTTTTACAATAGTGGAATGATGCATTATCGGTGGAGATTTTGTATTTCCTGGCAGGTTCGGTGATGCATCATCCCGATGTTGTAAACATCGCTAAACGTGACATTGAGATTAATCATATACTAATCAAAATCTGGTAATACATCCTTAACCGCCGTGCCAGGCGGTTTTTTTTATTCTCAATTCGAAAAAAAGAAAACACGGACACCGATAATGTCCGTGCGGCAATGCCATGTAAGTCAGCGATGAATATGGCGCAAAAAAAGGGCGCGGCTGTCGGATTAAAGCCGCGGGACAAAGTCCATGAAGAATCATAAGTATCTGTCTCCTCCAGGAGACGAGTTGATATTACTAAGCTTTAAAAATGGTTTAAATCCTCAGATTAACCTTAATTGTAAGCGGCTCGTCAGAACCGTATTGATATTTACTGAGAGCTCAGATCAACTTTCCAGGGCAACAGATCGCGTACCCGGTTTGCCGGCCAGTCCTGGATATGTTCAATGACGTAACGCAGCCACTTTTCTGGCTCCACATTGTTCAGACGGCATGTGCCGATCAGCGAGTACAACACCGCCGCATGTTCACCACCGCTGTCGGAACCCGCGAACATCCAGTTTTTCCGGCCTACGGCCACTCCCCGTAAGGCGTTCTCTGCGATGTTGTTGTCGATTTCCACCCAGCCATTACTGCAGTACACGTTCAGTGCATCCCACTGTTTCAGCAGGTATGCGAACGCTTTTGCCGTATCTGAGTGACGCGACAGTGTTTTCATCTGTTGCTGTATCCAGTCATACAGTGACTGCATCAGTGGCGCGGCTCTGGCTTTTCTTGCCGCCAGACGCTGTTCTGCTGAACAGCCCCGGACCTCTGCCTCGATAGCATACAGTTCACCGATACGCTGCAGGGCTTCCGTGGTGATGTCGGTGGGCGCTCTTGCATGCACATCGTGGATTTTTCTCCGGGCATGAGCCATACACGCGGCTTCCGTTATTCTGCCGGATTCGTATAACACCCGGTAACCACCGTAAGCATCGGCCTGAAGCACACCGCTGTAACCGGCCAGGTGATTTTGTGGATGGATACCTTTCCGGTCCGGACTGTACGCGAACCAGACCGCCGGGGGCATCTGTGAACCGGCGTTGCGGTCATCACGGACGTAGACCCACAGCCGGGCTGTCCGGGTTTTACCGCTGCCCGGCTCCTGGACCGGGACGGGGATATCATCGGCATGGACTTTACCGGGCATCAGCACATACTGGCGCAGGACGTCATACAGCGGCTCCAGCAGTTCAGCAACGGCACCGGTCCAGCGCCCCAGTGTGGCACGGCTCAGCTCCACTCCCTGACGACGGTATATTTCTGACTGGCGGTATAACGGCAGATGGTCTGCATATTTCCCGGTGACAACATGGGCCAGAAGCCCCGCTCCGGCATAACTGCGTGCAATGGGTTTTGAAGGTACTGGTGCCTGCACGATATGGTCGCACCGGCAACAGGCCAGTTTCGGACGTTGTGTTTCGATAACCTTAAAGGCGCTGCTGATAAGCTCCAGTTGCTCTGACACATCACATCCCAGAGAACTGAGTTCACCACCACAGGCAGGACAGCATTCCTCTTCCGGCCGGATAACCCGGGTTTCACGGGGAAGTGAGGCCGGTAACGGTTTACGGGCTGAAGACTGGCGCAGGGCGGATGGCAGTACCGGGTCATATTGCTCACCCAGCGTTTCCGCCATTTCTTCCTGAAGTGCGCTGATTCGCTCCTGAGCTTCCTGTATCTGCCGTTCGGTTTTTGCACGAAGTTTTTCTGAGCTTTTACCGAACTGCATACGTTGCAGTTTCGCAACCAGCGCCTTCAGCCGGTTGATTTCGGAAGCATAAGCCGCCACCCGCTGTGAGAGCAGGCGGTTGTATTCAGCCATCTGGCGGATGGTGTCCTGTTGCGTCTGCAACAGTGCCCGCAGGCGGGCGTTCTCATGAGCAAGTGAGGTGTCCATATCCTCACTTTACAACGGGTTATATGCGGATTCCAGCGCGTTCCGTTCGTTTCGGGTGCTTCCAGTTGATACCTTCAGGAAGCATGGATAACTGAGCCGGAGTAAGGTGCACCTTGCCGTCACGGGTGACTGGCCAGACGAAGCGGCCCCGCTCCAGGCGTTTGGTGAAGAGGCACAGTCCGTCACTGTCAGCCCACAACACTTTTATCTGGTCACCCCGGCGTCCGCGGAAGATGAACAGGTGTCCGGAGAACGGGTCATCCTTCAGGACGTTCTGAACTTTTGATGCCAGGCCGTTAAAGCCATTCCGCATGTCGGTGATACCGGCAACCAGCCAGATACGCGAACCGGCAGGGAGAGATATCATCAGTGGCTGCTCCCTTTTATTTCGCGGATAAGTGTCTGTAATAACGCCGGCGTCAGTTTACCTTTAAGCCTGAGAGTTCCGGCCGGCAGAACCAGCTCACAACACAGACTGTCGGACGGTGTATTTATCTGCTCTGGTTCCTGTGCGGGGGCCGGGATTTTATTATCCGGCTCCGGCGTTAACGTCACGGGAAGCAGTGCCGGCATATTTTTTCCGGAAGGCAGCAGGCCACCTTTCCGGTATTGATGGCGCCAGTTGAAGAGCAGGTTATCGTTGATTCCGTTTTCCCGGGCGATCTGCGCCACACAGGCTCCGGGCTGCAGTGACTGCTCCACTAAGGCGATTTTAAACTCATAAGGGAAGTTGGGCCGCCGGGGACGTTTTTTTACCACGGGGGCTTCGGATATAACGGTGCTTTCAGGACGTACGACTGGTACCGTGGAAAATTGTCCGTAAAGGCAGGCATCAAGTTCCTGCTCCGACATGCCTGCGGGCAAAGGCCACGAAAGGCCAGCTCTCCGAAAGCGCACGAACATACTACAAACTGTTGATTTTGGTACACCCAGGCGACGCCCGGCCACAACCCGGGGTAAATGTTCTTCAAAGTGAAGACGTAAAGCTTCAGTGATCCAGGTCCGGTGTTTCATACGATAGTGTCCATTAAAAATGATGGACATTATTTTTGTAGAGCCGGAGGAAACAGACCAGACGGTTTAAATGAGCCGGTTACCCTTAATTTCAGGTAAGTCTTATTTCATTTCTTTGCGCCACGCCCGGCGCACATCAAAAACCACAGAGCCTTTCAGGGGTGAGCTTACGGGATGGTCAGTGTGACTTTCTCTGTGGGCTGGTCACCCCCGGGCGGAGGCTCACCCACTAAAAGGAAAAGTCACGATGTTTGGTATTTTCAAAAAGAAAACCCGCAAGGCCATTACTGAAGTAAAGAAAATGGAGAACCGCGATGCGGTGGAGGCGACCGTCTGGGGTGCGTATTCCATTGCATACGCTGACGGCACCTGTGACGCGAAAGAAATCGCGGTACTGGAGAAAACCATTGCAGCACTTCCTGCCTTTGCGCCGTTCTCCGGTGAGATTGCACAAATGAGTGCAAATATCCGCGCCCGTTATGAAGCGTCGCCGCGCTCTGCCAATGCTGAAGCCCTTCGCCAGCTGGCTGATGTTGCCGGTACTGATGACGCAGTTAATGTGCTGTGCCTGTGTCTGGATATCGCTGACCAGGATGGCATTGATCCGGATGAAGAAGCACAGCTCAAGAAAATTGCTCAGGCGCTTCAGCTACCGCTGGAGCAGTACCTGTGAAAAGTGCGCGCCTTGTGCTGGCTGCCATCCTGCTGTTTCTGGTAGTGGCGGTGGATTTCACCGGACGGCTGATGTCGGTGCTGGCAGATGGTGTGCTGGTGGCGATGGCGCTGGTCGTGCTCCGGCCTTTACTGCGCAAATCTGAATAACACCACACAAAAGGCATCTGCGGGTGCCTTTGACGGGGTGTTTTTTACGGGCCGCTGGTGGCCCTTTTTTATTTACAGGAGAAAAAAGTATGTCTGAACCCTTATCCGGTTCCGGCACGGCTGCGGCGCTCGGCGGGGCGACGGTATTCGGGCTGTTTACCGGAACGGATTTCGGGATTGTGTTTGGTGCGTTCGCCGGGGCGTTATTTGTGGCAACAATGCCGCAGGCGCTTTCAGCCTGGCGTGTGGCGGCGCATTTTCTGGTGTCGTTCATTATCGGTGTGCTGGGCGCAGAGGTTCTGGCATCCTGGCTGGTAAAGCATACAGGGTTTGACGGAGCGCCTGTCGACGCATTGTGTGCAGTGCTGGTGTCAGTGGTGTCGGTGAAGATTCTGTCGTTCATCCACCAGCAGGATATCGCATCACTGGTGTCCGGTCTGTTCTCCCGCCTGAGGGGCGGAGGAGGCGGTAATGTTAAATGACCTTCCCGGATTGCTGAATGTGGCGTTATGCACGGTTATCGTGCTGACGCTCTTTTTTTATCGTCGTCGTGATTCCAGACATAAACCGCTGATGTCATGGCTGGCCTGGCTGCTGATGCTGCTTTATGCCTTTGCACCACTCAGCTATCTGTGCGGTCGCCCGTTAGCGGCGAACTGGCTGGCGGTGGGGCTTAATCTGCTGTTCTGCGTGCTGGTGATTCGCGCACGCGGGAACGTTTCAAAAATCCTTTCATTCCGGAGGTGAGCATGTCGGGTAAATTCAGATTCAGTCGTCGTAGCGAAAAAAATCTGGAGGGCGTCAAACCACAGCTGGTTGCCGTTGTTCGCCGTGCGCTGGAGCTGACGGAGGTTGATTTCGGTATTACGGAAGGCCTGCGCACGAAGGAACGCCAGAAACAGCTGGTTGCTGAAGGAAAAAGCCAGACCATGAACAGCCGCCACCTGACCGGTGATGCGGTGGATGTTGTGGCCTACATTGGCAGCCAGGTATCATGGGACTGGCCTCTGTACGAGAAAATCGCGCAGGCATTTAAGCGGGCTGCCGCAGAGCTGGGAACTGCCATCGAATGGGGCGGCGACTGGAAAACACTGAAAGACGGGCCTCACTTTCAGTTGAAACGCTGATAACCAGGTGGGTTATGAGCAGAAAACACTGGACACACAGAATGCCGCGAACGGCGGCGAAATGGGCGCTGGTAGCGATACTGGTGCCTTTTTTATTGGTGGGATGCGTCAGCCTGGATAAGGCGCGCCAGCTTTTCGACACAGCTTCTCAGGTCTGTGAAATTGTCGACGGTGTTCGGCAGTGTCTGCAGAACTGCTCACTGACATCCCGCATCTATATTTAAGAGGGTAGATTAATGAAGAAGAAAAAGAATCTAAATAAAAAAGATGCTGCATCAGCAAATGCAATAGCTGGCACTCAACTTAATTTAGAATGGTTCGAGAAGGTAAATTCTGAATTGTTGGCGCTGTTTGATAAGACGTGAAATTGCCGGAAGGCGCAGTTATTACTGAGTAACAGGCATTACAGCAGCCCTTCTGTGTGAGGGGCTGCGATAATGCTGTTGGCCTGAATATCTCCATTGAAAACAGGAGGCGAAATGTCTGAGCGAAACTATGAAGCGATTGGACGCTGCGTTGTTCTGCGAAAGCGTATTGAAGAAAATCTTTGCGCGCTGCAAAAAATAAAATCGGAAATTGTTTCTGCTGATTCTCCATTTTTATTGGATGGGCGGTTGTGTGGGAGTCATTCACTGGTGCTGAGCATAGAAACGAATGCAAATCGCTGCCGTGAATTGCTTGATGAAACAATGCAGCTTGTCAGTGAACATAATCAGTACGCTGTGGCGGCGGGACTGAATGCAATACATGTTATCCCCGAGAGAGAAACGTTTTAATCGCTGGAGAATGAAATTCCATGCCATCACGAATCCCCCGCGCATGCCGTAAGCGAGGCTGCGCAGGCACCACGACAGACAGCTCTGGCTACTGCGATAAACATCGTGGTGAAGGCTGGGTGCAGCACCAGCGCGGACTGAGCCGCCACCAGCGTGGCTATGGCTCAAAATGGACGGTGATTCGTGCCCGTATTCTGAAGCGCGATAAAGGTCTGTGTCAGTTGTGTCTGCGTGTCGGTGTGGTGAGCGAGGCGAAAACTGTCGACCACATCATCCCGAAAGCGCATGGCGGAACAGACGCAGACAGCAACCTGCAGAGTCTGTGCTGGCCCTGCCACAAAGCGAAAACAGCGCGCGAATGAATCAAATGATAATTATTCTCACTTGTAGGGAGGGGCGGGTCAAATCCCTGCAGCCCTGGCTGTCCGGGACCGCCCGCCAATCCTTCTTCGCATCGCCGCAGGTTCGAAAACTTTTTTTGGGAATGTGATCAAACGATTGATAGGTAAAACCGATTATGTCAGGACCCCCGAAAACCCCGCCACGACTGCATTTGATACGAGGCAACCCCTCAAAGCGCCCCGTTAAAGACCCCAAAAAAACCGCTAAAAAGGACGAAAAAGGTCTCCCTAAAATTCCGCAACATTTAGGGGCGCAGGGGAAGTACTGGTTCAGGCGAATGGCGGAAGAGCTGAATGCGGAAGGGATCATTTCTCAGCTTGATGCGCGTGCACTCGAGTTACTGGTGGAAGCCTACACCGAATACCGGCATCACTGCGAAACACTCGATGCTGAGGGTTATACCTACCGCACGGAAACGCAGAACGGTGATGTGATGATCAAGGCACACCCGGCTGCGGCGATGAAGGCGGATGCCTGGAAGCGGATCCGGGCGATGCTTGCAGAGTTTGGTATGTCACCGGCAAGCCGGGCTAAAGTAAATACCGCCGGACCGGATGATGTTGATCCGCTGGCGGAGCTTTTAAAAGCGAGAGACTGATGGCAAAAGTGGCTGACGGGATCCGCTACGCCGAACGTGTTGTTGCAGGAGAAATTGTCGCTGGCGAATTTGTCCGTCTGGCCTGCCAGCGTTTTCTTGATGATCTGAAGTACGGCGAAGAGCGGGGGATTTATTTCAGTGAACCCCGTGCGCAGCACATCCTGAATTTCTACAAATTTGTGCCCCATGTAAAAGGGGCGCTGGCAGGTCAGCCCATTGAGTTGATGGACTGGCATGTTTTTATCCTCATTAATATTTTTGGTTTTGTCATTCCGCTGGTGAATGAAGAGACCGGGGAAGTTGTCATGCGCAGCGATGGCAGCGGACGCCCGGTGATGGTGCGCCGGTTCCGGACGGCGTACAACGAAGTCGCCCGTAAAAACGCAAAATCAACCCTGTCATCGGGTATCGGTCTGTATATGACGGGAGCAGATGGTGAAGGCGGGGCTGAGGTGTATTCAGCCGCAACCACGTGTGACCAGGCCAGAATCGTGTTTGAAGACGCCAAAAATATGGTCAGAAAAGCCCGGTCGACACTCGGGCGGTTGTTTGATTTCAACAAGCTGGCGATTTACCAGGAGCAGAGCGCATCAAAATTTGAACCGCTTTCCTCGGATGCAAACAACCTAGACGGTCTGAACATCCACTGCGCCATTATTGATGAGCTGCATGCACATAAAACCCGCGACGTGTGGGACGTTCTGGAAACTGCAACCGGTGCCCGTCTGCAGTCCCTGTTATTTGGTATCACTACGGCAGGCTTTAACAAGGAAGGGATTTGTTACGAGCAACGCGATTACGCCATCAAGGTATTGCGTGGCTATAACAGCGACGTGGAGGGCGCGGTAAAAGACGATTCCTACTTTGCGATTATTTACACGCTCGATGAGGGAGATGATCCGTTTGATGAAACGGTCTGGCAGAAAGCGAATCCGGGCCTGGGCATCTGTAAACGCTGGGATGATCTGCGTCGTCTGGCGAAAAAAGCAAAGGAACAGGTCTCGGCGCGGGTGAATTTTTTCACAAAACACATGAATGTGTGGGTCACTGCCGAGTCTGCCTGGATGGACATGATTAAGTGGGAGAAGTGCGAATACATTGCTCCACAGCATGAGCTGAAAACGTATCCCATGTGGGTCGGCGTCGACCTTGCTCATAAGATTGATATCTGTGCGGCGGCAAAACTCTGGCGAACTGATAACGGACATGTTCATGCTGATTTTAAATTCTGGCTTCCGGAAGGGCGACTGGATCGGTGTTCACGGCAGCAGGCAGAACTTTACCGGAAGTGGGCGGAAATGGATAAGCTCATCCTGACAGATGGTGATGTTATCGATCATGCTCAGATAAAAAGTGATTTACTGGAATGGATTGGCGGTGAAAACCTGAGGGAACTGGGATTTGACCCGTGGAGCGCAATGCAGTTCAGTCTGGCGCTGGCTGAAGAAGGGATACCGCTGGTGGAAGTTCCGCAGACGGTCCGCAATCTGTCAGAGGCCATGAAGGAAACGGAATCACTGGTCTATGCCGGGCGTTTCCATCACAGCAATCACCCGGTTATGAACTGGATGATGTCTAACGTTACGGTGAAACCGGACAAAAACGACAATATCTTCCCGAATAAATCCACGCCGGAAGCCAAAATCGACGGCCCTGTTGCGATGTTTACAGCAATGAGCCGGATGCTGGTCAATGGCGGTGAACCGGAGCCGGATCTGTCTGAACACCTGATTAGTGTTGGTATCCGCTCGCTTTAACCGAGGGCATTATGTTTCTGATAATTCTCACGCCACTGGTGGGCGTGCTGGGGGCGCTTTTGCTGTCGTATGGCGCATGGCTGATTTATCCCCCGGCAGGTTTTGTTGTTGCCGGGGCGCTGTGCCTGTGCTGGTCGTGGCTGGTTGCGCGTTATCTCGAGCGCGGTCACCGGGTCGCTTCCGGAGGTGAGTAATGTTTTTCCAGGGGCTTTTTCAGCGCAAAAATAACACTCCCGTCACAACGCCCGGGATGCTTGCGGAAGAACTGGGATTGTCATACGACACCTATACCGGAAAGCGGATCAGTAGTCAGCGGGCCATGCGACTGACGGCGGTGTATTCCTGCGTCAGGGTGCTGGCGGAGCCTGTTGGTATGCTGCCCTGCAGCCTCTACAAAATCACCGGCACCCTTAAAACACGGGCGGTGGATGAACGACTGCATAAGCTGGTTTCAGCCAAACCCAATGGCTACATGACGCCGCAGGAATTCTGGGAGCTGGTTATCGTCTGCCTGTGTCTGCGGGGTAATTTTTACGCCTACAAGGTAAAGGCACTGGGGGAAGTGGTGGAGCTTCTTCCGATAGATCCGGGCTGTGTGGAACCGAAGCTGAACAGCCAGTGGCAGCCGGTTTATCAGGTGACGTTTCCGGATGGCTCCGTGGATGTGTTGACTCATGATGAAATCTGGCATGTGCGCACTCTGACGCTGGACGGACTGGTCGGGCTGAATCCCATTGCGTATGCGCGTGAGGCCATTTCACTGGCAGCGGCAACTGAGGAGCACGGCGCCAGGCTGTTTGGTAACGGCGCGGTGACATCCGGTGTGTTGCGTACGGATCAACAACTTTCTGATCAGGCTTATGCGCGTATCAAAAAGGACTTTGAGGAACGGCATGTCGGGCTGGGAAATTCTCATCGTCCGATGATTCTGGAAATGGGGCTGGACTGGAAAACGGTGGCACTGAATGCCGAGGACAGCCAGTTCCTGGAAACCCGCAAGTTTCAGCTGGAAGAAATCTGTCGCCTGTTCCGCGTGCCGCTGCATATGGTGCAGAACACCGATCGCGCCACCTTCAACAATATTGAAGAGCTGGGGCTTGGTTTCATTAACTATTCCCTTGTGCCGTATCTGACCCGTATTGAACAGCGGATCAATACAGGGCTGGTCAGGGAGAGCAAACAGGGGAAGTTTTACGCCAAATTTAATGCCGGAGCATTGTTGCGTGGCGACATGAAATCCCGGTTTGAAGCGTATGCCACGGGGATCAACTGGGGCATTTATTCCCCTAATGACTGCCGTGATCTGGAGGATATGAATCCCCGACCGGGCGGCGATGTGTATCTGACACCGATGAACATGACCACCAGTCCCTCTGCTGGCGATGACAACGGTAAGAAAAAGGAGAGTGGAGATGCAGACAAAACAGCGTCTTGATATACCGCTGAACCTGAAATCGGTCAGTGATTCCGGGGAATTTGAAGGTTACGGTTCTGTTTTTGGTGTTAAGGACAGCCACGATGATGTGGTGGTCCCCGGCGCCTTTACCACAACACTCCAGAAATGGAGCGAAAAAAAGGCGCTGCCTGCGTTGCTCTGGCAGCACCGCATGGATGAGCCCATCGGTGTGTACACCGAAATGAAAGAAGATGATGTCGGGCTTTATGTCAGGGGGCGATTACTCGTTGATGATGATCCCCTGGCAAAACGTGCACATGCCCATATGAAGGCCGGTTCTTTAACCGGCCTTTCTATTGGCTACATCCTGAAAGACTGGGAATACGACCGTGAAAAAGGGGTATTCCTGCTGAAAGAGATCGACCTGTGGGAGGTCAGTCTGGTGACGTTTCCTTCCAATGATGAGGCACGTATCAGTGATGTGAAAAATGCGCTGGCACGTGGGGAGATCCCTGATCAGAAAATCATTGAGCGGGTCCTGCGCGACGTTGGACTTTCGCGAACCCAGGCCAAAGCATTCATGGCCGGGGGATATGGCGCTTTATCCCTGCGTGATACTGAGGATGTGGATGCCGCACTGAATGCACTGAAAAATCTTAAATTTTAACCAGGAGAAAAATAATGGCTGATGTTAAAGATGTGGAACAGGTCGCGCAGGAGTTGCAGCGGAAGTTTGACGATTTTAAGGAAAAAAACGACAAACGTATCGACGCGATCGAGCAGGAAAAGGGAAAACTTGCTGGTGAAGTGGAAACCCTCAACGGAAAGCTGGCTGAGCTGGAAAATCTCAAAAACGATCTTGAGGCTGAACTGGCTGAAGTCAAGCGTCCGGCAGGCGGCACGCAAAATAAAGTTGCCGGTGAACATAAAGAAGCGTTTATCGGTTTTATGCGCAAGGGGCGTGAAGACGGCCTGCGTGAGCTTGAGCGTAAGGCGCTGCAGGTGGGCAATGATGAGGATGGTGGTTATGCCATTCCGGAAGAACTGGATCGCACCATTCTGACGCTGCTGAAAGATGAGGTGGTGATGCGCCAGGAGGCCACAGTGATCACCCTTGGGGGCTCGGATTATAAAAAACTGGTGAATCTGGGCGGCACAACGTCCGGATGGGTGGGGGAAACGGAAGCTCGTCCGGAAACCGCCACCTCAAAACTGGGTCTGATTGAACCCTTTATGGGGGAAATCTACGGCAACCCGCAGGCCACCCAGAAAATGCTCGATGACGCTTTCTTCAATGTGGAAGCCTGGAGCAACAGTGAGCTGGCGATGGAGTTTGCCGAACAGGAAGAAATTGCCTTTACCAGTGGCGACGGCAGCAAAAAACCAAAAGGTTTTCTGGCTTATGAGTCCACCGATGAAGATGACAAGACCCGTGCGTTTGGCAAACTTCAGCACATTGCTTCCGGTGCGGCTTCTGGCGTGACCGCCGATGCGATCATTAAACTGATTTACACCCTGCGCAAGGCGCACCGCAGCGGCGCGAAGTTCATGATGAACAACAGCAGCCTGTTTGCCATTCGTCTGCTGAAGGATAACGACGGAAATTATCTGTGGCGTCCGGGTATTGAGCTGGGTCAGCCTTCTTCTCTGGCAGGGTATGGCATCGTTGAGAATGAGCACATGCCGGATATTGCCGCCGATGCAAAAGCCATTGCGTTTGGTAACTTCAAACGTGGCTATACCATCGTTGACCGCATCGGTACCCGTATCCTGCGCGATCCGTACACCAACAAACCGTTCGTGGGTTTTTATACCACCAAGCGAACCGGCGGTATGCTGGTGGATTCTCAGGCGATTAAGCTGATGAAAATTGGGGCTGCAACCCGCCAGAAAGCCGCTGCGTAATGCGGTTTTTTTGTGCCCGCGTAATGGCGGGCACAGGAGGAAAATATGCTCCTGAAAGAAGAGGAAATTAAATCTCACCTCCGGCTCGATGATGGTTTGTACAGTGACGGCGATTTTCTGAAATTGCTGGCACAGGTGGTACAGAAAAGAACAGAGACATACCTGAACAGGAAGTTGTATGCACCGGAAGAGACGATTCCGGAAGACGATCCTGACGGGATGCATCTGACTGATGATGTTCGTCTGGCAATGCTGATGCTGGTCAGTCATTTTTATGAAAATCGCTCAACGATCACCGATGTGGAGAAACTGGAAACGCCAATGAGTTTCAGATGGCTTGCTGGCCCTTACAGGATTGTCCCGCTATGAAAATCAGGCAAAGTCAGACCAGTGTCACTTACCTTTTACCGGATTCCGGAGAGCTGAATCGCCGGATAAAGATCCGCCTTCGTGTGGATGAACCCACCGCTGATTTTGGTACGGAGCCAACGTATCCGGAGTCGTTTGATGTCTGGGCAAAGGTGGCTCAGCCAGGCGCTGCCGCTTATCAGGGCTCAGTGCAGACAGAAAATATCGTTACGCATTATTTTACGATCCGTTTCCGGCACGACATCACGGCAGATCACGAAGTGGTTTATTACGGTCAGGAGTACCGGATCCGGCGAATACGCGACCTGAACGGTCAGCGGCGTTTTTTATTACTGGAATGTGAAGAACTGCGTACAGCGCGACGACGGGGTGAATGCCATGAATCAGACAGCATTTTTACACGTCGACTTTAAACAACCAAAGGAGCTGGAGTTTAATCGCGCCCGTTTGCGTCGGGCGTTTGTGCAAATCGGGCGCGTTTACATGCGTGACGCCAGACGTCTGGTGATTAAACGCGGGCGTTCTGGCCCGGGAGAGAACCCGGGGTATCAGACCGGGCGTCTGGCCCGCTCCATCGGTTATTACGTTCCCAAAAAAACGACGCGTCGCCCCGGACTGATGGTGAAAATTTCCCCTGACCAGAAAAACGGGCAGGGGAATCGTCGCCTCCCTGAAGGCGCCCCCTGGTATCCGGCATTTCTGTATTACGGTGTTCGCCATTCAGCGTATGGAATGGATAAAAAGGATAAGCGGCAGAAGAAGCACCATTCTTCGGGTTTCCGGCTGGCCCCGCGTAATAACTTTATGGCTGACGTTATTGAGCGGCGGCGTCACTGGACGCAGGAACTGTTGTCCCGTGAACTGCAGCGTTCGTTACGTCCGGTAAAAAGGAAGCATAAATGAAACTGACAACGATAATTGCGGCGTTGCGTGAGCGATGCCCGCGTTTTGAGGAGCGTGTTGGTGGCGCAGCACAGTTTAAGGCGATCCCTGATGCCGGAAAACTTCGCCTGCCTGCTGCCTATGTGGTTCCCTCTGACGATGCGCCGGGGGAGCAAAAATCCCAGACCGATTACTGGCAGGATTTGACCGAAGGCTTTTCCGTGATTGTGGTGCTCAGCAATGAGCGTGATGAAAAAGGGCAGTGGGCAGCGTATGACGCCGTCCATGATGTCCGGGGCGAACTCTGGAAAGCCCTGCTTGGATGGATGCCGGATCCGCAGGGGGGCGAGATTGTTTATGCTGGTGGCACTCTGCTTGATTTGAACCGTTACGAACTGTATTACCAGTTTGATTTTACGGCGAAGTATGAAATCACGGAAGAAGATACGCGACAGGCAGAGGACGTGAATGCCCTGCCGGATTTATCCCTGCTGAGTATTGATGTGGATTACATCGATCCTGGTACTGGCCCGGATGGTGACATTGAGCACCATCTGGAAATGCGTTTCCCTCAGAAATAAGAGTCCCTCATGTTTGTGAAACCCCTGAAAGGGCGGTCGGTTCCTGACCCTGCCCGTGGAGACCTTTTGCCTTCTGACGGGCGAAATGTGGAAGAAAGCAGCTACTGGCTCCGCCGTATAGCGGCGGGTGATGTGGCACGTGTTAAACAGGATAAGGCTAAAGAATCATGACAATAAGTTTTAGTGCTGTTCCGTCGGATACGCTGGTGCCGTTGTTCTACGCCGAGATGGACAATTCTGCGGCAAATACAGCGGTGACCAGCGCGCCTGCATTACTGATTGGGCATGCCAGCAACGATGCCGCCATTGAGGTTAACAGCCTGGTGCTGATGCCGTCGGCAGATTATGCCCGTCAGATTTGTGGGGCCGGGAGCCAGCTGGCGCGTATGGTTGACGTCTACCGTCAGACAGATCCTTTCGGTGAACTGTATGTTATTGCAGTACCGGAAGCCAGAGGGGCGGCGGCGACGGTCAGGGTGACAGTTACCGGAGAAGCAGAGGAAAGCGGCACCCTGAGCCTGTATGTCGGGCGTTCCCGTGTACAGGTGCCTGTGGTGAATGGCGATGATGCCACTGCGGTTGCCACCGCGATTAAGGAAGCGGTAAACGGGGTTATCACCCTGCCGTTTGCGGCGTCATCTGATGCAGGTGTGGTGACGCTGACTGCCCGCCATAAGGGGCTGTATGGTAACGAGTTGCCTGTCTGCCTGAATTATTATGGTTCTGGTGGTGGTGAGATTCTGCCTGCGGGGCTTCAGGTCGTGACGGAAGCCGGAACTGCGGGCAGTGGAGCGCCTGATCTTACCGCCGCTGTTGCTGCTATGGGCGATGAGGCATTCGACTTTATCGGCCTGCCGTTCAACGATGCCGCCTCCATCAATATGATGATGACCGAAATGAATGACAGCAGCGGTCGCTGGAGTTATGCGCGCCAGTTATACGGGCATGTCTATACCGCAAAACTGGGAACGCTGTCAGAGCTGGTTGATGCCGGAGATACGCATAATCAGCAGCATATCACGCTTGCCGGTTACGAAAAAGAAACCCAGTCGCCTGTCGATGAACTGGTTGCCAGTCGCCTTGCCCGTGAAGCGGTATTTATCCGCAATGACCCGGCCCGTCCGACACAGACGGGGGAACTGGTGGGGATGCTTCCGGCACCGAAAGGTAAGCGATTCATCATGACAGAGCAGCAGACCCTTTTATCTCACGGCGTGGCGACGGCTTATGTGGAAGGCGGCACGTTGCGGATCCAGCGTTCCGTAACCACCTACAAAAAGAATGCATATGGCGTGGCAGACAACAGCTATCTGGACAGTGAAACACTGCATACCAGCGCATACGTTCTTCGCAAACTGAAATCGGTCATCACAAGCAAGTACGGACGCCACAAGCTGGCAAATGATGGTACCCGTTTTGGTCCGGGGCAGGCGATTGTTACTCCTGCCGTTATCAAAGGGGAGCTTCTGGCGACATATCGTCAGATGGAGCGTGCCGGTATTGTGGAAAATTACGATCTGTTTAAACAGTATCTGACAGTTGAGCGTGATGCGGATAACCCGAACCGACTGAACACGCTGTTCCCGCCGGATTATGTTAACCAGTTACGTGTCTTTGCGGTGGTTAACCAGTTCCGTCTCCAGTATTCAGAGGAGTCAGCATAATGGCAAAGATCGCCGGAACCTGTTTTTTTAAAGTGGATGGTCAGCAGTTATCGCTGACAGGTGGCATTGAAGTGCCGATGAACACCAATGTCCGGGATGATGTTGTCGGCATGGCAGGGGATGTGGATTACAAGGAGACCTGGCGGTCACCTTACGTTAAAGGCACGTTTAAAGTGCCCAAAAATTTTCCGGTCGACAAAATTACCACCTCAGATCAGATGACGATTACTGCCGAGCTGGCAAACGGCATGGTGTATGTGCTTTCGGCGGCATGGCTGCACGGCGAAGCAAACCATAATGCCGAAGAAGGTACGGCAGATCTTGAATTCCACGGCGAAGAGGGAGGATATCAGTAATGAGCGTGACAGAAATTGTTTTAAAAAAACCGGTGACAGCGCATAACGAAATGCTGCATGTGCTGGAGTTGCGCGAGCCCACGTATGACGAAATCGAGGCGCTGGGTTTTCCTTTCATTATTTCCGGTGAAGGCAGTATTAAACTGGACAGCCAGGTGGCACTGAAATATATCCCGTTGCTGGCGGGGATCCCGCGTTCATCGGCGGCGCAGATGGCAAAACTGGATATTTTTAAGACCAGCATGCAGATCCTGCGTTTTTTTACCCAGTCGGAGACGGGAAGCACCTCCGGAAACGACTCTACAATGTTGCCTGGTTCTGGAAACTGAATCCACTGGAGCTGCGACGGGTGGCTATTTCGCAGTTTACAGAACTGGAAGCCGAGGCCGTCCGCATTAACGAGGAGATGAAGCATGGCTGACAGTTTTCAGCTGAAGGCGATCATCACTGCCGTGGATAAGGTGTCGGCACCGCTGAAAGGGATGCAGCGCCAGCTGAAAGGCTTTAAAAAGGAGTTTGCCAGCCTGTCTCTGGGCGCAGCGGGTGCCGGAACCGCAGTACTGGGGGCGCTGGCGCTCCCGGTCAAATCTGCCATTGCCCTTGAATCAAAAATGGCGGATGTCCGGAAAGTGGTGGATGGTCTGGATACGCCGGAAGCGTTTAAGGCAATGACGGAACAGGTGCGCGACCTGTCAACAGAACTGCCTATGTCGGCGGAAGGTATCGCCGAAATCGTGGCGGCGGGTGGTCAGGCTGGCATAGCCCGTGACGAGCTGATGCAGTTTACTGACGACGCCGTGAAGATGGGGGTGGCCTTTGACACCACGGCAGAAGAATCCGGTCAGATGATGGCACAGTGGCGCACTGCCTTTAAACTGACACAGGGAGAGGTGGCAGGACTTGCGGACAAGATTAACTATCTTGGTAATACCGGTCCTGCAAGTGCGAAAAAGATTTCTGATGTTGTGACCCGTATTGGCCCTTTAGGCGGTGTTGCGGGTGTGGCCTCCGGAGAGATTGCCGCAATGGGGGCAACCATTGCCGGAATGGGGGGGGGAATCAGAAATTGCGGCGACGGGGATAAAGAATTTTATGCTGTCGCTGACAGCGGGGAATTCTGCCACCAAATCGCAGAAAAAAGCGCTTCGCCTGTTGCGCATTGACCCGAAAAAACTGGCGGCGGATATGCAGAAAGATGCCCGTGGGGCCATGCTGCACGTACTGGATTCTCTGGCGAAAGTGCCGAAAGAAAAACAGGCTGCTGTGCTGAATGCGCTGTTCGGGAAGGAATCTCTGGGAGCCATCGCACCGCTGCTCACGAATCTGGATTTGTTGCGAACCAATTTTAATCGTGTGGCGGATGCGCAGCAGTATGGCGGCTCAATGCAGAAAGAATATGCCGCCCGTGCCGCGACGACGGAAAACCAGTTGTTGCTGCTGCAGAACCAGATCAATGCGATTTCTTCCACGCTGGGGGAAACCTTCCTGCCTTCACTCAATGAAGGCATAAAAGAGATGAAGCCTTTTCTGGAAGAAGTGCGCACGTTTGTCAGAGAAAATCCTGAGGTCGTAAAAACCATCGCGAAAACTGGTGCGGCATTACTGACGATGGGCGTGGCGATTGGCACATTGACACGCATAACAAAAATCATGGGTATCGTGATGAATATGACGCCGGCAAAGGGATTAATTGCGCTTCTCGTCGGTGGTGCATATCTCATAATTGATAACTGGGAAACCGTTGGGCCGGTTATTAAAAATGTCTGGGAAGTCATTGATGGCACCGCCCAGGCTATGGGGGGATGGGAAACGATCCTTAAAGCTATCGCCATTTTTATGGCGACAAAGTGGGTCACCGATGTCACTAAATCAATCAGCATTGTGACGAAGGATATGCGCACACTCGGCAAGGTCACTGCCGCTACCGGATTGTTTGGTAAAGGCGGGGGCGTTATCGGAAAAGCCGGTGTATATGGGATGCTGGCTTCTATGATGTGGGAGCCCGTCGAAAATGCACTTGAATCAATTCTGCCTGAGGGCGATGTTAACTGGGCCAAGGATCATGGCATATATCTGGCCTCTGACTGGACCCCGTTTTTTAATCGAAAAAATTATGAGGAATACCAGGCATCCCTTAATCAGCCGCGTCAGTACAAACCGAATGTTCCTTTGCTTAATCCGGCGATATCGTCTGTGGCAGCACGTGGTGAAATCAAAGTCACGTTTGACAATGCGCCACAGGGAATGCGCGTTATCGATTTGCCGAAAACAGGCGATCCCTTTATGAAAATCACCCATGACGTTGGGTATTCACCTTTCAGGCGTTAATAATGAGGTATCAGAATGGATTTTCCTTCCTTACCTTCTTTGCCCTCTTTGTTTTCTTCATCTTCCGGAACGACCTGGCGCGATAATCTTTACGACGCTTCATTTCGTGGCGTTCCGTTTTCGGTGGAGAGCGACGAGGGTTCGTTCGGACGCCGCGTTCAGGTCCATGAATACCCAAACCGTGACAAACCGTACACGGAAGATCTCGGGCGTGCCACGCGACGGCTGACGATTAATGCGTATCTCGTTGGTGATGATTACGCAGAGCAGCGCGACAGGCTGATTACCGCGATTGAAACCGCCGGGCCGGGGACACTGAACCATCCGCAGTTCGGTGAAATGCAGGGTTGTATTGACGGACAGGTGACCGTTTCTCATTCCAGCACGGAAGGCCGTATGTGCCGGGTTTCATTTCAGTTTGTTGAGAGCGGGGAACTGTCATTTCCGGTCGCCGGAGCCGCAACCGCCAGAAAACTGGAGGAGTCGTCCGGATTCCTGGATGAGCTGCTTGAAGACATGTTCGGCGATTTTGATCTCGCGGGAATACCGGACTTTATTCAGAACGATGTTATTGCCCGGGCAACCGATATGCTGGGAACCGTTCAGACGGCTTTCAAAATGGTTAATTCTGCTGTTTCTGCCGGAATGAGGCTGATGCAGGGCGATTTATCCGTCATTCTGATGCCGCCATCGGTTGCCAGTGATTTTGTGCATACGTTGCAGGATACCTGGCGGGCCGGAACCAGACTGGTGGATAACACACAGGATCTGGTGCAGTCCATAACGACAATGTCCGGTATTACGCTGGATCCAGGACTGGCACCGCGTGCGGTGTGGCCCACAGATTCCGCATCGGTTGTCAGGCAAAAACAGCAGACAAATCTGGTGGCTGCAGTCATCCGGACGACGGCAATCAGCGAGGCTGCAAGGGCGGTCACTTCACTGCCGCAACCCGGAAGTCTGGTGAAAAATCAGCAGGCGGTTGTGGCTGTTGGTGGTTCCACTGAACGTCAGTCCGATATCATTCATGTTTCTCATCCGGCACTTGACAGTGTGGCTGCCAGTACAGAGCAGAATGAGACAGCACAACCACCCACGCGGGAAAATCTCACCATCATACGCGAATCGCTGAACGCGGCGATTGAGCAGGAGCTCAGGCGTACGGCGGATGACAGGCTGTTTTTTCAGTTGACGTCATTACGTACAGAACTGAACCGGGATATTCAGGCCAGTCTGGTTCAGACGGAGGAAACCGCAGAGCGAACGCCAGCGGAGGTTCTTCCTGCGCTTGTTCTGGCTGCGTCATGGTACGACGATGCGTCCCGTGAAACTGATATCCTGGATCGAAATGCCATCTCTCATCCGGGCTTTGTTCCGGTCAGGGCATTAAGGGTACCCGTCAGATGAATAATACCGTTTTACTTCGGGTTTCCGGTCGCGAATGGGGCGGCTGGACATCCGTCCGTATCAGTGCGGGCATTAACCGTATTGCCCGGGATTTTAATGTTGTCATTACCACCCGCTGGCCCGGAAGCCGGGATTATCAGCCCCGGATAAAAATGGTGAGCTGGTTGAAGTGCTTATCGGGGATGAGCCTGTGCTCACCGGATATGTGGAGGCACTACCGCTTCGTTATGACGCCAGCAGCGTCAGCATGGGAATTGTCGGGCGAAGCAAAACAGCCGATCTGGTTGACTGCTCTGCTTTGCCACTCCAGCAGAGCGGAAAAAACCTGCTCAGAATAGTCAGTGAACTGGCTGCGCCATTTGGCATCACCGTTGTTGATGCTGGCGTGCCACAGACAGCGGTGATTGATGCCCAGCCGGAACACGGCGAAACCGTTGCCGATTGTCTTAACCGGTTGCTGGGGCAGGTTCAGACGCTGGCTTATGACGATGAATGCGGGCGACTGGTTCTGGGGAAACCCGGAACAGGCAAAGCGGCGACAGCACTGGTGCTGGGAGAGAATATTCTTTCCTGTGACACGGAAAGAAGCATCAGAGAGCGGTTTTCTGAATATCAGGTCAGTGGGCAGCGCCCGGGCAACGATGATGATTTTGGTGAGGCCACCATTGCCGCAATACGTCAGACCATTCAGGACAGTGGTGTGACCCGTTATCGCCCTTTGTTGATTCAGCAGTCAGGCACAGCAACGGCAGCAACCTGTAAGGCCCGTTGTGAATTTGAAGCGCGCCAACGGGCTGCGCTTACCCGTGAGACAACATATACGGTTCAGGGCTGGCGGCAGGGCAGTGGCGCGTTATGGCGTCCGGGGTTATCTGTCATCGTTTTCGACCCGCTGAATAATTTTGATAATGATGAACTGGTGATCGCAGAAGTTACCTATAACCATGACGACCGGGGCACGACGACCGAATTACGGGTTGGCCCGGCAGATGCTTATCTCCCTGAGCCTGTCACCGCCAGGAAGAAAAAAAATGTTGAGGAGGATTTCTGATGAACGGGTTTTCTCTTCGCAATCTGATTTCCCGGGCTGTCATCACGGCGGTGGATTCCGCCAGAAAGTGTCAGTCTGTAGGGTTGAAAATGATAGCCGGAGATCAGAAACAACACGTTGAGCACCTTGAACCTTATGGTTTTACATCTGCCGCACAGAACGGTGCTGAGGGGGTTGCTTTATTCCCGGCGGGCGACCGTTCTCATGGTGTGGTTGTGGTCGTGGCTGACAGACGTTACCGGCTGAAAGGACTGAAACGTGGGGAAGTGGCGCTTTATGACGATCAGGGGCAGTCAGTTGTCCTGACCCGTTCCGGTATTGTGGTGAACGGGGCCGGTAAGCCCATTATTTTTAAAAACGCGTCTAAAGCGCGCTTTGAAATGCCTGTCGAATCCACCGCTGATATTACTGACAATTGCGACAGTGGCGGACTCAGCATGCAGCAAATGCGGCAGACCTACAATGCCCACAAACACCCCGAAAATGGTGATGGTGGCGGAGTTACTGACACACCGGATCAACCGATGGGCTGAAAATCATGATGATTAATGTTAACGGGCGACCCGTGTTGACCGGGGCTTCGAACGACCTTCTGACGCGTGCTGTGATTATTTCGCTTTTTACCTGGCGGCGTGCCGGGCGGGATGATGATGCACCGCAGATATTTGGATGGTGGGGGGATACCTGGCCTGCCGTTCAGAATGATCGCACGGGGTCGCGTCTGTATCTGTTGCGACGCAGCAAGCTGACAAATAAAACACCGCAGCTTGCCAGGGATTATGCCCGTGAGGCGCTGGCGTGGATGGTGGAGGATGGGGTCGCTGCCCGTCTTGATATTAACGCTGTCCGGACCGGGACAGACTCGCTGGCACTTGCCATTACCATTTACCAGCGTGACGGTAATATTCACAACATTATTTTTGATGATATCTGGAGTGAACTGAATGGCTGACAGTCAGTTTTATCGCCCCGGCCTCCCGCAACTTATCGCTATGATCCGGAGCGATTTATTAACCCGCTTTGAGCAGGATACGCTGCTTCGTCGTATGGATGCGGAAGTGTATGCCCGTGTACAGGCTGCAGCTGTGCACACGTTGTACGGGTATATTGATTATCTTGCCAGAAATCTGTTGCCGGACATGTGTGATGAAGACTGGCTGTACCGTCACGCCAGAATCAAACGCTGCCCGCGAAAAGATGCGGTGGCAGCCCGGGGATTTGTGCGCTGGGATGGCGTGGAGGGAACGCCGGTATTGCCAGCGGGAACGCAGATCCAGCGTGATGATCAGGTGACCTTCACCACGACGGCGACGGTGACCGCAGCCGATGGTCTTCTCCGGGTGCCTGTTGTGGCAGATGAACCGGGGGCGGCGGGGAATACGGATGATGGTATTGCCATGCAACTGGGAACCCCCGTCAGTGGTCTGCCGTCCACAGGGTACGCTGACACCATTACAGACGGTGAAGATACTGAAAATCTGGAAATATGGCGTGCCCGCGTTATGGAACGTTATTACTACATTCCACAGGGGGGCGCAGACCCTGATTATGTTATCTGGGCGAAAGAAGTTCAGGGTATTAACCGTGCATGGACTTTCAGACACTGGAAAGGCACTGGAACGGTTGGCGTGATGGTGGCGACAAACGATCCGGAACACCCGGCCCCGGATGAAAGCGTGATTAACGCAGTCAGGGACCACATCCTTCCTCTGGCACCTGTTGCCGGAAGCGGATTGTATGTATTCGGTGCCACAGAAAAAGTCATCCCGATGACGATTGCGTTATCGAAAGACACACCGCAGATCAGGGCGGCAATAAAATCAGAACTGAATGCGCTGATGTTCCGGGATGGTGTGCCGGAAGGGCGCATGTATCTGTCCAGAATCAGCGAGGCTATCAGTTTATCTGCAGGCGAGGTGGCCCATCGACTCATCGCCCCTTCATCGGATATTGACCTGGGGGAAACTGAGCTTCCGGTACTCGGGGAGATCACATGGCAGGCTTATGACCCGGTAAGGAGTAAATAATGGATTCGTTACAGGATGATTATACAAAATTGTTGTATGGCCTGATGCCGCCGGGACCTGCATGGTCAGATACCGACGGTGTACTTGACGGTCTGGCACCATCGCTTGTGCGTGTTCACCAGCGGGCTGATGAACTGGTGATTGAAATCGATCCCGGTCAGTCCACAGAGCTGATTGAACGTTATGAAGAATTGTATGGTTTACCTGATTCCTGTTCCCCTGTCGGAACCCAGACATTACGCCAGCGTCAGCAACGTCTTGAAGCAAAAGCCAATGTGGCTGGTGGCATAAATGAGCAGTTCTTCCTGGATCAGCTTGAGGCGCTGGGATATACCGGCGTAACGATCGAACAGTTCCAGCACCTAGATGCAAGCCCCGATCCGGAATGGGGAGATCGCTGGCGTTATTTCTGGCGTGTGACGTTGCCGGTGGATGCCGGTGCTCAGTGGCAGACATGCACGGACGCCTGCAACACACCGATCCGGACGTGGGGGGATACGGTTGCGGAGTGCGTGATTAATAAATTATGTCCGTCACACACCGTCGTTTTATTTTCCTATCCAGATGAGGATGAAGATGCACAGGATTGATACGCTGACTGCGGTAAAAGATAAGTTTGGTCCGGGTAAGAACGGATTTACTGACGGAAATCTTCGCACAGGACGTCTTGCTACCTGGCTGAACAGTGCCATGTGGGATGCCATTCAGGAGGAAATCTGTGGTGTCATTGAGAAGGCCGGGATAGAACTGAATAAAGAAGAACACGACCAGCTATATAAGGCCATATTATTGCTGGTGGGCGGTGCAATTAACTAAGAGGCATTGCTGATAAAAAATAACCTTTCGGATGTGGAAGACAGGGATGAGGCTGTTGAAAACCTCGGATTAAAACCCACGGTGGATAAGGCAAAAAATGCCGTTCAGCGTGATGGCGACACCATGACCGGGGAGCTGAAAATCCGTGGTGTTAATGCGCTGAGGATTTTCAACGAAGCCTTTGGCCTGATTTTTCGTCGCTCGGAAGAGTGCCTGCACCTTATCCCTACCAGTGAAGGTCAGGGCGAGAATGGCGATATTGGTCCACTTCGACCGTTCACTATTAATCTGCGGACGGGTGAAATATCCATGGCGCATAAAGTGTCTGTTGGCGGCGGTTCTCAGGTCAATGGTGCGCTGGGTATCGGCGTTCAGAACGCGCTGGGCGGAAACTCAATTGCTTTCGGGGATAACGATACCGGGCTGAAACAAAATGGCGACGGCATTCTGGATGTTTATGCGAATGGACAGCGTGTATTTCGTTTCCAGAATGGTGTGGCAATAGCGTTAAAAAATATTCAGGCCGGAAATGCTAAAAAATTTACGTTATCCAGCGCCAACAACTCCACGAAAAACGCAACGTTTAATTTATGGGGTAATCCATCCAGGCCTGTTGTTGCAGAGCTTGGCGATGATTCAGGCTGGCATTTTTACAGTCAGAGGAATACAGATAACAGCATCACGTTCACCGTAAACGGACAGGTAATTCCGTTAAATTACGGAAACTTCGATGCCCGCTATCAGCAGCGAAATGGCGGCGTGCAGGATGTGCGTTATGGTTCCGAAATGTATTACACCCCTGGCAGTAACACCGTTTCGTGGACATTTCGCGCACCTTCGGGACACGGGCTGTCAGGGATATCGATATCGGATACCCACCGTAACTCAGCGGATAACGTTAACGGTGTGTATTACCGACCGCTGCAAAAACTGATTAATGGCACCTGGTATAACGTAGCGAGCGTTTAATATGATGCACTTAAAGAACATAAAAGCGGGTAACGCTAAAACACTGGAACAGTATGAGTTAACAAAGAAGCACGGAGTCATCTGGCTTTACGCTGAAGACGGGAAAAACTGGTATGAGGAAGTGAAGAACTTTCAGTCAGACACAATAAAAATGGTTTACGACGAAAATAATATTATTGTCGCCATCACCAAAGATGCCTCCACACTTAACCCTGAAGGCTATAGCGTCGTTGAAGTTCCTGATATTACAGCTAATCGCCGTGCCGATGATTCAGGGAAGTGGATGTTTAAGGACGGAGCTGTGGTTAAGCGGATTTATACGGCAGACGAACAGCAACAACAGGCAGAATCACAAAAGGCCGCGTTACTTTCCGAAGCGGAAAGCGTTATTCGGCAACTGGAGCGCGCTGTCAGGCTGAATATGGCAACGGATGAGGAACGCGCACGACTGGAGTCATGGGAACGCTACAGCGTTCTGGTCAGTCGAGTGGGCACCGCAGCTCCTGACTGGCCGGATAAACCAGAGTGATTAATGAGGCCCGGGGATTCGGGCCTGCGTTTTTCCGGAATCAGTCCGGTCTGCGGTTTATGCGATGTGATTATGAATGGTGCAGGCGTGAGCCGTTTTCAGGCAATCGCAGGGCCAGTACCTCGTCAGTCAGCTGACGGTAAATCTGTTGTTCAGTCTCACGCATCACCTGTGCTCCGGCTTCCCTCTCCGCATCCGCATCACCGCTCAGACCGGATGCTTTCAGCCGGTCAGCCACCCGCTGAGGGTACTCATTCTCCAGCATCTCATACTTCTGCTCTTCTGCCTGTGCCCAGCGGTCAGCTTCCGTGCGTTTCAGTACAGCATGCCATGGTCCCCAGAGGGCGAACCAGTCCGTAAATTCATTCTCTTCACGGCTTCTGACCATGGCTTCGGCAGTGCGGAGGTCATTTTCTGTCACCCCCGACACACCATAGAAACGCATTTCCTTCACGGCAGTGGAAAGCTGCAGTTTCTCTGCGAGCATGGTCTGGAAGGCCAGGTAGACTTCTATCTCATCCACAAAACGGAGCGTTCTGACTTTATCCCGGGCAATGTCTTCCAGAATTTCGAGGCGGAACATTTCCCTGCCCAGGGAGAGCAGAGCGCCGGTGTCATTATCGAAAAGGCCTTCTGATGCCTGATGGACCAGGAGGGTTTTCCGGAGATTGTTCCATGTGAGCGCGACACGGTCCTCACAGCTCTCTGTGGCATCAGCAGCAACAGCGAAAGACTGCTGTCGAAGCTCCGCAGAGGTACTGAGTTTTTCCAGGAATGCAGAGACCTGCTGACGGAATCCCTGTGCATTACGGGCGGAGACCGTGTCAGCCAGACGGTCAAGGAATGCGGAGAAGGTGTTGGCGTGCTCTTCATGTTCAAAAGCAAGCCATATCTGTGATACATCAGATAGTTTGTTTTGCGGGAACCAGGCGGCCACAGCCTCAGGGAGGGGACGAACAGACGTATGCTGTTGTTCGTCACTCATGGAGAAATGAATCTGGGGTCCCCGGTAGTTTAGTCCTGTCGTTTGTCTTAACAGCGTTTGTCTTGTCCGGGAAGACAGGGGGTTTTCCGCGATAATGACAGTACTCTCTGGGCTGAGGCTGAGTATGTTTTCCGGAACAGTTGTGAGCCGGTTGTGGCTGAACCTGTACACTCTCGCGCCTGAACGCTGTTCTACAGGAAAATCCGGCAGACTTTCCAGCGCATTATTCCCTGCATTGACAATTTCCAGCATGGCGGGTAATGCGGGAAGCGTGGTTAGGTGATTATCGTCTACATTAAGATATTCCAGTGATGCCGGTAATTCAGGCAGTATGGACAGGTGATTACTTCCGGCTCTGAGTGCTTTCAGCAATGATGGTAATGTAGGAAGTATGGTTAACTGATTTTCTCCTACAGAGATATCTTTAAGAGAAGATGGCAGTTCAGGCAGTGTGGACAGACGATTGCCACTCACGTCAAGGACTGTCAATGATGCCGGCAATTCAGGAAGCACTGATATCTGATTTCCGTAAGCCTTAATCCCTTCCAGAGCCGGTGGCAATTCAGGCAGAGTGGACAGACGATTGCCACTCACAACAAGGCCTGTCAGTGATACAGGCAGTTCAGGCAGAGTGGACAGACAATTGTCGCTCACATCAAGACCTGTCAGTGATACAGGCAGTTCAGGTAGTGTGGAGAGACGATTGCCACTCATGTCAAGGACTTTCAATGATGCCGGCAATTCAGGAAGCACTGATATCTGATTTCCGTAAGCCTTAATCCCTTCCAGAACCAATGGCAATTCAGGCAGTGTGGACAGGCGATTGTCACTCACGACAAGGCCTGTCAGTGATACAGGTAGTTTAGGCAGGGTAGACAGCTTATTGCCTTTCACGTCAAGGGCTGTCAATGACGCCGGTAATTCAGGAAGCACTGATATCTGATTTCCGTAAGCCTTAATCCCTTCCAGAGCCGATGGCAATTCAGGCAGTGTGGACAGATGATTGCCACTCACGACAAGGACTGTCAATGACGCCGGTAATTCAGGGAGAGTGGTCAGCTGATTAAACGATGCCTCCATTTTTTCAAGGGCAGGAGGTAACTGGGGAAGTGAAGTTAAAGCATTGTTGTCAACATTGAGTGACACTATATGTTCAGGCAATGAAGGGAGAGATGTTAGATTCAATGAGGATAGATCCAGAGATTCTTCATTATTCTCCAGGCACAGCTTTAATCGCGCTAAGGCTAATGCCCTGTTTTCACCGGGAGAGCCGATTTCAGCCCATTCGGCCCATTCAGAAAGATAATGATGGTGTATGTTGTTAATTAATGAGGTCCTGGAAAAACAAATGCTTTCAGTTGATGGTGTTGTATTATTAACAGGGAGCATAATAGCCTCGCAGAAAGGAGAATATCGTGAGAAATTGTTGTGTCAGGAAATAATAAGGTGTAATGGGGTGCTTCAGCCTTAAAATTCATATTGCTAATTTAAAAAAACGAAGTGATTTTGCTGTTAAAAAACGATACTGTTTTTTAGGGCGAATCGTGCGTTTGCACCATATTGTCCTTCTTTTTCGGTTAGTTAAACATCGTGCTTCATATTTGAATGTTCTGCCGAATGCATTCTCAATAGCGGCAATGTCACAATCCCTTGTCAGGAGGGAAGAGAGAAGTAACACCAATGATATTATTCGTTAACTTTATCGTTTTTTCCCAGCATGGTGAATTATCTGCATATGTGGATGATCGAGTTTCATATATCGTGCAGCAGGAATTTTTGCTTGGCGTTCCTGCAGGGGAAATACATCGGGAGTTTTGTGTCGCTCATGCATCGGTGAAAAGATGATAATTGTTCAGTGAGTTTGGAGGGGATAGTACCTTCAGCATCATTGACTTTGGCCCAGTAAAAAGAGACGCGGAAAAATGCACAGTAGGCGCCACATGTCATGTATGGGTTCAGATTGCTCATAATTCACCAATACAGCTATAAATTGTAAAGAAAACCGCGGCACGTCGTATGCAAGAACGTACCGCGGTTAGCTGGTGAACTTCTGATAGTGCGAGTATTGAATGATTTCCAGCCGTTACTGATTTTACGTGCTAATTAGTGAACAAACCACTCGTCAGCAGACTCCCAGGTATCTTTCAGAGTTTCCTGAACAAAAGTTTTAGCTGAATCTTTATCGGCGGTGCGCGTAACAGAAAGGCCATCGTTGCTGGTGGCTTTTACGATCACCTCTACATCGTCATAACGTTTACTGATGCGTCGGGTTAATTCTTCCTTTAACGCATCCACAGCACCGGTTGGCATTTTAGTCATTTTCTCTTTGGCTATGCAGATTTCAATACGCATAAAAATCCCTCTACACTGTATTTACATACAGTATTATTTTTAACTGTATGGATAAACAGTGTCAAGAGTGAGGGAAAGTGATTTTTTGGGGCATGCATGGGGCAAAAATATTTGTTGTGGGGCATGATTGGGACACTTTGTTACATATGAACTTTGCCGATTTTCATATGACATAGCAATTCAACGCTTTGATTCTGCTAAAGAAAACACATGCTCTTGGGCGTTCTTTAGTGATTTTAAAAAATCCCGTATCACGCAGTTAAAATGGCGGGCGTACTCTTCCAGGCTGGAGATCCCCAACCGCACCCATTTTGGATGCGACCATTGCGGCAGACCGATATAAATCATAACGCGTTGAGGATCTCTTCCACGCGACGCACACGGGCAATACGCGGGTAGATATGGTTGATGCTGTTGTTGTGCTGTTCGGTACTGGCGGCGCTACAGGCGTCTTCAGCGATCACCAGATTAAACCCTAACTCCCACGCGTTACGGGCGGTGGACTCAACGCCGATATTGGTTGAAATCCCACACAAGACAATGGTGTCAATGCCACGACGGCGTAATTGCAACTCCAGATCCGTACCGTAAAACGCACCCCATTGACGTTTAATGATTTCAATATCGCTGTCAGTTGCACCTAACGCCGCAGGATGCCGCCACCAGTTCTCCGGCAACGTTTTGGCAGGCGAAGGCGCATCAACCGGCTGTTTCAATGCTTCGGCATAATCGGCAGACCAGCCGACGCGCACCAGAAATACGGACTGTCCGTTTGCGCGAAATTTCGCCGCCAGTTTTCCGGCGCGATTAACAACATCCTCGGCAGTATGTGGGCCACCGGCAAAAGGCAAAATGCCTTCCTGTAAATCAATCACCACCAGCGCAGTGGTTTTAGCATTAAGCTCAAGCATGATCTCTCCTGATAAAACAAAATCGTACCTCTCACCTTAATGCGATTAGCCGATGGCAGGATGACAAATTTTGTTAATTTTTATGTGTTCAGGCAACACCTTTATAGCAAACAAGGGTAGAGTCTGATTCCAGGCCTGATATAAAGTGGTAACGAGTCGTTCCAGAGCGGGCCAGACTCTTACGGTGCGGCAGAATTTCCAGTATAATAGCCGCCTTTTTTCATTCAGTTGTGACATACAGCTAACGCTGCGACTTAGGTCACCTGCGCAGCAGGGGACATCCGCCGGCAGCTAAGTTAAGGGATATCTCATGCGTACAGAATATTGTGGACAGCTCCGTTTGTCCCACGTGGGGCAGCAGGTGACTCTGTGTGGTTGGGTCAACCGTCGTCGTGATCTTGGTAGCCTGATCTTCATCGATATGCGCGACCGCGAAGGTATCGTGCAGGTATTTTTCGATCCGGATCGTGCGGACGCGTTAAAGCTGGCCTCCGAACTGCGTAATGAGTTCTGCATTCAGGTAACGGGCACCGTGCGTGCGCGTGACGAAAAAAATATCAACCGCGATATGGCGACCGGCGAAATCGAAGTGCTGGCGTCTTCGCTGACCATCATCAACCGCGCAGACGTTCTGCCGCTTGACTCTAACCACGTCAACACCGAAGAAGCGCGTCTGAAATACCGCTACCTCGACCTGCGTCGTCCGGAAATGGCTCAACGCCTGAAAACGCGCGCTAAAATTACTAGCCTGGTGCGCCGTTTTATGGATGACCACGGCTTCCTCGACATCGAAACTCCGATGCTGACCAAAGCGACGCCGGAAGGCGCACGTGACTACCTGGTGCCGTCTCGTGTGCACAAAGGTAAATTCTACGCGCTGCCGCAGTCTCCGCAGTTGTTCAAACAGTTGCTGATGATGTCCGGTTTCGACCGCTACTATCAGATCGTTAAGTGTTTCCGTGACGAAGACCTGCGTGCTGATCGTCAGCCTGAATTTACCCAGATCGATGTGGAAACTTCTTTCATGACCGCGCCGCAAGTGCGTGAAGTCATGGAAGCCCTGGTGCGTCATCTGTGGCTGGAAGTGAAGGGCGTAGATCTGGGCGATTTCCCGGTAATGACCTTTGCGGAAGCTGAACGCCGTTATGGTTCTGATAAACCGGATCTGCGTAACCCGATGGAACTGACCGACGTTGCCGACCTGCTGAAATCCGTTGAGTTTGCGGTATTCGCGGGGCCAGCGAACGATCCGAAAGGTCGTGTTGCTGCTCTGCGAGTTCCGGGCGGGGCATCGCTGACCCGTAAGCAGATCGACGAATACGGTAACTTCGTCAAAATCTACGGCGCGAAAGGTCTGGCTTACATCAAAGTCAACGAACGCGCGAAAGGTCTGGAAGGTATCAACAGCCCGGTAGCGAAATTCCTCAACGCTGAAATCATCGAAACCATCCTGGATCGTACCGCCGCACAAGATGGCGATATGATTTTCTTCGGTGCCGACGACAAGAAAATTGTTGCCGACGCGATGGGCGCACTGCGTCTGAAAGTCGGTAAAGATCTCGGCCTGACCGACGAAAGCAAATGGGCACCGCTGTGGGTTATCGACTTCCCGATGTTTGAAGACGATGGCGAAGGCGGCCTGACGGCAATGCACCATCCGTTCACCTCACCGAAAGACATGACTGCCGCCGAGCTGAAAGCGGCACCGGAAAATGCGGTGGCGAACGCTTACGATATGGTCATCAATGGTTACGAAGTGGGCGGTGGCTCTGTGCGTATCCATAATGGTGATATGCAGCAGACGGTGTTTGGCATTCTGGGTATCACCGAAGAAGAACAGCGCGAGAAATTCGGCTTCCTGCTCGATGCCCTGAAATATGGTACGCCGCCGCACGCAGGTTTGGCATTCGGTCTTGACCGTCTGACCATGCTGCTGACCGGCACCGACAACATCCGTGACGTTATCGCCTTCCCGAAAACAACGGCGGCAGCGTGTCTGATGACTGAAGCCCCGAGCTTTGCCAACCCGACTGCACTGGCTGAGCTGAGCATTCAGGTTGTCAAGAAGGCTGAGAATAACTGATATGAATAAAATACACGAAATCATTTGCGGTGCATCGAGGCGGCAACTGAGTGAACTCCCATGAGCATAGATAACTATGTGAATGGGATGAGCGAAAGCAGCCAACGAAGAGACAGCGTGAAGGATAAAGTGTATAAGCGCCCCGTTTCGATCTTAGTGGTCATTTACGCACAAGATACGAAACGGGTGCTGATGTTACAGCGGCGTGACGATCCTGACTTCTGGCAGTCGGTAACCGGCAGTGTGGAGGAGGGGGAAACCGCGCCGCAAGCTGCCATGCGCGAAGTAAAGGAAGAGGTCACCATTGATGTTGTTGCTGAACAACTGACCTTAATTGACTGTCAGCGCACGGTAGAGTTTGAAATTTTTTCACATTTGCGTCATCGCTATGCGCCGGGCGTGACGCGTAATACGGAATCATGGTTCTGTCTTGCGCTACCACACGAGCGCCAGATTGTTTTTACTGAACATCTGGCATACCAATGGCTTGATGCGCCCGCTGCGGCGGCGCTTACTAAGTCGTGGAGCAACCGACAGGCGATTGAACAATTTGTAATTAACTTAGCCTGAGAAGGCGTATACACAAAATCCTTCGAGCTGTATCAAGGTGGTAAACGAGAGCCGCTAACGCAGGCAGCCTGAAGGATCAAGTGTATAGTTATTTTGGAGATATTTTTATGGCAGGTCATAGTAAATGGGCCAACACCAGACATCGTAAAGCTGCGCAGGATGCTAAGCGCGGTAAAATCTTCACTAAAATCATTCGTGAGCTGGTGACCGCAGCTAAACTGGGTGGTGGCGATCCGGATGCTAACCCGCGTCTGCGTGCTGCCATTGATAAAGCACTGTCTAACAACATGACCCGTGACACCCTGAACCGCGCAATTGCACGTGGTGTGGGCGGTGATGATGATGCGAACATGGAAACCATCATCTACGAAGGTTACGGTCCTGGCGGCACTGCAATCATGATTGAATGTCTCTCTGACAACCGCAACCGTACCGTTGCTGAAGTGCGTCACGCATTCAGCAAATGTGGTGGCAACCTCGGTACTGACGGTTCCGTGGCTTATCTGTTCAGCAAAAAAGGTGTGATCTCCTTCGAGAAAGGTGACGAAGACACCATTATGGAAGCGGCGCTGGAAGCAGGTGCTGAAGACGTTGTGACCTATGATGACGGCGCGATTGACGTTTACACCGCATGGGAAGAGATGGGTAAAGTACGCGACGCTCTGGAAGCGGCAGGTCTGAAAGCAGATAGCGCGGAAGTATCTATGATCCCGTCAACCAAAGCTGATATGGATGCAGAAACCGCACCGAAACTGATGCGTCTGATCGATATGCTGGAAGACTGCGACGACGTGCAGGAAGTTTACCATAACGGTGAGATCTCTGATGAGGTTGCAGCGACCCTCTGATGAGGCCGGCTAAACAACAAAACGGAGACGCGTGATGGCGATTATTCTCGGCATTGACCCGGGTTCACGCGTTACCGGTTACGGCGTTATCCGCCAGGTGGGCAGACAACTGTCCTACCTGGGTAGCGGATGCATACGCACCAAAGTGGATGATTTACCGTCTCGTCTGAAGCTCATTTATGCGGGCGTGACGGAAATCATCACCCAGTTCCAGCCAGATTATTTCGCAATCGAACAAGTCTTTATGGCGAAGAACGCCGATTCTGCCCTGAAACTGGGGCAGGCGCGTGGTGTGGCGATTGTGGCAGCGGTGAATCAGGAATTGCCGGTATTTGAGTATGCCGCTCGCCAGGTAAAGCAAACCGTGGTGGGTATTGGCAGTGCCGAGAAAAGCCAGGTGCAGCATATGGTTCGCACCTTGCTGAAACTTCCCGCTAACCCGCAGGCAGACGCCGCTGATGCGCTGGCAATTGCCATCACCCACTGCCATATCAGTCAGAATGCGATGCAGATGAGCGAATCGCGGCTGAATCTGGCTCGCGGGCGACTGCGTTAAATTATACTGCTTCGGTCAGTTCAGGCTGAGGCGTATCTACTCCTTCGGCATGAATCAACACCAGACCCGGATGATGCCACAAACTCGCTGGCGTTACGGTTTTTCGCGCCCACGGAATTGAGCCTAAAAACCAGAATTTCCAGAAAGTAAGTTTTGCATGTGGATTGCTGTGTAATAACTCTTCAAAAGTTTCTATCTCGCCTACCGGAATACATAATGCTTCTTTATAAATATCAAAGACAAACTTTGAGCAGAACTGGCGAGATGACTCATATTTAAACCCGGTGTGATAGAGCTTGCGCAGTCGAGAGGGAACCTGTTCTATCAGCCTTTGTTTTTGCTGTTCTGTCAGCCCTGCACCTAATCGCTTTACGGCATAGCGTTGGTGAGAAGAACGTTTAATAAAATGGGACAGTGTGGTGATGGTGGAGAGGGGAACACGGCTTTCTGCGACCAGAAAATCATCGCCGTCATGACCGATAATGATCCCGACGTGATTACTCCAGCAATTCGATGCGGCAGAAATTTGGCCGAATAATGCGGCACCTATACATGTAAATACAATATCACCAGTTTCATATTCAGCAGGATAATTAATATTCACTTTATCATTCCATTGAAATAAATTTAAATATGTTTAATAACATAAAATATTTTTTATCGCAGGTATAGTCAAGTTTATTTTTTTTGGGTCTTTTACCTGAATATTTAATATATAAAATATTTGCTTTCAATATGACCTGGAGAATGAATTATGCAGTGACAATTCTCCGTTCATCGAGACGCCTCGCAATTTTTCTGCATCCTTCGCTGGATATCTATCCAGCATTTTTTTATCATACAGCATTATCTTTGATTCATTACGCAGGAGCGTCATGTGATAGGCAGGCTGAGAGGCATCATTCTGGAAAAACACCCCCCGCTGGTGTTACTTGAAGTGGGCGGCGTAGGCTATGAAGTGCATATGCCGATGACCTGTTTTTATGAACTCCCTGAAGCGGGCCAGGAAACGATAGTCTTCACCCACTTTGTAGTACGTGAAGACGCGCAGTTACTGTACGGTTTTAACAATAAGCAAGAACGCACGCTGTTTAAAGAACTGATTAAAACCAACGGTGTGGGGCCGAAACTGGCACTGGCGATCCTCTCTGGTATGTCAGCGCAGCAGTTTGTTAATGCCGTTGAGCGTGAGGATCCTGCAGCACTGGTGAAATTACCTGGCATAGGTAAAAAAACTGCCGAACGGCTGATTGTTGAAATGAAAGATCGCTTTAAAGGCCTGCACGGCGATCTGTTTACACCGGCTGCCGATCTGGTGTTGACCTCACCGGCAAGCCCGGCAACCGACGATGCCGAGCAGGAAGCGGTTGCTGCGCTGGTGGCGCTGGGCTATAAACCACAAGAAGCCAGCCGCATGGTGAGCAAAATCGCTCGTCCTGATGCCAGCAGTGAAACATTAATTCGCGAAGCCCTGCGCGCCGCGTTATGAGGTAAAGGATGATTGAAGCAGACCGTCTGATTTCTGCCGGTACGACCTTGCCGGAAGATGTGGTAGATCGCGCTATTCGCCCCAAATTACTGGAAGAGTATGTTGGTCAGCCGCAGGTCCGTTCGCAGATGGAGATTTTCATCAAAGCGGCGAAACTGCGCGGCGATGCCCTCGATCATCTATTGATTTTTGGTCCTCCTGGCCTGGGAAAAACCACGTTAGCCAACATCGTTGCCAATGAAATGGGCGTCAATTTACGCACAACGTCTGGTCCGGTACTGGAAAAAGCGGGTGACCTGGCGGCAATGCTGACCAACCTTGAACCGCACGATGTGCTGTTTATTGATGAGATCCATCGTCTCTCGCCAGTCGTGGAAGAGGTGCTGTATCCGGCGATGGAAGATTACCAGTTGGATATTATGATTGGTGAAGGCCCGGCAGCGCGTTCGATAAAAATCGATCTACCACCGTTCACCCTGATTGGCGCGACCACGCGTGCTGGCTCATTGACATCGCCATTGCGTGACCGTTTCGGTATAGTGCAGCGCCTGGAGTTTTACCAGGTGCCTGATCTGCAATATATCGTCAGTCGTAGCGCACGGTTTATGGGGCTTGAGATGAGTGACGATGGCGCACTGGAAGTCGCTCGCCGGGCGCGAGGTACGCCACGTATCGCTAATCGTTTGCTGCGTCGTGTGCGTGATTTTGCCGAAGTGAAGCATGATGGCACCATCTCGGCAGATATCGCCGCCCAGGCGCTGGATATGCTTAATGTCGATGCAGAAGGTTTCGATTATATGGATCGCAAGTTATTGCTGGCGGTAATCGATAAATTCTTCGGTGGTCCGGTTGGCCTGGATAACCTGGCTGCAGCCATTGGCGAAGAGCGTGAAACCATTGAGGATGTGCTGGAACCTTATTTGATTCAGCAAGGCTTTTTGCAGCGTACACCGCGCGGGCGTATGGCGACAGTGCGGGCGTGGAACCACTTCGGGATTACACCGCCAGAAATGCCGTAGAGCGGATAAAGCGTTAACGTCGCATCTGGCATTGAATTATTGACAGGATGAATCGAGACAGGCGCTCCCGCAGGAGCGCCTGATTGATTAGCGACCAAACAGGTCACGTTTTTTCGCTTTAAATGGCTGGGAAATCACCACTAGCACTGCGACAATCAGGTAAGCAACAAAAATACCGAGCAACCACTGCGGCATATCCAGACCTAAAAACTCCCACTGACGCTCAGCGCAATCACCAGAGGCGACAAACACTTGTGGTACCCATTTATCCAGCGGCAGCCAGTCTGGGAAGCGAACCATGAAATCACAGGTCATAAACGGCGAAGGATAGAGCTGGAGCATGGTGTGTTCGTAAGTTAACTGCACACCACGAAACGCGCTATACAACCAGATAATCATCGCCACATAACGCAGCGGCGTTTTCGGGGCGATAGCGCCAATCAACGCGGCACCCAGAACACCGAATAACGCGCAGCGTTCATAAATACAGAGCACGCAAGGTTTCAATAACATCACATGCTGGAACCACAGCGCCGTCAGTTCCAGTGCCAGAGCGGTAAGCGCCATTAACAACCACGCACCCCGCCCCTGTGAACATTGGTTCAAAAATCGCAACATAATAATTTCCCTGCAATATGCATCGAATGCGCAGTTTAAACCAATTCATTCGTTGCGCCACCAGGAGGGAGTAAAAATAGGATGTAATTGAACAATTATCGGGCGGAAAGGCAAACCGGGCATGAATATACCCGGTAAGTTGTTATCAAAGCGTTGCTATCCACCCCATTTGCATAAACCATTCAGTTACAGGAGCAAGAGTAAACTCTACGCAGAGTAGCCCGACGAGGGTCAGTACGAGGGTGTAGGGCAGAGCCATCCATACCATGCGGCCATAAGAAAGACGTATCAATGGCGCGAGAGCGGAGGTTAACAGGAACAAGAACGCAGCTTGTCCGTTCGGCGTGGCGACGGATGGCAGGTTGGTCCCGGTGTTAATGGCGACGGCCAGCAGTTCATATTGCTTCATACTGATAGCGCCGCTCTCCATTGCTGCTTTGGCTTCGTTGATATAAATCGTTCCCACAAAGACGTTATCCGAAATGGAAGACAGCAAACCGTTGAAGATATAGAACAGCGATAGCTGGGCGTGTTCTGATGCCTGCAATACAAACTGGATAATTGGGGAGAACAGTTGTTGGTCGATAATCACCGCAACTACCGAGAAAAAGACCGTCAACAGTGCAGTGAATGGCAGAGATTCGGTGAAGGCTTTGCCGATAGCATGTTCATCAGTGACACCGGTCAGTGATGTAGTCAGAATAATGACAGACAAACCAATCAGGCCGACTTCCGCCAGATGCAACGCCAGCGCGGTGACCAGCCAGACGCCGATAATCGCCTGGACAATCAGGCGAATTTTATCCTGACGTGTACGCTGGTTACGGCTTTGATCGTCAAACTGCTGCAGCACTTCGCGGACTTTCTCCGGCAGCGTTTCACCGTAGCCAAACCAACGCATTTTCTCCACTAACAGGCAGGTTAACAAACCACAAATCAGAACCGGGACGGTTACCGGTGACATGCGCAGGAAGAAATCGCCAAAATGCCAGCCAGCAGCTTTCGCAATAATCAGGTTTTGCGGTTCACCGACCATGGTCATCACACCGCCTAATGCAGTACCGACACCCGCGTGCATCATCAGGCTACGCAGAAAACCACGGAACTGCTCCAGCACCACCTGGTAATGCTTGTCGATATGGCTGTCGTCTTGCAGATCGGTATCTTCGGCACGGGAAGAAGCCACTCGGTGATAAATACCATAAAAACCCACCGCAACGCTGATCACCACGGCCACTACGGTTAAGGCATCCAGGAACGCGGAGAGAAACGCAGCCGCCACACAAAAAGAGAGCGATAACAGCATCTTGGAGCGAATGCTTAACAGCAAGCGGGTAAAGATGAACAGCAATAGCTGTTTCATAAAATAGATACCCGCCACCATAAACATCAGTAGCAGCAAGACTTCAAGATTCGCCGCCACCTCTTCACGGACGTGCTCCGCGCTGGTCATGCCTATGAATACCGCTTCGATAGCCAACAGGCCGCCAGGCAGTAGCGGATAGCATTTGAGCGCCATCGCCAGGGTGAAAATAAATTCCGCTACCAACAGCCAGCCAGCAACAAAAGGGCTGATGAGGAAAATTAACGGGTTAACAATTAAGAAAATAATGAGGGCAAGTTTGTACCAGTCAGGTGACTGGCCCAAAAAATTGCGCCATAACGCGCGGCCCCAGGAGATCTCCATGATGGTTTCCCTTACCTTACAAATAATAAATGATGTTTTTATGTTAGAACGCAAAGCTTAACGGCCAGGCAGGAGTGAGGCAAGTCTTGATAGTCAAGCGGAAAGAGATGCGGAAAATGAAGCCCTGATCCCTTTTTTCTTCTTTTTGTCTGCTATCAGCGTAGTTAGCCCTCTGGTATGATGAGTCCAACTTTGTTTTGCTGTGTTATGGAAATCTCACTATGGTCATTAAGGCGCAAAGCCCGGCAGGTTTCGCGGAAGAGTACATTATTGAAAGTATCTGGAATAACCGCTTCCCACCCGGGACTATTTTGCCCGCAGAACGTGAACTTTCAGAATTAATTGGCGTAACGCGTACGACGTTACGTGAAGTGTTGCAGCGACTGGCACGAGATGGCTGGTTGACTATTCAACATGGCAAGCCAACGAAGGTGAATAATTTCTGGGAAACCTCCGGTTTAAATATCCTTGAAACACTGGCGCGACTCGACCACGAAAGTGTGCCGCAACTTATTGATAATTTGCTGTCAGTGCGTACCAATATTTCAACTATTTTTATTCGCACCGCGTTTCGTCAGCACCCTGATAAAGCGCAGGAAGTGCTGGCAACCGCCAATGAAGTGGCCGATCACGCCGATGCTTTTGCTGATCTGGATTACAACATTTTCCGCGGTCTGGCGTTTGCCTCTGGCAACCCGATTTACGGCCTGATCATTAACGGGATGAAAGGGTTGTACACGCGCATTGGTCGTCACTATTTTGCTAATCCGGAAGCGCGCAGTCTGGCGCTGGGTTTCTACCACAAGCTGTCGGCATTGTGCAGTGAAGGCGCGCACGATCAGGTTTACGAAACGGTGCGTCGCTATGGGCATGAGAGTGGCGAGATTTGGCACCGGATGCAGAAGAACTTGCCAGGTGATTTAGCCATTCAGGGGCGATAATCCATCCAGACTGATGACAAACGCGTAATTGCCTGATGCGCTATGCTTATCAGGCCTACGTTGTTCTTGCAATATATTGAATTTTCGATACTTTGTACGCCACATCAGGCAAAAATGAGTCCTCCTCAAATGAGGAGGACTTTTTACAGATTTCCCATTCTTGGCGGGCAACGTTCCAGCAACTCGACGCTGCCATCTTCGTTTTGCTGCTCCAGCGTCACATCAAATCCCCACAAACGATGCACATGTTTCAGCACCTCTTTACGTCCCCGATCCAGCGGAGCGCGGTTATGCGGAATGTAGCGTAGAATCAGCGAACGGTCGCCGCGCAAATCCACGTTCCAGATCTGAATATTCGGCTCCAGATTGCTTAAGTTATATTGCGACGATAATCGGTTACGGATCTCCCGATAACCTTCCTCATTATGAATGGCAGAAATTTCCAGATAATTATGCCGATCATCATCCAGCACGGTGAAGAAGCGGAAATCACGCATTACCTTCGGTGACAGGAATTGACTGATAAAGCTCTCATCTTTGAAATCACGCATCGCGAAATGCAGCGTTTCCAGCCAGTCAGAACCGGCGATATCCGGGAACCAGTATTTGTCTTCTTCCGTTGGTGACTGACAAATCCGCTTAATATCCTGGAACATGGCGAATCCGAGAGCATACGGATTAATGCCGCTGTACCACGGGCTGTTATACGGCGGCTGGAAGACCACATTGGTGTGACTATGCAAGAACTCCAGCATAAAGCGTTCGGTCACTTTCCCTTCATCGTACAGATGGTTAAGGATGGTGTAGTGCCAGAAGGTGGCCCAGCCTTCGTTCATCACCTGAGTCTGTTTTTGCGGATAAAAATACTGGCTCACCTTACGCACAATGCGCAGGATCTCACGCTGCCATGATTCCAGCAGTGGGGCATTTTTCTCCATAAAATAGAGCAGGTTTTCTTGTGGTTCGGAAGGATAGCGGCGCGCTTCGGCAACGGTTTTCTCTTCTTCGCGTTTCGGCAGGGTACGCCAGAGCATATTGACCTGACTTTGCAGATACTCTTCGCGGCTTTTCTGCCGGGCTTTCTCCTCTTGCAGCGAGATTTTTTGCGGGCGTTTGTAACGATCCACTCCGTAGTTCATCAGCGCATGGCACGAGTCCAGCAGCTTTTCTACCTCATCAACGCCATAACGTTCTTCGCACTCGGTAATGTATTTGCGGGCGAAAATCAGGTAATCGACAATCGAACTGGCATCGGTCCAGCTACGGAATAAATAATTGTTTTTGAAGAAAGAGTTATGGCCGTAACAGGCATGCGCCATCACCAGCGCCTGCATGGTAATGGTGTTCTCTTCCATCAGGTAAGCGATACACGGGTTAGAGTTTATGACAATTTCATAGGCCAGCCCTTGTTGGCCATGCTTATACAGGCGCTCAGTTTCGATAAACTTCTTACCAAATGACCAGTGCGGATAGTTAATCGGCATACCGACGCTGGAGTAGGCATCCATCATCTGTTCTGAGGTGATCACTTCAATCTGGTGCGGGTAGGTATCCAGCCGATAGAGTTTCGCCACCCGGTCTATCTCTGCCAGATAAATATCCAGCAGCTCGAACGTCCAGTCGGGTCCATCGCTCAAACGTGTGGTGTCCTTATTCATAGAATCGATCGTCGCCATACGCGCACCTCATTGTTGTCGGTACTCTCTGTGTGGAGGACCTCATTTCAAGCATAGAACACCCGTTAAAAACCGCGTCGCCGGAGAATTTTTTTCTTTGCGATTTCTTATTATCGTAGTGCCAATAATCAGCCTCTGAACGGAATTTTCTGCTGGATAAAAAGCACCTTCAGCAGGAGATACCAAAGACGGCATATTCCCACAGCGTCAGGGAGATGTGAGCCAGCTCACCATAAAAAAGCCATATGTTGAATAATATTTTCATCTAGGTTATCAAGATGTAATTAGATTATTGTTCTTTTACTGTATCTACCGTTATCGGAGTGGCTATGCGAGTTGTCATACTGGGAAGTGGTGTGGTAGGCGTTGCCAGCGCCTGGTATTTAAATCAGGCAGGACATGAGGTCACCGTTATTGATCGGGAACCGGGAGCAGCCCTGGAAACCAGCGCAGCAAATGCCGGGCAAATCTCGCCTGGTTATGCGGCACCGTGGGCGGCGCCAGGTGTGCCGTTGAAGGCGATTAAATGGATGTTTCAGCGCCATGCACCGCTGGCGGTTCGTCTCGACGGTACGCAATTTCAGTTGAAATGGATGTGGCAAATGTTACGTAACTGCGACACCAGCCACTACATGGAAAACAAAGGACGGATGGTGCGCCTGGCGGAATACAGCCGTGATTGCCTGAAAACATTACGTGCTGAGACTAACATCCAGTATGAAGGGCGGCAGGGCGGGACGCTGCAACTGTTCCGTACCGAACAACAATATGAAAACGCGACTCGCGATATTGCCGTTCTGGAAGATGCTGGTGTGCCGTACAAACTACTGGGATCCAGCCGTCTGGCGGAAGTGGAGCCAGCGCTGGCCGAAGTGGCACACAAACTCACCGGTGGCCTGCAACTGCCCAATGACGAAACCGGCGATTGCCAGCTCTTTACCCAGAATTTAGCGCGAATGGCGGAACAGGCGGGGGTTAAATTCCGCTTTAATACGCCTGTCGATCAACTGCTTTGCGACGGTGAGCAGATCTATGGCGTGAAGTGTGGTGATGAAGTGATTAAGGCCGATGCGTATGTGATGGCATTTGGTTCTTACTCGACAGCGATGCTCAAAGGCATTGTTGATATTCCGGTCTACCCGCTGAAAGGTTACTCGCTGACCATTCCTATTGCACAAGAAGATGGTGCGCCGGTGTCCACTATTCTCGATGAAACCTACAAAATTGCCATTACACGTTTCGATAATCGCATCCGTGTCGGCGGAATGGCGGAAATTGTTGGCTTTAATACTGAACTGCTACAGCCGCGCCGTGAAACGCTGGAGATGGTGGTTCGCGATCTCTATCCGCGCGGCGGTCATGTTGAGCAGGCCACGTTCTGGACGGGGCTACGCCCGATGACGCCAGATGGCACGCCGGTTGTGGGGCGTACACGCTTTAAAAATTTGTGGCTGAATACCGGTCACGGCACGCTCGGCTGGACGATGGCTTGCGGTTCTGGTCAGTTGTTAAGCGATCTGCTCTCTGGTCGCACGCCCGCTATCCCGTATGAGGATTTAAGCGTGGCGCGCTACAGCCGTGGATTTACGCCATCGCGCCCGGGTCATTTACATGGCGCGCACAGCTAAGGACGCGAGATGACCAGACCGATACAGGCCAGCCTCGATCTGCAGGCATTAAAACAGAATCTGACCATTGTTCGCCAGGCCGCGCCGCATGCGCGTGTCTGGTCGGTGGTAAAAGCCAACGCGTATGGTCATGGTGTCGAGCGTATCTGGAGCGCGCTCGGGGCCACCGATGGCTTTGCATTACTTAATCTGGAAGAGGCGATAACGTTACGCGAGCGCGGCTGGAAAGGGCCGATCCTGATGCTGGAGGGATTTTTCCATGCTCAGGATCTGGAAATTTATGACCAGTACCGGCTGACCACCTGTGTACACAGCAACTGGCAGCTCAAAGCGTTGCAAAACGCGCGACTAAAGGCACCGCTGGATATTTATCTTAAAGTGAACAGCGGGATGAATCGGCTGGGCTTCATGCCTGAGCGCATGCTTACCGTCTGGCAGCAATTGCGGGCGATGGCGAATGTTGGCGAAATGACGCTGATGTCGCATTTTGCCGATGCGGAGCATCCTGATGGGATTTCTACGGCGATGGCGCGTATTGAGCGAGCAGCAGAAGGACTGGAGTGTCGGCGTTCGTTGTCTAACTCGGCGGCAACCCTGTGGCATCCGGAAGCGCATTTTGACTGGGTTCGACCAGGCATTATTTTGTATGGTGCTTCGCCGTCCGGTCAGTGGCGGGATATTGCCAATACTGGATTACGTCCGGTAATGACATTAAGCAGCGAGATTATTGGTATCCAGACACTAAAAGCAGGAGATCGTGTGGGCTATGGCGGTCACTATACCGCGCGCGATGAGCAGCGAATTGGCATCGTCGCCGCCGGATACGCCGATGGTTATCCGCGTCATGCGCCAACCGGTACACCTGTTTTAGTGGACGGAGTACGCACCATGACGATAGGGACAGTCTCGATGGATATGCTGGCGGTTGATTTGACGCCCTGCCCGCAAGCGGGAATTGGTACGCCGGTTGAGCTGTGGGGCAAGGAGATCAAAATTGATGATGTCGCCGCCGCTGCCGGAACGGTAGGCTATGAGTTGATGTGCTCGCTGGCGTTACGCGTGCCAGTTGTGACGGTGTAACTTGCTGTTAGCCGGATAAGACGCACAGCGTCGCATCCGGCGATACAAACTACATCAAATTTTAGATTCGGCTTCGTCCTCTGCCACCCGAACGCCGATCTTCAACACGGCATTATCTTCTTTCTCAGCCACCGTCCAGATCATCCCGGCAAACTCCACCTGGTCACCGACAACCGGTGCCGCGCCTAACAACTGCTGAACAATTTCACCCAGTGTTTGCTGTTTATCGCGATATTCCCGGCCGTCTTCCAGACCATATATCAGCGCCACATCAGCATATTTGGCGCTGGCTTCGAGAATGAAGTCACCAAAGAAGCGTTGATCCAGCGCGACTGGCGGCGACTGGCTGAACAGTTTACCGAGCGCCGGAAGATCGCGCTCCCGACCAATTACACACAGCACATCGCCTTCGCGCAGTCGGGTGCTGCCGGTGGGATGAAGCAACTGGTTATCACGAAACAGTGCCGCAATACGCGTCTCTTTTGGCATATGCAGATCGCGCAGTGCCGCACCCACGCACCATTTATCGGCACTTAACTGATAAACAAACTGCTCCCACGGGTTTTCCGGGTGAATATCCAGGCCAACGCGTGATACAGGACGTCCGACGGGCGGAACCACGACTTTGGCTTTTTTCGCTGCCCACGAGAGTGATGTTCCCTGTAATGGCAGTGAAACCAGCACCACGAAGAAGGCGACGTTAAAGAACAAGCGCGCATTTTCCAGCCCCGCCATCATCGGAAATACTGCCAGAATGATCGGCACCGCGCCGCGTAATCCCACCCAACTGATAAACACCCGTTCGCGCAGATTGAAGCCGCGGAACGGTAATAATCCGGCAAATACCGACAGGGGACGGGCGAAGAAAATCATCCATGCGGACAATATGAGCGCCGGAATGGCAATAGGCAGCAGGTCGCTCGGATTAACCAACAGGCCGAGCACGAGGAACATGGCGATTTGTGCCAGCCAGGCGAGGCCGTCGAAATTTTGCAGAATGCCGTAGCGGTTGCGAATCGGGCGATTACCCAGCAGAAAACCGCACAGATAAACTGCCAGAATACCGCTGCCTTCCAGCGCAGTGGTTAAAGAGAAAATCAGGATACCGCCGCTTAATGCCAGCAATGGATACAAGCCCGCAGGCAGAGCAATGCGGTTAATCATTTGCAGCAGTAAATAACCACCGCCAAGACCGATCACAATTCCCAGCCCAAATTGCTGCAGAATATCGACAACGAACATCCAGCTAATAGTGCTTTCATGATGCTGGATCATCGCAATCAAGGTAATCGTCAGAAAGACGGCCATCGGATCATTGCTGCCGGATTCTATCTCCAGTGTTGAGCCAACACGTTCGTTAAGTCCCTTGCCGCCAAGCAGAGAAAAGACCGCTGCGGCGTCGGTGGAGCCGACAATGGCACCGATTAATAAGCCTTCAATCAAATCAAGATTAAACAACCACGCCGCCATCATGCCGGTTAAACCGGAGGTGATAAGCACGCCGACTGTCGCCAGTGAAAGCGCCGGACCTAATGCAACGCGAAATGAGCTGGCCTGGGTTCGCATCCCGCCGTCGAGCAAAATAATTGCCAGCGCCAGATTACTTACCATGTAGGCAAAAGGATAATTATCAAACGGAATGCCGCCGACGCCATCGACGCCCGCCAACATGCCAATCGCCAGGAAAATAACCAGAATCGGAATGCCAAGGCGGGAAGAAAATGAACTAAGTAAAATACTACTGGTGACAAGGATGGAGCCTAAGATGAAAAGGCTAATGATTGTTGCGGCATCCAACGGTCGGTTACTCCTGATTACGCTGTCTCGTACTATAAACCCTACCATATTCACGGCAGAAACAGCGTTTTACTTGGCCCTGAAGCGTGATTTTTTTACGCTTTCAGAACAGGATGACCGCTTATTGTCATCCGTGTGCCTCTTTTATCGTTATTGAGTATGGCATGTGCGCCCAACGGCAGTGTAACCGTGCGTTGTTCATGACCAAAATCGAGGCCGGTGATGAGTGGGATCGACAGACGAGAGCGCAAGAACGCGTAAACTGACTCCAGGTTGTAACCCGCGTCATAATCATTTGGCGCGCTGCCACTGAAACTACCGAGAATGATCGCGCTCTGACGATGTAAAATACCTGCGTGATAAAGCTGTAACAACATGCGCTCGACGCGGAAAGGATGCTCGTTGATATCCTCCAGCACCAGAATGCCGTTCTCGATTTGCGGCATCCAAGGCGTACCAATCAGCGAAATCAACATCGCGAGGTTGCCTCCCCACAACGTGCCTTCGCTCTGACACGCCGGGCCTTCCCCTTGCCATTCAATGGCGAACGTTTCATTACGTAACGCCAGCCAGAAATGGTGCTCGGTAAAGGCGTTCAACTCATCCGCGCCAAAATTCGCCACCAGCATCGGTCCGCTAAAGGTGATGACATTGCCTTGCGCCAGAAGAGCGCACTGAATGGCCGTAAAATCGCTATGCCCGCAGATGAGCAACGGATCATGTTGTTGGCGAGTTACCAGTGCCTGCCAGTCAATGTCTGCCAGTAAGCGACTGGCACCGTAACCGCCGCGTACTGCCAGTACGATAGTGTTGGGTGACGTCAGCCTGGCAAGGGCATTGATATCCTCCAGTCGCTCCGTTTCCGTACCAGCAAAACGCTCACAGCGTCGGGCAATGACCTCTACGTTATTGACCTGATGACCTGCATCCGTCAGGCGTTGAATACCGCGCTGCGCGGCGTGCTGATTAATGCAGTAACCCGACGGGGCGATTAAGTGAAACTGAGACATGGCAATTCCTTGCTGACAACAGAAACGAATTGTATATCATGCCGCTTAGGTGTGCTGTTGTCACCTCAACGGCGATTCCAGGCTATAAGGATAGATGAAGTGAAATTGAGATGGTTTGCCTTTTTGATTGTGTTATTAGCGGGTTGTTCATCTAAGCATGACTACACGAACCCGCCGTGGAACGCGAAAGTTCCGGTACAACGTGCAATGAAGTGGATGCCAATAAGCCAGAAGGCCGGTGCGGCCTGGGGTGTCGATCCACAATTGATCACGGCGATTATCGCTATTGAATCGGGCGGTAACCCAAACGCGGTCAGTAAGTCGAATGCGATTGGTCTGATGCAGTTGAAAGCCTCAACGTCCGGACGTGATGTTTATCGCCGCATGGGGTGGAGTGGCGAACCGACAACCAGCGAACTGAAAAACCCGGAGCGCAATATCTCAATGGGGGCGGCTTACCTGAATATTCTGGAAACCGGCCCGCTGGCAGGAATTGAAGATCCGAAGGTACTGCAATATGCACTGGTGGTGTCATACGCCAACGGAGCTGGCGCGCTGTTACGGACTTTCTCATCAGATCGGAAAAAGGCGATCAGTAAAATCAACGATCTGGACGCTGACGAGTTCCTCGAGCATGTAGCGAAAAATCACCCCGCACCGCAGGCACCGCGCTATATCTACAAACTCGAGCAGGCACTGGATGCGATGTAACTCAGTCGCGTATTTTGTCCGCTTTCTCCCGGGCTTCCCGTTCGAGTGAGAAAATAATTCGCTGTAATTGCCGCTCCACCGTCGGGCCGACGTTAAGAAAACGAAAGCTCAGACGGGGAGTGGAGATGGTTTCATTTTTGCCATCAATCAATTTGCGTTCGCTGATAGCCAGTAACTGGGCGTCAAAGTGAAAAACTCCCCATTGTCCCATGTTGACCTCAATCTGTGCGAAGCGCATGCCTTCGTGCAATCCGGCTGGTTTTTCCGTTTCCAGCAATGCGCCCATGCCACCTAACGATAAATCATACAGGCGAAAACGTAACGTACTGTTATCTGCCAGTTTGGTCTGGCAATAATAAGGCGGATGAAGTGGGGCGGAGATGCGAAAATATCGGCGTCGTTGTACAAACCATAAGGCGGGAGGGAGTGTGGTGATGAACGCAGGAAGCTGCAAATACTCACTTTGCTGTAATTGTTCAACAGTAAACTCGACTTTCGCCCCCTGAGTTTCGGCGGTAATAGTAATGTGCTGCGCTTTAAGCGCGTAACCGGCTCATTTAAACCGTCTGGTCTGTTTCCTCCGGCTCTACAAAAATAGTGTCCATCATTTTTAATGGACACTATCGTATGAAACACCGGACCTGGATCACTGAAGCTTTACGTCTTCACTTTGAAGAACATTTACCCCGGGTTGTGGCCGGGCATCGCCTGGGTGTACCAAAATCAACAGTTTGTAGTATGTTCGTGCGCTTTCGGAGAGCTGGCCTTTCGTGGCCTTTGCCCGCAGGCATGTCGGAGCAGGAACTTGATGCCTGCCTTTACGGACAATTTTCCACGGTACCAGTCGTACGTCCTGAAAGCACCGTTATATCCGAAGCCCCCGTGGTAAAAAAACGTCCCCGGCGGCCCTAATGCCAGTCAGTTAAGCAACTGACTGGCTCTTTTTCGGGGCTGTGGGGTATTTCCAGGGCCTCTCCTTTACCACTCTCGGGAAGGCTCTTTCCCTTCTTGTCGGTAATTTCACAAGTTGTCCCATACTTGCAAGATCGCGCATCAGCTCCGGTATACGTCCCGGTGAAGCGCCCTGCAATGTCATCAGCATTCTCATCACCATTCCGCATGATTCTGAGAAACTCAGTTGATTCGGCCAGTAACCTTTCAGATGTTCTGCCATTTTAATCATCTGATATCTCACCAGATTATAAGCCAGTAAGACACCCCACAGCTCTTGCTCCACAAGCTCCGGCTTTTTACTTCTCAGCGTCAGCCTGCTCAGTTGCATCGTCTGTTTTATCTCCCTGTATCCCAGTTCGATTTCCCAGCGATGACTGTACAGATCCGCCATTTCTCCTCCGGGGAAGCGCATGGCGTCCGTCATCGACGTCAGCAGATGGCAGACTTTTCCTTTGCGCGTCACGGTCAGCAGGCGGGCTGTCACCTCATTTCCCAGCCCCGGCCACTTTTTTCGTGCCTGCGGGCTGGTTTTCAGCTTCACCAGATGATCGCCTTTACCCAGTTTTCTGATCTCTTCATATTGCGCTCCCTTTCTGAGAGGGATCATCCAGTGGCGGTGTTCTCCCGCCTGGCTCCAGGCATTTAACAGTCCCAGTGAGTAATAACCTTTATCCATTAACGTCAGGGTGTTATCGCCGGTTTGTTCTATAAGTTGCTCAGCAAGCTCATTTTCGCTGTTCTTCATCGTGCCGAAGGCTGCAGCCGTCAGCAGATGGCTGGTCAGTTCCATCTGGCAGACCATTTTGACCTGCGGGTAGAGCGCCGGGTTCCCGGCATGTGTCTGGCGGGGGAAGGCTGCATCGTTCTCTGGTGTATCCGGTGTGCGCCAGAACACACCATCGATGGCCAGCAGGGTCAGGCCGCACCAGTGCGGATGCGGCGTGGCGTTATGCCAGAGCTGCGCTGTTTTCGTGAACACGCGGCGGACAGCCTCACTTCCCAGACGCTGGCGGGCCTGAATAACGGCACTGGGGGCAACGAAGGGGCGATTGCCCGGCAGCATGATGTCCAGGCGATTCACAATCTGGTGAAGAGGTTCTTTACGCTCAAGCGCCATGCCAACAATACACCAGACCATCATTTCGAGGGGAAGACGGCGCTTGCGTAGCGTTACAGTACCTGATTCGGCAAGGCAACGAGAGATGAGTTCGGGGTCGAGGTAATCCCCCAGAGAAGTCAGTGGGTTACGCAGAGAATCGTAACGGGATACCAAATCAAGGGCCTGTCCAATGAGCATAAAAAAATCCGGAAACGAGTGAGCGTTTCCGGATTCTTACACAGCCACTGGATCGGTCAACTGATCCTTAACTGATCGGCATTACCCCGGCGGCCCAACTTCCCTTATGAGTTTAAAATCGCCTTAGTGGAGCAGTCACTGCAGCCCGGAGCCTGTGTGGCGCAGATCGCCCGGGAAAACGGAATCAACGATAACCTGCTCTTCAACTGGCGCCATCAATACCGGAAAGGTGGCCTGCTGCCTTCCGGAAAAAATATGCCGGCACTGCTTCCCGTGACGTTAACGCCGGAGCCGGATAATAAAATCCCGGCCCCCGCACAGGAACCAGAGCAGATAAATACACCGTCCGACAGTCTGTGTTGTGAGCTGGTTCTGCCGGCCGGAACTCTCAGGCTTAAAGGTAAACTGACGCCGGCGTTATTACAGACACTTATCCGCGAAATAAAAGGGAGCAGCCACTGATGATATCTCTCCCTGCCGGTTCGCGTATCTGGCTGGTTGCAGGTATCACCGATATGCGAAATGGCTTTAACGGCCTGGCATCAAAAGTTCAGAACGTCCTGAAGGATGACCCGTTCTCCGGACACCTGTTCATCTTCCGCGGACGCCGGGGTGACCAGATAAAAGTGTTGTGGGCTGACAGTGACGGACTGTGCCTCTTCACCAAACGCCTGGAGCGGGGCCGCTTCGTCTGGCCAGTCACCCGTGACGGCAAGGTGCACCTTACTCCGGCTCAGTTATCCATGCTTCCTGAAGGTATCAACTGGAAGCACCCGAAACGAACGGAACGCGCTGGAATCCGCATATAACCCGTTGTAAAGTGAGGATATGGACACCTCACTTGCTCATGAGAACGCCCGCCTGCGGGCACTGTTGCAGACGCAACAGGACACCATCCGCCAGATGGCTGAATACAACCGCCTGCTCTCACAGCGGGTGGCGGCTTATGCTTCCGAAATCAACCGGCTGAAGGCGCTGGTTGCGAAACTGCAACGTATGCAGTTCGGTAAAAGCTCAGAAAAACTTCGTGCAAAAACCGAACGGCAGATACAGGAAGCTCAGGAGCGAATCAGCGCACTTCAGGAAGAAATGGCGGAAACGCTGGGTGAGCAATATGACCCGGTACTGCCATCCGCCCTGCGCCAGTCTTCAGCCCGTAAACCGTTACCGGCCTCACTTCCCCGTGAAACCCGGGTTATCCGGCCGGAAGAGGAATGCTGTCCTGCCTGTGGTGGTGAACTCAGTTCTCTGGGATGTGATGTGTCAGAGCAACTGGAGCTTATCAGCAGCGCCTTTAAGGTTATCGAAACACAACGTCCGAAACTGGCCTGTTGCCGGTGCGACCATATCGTGCAGGCACCAGTACCTTCAAAACCCATTGCACGCAGTTATGCCGGAGCGGGGCTTCTGGCCCATGTTGTCACCGGGAAATATGCAGACCATCTGCCGTTATACCGCCAGTCAGAAATATACCGTCGTCAGGGAGTGGAGCTGAGCCGTGCCACACTGGGGCGCTGGACCGGTGCCGTTGCTGAACTGCTGGAGCCGCTGTATGACGTCCTGCGCCAGTATGTGCTGATGCCCGGTAAAGTCCATGCCGATGATATCCCCGTCCCGGTCCAGGAGCCGGGCAGCGGTAAAACCCGGACAGCCCGGCTGTGGGTCTACGTCCGTGATGACCGCAACGCCGGTTCACAGATGCCCCCGGCGGTCTGGTTCGCGTACAGTCCGGACCGGAAAGGTATCCATCCACAAAATCACCTGGCCGGTTACAGCGGTGTGCTTCAGGCCGATGCTTACGGTGGTTACCGGGCGTTATACGAATCCGGCAGAATAACGGAAGCCGCGTGTATGGCTCATGCCCGGAGAAAAATCCACGATGTGCATGCAAGAGCGCCCACCGACATCACCACGGAAGCCCTGCAGCGTATCGGTGAACTGTATGCTATCGAGGCAGAGGTCCGGGGCTGTTCAGCAGAACAGCGTCTGGCGGCAAGAAAAGCCAGAGCCGCGCCACTGATGCAGTCACTGTATGACTGGATACAGCAACAGATGAAAACACTGTCGCGTCACTCAGATACGGCAAAAGCGTTCGCATACCTGCTGAAACAGTGGGATGCACTGAACGTGTACTGCAGTAATGGCTGGGTGGAAATCGACAACAACATCGCAGAGAACGCCTTACGGGGAGTGGCCGTAGGCCGGAAAAACTGGATGTTCGCGGGTTCCGACAGCGGTGGTGAACATGCGGCGGTGTTGTACTCGCTGATCGGCACATGCCGTCTGAACAATGTGGAGCCAGAAAAGTGGCTGCGTTACGTCATTGAACATATCCAGGACTGGCCGGCAAACCGGGTACGCGATCTGTTGCCCTGGAAAGTTGATCTGAGCTCTCAGTAAATATCAATACGGTTCTGACGAGCCGCTTACCAAAAGCTGAACTGGATTCTGTCCTTGGTGTGCAGGACTTATGGGATCTGCTGGAAATAATTCATGTGGATGCCCATAACGAACAGGTGATACAGGAGAACAGAAATGGCGCAGGTACTTGATGAGCTTGTTCTGTCCCTCGGGATTGATGACAGGGACTTTACTGCCGGGGAACAGGCAGTACATGCTGCCCTTAACCGGCTCACGACGGTGATGGAAGGTGTCGCTGACACATTCAGTCAGGGACAGAAGAAAACCAGTGAATCACTGGAAAAAACCGGAAAAGATGCTGATAAAACAGCCCGTCGAATGGAAGATGCCGGGAAACGGGCGGCCCGTTTTTTTTCAGGGATCCGTAGCGAGATTCTGGCTCTTGCGGGTGTCAGTCTGACGCTGGGGGGGCTGAAGAACCTGGTAACAGGTTTTGCCCGTGACCTGAACCGTCTGTCCGTGGAATCCGATGCTTTTGGCATGAAGGCCAGAAATCTGGACGGATGGCTACGGGCTGCGCGGGCAAATAATGTTGATGAAGGGGAAATGTCTGGGGCATTTTCCCGGCTTGCAAATGCAAAAGCGGCCTTCAGAGCCGGAAGGTCCTTTGATCCTGTGTTACAGGATTTGTTTCAGGTTGCAGCCAGGGCGGGCATTAGTGTTGATTTAAATACTGACAGCACTGAAACCATCATGCGCAAGCTGGCGGTTATTTTTCCGCGACTGACAAAGTCCGAACAAACTGCCTACGGCAACGCGCTGGGCTTCAGTTATGCCGGACAGCAGTTTCTTGGCTCCGGTCATGCGCTGAAAGATGTGGACGAATTTACTTCCCGTTCGCAGGTTACGCCGGGGCGTATAGCGCTGGCCCGTAAGCTACGAAAAGAGCTTGTTGAGCTCGATCAGACCTGGTCCGGCATCGGGATGACGCTTAGCACCGCGTTGATGCCGTACGCGCTGAAGCTCAGCCACTGGCTGGAGACACTCGGTGACTGGATGCAGCAACATCCGGAGGAAGTGAACAGTTTTATCACCACATTTCTGAATGACGTTGAGTCAGTGGCCTCCCTGGCGAATAAGGCTGCCGGAGAACTGGGGGGCTGGCAGAATGTCATTATTACGCTGATCGGGCTGAAAGTGGCGTCATGGGTGCGGGGGCTGACAAAAGCCCTCAGTGGCCCCGGAGGCCTTCTTTTTGCGATAACGGCGCTTTACCCGGTTGTTGACGGATTACTGACATCCATTGTTGGCAGGAAAAATAAGGACTGGCTGGATTTACAAGGTTTTTTCTGGGCTTCAGACGGGACTTTCTTTTTCAATAAGAAAGAGATGGAGACGTATCAGACAAAACTGGATGCCGGAGAAAAGCCTGGCAACATCACCCGGGCACAATCATCCACAGTATGGCAGCAGGGAATGCTGGATACTCAGGCTTCTCAGGCAACCGGGAGGGAAGCAGCCTTCGGTGAATCCTGGCTACAGGGTATGCGTGCGACGCAGGAAAAACTCGGTAATGCCATGCAAAACCGCCAGCGACCGACGAAGACCGGGGAAGCCCTGTTAGGCTGGCTGCAACCGAAACTGTCTCAACTGGAGGAAAAATATAACCTGCCGCCCGGACTGCTGCGCAGCGTTGCGATCACCGAATCCCGTGGTAATCAGTTTGCCGTCTCACCTGCTGGTGCGATGGGACTGTTTCAGTTTATGCCGCAGACGGCCAGGGAATTTGGTCTGAGGGGGAACGACCCCTTTGATCCCGAAAAATCCGCAGATGCTGCCGCGAGAAAACTGGGTGGTCTGATGCGTTTTTTTCATGGCGATCTGGCTAAGGCTCTGGCGGCATATAACTGGGGAGAGGGAAATGTTCAGCGTAAGGGACTGGCTGCTGCTCCGGAGGAGACCCGCAACTATATTCCGCGGGTGCTGGCGAACCTGCCTTATCCGGGTGCGGCAATGGCCATACGGTCGCGCCATCCTGCGCCTGTATCGCAGCCCACCGTAACGGAAACCACGCATATCGGGACGCTGAATGTCACCACAACTTCAGACAATGTGAAGGGGATCACCGATGATGCACGTCAGCGTATAAGGAATTCGGCGCTTGTGTCGGTTTATTCCAGCGGGGTAACAGGATGAGTTTTTCTTTCGATAATTTTTCCCTGAATAACTTTTCACTCAATGAAAGTAATGTACTGAGTGCCGTTCGTGGTGGCGGGGTACTGGGACTCATTAACAGTGTACTGGCACCATCATTCGGTATTTATTACGCAGTAAATGATCCGGCAGGTGCTTACCAGAAGGGGGAAAAACCTTTTTCCCCGGATTCTTTTGTTGCCGTTGAGGTGGGCGCGGAGGCTTCTGTTTCCACCGTCCCCGTGGAGCAGGGGGCTTATACCACCTTTAATAAAATCCAGAGATCGCAGGAACTGCATGTGACTTTCACTGTAGAGGGCTGGACGGCGTTTTCCGGGGTTGTCCCGAATCTGACAAATTTTTCCACCACCTCGCGGACGAATGTGCTGGAAACGCTTGAAAGGATGCGTACCACGGCAGGACTCTACGATATTGAGACGCCGGACAAGACATGGACATCCTGCGACCTTGTGAAATATGACTACCGAATGCGAAGTAATAATGGTCCGACCTTACTGACGGTTACTGCGGTATTTCAGACCGTAATGAATACAGGAGAGGTGTCAGTGGGAAGTACGGATAGGTCGTCTCCCACGGACAACGATAAAGCAAAAGGGGCCGCATCGGTTAAAACGCAGCCAGTTACGGCGTCGGTGACACAACCGTCAGACGCTGACAGACGAAGTGCCACGAACAGGGAGATCACCTGATGCTGGAAATTGTTTTATCTCCCGTTAAAGCCCAGCAGTTTACGGTGACACTGGGCGCTCAGGTCTGCACCATTCGCCTGAATCAGCGTACTACGGGGATGTATATCGATATCATTGTTAATGGTGAACCGTGCCTGTATGGCGTGCTGTGTCTGAATAATAACCGGATTGTCCGGTACGGATACCTGCCGTTTCAGGGGGACCTGTTTTTTACCGACACGGAGGGGAATAGTGACCCTGACTGGCGGGGGCTCGGATCCCGGTACCGGCTCTACTGGCTGTTACCTGAGGAACTGATATGAGCTACAGACAACGTAAAATAACGGTGGAGTTCACTCTTTCAGACGGGCGAACGTTTGGTAATGGCCAGGGCAATATGCTGACCATTACCGACGCAAGCTGTTTTGCCAGTATTGCCGTATATGGAGGGGTGGCTGGTACACAAATCACGCTGTATATCTGGGGAATGTCACCGGCGCATATGACGAATTTAAGCTGGCGCGGTGTGTGGCGACAGGAGCAGAGTACCGCAAATAAAATGCGGCTGTGGGCCGACGGGCGGCTTATTTTTGAAGGTGATATTACTGATGCATACGCCGACTACAACCAGGCACCGGATATTCCGCTCATTCTGACAGGACAGATTCATTTTAATCTGCGTAATCAGACGGCGGCAGATTTCAGCGCAAAGGGCGATGTTGCGGTTGCAGATATTATCCGTGCGCTGGCGTCAACTGTCGGGCTTGGATTTGAAAACCAGGGGGTCAGCCGCAGTCTGTCTGACCCGCATTTTTCCGGTAATGTTGTACAACAAATGCTGGATGTCGCTTCAGCCGCCGATATTAACATTGATCTGGGGAATGTGGAGAAAGTCACCATCTGGCCGAAAGGGCAGAACCGGAATATTCCGCCGGTACTGATTTCGCCGGATCACGGACTGACTGGCTATCCGGTTTACACCATGACCGGACTCAGCGCCACCACGATATTCTGCCCCGATCTCTTTACTGGCAGGCCAGCGCATCTGGAATCGTCACTGCCTGATATGACGGGCGATTATACGATCACAGGGGTGATACACACCATTACTTCGCGAACCGTGGGCGGTCCGTGGAGTTCCAACTGTACCATGATGAGGGCTGAAGAAAATGGCACAACCACTCAGTAACCCGACAGACGTGAACAGCGAAATCAATGCACAGGACTTTATGCTGCGGCAGTTTCTCGGACGTCATGCGTTTATCACTCTGGGACGGGTGGTAGCCGTGGAAGAGGAATTTATTGAGGCCCGACCGATGGTAATGGGCGTTGCAGCAGACGGTTCCCCGGTTGAACATGAGGTGATTTATAACATTCCCGTATGGCGACTACAGGGGGGCGGTAATGCGGTGATTATGCCGCCACATGTGGGGGATATCGGTTTTCTTGCCATCTGCGATCGGGATATCAGTGCGGTAAAAGCCACGCGTCAGGCTGCGATGCCGGGATCAAAGCGTACCCATAATTATGCTGATGCCATCTGGCTGGGTGGCGTGCTCAACGGTGATCCCGTCCAGTTTGTGGTATTTGATGACAACCAGATACGGATTGTATCTCCCTGGAAAGTGGAGATATCCGCGCCTGAGGGTGTGATTAATGCGCCGAAAAGCTTCACCGTTAACTCACCACAAATTGCGCTGAACGGCGATACCTCCGTCAGTAAGGGGCTTAACGTTACCGGGCAGTCCAGGCTTTCCGGCGGTTCGAACATCGGGGGTATTGATTTTGGAAACCACGTTCACGGCGGCGTTGAGTCCGGCGGCTCAACCACGCAGGGACCCCGGTAAACAGGAGAAAACATGCAGTCACGATCATTTCTTCTTGACACCGGGACATGGGATATCCTGCTTGATGATACCGGAAATCTTGCCATTACTGATAATCCCCATGCGGTAGCTCAGGATGTGGCGTGTGCGTGCAGTACTTTTCTGGGGGAGTGCTGGTACGACTCAACGGCTGGCATACCTTACTGGCCACGCATCCTCGGACACTGGCCCGGCACACAACTGGTGAATGCCACTCTGCAACAGGAAGCACTTAAACTGCCGACCGTGAGCGCCGCTGTCTGCCAGGTCACAGCTGATCAAACCCGGACAGTAACAGGTGTGCTGCGTATTACAGATACCAATAATGACATTTTTACGGTACTGCTATGAGTGAAAATAAATCTTTTTCTACCGCAGTGCCCGCTGTACAGATTTCGGATAGCGGGCTGAATGTGCCGGATGAAGCGGATATTCTGAGCGGCAGGCTTGCTGATTTTTCGGCGGCGCTGGGCGGGGCCATGAGTACCAGTCTGAGCAGTCCGCAGGGACAACTTGCATCCAGCGAAAGCGCCATTATTGCGGATAAAAACGATCAGTTGCTGTATATCGTTAACCAGATCAACCCTGACTTTTCCAGTGGTCGCTTTCAGGATGCAATAGGCAGGATTTATTTCCTGGAGCGCCGCGGGGCCACAGGTACGACAGTAACAGCGACCTGTACCGGGCTGGTTGGCACGCTGATCCCGGCGGGCAGTATGGCGCAGGATGAGGCCGGTTATAAGTATGTCAGTCAGTCAGACGTCACTATCGGCGCATCAGGGCAGGTTGATGCGGTATTTCTGAATTTGTCCACCGGCCCCGTCGGCTGTTCTGTGGGGACGCTGAATAAAATTTATAAGGCAATACCTGGCTGGTCAGGTGTCACTAACGCCAGTGCCGGTGTGCCGGGCAGCGATGAGGAAACCCGTGCGGACTTTGAAAACCGCCGACGCGATTCAGTTGCCCGTAATGCCCGGAATATTCTGGAAGCCATCCGGGGTGAAATACTCTCCACGATAGAAAACGTGGTGGATGTTTACGTCACCCATAATCCGAAAAAAACAGAACAAAAAGCCGGAGTCAGTCAGTATCCATTAACACCCGGTTCGCTTTATGTTGGCGTGTACGGCGGCAGCCCGGCAGATATCGCGGCGGCCATCTGGCGTAAGGCTCCGCCGGGTATTGATATGAATGGCAACACAACGTTCACTGTTGCAGATAAGGAGTACGATCCGCCGTATCCTGAATACGTGATCAGCTGGCAGACACTTAAACCCGTCAGTCTGCATGTCAGTGTGACGCTGAAAAAAAGTGACTACCTGCCTTCAGATATTACCCGACAGGTACAGCAATCCGTGCTGGACGCATTTAATGGTACAGATGGTGGTCTGCGGGCAAGGGTTGCCTCTGTTGTCTCTGCCGGGCGCTACTATGCCGGCATTTACAAAACCTATCCGGAACATATTGATATTCTGGGCCTTACTGTGAGCCGTGACGGTTCGTCATGGACAACGGCTGTCACTTTCGGGATAGATGAGATTCCGGTTCTGGATGTGTCGGATATCAGTGTGAAACTCCAGGAGGCATAACGTGCAGAATGTGGCTGCCACTGTGCTTGCGCAGTATGCTGCCAGCCCCCGACTCAATGCCCTCATTAACAGCTTTAACGCAGCGCTTTCCCCCGACAGTTTTATCAGTGATTTTTATGGTCTTATCTGGAACATCGATACCGCAGAAAAGTACGGTCTTGATGTCTGGGGGAAGATTGTGGGTGTCAGTCGCCGGCTGACGGTAAAGGACGATTTTAATTACCTGGGCTTCAGCGAGTCCAGGATGGACACCCCGGTAATGGATGATCCCCGTCCGTTTAATCAGGCACCGTTTTACAACGGAAAATCGGATACCCGGACTGTTGACCTGTCTGATGCTGTATACCGGCGGCTGATACTGATGAAAGCCATGTCGAACATTACTGACTGTTCCGTTCCGGATATTAACCGGATGCTGAGATTTATGTTCGGAAAAAAACGCCGGGCTTATGTTCTGAATAATGGTGGATTGAGGATGAGTTACATCTTTGAGTCCGCGCTCTCGTTGGCAGAACTGGCGATTATCCAGTCGTCGGGTGCACTGCCATCCCCGCCGGGTGTTTATGTTTCAGTGGTTTTAAAGGAGCCCCGTAATGAAGGCCAGTGATAACCCCCGCCAGCTGACGGTCCCCTTTGCGAGTACCGGAGATAAAAACCGTATCCCGGACAAGGCGACACAGCAGACCAGAGAGAGCGGTAATGCTGCGTATGATTCAGGTTTTCCTCCGGTGACCATGACAGCGGTCTCAGCGGGAGGTATACCGCCACACGGCAAGGATTTTAACGGTCTGATGTACGATATTACCGCAGCAATACGGTTCGCCCAGGCTGGCGGTTTGTACACGTATAATGCCGGTTTTGCGGGGGCCATTGGTGGATATGCAAAAGGAGCCATTCTCGCCGGAGTCGCAACAACAGCGGTCTGGCTGAATACCACAGACGATAACCTGACCGATCCTGAAGGCTCCGACAGTGCGGGCTGGGTAAATCTTCTTGAGGATCCGAAAAGGATATTCCTGCGGCAGAAGAACAATCTGTCAGACCTTCAGAATAAAGGGACGGCACGGGATAATCTTCAGGTTTACAGTAAAGAGCAGTCAGATCAACGCTATGTTCATCGGGAAGGCGATAAAATAACCGGAGAGCTGAAAATCCGTGGTGTTAATGCGCTGAGGATTTTCAACGACGCTTTTGGTCTTATTTTTCGTCGTTCGGAAGAGTGTCTGCACCTCATTCCTACCTGGGAAAATCAGGGCGAGAATGGCGATATTGGTCCACTTCGTCCGTTCACTATTAATCTGCGGACGGGTGAAATATCCATGTCGCATAAAGTGTCTGTTGGCGGTGGTTTGCAGGTCAATGGTGCGCTGGGTATCGGCGTTCAGAACGCGCTGGGCGGAAATTCAATTGCTTTCGGGGATAACGATACCGGCCTGAAACAGAACGGCGATGGTCTGCTTGATGTTTATGCAAATGGCCAGCGAGTATTCCGTTTTCAGAATGGTGTGACTATTGCTTTTAAGAATATTCAGGCCGGAACTGCCAGAAAATTCACGTTATCCAGCGCCAACAACTCCACGAAAAACGCAACGTTTAATTTATGGGGTAATTCATCCCGTCCCGTAGTTGCAGAGCTTGGTGATGATTCCGGCTGGCATTTCTACAGCCAGAGAAATACCGATGGCAGTATCACATTCGCTGTAAACGGACAGATGACCCCATCAAACTATGGAAATTTCGATGCCCGCTATCAGCAGCGAAATGGCGGCGTGCAGGATGTGCGTTATGGTTCCGAAATGTATTACACCCCTGGCAGTAACACCGTTTCGTGGACATTTCGCGCACCTTCGGGACACGGGCTGTCAGGGATATCGATATCGGATACCCACCGTAACTCAGCGGATAACGTTAACGGTGTGTATTACCGACCGCTGCAAAAACTGATTAATGGCACCTGGTATAACGTAGCGAGCGTTTAATATGATGCACTTAAAGAACATAAAAGCGGGTAACGCTAAAACACTGGAACAGTATGAGTTAACAAAGAAGCACGGAGTCATCTGGCTTTACGCTGAAGACGGGAAAAACTGGTATGAGGAAGTGAAGAACTTTCAGTCAGACACAATAAAAATGGTTTACGACGAAAATAATATTATTGTCGCCATCACCAAAGATGCCTCCACACTTAACCCTGAAGGCTATAGCGTCGTTGAAGTTCCTGATATTACAGCTAATCGCCGTGCCGATGATTCAGGGAAGTGGATGTTTAAGGACGGAGCTGTGGTTAAGCGGATTTATACGGCAGACGAACAGCAACAACAGGCAGAATCACAAAAGGCCGCGTTACTTTCCGAAGCGGAAAGCGTTATTCGGCAACTGGAGCGCGCTGTCAGGCTGAATATGGCAACGGATGAGGAACGCGCACGACTGGAGTCATGGGAACGCTACAGCGTTCTGGTCAGTCGAGTGGGCACCGCAGCTCCTGACTGGCCGGATAAACCAGAGTGATTAATGAGGCCCGGGGATTCGGGCCTGCGTTTTTCCGGAATCAGTCCGGTCTGCGGTTTATGCGATGTGATTATGAATGGTGCAGGCGTGAGCCGTTTTCAGGCAATCGCAGGGCCAGTACCTCGTCAGTCAGCTGACGGTAAATCTGTTGTTCAGTCTCACGCATCACCTGTGCTCCGGCTTCCCTCTCCGCATCCGCATCACCGCTCAGACCGGATGCTTTCAGCCGGTCAGCCACCCGCTGAGGGTACTCATTCTCCAGCATCTCATACTTCTGCTCTTCTGCCTGTGCCCAGCGGTCAGCTTCCGTGCGTTTCAGTACAGCATGCCATGGTCCCCAGAGGGCGAACCAGTCCGTAAATTCATTCTCTTCACGGCTTCTGACCATGGCTTCGGCAGTGCGGAGGTCATTTTCTGTCACCCCCGACACACCATAGAAACGCATTTCCTTCACGGCAGTGGAAAGCTGCAGTTTCTCTGCGAGCATGGTCTGGAAGGCCAGGTAGACTTCTATCTCATCCACAAAACGGAGCGTTCTGACTTTATCCCGGGCAATGTCTTCCAGAATTTCGAGGCGGAACATTTCCCTGCCCAGGGAGAGCAGAGCGCCGGTGTCATTATCGAAAAGGCCTTCTGAGGCCTGATGGACCAGGAGAGATTTTTGCAGGTTATTCCATGTGAGCGCGACACGGTCTTCGCAGCTCTCTGTGGCATCAGCAGCAACAGCGAAAGACTGCTGTCGAAGCTCCGCAGAGGTACTGAGTTTTTCCAGGAATGCAGAGACCTGCTGACGGAATCCCTGTGCATTACGGGCGGAGACCGTGTCAGCCAGACGGTCAAGGAATGCGGAGAAGGTGTTGGCGTGCTCTTCACGTTCAAAAGCAAGCCATATCTGTGATACATCAGATTGTTTGTTTTGCGGGAACCAGGCGGCCACAGCCTCAGGGAGGGGACGAACAGACGTATGCTGTTGTCCGTCACTCATGGAGAAATGAATCTGGGGTCCCCGGTAGTTTAGTCCTGTCGTTTGTCTTAACAGCGTTTGTCTTGTCCGGGAAGACAGGGGGTTTTCCGCGATAATGACAGTACTCTCTGGGCTGAGGCTGAGTATGTTTTCCGGAACAGTTGTGAGCCGGTTGTGGTTGAACCAGTACGCTCTCGCGCCTGAACGGTGCTCCGCAGGAAAATCAGGCAGACTTTCCAGCGCATTATTCTCCGCATTAACCGCTCCCAGCATGGCAGGTAAGGGAGGGAGTGAGGTCAGGTGATTATTGTGTACATTAAGAAATTCCAGCGATGCAGGCAGGCCGGGGAGGACGGAGAGATTGTTACGGTATGCATTAAGTGTTTTCAGTGATGATGGTAATTCAGGAAGGGCAGAGAGTTGATTGTATCCCGTATTAAGTTTTTTCAGTGATGCGGGCAGTTCAGGAAGTGTGGATAGACGATTGCTATTCACGTTAAGAAAATTCAGTGATGCGGGTAGTTCAGGAAGTGTGGATAGACGATTGCGCCCCACATTAAGGACTTGCAATGACCCAGGCAATTCCGGGAGAGTTGTCAGCTGATTATATGATGCCTCGATTTTTTCAAGGGCAGGGGGTAACCTGGGAAGTGAAGTTAAAGCATTGTTATTAATTTTGAGTGATGTGACATGCTCAGGCAATGAAGGGAGAGATGTCAGCTTTAATGAGGATAAATCCAGAGATTCTTCATTATTTTTCAGACATAATTGTAGCCGGATCAGGGCTGTTTCTCTATTTTCTCCTGGCGTGCTGCTTTGAGCCCATTCAGCCCATTCGGAGAGAGAATGATGGTGATCATTATTAATTAATGCGGTTCTGGGAAAAGAAAAGTTTCCAGTTGATGGTGTTGTATTATTAACAGGATTCATAATAACCTCGCTGAAAGGTGAACATCATGAGAAATGTGGTATCAGAGAATAATAAGGAAAAATTGATTGCTTCAGTCTTGAAATTTATATTGCTAATTTAAAAAAGACCAGGTGATTTTGCTGTCAAAAAGCGATACTGTTTTTATGATGAGTCGCTTGTTTTCACCGTATTGTTCTTGTTTTTTTCAGTCGGTTAAGTGTTATGCTTAATATTTGAATGCTCAGTCGGAATGCATTCTCAATGGTGGCAACGTCACAACCCCTTGTCAGGAGAAGAGAGAAGCAACACCAAGGATATTCTTCGTTAACTTTACTGTCTTCTCCCTGCATGGTGAATTTTCTGAATGTGGATGATCGAGTTTCATATATCGTACGGCAGGAGTTTTTGCCCGGAGTTTCTGCAAGAGAAATACATCGGGGTAACCGGCTCATTTAAACCGTCTGGTCTGTTTCCTCCGGCTCTACAAAAATAATGTCCATCATTTTTAATGGACACTATCGTATGAAACACCGGACCTGGATCACTGAAGCTTTACGTCTTCACTTTGAAGAACATTTACCCCGGGTTGTGGCCGGGCGTCGCCTGGGTGTACCAAAATCAACAGTTTGTAGTATGTTCGTGCGCTTTCGGAGAGCTGGCCTTTCGTGGCCTTTGCCCGCAGGCATGTCGGAGCAGGAACTTGATGCCTGCCTTTACGGACAATTTTCCACGGTACCAGTCGTACGTCCTGAAAGCACCGTTATATCCGAAGCCCCCGTGGTAAAAAAACGTCCCCGGCGGCCCAACTTCCCTTATGAGTTTAAAATCGCCTTAGTGGAGCAGTCACTGCAGCCCGGAGCCTGTGTGGCGCAGATCGCCCGGGAAAACGGAATCAACGATAACCTGCTCTTCAACTGGCGCCATCAATACCGGAAAGGTGGCCTGCTGCCTTCCGGAAAAAATATGCCGGCACTGCTTCCCGTGACGTTAACGCCGGAGCCGGATAATAAAATCCCGGCCCCCGCACAGGAACCAGAGCAGATAAATACACCGTCCGACAGTCTGTGTTGTGAGCTGGTTCTGCCGGCCGGAACTCTCAGGCTTAAAGGTAAACTGACGCCGGCGTTATTACAGACACTTATCCGCGAAATAAAAGGGAGCAGCCACTGATGATATCTCTCCCTGCAGGTTCGCGTATCTGGCTGGTTGCAGGTATCACCGATATGCGAAATGGCTTTAACGGCCTGGCATCAAAAGTTCAGAACGTCCTGAAGGATGACCCGTTCTCCGGACACCTGTTCATCTTCCGCGGACGCCGGGGTGACCAGATAAAAGTGTTGTGGGCTGACAGTGACGGACTGTGCCTCTTCACCAAACGCCTGGAGCGGGGCCGCTTCGTCTGGCCAGTCACCCGTGACGGCAAGGTGCACCTTACTCCGGCTCAGTTATCCATGCTTCTTGAAGGTATCAACTGGAAGCACCCGAAACGAACGGAACGCGCTGGAATCCGCATATAACCCGTTGTAAAGTGAGGATATGGACACCTCACTTGCTCATGAGAACGCCCGCCTGCGGGCACTGTTGCAGACGCAACAGGACACCATCCGCCAGATGGCTGAATACAACCGCCTGCTCTCACAGCGGGTGGCGGCTTATGCTTCCGAAATCAACCGGCTGAAGGCGCTGGTTGCGAAACTGCAACGTATGCAGTTCGGTAAAAGCTCAGAAAAACTTCGTGCAAAAACCGAACGGCAGATACAGGAAGCACAGGAGCGAATCAGCGCACTTCAGGAAGAAATGGCGGAAACGCTGGGTGAGCAATATGACCCGGTACTGCCATCCGCCCTGCGCCAGTCTTCAGCCCGTAAACCGTTACCGGCCTCACTTCCCCGTGAAACCCGGGTTATCCGGCCGGAAGAGGAATGCTGTCCTGCCTGTGGTGGTGAACTCAGTTCTCTGGGATGTGATGTGTCAGAGCAACTGGAGCTTATCAGCAGCGCCTTTAAGGTTATCGAAACACAACGTCCGAAACAGGCCTGTTGCCGGTGCGACCATATCGTGCAGGCACCAGTACCTTCAAAACCCATTGCACGCAGTTATGCCGGAGCGGGGCTTCTGGCCCATGTTGTCACCGGGAAATATGCAGACCATCTGCCGTTATACCGCCAGTCAGAAATATACCGTCGTCAGGGAGTGGAGCTGAGCCGTGCCACACTGGGGCGCTGGACAGGTGCTGTTGCTGAACTGCTGGAGCCGCTGTATGACGTCCTGCGCCAGTATGTGCTGATGCCCGGTAAAGTCCATGCTGATGATATCCCCGTCCCGGTCCAGGAGCCGGGCAGCGGTAAAACCCGGACAGCCCGGCTGTGGGTCTACGTCCGTGATGACCGTAACGCCGGTTCACAGATGCCCCCGGCGGTCTGGTTCGCGTACAGTCCGGACCGGAAAGGTATCCATCCACAAAATCACCTGGCCGGTTACAGCGGTGTGCTTCAGGCCGATGCTTACGGTGGTTACCGGGCGTTATACGAATCCGGCAGAATAACGGAAGCCGCGTGTATGGCTCATGCCCGGAGAAAAATCCACGATGTGCATGCAAGAGCGCCCACCTACATCACCACGGAAGCCCTGCAGCGTATCGGTGAACTGTATGCCATCGAGGCAGAGGTCCGGGGCTGTTCAGCAGAACAGCGTCTGGCGGCAAGAAAAGCCAGAGCCGCGCCACTGATGCAGTCACTGTATGACTGGATACAGCAACAGATGAAAACACTGTCGCGTCACTCAGATACGGCAAAAGCGTTCGCATACCTGCTGAAACAGTGGGATGCACTGAACGTGTACTGCAGTAATGGCTGGGTGGAAATCGACAACAACATCGCAGAGAACGCCTTACGGGGAGTGGCCGTAGGCCGGAAAAACTGGATGTTCGCGGGTTCCGACAGCGGTGGTGAACATGCGGCGGTGTTGTACTCGCTGATCGGCACATGCCGTCTGAACAATGTGGAGCCAGAAAAGTGGCTGCGTTACGTCATTGAACATATCCAGGACTGGCCGGCAAACCGGGTACGCGATCTGTTGCCCTGGAAAGTTGATCTGAGCTCTCAGTAAATATCAATACGGTTCTGACGAGCCGCTTACCATCGGGAGTTTTGTGTCGCTCATGTATCAGTGAAAAGATGATCTTGTTCAGTAAGTCTGGAGGGGATAGTACCGCCAGCATCATCGGCTTTGGCCCAGTAAAAAGAGACGCGGGGTGCCATATGTCATGTATGGGTTCAGATTGCGCATAATTCACCAGTACCGCTATAAATTGTAAAGAAGCCGCGGCACGTCGTATGCAAGAACGTACTGCGGCTGGCTGACGTACGCTCGATAGTGCGAAATTGAATGAAAGTCAGCCGGAAATAATCTTACATAATTGCTGTGAAATTATTCAACTCATAGATTGTTTATTTCTGCCTGGATTGGTCTGAAATAGTCCCGAAATTTTCTCTAAAAAACTCGAAAAAAATGGTAACTAATTGAATGCATTAACATGCAATGGCACGTGTTTGGGATTAAAAGATGAGCGTAATTTTGGTTAACGTATTAATTTAAAAAGGTTTTCTTTTTTGTTGACGAGAACAGGAATCGTGTTCGGTCTCTTTTTATCTATAAAGCCAGTTTGATAATGGCATTACTGCTTTTCCCTCACTGACTTCACAATCAACCATAACACACACTCTACTGCTTCAGTCCAGGCTTTTTTAACATTTTTGTTAAAATAATGTGATCTTATGCGCGGGAGTAAGGAATTGATGAAACAGGCAGGCCACATCTATCAGAGAATTGATGGTAGTCAGTGGCGACATATTTGGCTGGTGGGTGATATTCATGGCTGCCTGGCGCAACTGCGAGAGAAATTATGGTTCTGCCGGTTTGACCCGTGGCAAGACTTGTTAATCTCGGTTGGTGACGTTATCGATCGTGGCCCGGAGAGTTTGCGTTGCCTGCAATTACTGGATCAACGCTGGGTCAGGGCGGTAAGAGGCAATCATGAGCAGATGGCGATGGATGCGCTGGCATCGCAGCAGATGTCTTTGTGGTTTATGAATGGTGGCGACTGGTTTGCCGCACTGACAGAGCACCAACGTGAGCAAGCGAGAAGGGCGCTGGAAAAGTGCGGGTCTTTGCCGTGGATAATTGAATTAAGCTGTAGTAGCGGACTGCATGTCATCGCCCATGCGGATTACCCCAATGATATTTATGAGTGGCATAAGGAAGTCGATCTGCATCAGGTGTTGTGGAGTCGCTCGCGATTGCGTGAAGGCCGAAAAGGGCAGGGAATTACCGGCGCTGATCATTTCTGGTTTGGTCATACGCCATTACGCCATCGCGTAGATATCGGTAACTTGCATTATATTGATACCGACGCGGTCTTTGGTGGAACACTCACGTTGGAACGACTCCAGTAATTAAAAGTCACTGTAATCTTGCGCAGGCCGCCAGAACCCATCAATGAAATCTTCAACGGGAAAACAGCCACCGTGGCGGATCCGTTGATCGTCCATTGAGTAGAGGCACTGCTGTTCCGTATTGTAGACATCAACCACAATATCTTCACAACCAGCGTCCAGATAGCAAACAAAAAGTACCAGCGCGAACATTTCATCCTCGAAGTGCGTTGCCGTACCGTTAAGTTTAGGAGATATTTTACAACGGGAAAATAACCGGGATAAATAACCCGTCATGCCGACGGGTTCTTTTTGGATCAGGCAAGACGCATAATCCAGGCATCGGACTGTTGATCGTAGCGGGTACGGTAAAGGACAGAGTGTTCGCCGTTTAGCAGGGCAGGAATGCTGGTGTCGGCGTCCCAGGCATCCAGTTGCATACATAAATCCGGATCAGATTTACAGGGAATGGTCAACGTTCGGTCACCAGGCGATTCGCCGTGTAACTCGCCGTCATCGATTTCAAAAGCGCCTATGCGCACACTGGTTTTCATCTTCGTGCTCTCCATTGAAGTGCTGGTTGTGGTACGACCAGTCCGATCGCACCATTTTTCAGCCTAGTCAAGGCAGTCAGATTCGCCAGTCAAAACGTGCGCTTTTTGTGTACTGTCAGGCTTTACCCGTAAAAAGTTTTCCGTCGCGCACTAGCTCACGCGGGTAACTGTTTTTCAGTCGCGAGCCAATACGTTTGGCTAAACCGATTGGCTGGCGCTGGAAGGTGACCAACACATCATCCCCGGTTGGTGCGGTCTGCGGGTAAACATCGCGCCCACGATACCACTCTTCTGCTTCTTGTGGTGTTAGTTCAAACGCGTTAGCGTGGTCGGGTGAGGCAAGGGCAATGACCGCTTCATGCTGCCAGCGGTAACCTTTGTTATGCGTTTCGGCAAGTTTTACTCCCAGACGAGAAAATCGGACTTTACCGATCAACGCTTCAATGCCCACCGGGAATAACCAGATTTCTTTATCACGCTGCCAGAGACGCAGGTTTTTGTCCCACTGTAAGCCAACATTCGCAGCCGCCTGCCGAATTTGTGCGGTTTCGCGATCTTTCACTGGGCTAAACGGGAAATTGCCCACTTTGTATTTCGGTGCGGGTAAGGCAGGAATGGCCTGAGTTTTACGCAGACGAGCAACGAAGAAGCCTTCGCAGTCATAAATTTGTGGGAAGACGTGCAAGAAGCCTTCTTCGGTCAGCGCCTTTTTTGCATCAGGGAAGAGATCGCCCAACGGCAAAAACTCTACTGCATCGGGATAAGTCTCTTTCAGCCACAGGCAAACGGCTTCGTTTTCGTCACGGTTTAAGGTACAGGTCGAGTAAACCAGCGTACCGCCAGGACGTAAGGCATGAAATGCACTGTCAATCAGTTCACGCTGGGTGGCGGCGATTTCCAGGTTGCTTTCCGGTGACCAGTTTTTCAGCGCGTCGGGGTCTTTACGTACCACACCTTCGCCGGAGCAGGGAGCATCCAGCAATATGGCGTCGAACATTTCTGGCAATGCTGCACCAAACACGCGGCCATCAAAATGCGTTAAAGCTACGTTACTGATACCGCAGCGGCTGATATTGGCATGTAACACCTTTACCCGGCTGGCGGAAAACTCATTGGCAAGGATCGCGCCTTCATTATTCATACTCGCAGCAATCTGCGTGGTTTTTGATCCCGGCGCAGCCGCCACATCCATCACCCGTTGCGGGGAGTTACCATCGGCAAACAACGCCGCAACCGGTAACATCGAACTGGCTTCCTGAATATAAAACAGGCCACTTAAATGTTCGGCGGTACTGCCCAACGGTAATGCCTCTTCATCGTCGCGTTCAATCCAGAAACCTTCCTTACACCAGGGAACCGGTGTTAACGTCCAGCCGTAAGGTGCGGTTAATTGCAGGAAATCAGCAACGGAGATTTTCAGCGTATTAACGCGAATGCTGCGGCGCAACGGGCGCTGGCAGGCGGCGAGAAAATCATCAAAAGAGAGTGTCGAAGGCATCGCTTCGCGCATTTGCGTCAGAAAGGCGTCCGGGAAATAAACGGTGTGTTGAGCCACAAGTATGTACCAGCGGAAAAAAACAGGCGCGCAGTTTAGCATAAACGCTCCGGCGCAGGCACGCCGGAGCAGGAGGAGATTAACGAGGCAGGGCGGTGCCCCATTCACGCCACTCTTTCGGTTCGCTTTCCAGCAACAGGAAGTGTTTGCCTTCCTGAGCTTTCGGTGCCAGTGGCGTTCCTGGTGGGGTAGCGAAGGCGATCCCTCCACGGATAAACTGATTAAAGGTGCCGGTTTTCACCACACCACCCGTCAGGCCAAAGTCCAGACTGTAGCCCGATGCCAGCCAGAAGACGGAATTGTTACGCACCAGGTGCTGGTATCGCTTACTGATGCGCATCGCAATCATCACCCGATCTGACAATGTCCCCAGCGTCATTCCGGTAACCGTACCTACTTCCAGACCACGGAACAGTACCGGAGTACCAATGCCTAATGACCCGGCTTCTGGCGCTTCAACAATAATGCTTAAGCCATCAAGGTAACGAGAATCGGTAATGGTGGCTTCTTGCAACTCAAAGTCACGGCGAGGATTACCCCGACCAGGTTCGACATTGATATACGGCTGAAGGATGGTATCAAGGTGCTCAACGCCCGCTGCCGAAATCTGTGGTGTGACCACCGAGAAGCGCGTACCTCCGCGGGCGAAGGTCTGGACATATTCCGGATAGAGCACCGCTTTTGCCTGTACTTCATTGCGTGCGGTGATCAGATCCAGCGTCTGGATCTGCCCGATATCAATACCGAGATAGCGAATTGGCATACCAACAGCCAGTTTTCCGGCATCGAAAGCATGGAGCGTAATCTGCCCGCCAACCGCACGAGCGGCTGTTTCGGAAGCATATAGAATTCGCTTGTCGCCTTTACGCTGACTGGCGCTGGCACCGCTGAGGTTATCGAAACTGATAGCCCCCTTTAATGCCCGTGAAAGCGGTGATGCCTGTACGGTCAGGCCGCTGCCGTTAAGCTGAACTTTTGCGCCACCTTCCGCCCAGAACACACTGTTGCTGGTCAGGAGATTGCGATATTCCGGCTTAATATGCAGATCGATATCAAAGGCATTGGCCCGAGGACGTACGGTAATAACTTCACCAACCTCAAATTTGCGGTACAGCACTACCGATCCCGCCTGCACATCTGGCAGCGTTTCCGCGCTCAAACTCACGGTCGTTGTAGGCAAATCGCTCAGGCTGTTTTCCAGGGCTTTTTCCAGATTGGCATACAGCGGATAGCTGGCTTTCATCTCTCCTTTTTCGCCCGGCAGAATGCGGATGCCACCGTTGAGCCATTCTGAGGCGCTGGCACCGAGGAACTCGACGCCATCCAGTCCCACTTTCACGTCAACACGGCTATTAACGACAAATTTGCTGTCACCTTTTACCAGTTCACGATGCTGCGGTTCGATGGCAACGGTAAAGGTGACGCCTTTGCTGGTAAGTTTACGTTCAATTACCTGGCCTACCTGTACACCATGCAGAATTAACGGCTGACCGGCATCAATACCGTAACTTTCCGGCGCGGTCAGGGTCAGCGTCATAACATCCGGTTCATGCAGCAGGGCTTTCTCGCCAGGCACAACAACAAACTCTTTGCGTGGCTCGCCATTACTTGGCACCAGTTCGAAGGTTTTGCCGGTCAGTAGGGAACTCAGATTGGCATCGCTGAGGGATAATTTCGGGTTACGTAACTCAATGCGAGTATTTTCACGAAGTAGGGTAACTACGCTGGGATCAACGGTCATTTCACCAGTAACTTTGCCACCTGGATTTAAATTCAGTTTGGTCAGTTGCCCGACTTCCAGTCCCTGGTACATGAGCGGCGTTGAATCGGCGCTTAATCCGACTCCGTTTGGCAGATCCAGTTTTATGAGCACCCCACGCTGGCTGTGGGCGAGATCTTCATACAGACCAAAGGTATCTTCCGGATCGGCAGGTTTCGACTCTTCCGGCGAGTCGAAGGCAATCGCACCGTTAACCAGAGCAGCCAGACTTTCCAGTTTCACCTTCGCGCCACTGATACTGACATTGGCATCAACGCCAGAAACGTTCCAGAAGCGACTGCCTTTTTTCACCAGGTCGGTAAAGCGCCGCTCAATCAGGACATCAATCACCACGCCTTGCTTATTGGGATTGATCGCATAGTCATAGACTCGCCCCACCGGGATTTTGCGGAAATAGACCAACGAGCCGCTGTTCAGCGAACCAAGATCGGGGGCTTGCAGATGGATCATAAGATCACCATTATCCAGCCGATATTTGGGCTGGGTATCGAGGGCGACAAAGTGATCTTGCTCTTTACCTTTACCTGGCATCATGCCGATATAGTTTCCGCCGACCAGCGCATCCAGCCCGGAAACACCTGCCAGCGAAGCTTTTGGCGTCACCAGCCAGAACTGCGTCTCTTCGCGCAACGCATCTTTCATATCGGACTTGATGCTGACCTTCACTTCAATCTTACGCAGATCGTCGCTCAGACTGACATCCTGCACCGTTCCGACTTCAACGCCCTGATAGCGAACAGGTGTGCGACCCGGAACAATGCCATCCGCTGACATAAAATCGATGGTGACGGTATTGCCTCGATCCTGATAACTCCCCCAAATTAGCCAACCTGCTATCATTAGCGCGATGAATGGCAGTAGCCAGAAAGGTGAGATACGGCGTTTAGTTTTAATCTGCGCTTCAGTCGTCGAAGCGGGCGTTTCCTGACTCATGTGCATCCCAAAGTAAGCGGCTGTCCAGCCATTCCACTGCAAGAATAGTCAAAATAACCGCTGCGCCGAAATAAAACGCAGCCGGTCCCATAGTAAAAGCGAGGATTTGATCGCGATTAATCAGCGACATGGTTAAAGAAATGACAAACAGATCCAGCATCGACCAGCGGCCAATCCAGGTCACTATTCGCAGTAACATTATTCGCGTACGTAACCCCTGTTGACACTTAAAATGAATGCTCAACAATAAAGTGAACATAACAATCACTTTGGTAAATGGCACCAGAATACTGGCGATAAATACGATTCCGGCAACGGCAATATTGCTGTTCGCCAGCGACATAATCCCGGAAAGGATCGTATCTTCTTGTCGACCACCGTTCAGATAAATGATCGAAATAGGTAACAGGTTGGCAGGAAACAACAAGATGATTGAAGCTAACAGCGCCGCCCAACATTTTTGAATACTATGATGGCGACGCAGGCGAAGCGGGATATGGCAACGGGGACAGCGACCGCGCGGATCAGGGTAGCCGGTAAAGTGACACCCCAGACAAACGCGTAGTTTTTTATCCCTACGCGTGGCAGGGCGTTCAGGGTAAAATCGCTCCCACAACTGTTCAACATTAAGATGTGACAACGTCACCGTCGTTAAAATAACCAGCGCTACAAAAGAGAATAGGCCGACACCGGCCTGGATATGGGCATAGTCCTGCACCTTTATAGAGGCAACGGCAATGCCGACCAGGTAGATATCCAGCATTACCCACTCTTTCAGCCGCTCAAGCATCAGCAACACCGGACGTAAATTCATTCCCAGCCGATTACCAAACCACAACCAGGCAATAGATGTCACCAGAATGAGGGGGGCACCGATAACGCAGAAAAAAACCATTGCGCCCGTTACCGCATCTCCCTGTTTGGTCATTTGCCAGATGCCTTGCATTACGTTGGCGTCAATACGAATACCTAACAACCAGATATGCAATAGTGGTTCGCCCCACGCAAAAGGCATCAGCAACAGCATTGTGAAGGCCATTGCCGCCAGGCGCGTTAGCGACCAGTCGCGTCCGTCACGGATTTTTGCCTGGCAGCGTGGGCAATAGGCACTTTGGTGTGAATTTATCTCTGGCAGGCTGAACAGCATGTCACATTGCGGGCAGCGTTGGTAATCACCATGCGGCAACGCTTCGCCAATTGATCTCACTGTTATTTTTTTTGTTGGCGTAACTTGTGGGGTGTAAAGAGCCATGACGCGCCAAATGTAATAAGAATTAACACTAATCTTAACTCATGATGGGAATGATCTTGAGCATTAACGCATTTAATGCTTATTTTAATAGGCTGGCAGTTCCAGGTAAGACAACCAAGTGATTATATAATGAACAAAACAGAATTTTACGCGGACTTAAACCGCGACTTTAATGCGCTGATGGCGGGAGAAACCAGTTTTCTGGCAACACTGGCTAATACCAGCGCGTTATTATACGAACGTCTGGCCGACGTAAACTGGGCGGGGTTTTATCTACTCGAAGATGAGACGTTGGTTCTCGGACCGTTTCAGGGCAAAATTGCCTGCGTAAGGATCCCCATCGGGCGCGGCGTGTGTGGCACCGCGGTTGCCCGTAACGAAGTACAGCGAATCGAGGATGTTCACGCATTCGATGGACATATTGCCTGTGATGCGGCGAGTAATTCTGAAATTGTTCTACCGTTGGTGGTGAAAAATCAGATTATTGGCGTTCTCGACATCGACAGTACCGTTTTCGGTCGCTTCACCGACGAGGACGAACAAGGCTTACGTCAGCTTGTGGCACAGCTTGAAAAGGTGCTTGCAACGACGGATTACAAAAAATTCTTTGCGAGCGTCGCAGGATAATCAACGGATAACGTAGCATTTACTGATGGCGTCATTATAATGACGCCTGTTCATGCCTGCGCTTGTTGGCTACGTCCGTTGTAATCAGGAAATTTCATGGAAAATCAACCTAAGTTGAATAGCAGTAAAGAAGTAATCGCGTTTCTGGCCGAACGTTTTCCCCACTGTTTCAGTGCGGAAGGTGAAGCGCGTCCGCTGAAAATCGGTATTTTTCAGGATTTGGTCGATCGTGTTGCCGGGGAAATGAACCTGAGCAAAACGCAACTGCGATCCGCTTTACGTCTCTACACTTCGAGCTGGCGCTACCTGTATGGTGTTAAACCAGGCGCGACGCGTGTCGATCTTGACGGCAACCCTTGCGGTGAGCTGGACGAGCAACATGTAGAACATGCTCGCAAGCAGCTTGAAGAAGCGAAAGCGCGCGTTCAGGCCCAGCGTGCTGAACAGCAAGCTAAAAAACGCGAAGCTGCCATCGCTGCTGGTGAGAAAGAAGATGCACCACGTCGTGAACGTAAACCACGTCCTGCTGCGCAACGCCGTAAAGAAGGCGCCGAGCGCAAACCTCGTGCGCAAAAACCGGCTGAGAAAGCGCCAAAAACAGTAAAAGCACCTCGCGAAGAACAGCATACCCCGGTTTCTGACATTTCAGCTCTGACTGTCGGACAAGCCCTGAAGGTGAAAGCTGGTCAAAACGCGATGGATGCCACCGTATTAGAAATCACCAAAGACGGCGTCCGCGTCCAACTGAATTCGGGTATGTCTTTGATTGTGCGCGCAGAACACCTGGTGTTCTGAAACGGAGGCCGGGCCAGGCATGAACATGTTTTTTAGGCTTACCGCGTTAGCTGGCCTGCTTGCAATAGCAGGCCAGACCTTCGCTGTAGAAGATATTACGCGTGCTGATCAGATTCCGGTATTAAAGGAAGAGACGCAGCATGCAACTGTGAGTGAGCGCGTAACGTCGCGCTTCACCCGTTCCCATTATCGACAATTCGACCTCGATCAGGCGTTCTCGGCCAAAATCTTTGACCGCTACCTGAATCTGCTTGATTACAGCCACAACGTGCTGTTGGCTAGCGATGTCGAACAATTCGCGAAAAAGAAAACCGAGTTGGGCGATGAACTTCGTTCCGGCAAACTCGACGTTTTCTACGATCTTTACAATCTGGCGCAAAAACGCCGCTTCGAACGTTACCAGTATGCGTTGTCGGTACTGGAAAAACCGATGGATTTTACCGGTAATGATTCTTATAACCTTGACCGCAGCAAAGCGCCCTGGCCGAAAAATGAGGCTGAGTTAAACGCGCTGTGGGACAGCAAAGTTAAATTCGACGAGTTAAGCCTGAAGCTGGCGGGAAAAACGGATAAAGAAATTCGTGAAACCCTGACGCGTCGTTACAAATTTGCTATTCGCCGCCTGGCACAAACTAACAGCGAAGATGTTTTCTCGCTGGCAATGACGGCTTTCGCACGCGAAATTGATCCGCATACCAACTACCTTTCCCCGCGCAATACCGAACAGTTCAATACTGAAATGAGTTTATCGCTGGAAGGTATTGGCGCAGTGTTGCAAATGGATGATGACTACACCGTTATCAATTCGATGGTGGCGGGTGGTCCGGCTGCGAAAAGTAAAGCGATTAGCGTTGGTGACAAAATTGTCGGGGTCGGACAAACCGGTAAACCGATGGTTGATGTGATCGGTTGGCGTCTTGATGATGTTGTTGCCTTAATCAAAGGGCCGAAGGGCAGTAAGGTTCGTCTGGAAATTTTACCTGCGGGTAAAGGCACTAAAACCCGCACGGTGACGTTGACGCGTGAGCGCATTCGTCTGGAAGACCGTGCCGTTAAAATGTCTGTGAAGACGGTTGGCAAAGAAAAAGTCGGTGTGCTGGATATTCCGGGCTTCTATGTTGGCTTGACGGACGATGTCAAAGTTCAACTGCAGAAACTGGAAAAACAAAATGTCAGCAGTGTCATCATCGACCTGCGTAGCAACGGTGGCGGTGCGTTGACTGAAGCGGTATCGCTCTCTGGTTTGTTTATCCCATCAGGTCCGATTGTGCAGGTTCGCGATAACAACGGTAAAGTCCGTGAAGACAGTGATACCGACGGCCAGGTCTTCTATAAAGGCCCGCTGGTGGTGCTGGTTGATCGTTTCAGTGCTTCGGCTTCGGAAATCTTTGCTGCCGCAATGCAGGATTATGGTCGCGCGCTGGTTGTGGGCGAGCCGACATTTGGTAAAGGCACAGTCCAGCAGTATCGCTCTCTGAACCGCATCTACGATCAGATGTTGCGCCCAGAATGGCCTGCGTTAGGCTCAGTACAATATACAATCCAGAAATTCTATCGCGTTAACGGTGGCAGTACGCAACGTAAGGGCGTAACGCCAGATATCATCATGCCTACGGGCAATGAAGAGACGGAAACGGGTGAGAAATTCGAAGATAATGCGCTGCCGTGGGATAGCATCGACGCAGCAACCTATGTGAAATCAGGAGACTTAACGGCATTTGAGCCGGAGTTGTTGAAGGAACATAATGCGCGTATCGCGAAGGATCCTGAATTCCAGAATATCATGAAGGATATCGCTCGCTTCAACGCCATGAAGGATAAGCGTAACATCGTCTCTCTGAACTACGCCGTGCGTGAAAAAGAGAATAACGAAGATGATGCGACGCGTCTGGCGCGGTTGAACGATCGCTTTAAACGCGAAGGAAAACCGGCATTGAAGAAACTGGATGATCTGCCAAAAGATTATAAGGAGCCGGATCCATATCTGGATGAGACAGTGAACATCGCGCTTGATTTGGCGCGTCTGGAAAAAGCCAGACCCGCGGAACAGCCCGCTCCCGTCAAGTAACATCAATCAGGCACAAGAAATTGTGCCTGATTTTTTTACAGCGGCAAGATGCCGTAAATCAGATGCTACAAAATGTAAAGTTGTGTCTTTCTGGTGACTTACGCTCTATCCAGACTTGAAAATAGTCGAGTAACCCATACGATGTGGGTATCGCATATTGCGTTTTGTTAAACTGAGGTAAAAAGAAAATTATGATGCGAATCGCGCTCTTCCTGCTAACGAACCTGGCCGTTATGGTCGTTTTCGGGCTGGTACTGAGCCTGACAGGGATACAGTCGAGCAGCGTTCAGGGGCTGATGATTATGGCCTTGCTGTTCGGCTTCGGTGGTTCCTTCGTTTCGCTTCTGATGTCCAAATGGATGGCATTACGATCTGTTGGCGGGGAAGTGATCGAGCAACCGCGTAACGAAAGGGAACGTTGGCTGATCAATACTGTTGCAACCCAGGCGCGTCAGGCTGGGATTGCTATGCCACAAGTGGCTATCTACCATGCGCCGGACATTAACGCTTTTGCAACCGGTGCGCGCCGGGATGCCTCTCTGGTTGCTGTCAGCACGGGTTTGTTGCAAAACATGAGCCCGGATGAAGCCGAGGCGGTAATTGCCCACGAAATTAGCCACATTGCTAATGGTGACATGGTTACCATGACGCTGATTCAGGGCGTGCTGAACACCTTTGTTATCTTTATTTCCCGTATTCTGGCACAACTGGCCGCTGGCTTCATGGGCGGTAACCGCGACGAAGGCGAAGAGAGTAACGGCAACCCGCTGATCTACTTTGCAGTTGCGACGGTACTGGAGTTAGTGTTTGGTATTCTGGCGAGCATTATCACCATGTGGTTCTCGCGTCACCGTGAATTTCACGCTGATGCCGGTTCAGCCAAATTGGTTGGCCGTGAAAAAATGATTGCTGCGCTACAGCGCCTGAAAACCAGCTATGAACCGCAAGAAGCAACCAGCATGATGGCTTTCTGCATTAACGGTAAGTCAAAATCGCTGAGCGAGCTGTTCATGACCCACCCGCCGCTGGATAAACGTATTGAGGCTCTGCGCACGGGTGAATACCTGAAGTAAGATGAAATAAATACTCAAAAAGCGCGTCCAGGTTGACGCGCTTTTTTTATGCTTGGGATCGTGGCTGGGTGATCCGTAAACCACTAACACCGGCAGCGATTACTGCCAGAATAGCCGCGGTCATCAGCGAGACGTGCGTACCATTATCACCAAACTGATTTAACATCAGTGCCACCAACGCTGCGCCACTACTCTGACCAAGCAGACGAGCCGTACCTAACATGCCACTGGCACCGCCGCTACGTTCCCGCGGGGCGGAAGTAATAATGGTGTGGTTATTGGGTGACTGGAATAATCCAAAACCGGCACCGCACAAGATCATAGGCCAGATGATATTGATATCGGCAGGTGAAGCAGGCAAGAGAACCAGCGAAAAAAGCCCCGCCGCCATAATAAACAACCCTAAAGCTCCAAGTAACCCAGCATGCACGCGTTCTATCAGATAACCAGCCAGCGGTGCCATCACCATTGTTGCCAGCGGCCATGGGGTCAGAAGTAGACCTGTTTCCACTTCACTACGTCCGAGCACCGTTTGCAGATAAAAGGGCAGGGAGACCATTGCCAGCATCTGTGCGCAGAAAGAGCAAATAGACGTGCAAATAGACAGTGAAAAAAGCGGAATACGCAGTAAATCCACTGGCAACAGCGGCACGGGAAGAGAAAGCTGACGACGAATAAAGAAAATACCAACGACAACCATTACCGCCAGTTCTACACCAATCAACGTCAGCGATTGCCCCTGAGCAAAACCACTCAACGCGGTAATAAGCAGACCAAATGTTAACGCGTTCATCACGGCGCTGGGCAGGTCAAAACGTGGTTTACTGGCACGAGAACCATTAGGTGGCAGAAAACGCATTGCCAGAAGCAGGGCGATAATACCCAACGGTACGTTGATTAAAAATAGCCACTTCCATGACGCGATGGAGAGGATTACCGCGGCGATAGTTGGCCCGGCAGCAGAGGAGACGGCGACAATAAACGAGTTAATTCCCATTCCCCGCCCCAGAAAACGCTGTGGATAGATTAGCCGGATAAGAGCAGTATTGACGCTCATTAGTGCTGCGCCACCAAAACCTTGTATTACACGCGCCAGAGTTAGCATTTGCAGCGAATCAGAAAGGGCACAGAACAACGATGACAGCAGAAATACGACCAGGCCGCATTTATAAATGCGTCGATAGCCAAACATATCTCCCAGAAACGAAAACGAAAGCAGGGAGACGACAATCGCGATTTGATAGGCATTCACCACCCAAATAGAACTGGCTGGCGTGGCGTGAAGATCAGTAGCAATAGTTGGCAAGGCGACGTTGGCGATAGCGCCGTCGAGGACCGCCATCGAAATACCGATAATAATGGTTAAAATCGCGCCGTATCGCTGAGGCAACGGCAGGCCATCGGCCTGAACTTTTGGCATAGGAATTTTATATCTTTGGATGATAATCAACAGGGTTATGATTCTAGCACTGATATTCACGGCGGATGTCGCAGAATTGTAACTAACCGGCAAAAGATGGATTGCGACCACCCAGGCGCGAAATTATAATAAAAAACAGTTCTGATTTTTATAAAACACTCGCAATGAGGTGATAAATGGCTAACGCAGATCTGGATAAACAGCCTGATTCTGTATCTTCTGTACTGAAGGTTTTTGGCATTTTACAGGCGCTGGGCGAAGAGCGCGAAATAGGGATAACCGAGCTGTCACAGCGCGTCATGATGTCAAAAAGCACCGTTTATCGCTTTTTACAGACCATGAAAACCCTGGGGTATGTGGCGCAGGAAGGGGAGTCGGAGAAATATTCTCTGACCCTGAAATTGTTTGAGTTGGGGGCTCGTGCCTTACAAAACGTCGATCTCATTCGTAGCGCAGATATCCAGATGCGCGAAATCTCCCGCCTGACGAAAGAAACCATCCACCTTGGCGCACTGGACGAAGACAGCATTGTTTACATCCACAAAATTGACTCTATGTACAATTTGCGCATGTATTCACGGATTGGTCGTCGTAATCCGCTTTACAGCACCGCGATTGGTAAAGTGCTGCTGGCCTGGCGCGATCGTGATGAAGTGAAGCAGATCCTTGAGGGCGTTGAGTATAAACGCAGTACCGATCGTACCATTACCAGTACCGAAGCGTTACTACCGGTGTTGGACCAGGTGCGCGAGCAAGGTTATGGTGAAGATAACGAAGAGCAGGAAGAAGGACTACGTTGTATCGCGGTTCCGGTATTTGACCGCTTTGGTGTGGTTATTGCCGGTCTGAGCATCTCCTTCCCAACGCTGCGTTTCTCTGAAGAGCGTTTGCAGGAGTACGTAGCTATGTTGCATACGGCCGCACGTAAAATTTCCTCGCAAATGGGGTATCACGACTATCCGTTCTGATTAGAGTTAGAACCTGTCTGTATAATATTCAGACAGGTTCTTATCTGGTGGGGGTTAAATAAAGTTACTGATGGCTGGCGTAATATCGTATACGTTGGTGATAAGTGTACGTTTTATTCATTGAGTTTAATGTGGGTATTTATACCTTAATCTATTAGCCATTATCGACGACGATATTGTTTTTACGTAACAGTGGGCAATCGGTTATCCCGAAAAAACCACTTTTAGTGTGCAGGTATTGTACCGTACTGGTATCCCGGGCCGTCAGATAGGTGCATTGCAACCCTAACCCAGCGGCATTTTCCTTGCTTCCAATCAGAACACCATATCCGCTTAGTAATAATCCTGTCCATACCAGTGCTATCAACATAATTGTGCGAATAATGAATCGCATTATGACCTCTTCTCTTTTTTGTTCGCTTAATCGTAGCGGTAATATGGACTGAAGCAAGCGTATAGTTCCGAAAAAGCACGAATATCGACATGGTTAGGCGCTGTTTAACTAACGCATGATAGTTTAATGACATAAGGTAGGTTAAACGGAGAATGGAGTGAAAAAGTTTCGATGGGTCGTTCTGGTTGTTGCTGTGCTGGCTTGCTTGCTGCTATGGGCGCAGGTATTCAACATGATGTGCGATCAGGATGTACAATTTTTCAGCGGAATTTGTGCCATCAATCAATTTATCCCGTGGTGATATCATTTTTTCAGCAGTAGATTTCCTTCCTGTGTGGCAGTGGTAGAATGACACCTCTACTTAGAGGTGGTGAAATGAACGAAGTTGTAAATTCAGGCGTAATGAACGTTGCGTCTTTGGTTGTATCGGTGGTAATTCTCGCTATTGGGCTCATCTTGTGGTTTTTCATCAACCGTGCCAGTTCACGGACTAACGAACAGATTGAACTTCTTGAGGCATTGCTGGAACAGCAAAAACGGCAAAATGCACTGTTACGTCGTTTGTGCGAAGCAAACGAACCTGAAAAAACGGATGCGAATACTGCTGAGAACCTAAAAACGGCTGAAGATGAAGATATCATCCGCCTGGTAGCGGAACGGTAATCTTTCCTCAAAATTTGAGTAGCCCTAATGCTGATGGGTTACTCATCTTATCCGCACTATAGTGGTGCAATTGATTCAAATTAATACTCTGGTCTGACTTCGATTATTTATCGTGTTATTTATTTCATAATAGCGGTATCGGAAAAAGATATTAATCGCACTAAGCTATTGGGATGTTTACATCGGAATTGTGATCAATTGCGGTATTATTTATTAGCGAAACGTTTCTCCCTTCACTTTTTAGTAATTCATCAATTTTTCTTATTTTAAATTAATAATGAGCATTAAGTCTGGTTTCTTCATTTCACCTGTGTATGTTGTTAACTATCTGTTTTATTGGGTGAAGTTATATAACATTTTATTCGTTATATATCATAAAAAGTGATATCGCTCGCATTGCGTAATAACTTGTACTGCTGCTCTGGAAGAACTGAACTTATTGAACTATGTTAGAAACTGCATCAGGTCAAGTATCTGCGTGTAATGGTATGGTTAAGTGCATCGATATATCGGCACGTATTCCGTTGCATAAGTGTGCAAAAAAAGTGGAAGGCGTATCGAGATTTGTGCGGCTGATCGAGACATGTTTAAAAATGGCTTGCCATAATTAACGTTGTATGTGATAACAGTTTCGGGTTAAACGAGGTACAGTTCTGTTTATGTGTGGCATTTTCAGTAAAGAAGTCCTGAGTAAACACGTTGTCGTTGAATACCGCTTCTCTGCCGAGCCTTATATTAGTGCCTCATGCAGTAATGTGTCAGTTTTATCTCTGTAATGCCTGCGGGCGAAGAAAACAATCTAAGGAATTTTTCAAATGGCAAAGATTAAAGGTCAGGTTAAGTGGTTCAACGAGTCTAAAGGTTTTGGCTTCATTACTCCGGCAGATGGCAGCAAAGATGTGTTCGTACACTTCTCTGCTATCCAGGGTAATGGCTTCAAAACTCTGGCCGAAGGCCAGAACGTTGAGTTCGAAATTCAGGACGGCCAGAAAGGTCCGGCGGCTGTTAACGTAACAGCTATCTGATCGAATCCACTGATCTGAAGTGTAAACGCGCTTCAATCTCGCTATAAAGCCTCGTCGAATTTACGAGGCTTTTTACTTTGTTTTATTTTCGCTCCTGTCTCCGGATATTTGCCAGTCGTGCGATTCGCGTTACACTTGCGGCCTTTAGTATCCTGCCGGAGTTGTCATGTCATTTTCCTGTCCACTTTGTCATCAGCCTTTAGCGCTTGAAAAAAACAGCTATATCTGTCCCCAACGGCATCAATTTGATATGGCGAAAGAGGGATATGTTAATTTGCTGCCCGTTCAGCATAAACGTTCTCGCGATCCGGGCGATAGTGCGGAAATGATGCAAGCGCGGCGTACATTTTTAGATGCCGGTCATTATCAGCCGCTTCGCGATGCGATTGTCGCTCAATTGTGTGAATGTCTTGAGCAGCACGCAACGGCGATACTGGATATTGGTTGTGGGGAAGGGTACTACACCCATGCTTTTGCCGATGTCTTACCTGGCGTGACGACTTTTGGTCTGGATGTCTCTAAGGTCGCGATTAAAGCTGCTGCGAAACGCTATCAGCAGGTCACCTTTTGTGTCGCTTCCAGCCACCGTCTGCCGTTTTCTGATGCCAGTATGGATGCCATTATCCGTATCTACGCACCGTGCAAAGCAGAAGAATTAGCGCGAGTAGTCAAACCGGGTGGGTGGGTCATTACCGCTACTCCTGGGCCACGGCATTTAATGGAGCTGAAGGGTTTAATTTACGACGAAGTACATCTACATGCGCCCCATGCTGAGAAACTGGATGGTTTTGAGCTGCAGCGGAGTAATGAATTACATTATCCGATGCGCCTGCGCGGAGATGAGGCGGTTGCGTTGTTACAGATGACGCCGTTTGCCTGGCGCGCAAAGCCAGAGGTCTGGCAAGCGTTGGCAGCAAAAGAAGAATTTAATTGCCAGACGGATTTTAATATTCACGTCTGGCAACGAATAAATTAGCTGTGGTAGTGCGTCCAGAGGATCTGGACGCCAATGCCAATAAGCACCAGCCCGCCAAGAATTTCCGCTTTTTTCCCAATAATTGAACCGATAAAGCGACCCACCATCATGCCTAATGTTGACATGATTAAGGTAGCGCAGCCAATCGCCAGCGCAGTCGCGATAATGTTCACTTGCAGGAAGGCCAGACCAACACCAACAGCCATTGCATCCAGGCTGGTGGCAATTGCGGTAGTCACCAGCAACCAGAAACCGTGACGACGACGCGGTTCTTCATCTTCATCATCTCCACCGCGAAAACCCTCAATAATCATTCGCCCGCCGAGGAATATCAGCAGTACAAACGCAATCCAGTGGTTCCACTCGAGGACAAAACGGCTGGCCAACATGCCCATCCCCCAGCCAATCAGCGGCGTCAGCGTTTCGACGGCACCGAAAATAAGGCCAGTTCGCAGAGCTTCAGAAAATTTCGGTTTATGGAGGGTGGCACCTTTACCGATTGATGCAGCAAAGGCATCCATCGACATACCAAAAGCAAGAAGAACAGTAGCAGTGATATTCATGACAATGTCCTGACCGGGGTATCCATAAAACACATCATCGCTCCCAGCAAACATGCATACACGAACGACAAGAAGCGCTCATGCAGGCATAGCGATTGATGTGCATATGGTCTCGCCTGACTGAAAATGTTCAGTCCGTACGCGCCACGTTTTGCAACGAGTATGTTGACACGTACATTTCCGGAGTCTGGAAATCGGCTACTCCCCAAATGAGGGCGCAACCTTAACATATTTTGAGAATATAAAACAACTGTCAGAATATATTATTCTATTGCTATTGCTGATAACGATTTTCATTTAGATTTATATATCAATAAAACGTTAAAAATAATAACAAATAAGGGACGGCGTAATATAGCCTAAGCTATGTCTGGTTATTAAAAATACACTACACATAGCTTTGGCTAAGTTGATAACTTATTGAGTTGAAACTAGAAGTTTATAAATCTTTTCCAGATCGTCGATATTTCGGACGCGGATTAACAAACGGCGCTGTTCTAATTGCATCACCAGTACACCATCTTCCGATAAGTTCATCGCTTTAATTCGGCTATATTCAATCCAAACATTGGCGAAGAAAAACCCTTTTTGTTTGAAGATGATTTTCGGAACCCGGATCCAGAAAGTATAAAATCCCATTAGCGCCAGTGCACTTAATAACCAGGTGGTTATTTGTGCGCCATGGCTGGTTACATTGTTATAGATAAGAATGACAATCAGCCCGACAAAGATAACGCTATCGATGCGACCGCGCCGGAGCAAAGGAATTGCCAGCAGGGTGGGGCCGTTGCGGCGGGGCATGATGAACTGATCGTATATCGCAAAAGCAAGCAGTGCGGCGATGAACAGAATCAGTACCAGTTCCGTGATTGTCATTAATCCTCCAGATAAAAAAACGGGGCCAAAAGGCCCCGGTAGTGTACAACAGTATTACAGTCCCAGCAGGCCGCAAGCGTAACCAGCGATACCAATGACGAAGAAGCCAACGATAATCCACAGCGGGTTAACTTTTTTGCGCAGCAGCCACATACAGGCAAAGGTCAGCAGCAGCGGCACCAGGCCTGGCATTAACTGGTCAAGAATGGTCTGGACAGTGGTAACGTGCTCTTTACCCGTCTGGTCGGTGATGCGAGAGACGACCAGAGGGATGTTGACATGTGTCCACTTGTTAACCAACGCCCCCATGACAAACAGGCCGAGAATAGACGCCCCTTCCGTCAGTTTTTGCAGGAAGCCGCCACCCATATCTTTAACGATATCGATACCTTTGGAGTAACCATACGCTACGCCGTAGTAACGTGTTGCCAGACGCACCAGGTTAAACAAGATAAAGAACAGCAGCGGACCTAACAGGCTGCCACTCATCGCGATACCGGCTCCCAGTGCTGCAAAAACCGGACGTACCGTACCCCAGAAGATCGGGTCACCCACGCCTGCCAGCGGACCCATCAGACCTACTTTGATACCGTTGATAGCACCGTCGTCGATCTCTGCGCCGTTAGCACGCTGTTCTTCCAGCGCCAGGGTTACGCCCAGAATTGGCGCAGCCACGAACGGTTGGGTGTTAAAGAATTCGAGGTGACGTTTAATCGCCTGTTTACGGGCATCATTGTTCTCAGGGTAGAGGCGACGAATCGCCGGAACCATAGAGAAGCAGAAACCCAGTGCCTGCATACGTTCGAAGTTCCATGAACCCTGGAAGAGGTTAGAACGCAGGAAGACGCCACGAATATCACTCGGAGTGAGTTTTTTCTCGGTGGTAGTTTTAGTTGTATCAACCATTTCGCTCACCTGTTAGTCCAGTTCGTTATCGAGATCGTTGTTACCAGCAGCCTGAACAGGCGCACCAGCTACGCGGTTATATTTCGGGCTAAGTTGGATGTAGAGCACTGCCATAACAGTACCAATTACACCCAGAGCAACCAGGTTAAAGTTGGTGAATGCTGCGGTTACGAAGCCGAGGTAGAAGAACGGCATCAGGTAGCCTGCACGCATCATGTTGATAACCATTGCATAACCAACAACCACGATCATGCCGCCAGCAATGTTCAGACCATTGGTCACCACTTCCGGAATGGCGTTCAGCATGTTCTGAACTTCACTGGTGCCTACAGACAGCGCAACAATTACGGCCGGGATAGCCACACGCATCGCTTGCAGGAACAGCGAAGAAACGTGGATCCAGGAAATTGCCGTCAGGTTGCCATTCTCAGCCGCCTTATCCGCAGCGTGCTGGAAAGCAACGGTGATGGTACGAACGATGATGGTCAGCACCTGGCCCGCAGCGGCCAGCGGGATTGCCAGCGCGATACCGGCACCGATGCTCTGATGACCTGCAATAACCAGAATGGTCGAAATGATAGAAGCCAGAGCGGCGTCAGGCGCAACTGCGGCACCGATATTCATCCAGCCCAGAGCGATCATTTCCAGAGTACCACCGATAATAATACCGGTTTTCATATCCCCAAGAACGATACCCACCAGGGTACAGGCGATTAACGGACGGTGAAACTGAAATTCATCGAGGATAGATCCCATACCTGCGATACAGGCTACGATAAATACCAGCACAATTTGAAGAGTGGTAATCTCCATTGTACTTCTCCTGTTTACGTAAGACTTAAGTGTGAAAACTGAGTGATAATCAACACAATACGTTACTTATCGATTTTGCTGATCAGATCCATCATTTTCAGTTTCGGATCGGTGGAAACCTTACGGACTTCCAGTTCGATACCGCGTGCATTCAGTTTCTTGAACGCTTCGATATCTTTTTCATCAACCGAAACCGCGTTATTCACCTGGGTTTTGCCCTGACGGAATGCCATACCACCGACGTTAACAGAGGTAATTTTCACGCCGCCTTCAACGAGGCGCTCAACATCTGTCGGGTTGGTGAATAACAGCATTACACGTTCGCCAGCATATTTCGGGTTGTTGTAGACGCGAATCATCTTGGCAACATCAACCACGTGTGCTGTTACGCCCGGAGGTGCGACCTGGGTGAGCAGTGTCTTACGAACGGTATCCGCAGCCACTTCATCACTAACAACAATAATACGGGAGACATTGGTTTCTTTGGTCCAGCGGGTAGCTACCTGACCGTGAATCAGACGGTCGTCGATACGCGCAAGGCCAATAACCATGTAGTCATTTGGTCCCATTGGTTTTGCCGGAGTTGGGGCCGCTTTGGGTGCCGCCGAAGCGGGGGCGGGAGCTGCTTTTTCAACCGGTTTGGCTTTCAGTACTTTCACACCTTCACGGCCTGTTTCTACTGCCAGCGCCACCAGTTCATCAAAGCCCGGGTCATCATCACGAGCCATTAACGTTTCCACCAGCATTGGAATGTTAACGCCTGCGATCACTTCATAATGCTCTTTGTCGACGACAATGCGGCTGGCAGCATTGAACGGGCTGCCTCCCCATGTATCAACGAGAAACAGCACGCCTTTAGTGGTGTCGAGTTTTGCCAACTGAGCGTTGTACTTTTCGATCAGCGTTTCGGCATTTTCGCCTGGAACGAAATCGATCCAGCCGACGTTTTCCTGCTCGCCTAACAGCATCTCTGCCGTTTTAAGCAACTGCTCTGCAGCCCAACCATGTGTGCCTATAACAATAGCAATGGTCACTTGCTACCTCCTTTATTATTGTTAACACCTCAACGTGCCAGATGTATTTTTGAATCGTCGTCCACAATCGAATCGATTCAGATAAGGGTTACAACCAAAAACCCCCTGCGTTTCGCGATTTATTTTAGATATCGAAAAAAATATTTTATGTGATGAAGATCCGTAATTTAACTTTGAATTATCAAAATTCCGGAAGAGAAAATATTTTCGTCACATTTGTTTGCAAAGGAAGGTAAATCTTTGCCAAATCAGAGGTCTCTCTGATATGTTTAACTCCCGTTTAACAACCAAGGAGTATAGGGCAGCAGCCCGCAGTATGGATCGTCACCGACGTCATTTCAGCATCAGGCCTTTCAGCGCCTGCCTTTCTGGCACTTTTTGCCGCACCTTTTGTTTGCATTTTGTTGTTACGCCTGCATTATTTCTGGCGCCGAATAGCTATTCCTTAAGCAGGAGCTTGTCATGGAATTCTTAATGGACCCCTCGATTTGGGTGGGGCTACTCACGCTTGTCGTTCTTGAAATCGTGCTGGGTATCGATAACCTGGTTTTCATCGCCATCCTTGCCGACAAACTGCCACCGAAACAACGTGATAAAGCTCGTTTGTTAGGACTGTCGCTGGCGCTGATCATGCGTCTGGGACTGCTGTCGCTGATTTCATGGATGGTCACGCTGACCAAACCGCTATTTACCGTGATGGATTTTTCCTTCTCTGGTCGCGACCTGATTATGTTGTTCGGGGGGATATTCTTGCTGTTTAAAGCGACAACGGAGCTGCATGAACGGCTGGAAAACCGCGATCATGATTCCGGTCACGGTAAAGGTTATGCCAGCTTCTGGGTGGTAGTAACGCAGATTGTCATTCTCGATGCCGTCTTCTCGCTGGATGCGGTGATTACCGCAGTTGGGATGGTCAACCACCTGCCGGTGATGATGGCGGCGGTGGTGATTGCGATGGCGGTCATGTTGCTGGCGTCGAAACCGTTGACGAGATTCGTTAACCAGCATCCTACAGTGGTGGTGCTCTGCCTGAGCTTCTTGTTAATGATTGGTCTGAGCCTGGTTGCTGAAGGGTTTGGCTTCCATATTCCGAAAGGTTACCTGTATGCCGCGATTGGCTTCTCGATCATCATCGAAGTGTTTAACCAAATTGCGCGCCGTAACTTTATTCGTCATCAGTCAGCTTTACCGCTGCGTGCGCGTACTGCCGATGCCATCCTGCGTTTGATGGGGGGTAAACGTCAGGCGAACGTTCAGCACGATGCCGATAACCCGATGCCGATCCCTGTGCCGGAAGGCGCGTTTGCGGAAGAAGAGCGATATATGATTAACGGTGTGCTGACACTGGCGTCTCGCTCTCTGCGTGGGATTATGACACCGCGCGGCGAAATTAGCTGGGTTGACGCTAATCTTGGTGTTGATGAAATCCGTGAGCAGTTGCTTTCTTCGCCACATAGTCTGTTCCCGGTATGTCGCGGTGAACTGGATGAAATCATCGGTATCGTGCGTGCTAAAGAACTGCTGGTGGCGCTGGAAGATGGCGTTGATGTCGCAGCAATTGCCTCGGCTTCTCCGGCGATTATCGTTCCGGAAACCCTCGATCCGATCAACCTGCTGGGCGTGCTGCGTCGTGCTCGCGGTAGTTTTGTTATCGTTACCAACGAGTTTGGTGTGGTGCAAGGCCTGGTCACGCCTCTGGATGTGCTGGAAGCCATTGCCGGTGAGTTCCCGGACGCTGATGAAACGCCGGAAATCATTACTGACGGCGACGGCTGGCTGGTAAAAGGCGGTACAGACTTACATGCCTTACAGCAGGTGCTTGATGTTGAGCACCTTGCCGATGACGATGATATCGCGACGGTGGCAGGTCTGGTGATTTCTGCAAATGGTCACATCCCGCGTGCTGGCGATGTGATTGACGTAGGGCCGTTACATATCACCATTGTTGAAGCTAACGATTATCGTGTTGATCTGGTTCGCATTGTTAAAGAGCAACTGGCGCACGACGAAGACGAATAATCATTAACGAAATGGCATGACGGGCGTGATATGCCCATTATGCCGGGCGGGCGGCGGTTGGCTGCCCGCCAGCCATTTTGGGAAATCACGCAGTGGCATCGGCTGCGCGTACAAATACCCTTGTAAAATATGCACCCCATGACGGCGTAAATACTTCGCCTGTTCTTGCGTTTCTACGCCCTCCGCCACCAGTTCAATATTCAGTCTTTGCCCCAATGCGATGATGATATCGGTTACCGTCGAGTTAACCGCATCGGAACCAATTGCAGCGGTGAAAGACTTATCGATTTTCAGCACATCAGGGCGTAACGTTTCCAGCCAGGAAAACGAACTGTTGCCGGTGCCGAAGTCATCAATCGCCAGTTTGACGTTTTTACGATGCAGTTCGCGGGCAATCCGATAATCGACATCCAGTAAGGCATCGCGCTCGGTGATTTCGAGGATGAGTTGCTGAATCGAGTTAGCACTAAACCAATATTGATTGAGATCCTTCAATAACACGCCGCGGCGAAAATGGCTGGGGGCGACGTTAATCCCAATGTGAAACTGGCTGCTCATTGGAAAAACGTGGATTTGGCGGATGGTTTCCATCATCACATAACGGGTAAGCGGCACTATCAGATGATGTTCTTCCGCGATAGGGATAAATACATCTGGTGAGATCCACCCCTGACGCGGGTTATTCCAGCGCAGCAATATTTCTACACCAACACATTGCTGGCTACGAGCGTTTAGTAAAGGTTGACAGAATAGCTCGAATTCATGTTGCGCGAGGCCAAGATTAATTTCGCGCGAAAAGCTCATTCTATGGGCGGTTGCCAGCCATGCGATGTAACCCACCAGTAAACTCAACAGTACCGCCAGTGGAAACTGGCTGGGAAGATGATGTAACGCCAGCGCTGTCGCACCAGGGCCGCTAACGCTGATGGTAAAAGGGAAGTTCTGCGATGAAACTTGGTAACGTTCATTGCCATTAAGTGGAGGTAAAGCGTCAACCAGACCGTCACCATAGAGTAAATGGCGATCAGCCACCGTCAGGCTGGCGTTTCTAATTTGCGGCAACTGCGGTTCCAGTAACATCGTCGTCAATAGGTCAATGTTGATCATCTCCAGAACGCCATCGCCAGTATGTGATTGAGAGGGATACCACTGGATCAGCACTGGACTACCTTTAATCAACACGCGATCGGTGGTAAGGCGCAAAAGAGCCTGTGGGGCGGGCAAATCGGCCTGAATATCATGAACCGGAACATTGCGATAGCCAAAGATACTGGAGCAGTAAAGTGTACCGTTTTGTACCAGACCAATAGAACGCACCGTTTGCAGTTTTGCGGCTTGTTTGCGTAGAGGCAAATGAGTGACTGAGCAAGGGAGGCCAATCAACGGAAGTAACATCTCGCGTCCCGCCTGAAGGGGTTGCAATATATTATCCAGCTCTTCAACCGCGTGATTGGCGAAAAGTATCACCCGCTGTTGATTTAAATTACGCTGTGAAATAAATCGCACGCTTAGTGTCGCCACAAGCGTAAAGAGTGCGCAAATTGTACAAACAATCATTCGATTACGGCGATAAGTTTTGATGATCCGTTGTGCTTTTTGCATGCGGGCCGCCCTGTAAGCGTATGGCAACAAACGCCTGACGCAACAGTGGAAGTGTAGTGGGGAAATTTACAGCAGACGAGAAAGCGGGGGAAATTCGCCCATCCGTTGCAGATGGGCGAAAGAAAAGTATTAGTCACACTGGACTTTTATTGCCAGACCACCGCGAGAGGTTTCACGGTACTTGGCGTTCATATCCTTACCGGTTTCGTACATTGTCTCGATGACTTTATCCAGCGAGACGCGCGGAGCACTGGTGCGGCGTAAAGCCATGCGTGCGGCGTTGATCGCCTTCACCGATGCAATAGCATTACGCTCAATGCATGGCACCTGAACCTGACCGGCCACCGGATCGCAGGTCAGACCGAGGTTGTGTTCCATCCCAATTTCCGCTGCCACACAAACCTGTTCCGGGCTACCGCCCAACAATTCAGCCAGGCCTGCGGCGGCCATTGAACAGGCTACGCCGACTTCGCCCTGACAACCCACTTCAGCACCGGAAATAGAAGCGTTCATTTTATACAACGCGCCAATTGCCCCAGCGGCCATAAAATAGCGGGTATAGATATCCGGGCTGACCGATTCAATAAAGTGGTCGTAATAGGCCAACACTGCCGGAACAATGCCGCACGCACCGTTGGTAGGCGCTGTCACCACGCGACCACCTGCGGCGTTTTCTTCGTTCACTGCCAGCGCAAACATGTTCACCCAGTCGATAACATTCATCGGATCGTTAGACAGTTTATCGCTGGAAACCAGCATCCGGCGCAGGGCAGATGCACGGCGCGGAACACGCAGCGGCCCAGGCAATACGCCTTCGGTATTCATTCCGCGATCGATACACGCCTGCATGGTCTGCCAGACATGCGCGAAATAGTCATCGATCTCTTTCTTACTGTGCAGCGCCAGTTCGTTCTGCATTGCCAGGCCGGAAAGGGAATAGCCAGTTTCATTACAGTACGCCAGCAACTCGGTTGCAGATTTAAACGGATACGGCACACTGACTTCGTTGGTGGCATCGTGACCAAAATGTTCTTCATCGACGATAAAACCGCCGCCGATGGAATAATAAGTTTTGCTGTAAACAACTTTATCGCCATTATACGCGTGGATCTGCATCCCGTTTTCATGCAGCGGCAGGTTGCCGTTATGAAAACGCATCCCATTGTCACGGGGGAAATCCACTTCATGCCGTCCCTGCGCCAGCAGCAGACGTTCGCGCTCTTCTACGTCGCGAATAAAACCGGGAATACTGTCGATATCCACGGTGGCAGGTTCGTTACCTGCAAGACCCATAATAATGGCGATATCGGTATGATGGCCTTTACCCGTCAGCGATAGAGAACCGTAAACGTCCACGGCAACGCGGGTAACGCTATCCAGTAAGCCTTTTTCGACCAGATCATCGACGAACTGTTTACCCGCCTTCATAGGCCCTACAGTATGGGAAGATGAGGGACCAATCCCCACCTTAAACATGTCGAATAGACTAATCACGATAATACTCCTGACAAGGTGACTGGACTTCCAGTAACGAACTAATAACAGCGCATAGTGTAAGAGGGAACGCGGCGATCGGCTTAACTATTCACATGAATTAAACTAATCAAAAACCGCGATTTAACTAATATTGCGATGATTGTCTCAAGTAGTGTTTTGTAGATGTAAAGATAAGTATAGTCAGGGTTTCACACCAATTTGCAGTGCCAGCTCACGAATTATGCCTGCGGTCATTCCCCATACAAAATACTGTTCGTACCAGGAAAGCCATACCCGATGTGAATCGCCACGGCGGTAGATATCTAAAGGGTGATAGCGCCCCAGATGTAATGCCTGAGCGAGCGGCATTTCAAACACAGCGGAGACTTCATCTTCACTGGCGCGATAGGGTAAATCGGGCGGGATAATACCGACGACTGGGGTTACCTGGTAACCCGTTACGCTATCGACGGGCGGCAGCACGCCGATAACTTCAACGGCTGAAGGCGGTATAGCGACTTCTTCTTCGGCTTCGCGTAGCGCGGCGGCGATAACTGACGCGTCGGTGTCATCTACTGCGCCACCTGGAAACGCCACCTGTCCGGCGTGTTTACGCAGGTGAATTGAACGCTGAGTAAGTAACAAACCCGGTTGCGGTCGGCGCACGATGGGGATTAACACAGCAGCCTGACGATGATTTAAGGTTTCCCGGTTAATTTGCGGGCGCAAAAGTTGAAAGCGTGATAAAAAATCATCAAGCGTCAGGCTACGGTATTCCACGTCTTACTTCTCCAGTTGCTTCAGAATACGATTAACTTTATCAAAAGTTTCCTGATATTCCGCCTCTTCCTGGCTATCGGCGACAATACCGCCGCCCGCAGAGCAGTAAATTTGCCCGTTAACCGCGGTCAGGGTGCGGATAGTGATGCTGGTGTCCATATTGCCGCAAAAACTTAAATAGCCAATGCTGCCACACCAGGCGTTGCGTCGCTGAGGTTCCAGTTCGTCGATAATTTCCATTGCCCGTACTTTCGGTGCGCCGGTGATTGAGCCTCCGGGAAAAGCCGCGCGCAGCAGATCGCTGGCATGCAACTGCTCGGGAAGGCGTGCCGTTATGGTGCTGACCAGATGATGCACTGCAGGGAAGGGCTCCACCACGAACAGCTCCGGCACTTTTACCGAACCTGCGACGGCAACACGGCCAATATCATTACGCATTAAATCGACAATCATCAGGTTTTCGGCGCGATCTTTCGGTGAGTTCGCCAGTTTTTCTGCCTGTTTGCTATCTTCCTGAGGATCGGCCAGACGCGGCAGAGTGCCTTTAATCGGACGGGTCTGGATCTCACCATCAGCACAAAGAATAAAACGTTCTGGCGAGAGGCTTAAAATCGCACCTTGCTCCAGGCGCAGGAAGGCACTAAATGGTGCACGGTTGGCCTGGTTGAGTTTAACGAACGCCAGCCACTCATCACCAGAATAGGTAGCTTGAAAACGCTGGGCAAGATTCACCTGGTAACAATCGCCGCTGTGCAGATATTCCTGCACCTGGCGAAATTTCTCGCCATACTGTTCGCGGCTCATATTAGATTGCCAGGCAGAGGTTAGCGTGAAATCACCCTGCGGTGTAATTTGCTGGTTTTCCAGCCACGCCAGACGGGCATTGACATCATTATGACTCAGCAAAGAAACAACCCGGTGCTGGTTGTCGACAATCAACGCCCAGTCGTAGATACCTACCGCCATATCAGGAAGGTTGATATCTCTCAGCGCCAATTCCGGCAGGGACTCAAAACGGCGGCCCAGGTCATAGCCAAATAAACCCAGTACGCCACCCTGAAATGGCAAATTACCATTATGCAACGGGTGAATGTTTGCATGCTCCAGCGCCTGTTGGAGTACCTTTAGCGGGTCATCAGTGGTCGTTGTACGGGTTTCTCCTTCACACACCACGGTTTCATTACCGTGAGTTGTTAAGGTGCAAACGGGGTCTGCCACCACAATATCAAACCGACTATGCGGATGATCGGCATAGCCGGAGTGCAAAAGCATCGCCCACGGCAAGTGGCTCAAGCGGGAGAAATAAAATTCAGCGGCGTCCTGACGCCAGGGTAAAGTAATCACAGCGGGAGATAACGTCTTCATTAGTCCTGACTCTACTGGCTATGTGCCGGGTAGCATGAAATAATTAGCGCCAACAATTTAGCAGGAGTTAACAATGTTTGCAGGTTTACCTTCACTCACCCATGAACAGCAGCAAAAAGCCGTTGAGCGGATTCAGGAATTGATGGCACAGGGGATGAGCAGCGGTCAGGCAATCGCACTGGTAGCCGAAGAGTTACGCGCCAACCATTCCGGCGAACGGATTGTGGCGCGTTTTGAGGATGAAGACGAGTAATACACAATGATCCGTATCGATTTCGTCACGGATGACGTTCTGTATCTTGATACGGATAGCCTCATCGGCTGGGATTTTTCCGGCATGAATTTACATCGCGCTATTTTTGATGGCATGTGTCTGGATGGTGCTCGGTTTAATGATGCACATCTGCGTAATATCAGTTTTATCACATCCTCCCTTATTGGGGCCGACCTCTCGTCTGCCGCCCTGATGTGTGCCTGGCTAAATCACACCGATCTGACGAATTGTAATTTTTATCAGTCACGCCCCATTGCTGCTGATTTTAGACATTCACGACTTTGTGGGGCAGATTTTACCGCTGCCGATTTAAGAGGTGCTAATTTCGCTGGGACAGATCTTCAGAATGTTTGTTTCAACGGGGTGCATTATGACAAGCGAACCATTTGGCCTGCAGCGTTTGAACCAAAGAAACGCGGGGCTGTTTTGCTTGATTGAATTCAGCGGTTTTATTGATAACGAGAAAAAAGGACGCTTTTCTAAGATCAATGAAAGCGTCCGGATTGATTTTTAGTGCTGGAGTTTTGACTCACACAAGGGCTTTAAGTTCTTCCTGCATATAAGACGAGAAGTATTCAGGGTTTTTAATCACCACGCGTTCACCAGACTCCATTTTTTTTGCCCAGCCAACCATTTTTTCCGTGAATCCAGGATTCCAGCCTTCCTGTTCAGCTCGCGCAGTAATATCGGTGGCCGTCGCGGGTACACCCAGAGCATGCAAATATTTAAATATTCCCTTCGCCGTACTTTCATTCATAGAGCTGGGGGTTGGTGCTGATATATCCATAGCACTAATGAAATCCAGGGCTTTATCTATTACAGCAGGCATATTCTTGTCCTTAAATTAACCACGTTTTCGATAAGGCTATATATGACATTAAATTGTGCCTAATATCAAAAGGATTATGACAATATCTCATTCGTTAACCTGTTGACATTCAGGTATTTTAAAGGTAGCAGGTCATGGCGGGTTATCTAGTGATGTGCCGAAATTAACAGAGAATCGTAGTACCGTAGCCTGGTTGTTCAGGTAAGTAAGGGCAACAGCGGAAAACAGGTTAGGTTAATTGAGTGATTAACACGTGGTTTAGTTTTTATGATTAATATCGTTTCTTTATAAATAAACTTGAAATCAAAAAAATAAATAATAAAGCCCCCGACTGGGGCACCGTCCATCTAAAGTAAGAGCTTAAGCACTGGTCGATTTGTTCATGATCGACCAGTATTTTCGATAATTCTCTTCCGGAATTAAACCGCCGCAATAATCTTAATTTCAACTTTATACTGCGGATTCATCAGTCCCGCTTGCACCGTGCAGCGTACCGGAGCATGACCCGCGACAACCCAGGCATCCCACGCTTTATTCATTGCCGCAAAGTCGTTTTTATCGGCCAGGAAAATGGTGGCATCCAGAATGCTCGACTTATTGCTGCCCTGTTTTTCCAGCACCGCGTCAATTTGCGCCAGTGTATTTGCCGTTTGCTCAAAAGCATCGGCGTCGAGGTTTTCCGGTACGCCAGTGTAGTAGAGCGTGTTGTTGTGGATCACCACATCAGACCAGCGGGCTTCGGCGTCTATACGAACGATAGTCATCATTTTGTCCTCATTATCATTCCATTTTTGTGCTGCAAAGACTGCCACAATGTGAAGTCGCCGTCATCACTTCAACTGGCGAAAAATAGCCTGGCCTGACATAATCCCTGTTCAAATCAACAGGGGGTAGTGTGACGGACGATTTTGCACCAGACGGTCAGTTGGCGAAAGCGATACCAGGCTTTAAGCCGCGTGAACCACAGCGACAGATGGCGGTAGCCGTCACCGGGGCGATAGAAAAAAGCCAACCGCTGGTGGTGGAAGCGGGAACCGGTACGGGCAAAACCTACGCTTACCTTGCCCCTGCGCTGCGGGCGAAAAAGAAAGTCATTATCTCGACTGGCTCGAAAGCATTACAAGATCAACTCTACAGCCGTGATTTGCCGACGGTGTCAAAGGCGCTGAAATACACCGGCAATGTGGCATTGTTGAAAGGACGTTCAAACTACCTCTGTCTCGAACGTCTCGAACAGCAGGCGCTGGCGGGCGGCGATCTGCCGGTACAAATCTTAAGCGATGTGATCCTGCTACGCTCCTGGTCCAATCAAACCGTCGATGGTGATATCAGCACCTGCGTCAGCGTTGCGGAAGATTCTCAGGCATGGCCGCTGGTCACCAGCACTAACGATAACTGCCTCGGCAGCGACTGCCCGATGTATAAAGATTGCTTTGTGGTCAAAGCACGCAAAAAAGCGATGGACGCCGATGTAGTGGTGGTAAACCATCATTTGTTTCTGGCGGATATGGTGGTCAAAGAGAGCGGATTTGGCGAACTGATCCCGGAAGCGGACGTGATGATCTTCGACGAAGCCCATCAGTTGCCGGATATTGCCAGCCAGTACTTTGGTCAGTCACTTTCCAGCCGACAACTGCTCGACCTGGCAAAAGACATCACCATCGCCTATCGCACTGAATTAAAAGACACTCAACAGTTACAAAAGTGCGCCGACCGCCTTGCTCAGAGTGCGCAGGATTTTCGCCTGCAACTCGGTGAGCCGGGTTATCGTGGCAATCTGCGCGAATTGTTAGCCAATCCGCAAATTCAGCGGGCGTTTTTACTGCTCGATGACACGCTTGAACTCTGTTACGACGTGGCGAAATTGTCGCTGGGTCGTTCCGCGTTGCTGGATGCGGCATTTGAACGTGCCACGTTATATCGCACACGTCTGAAGCGGCTGAAAGAGATCAACCAACCGGGCTACAGTTACTGGTACGAATGCACCTCACGTCATTTCACTCTGGCGCTGACGCCGCTCAGCGTGGCGGATAAATTCAAAGAGTTAATGGCACAAAAACCCGGAAGCTGGATTTTTACCTCGGCAACGTTGTCAGTGAATGACGATCTGCATCATTTTACCTCCCGGCTTGGCATCGAACAGGCCGAGTCGTTGCTGTTACCCAGCCCATTTGATTACAGCCGCCAGGCGTTACTCTGTGTGCCGCGTAACCTGCCGCAAACTAATCAACCGGGTTCCGCACGGCAACTGGCAGCAATGTTGCGACCGCTCATCGAAGCCAACAATGGGCGCTGCTTTATGCTTTGCACCTCACACGCCATGATGCGTGATCTGGCCGAGCAGTTCCGTGCCACCATGACGCTTCCCGTTTTGTTGCAGGGTGAAACCAGTAAAGGGCAATTGTTGCAGCAGTTTGTCAGTGCCGGTAACGCGCTTCTTGTCGCAACCAGTAGTTTCTGGGAAGGGGTGGATGTGCGCGGCGATACGCTGTCACTGGTGATTATCGACAAGTTGCCGTTTACCTCGCCGGACGACCCACTACTAAAAGCGCGAATGGAAGATTGTCGTTTGCGCGGTGGCGACCCGTTCGATGAAGTGCAACTGCCAGATGCGGTCATTACTCTCAAACAGGGGGTAGGGCGACTGATTCGCGACGCCGACGATCGCGGTGTGCTGGTGATTTGCGACAATCGGCTGGTGATGCGCCCTTACGGCGCGACGTTCCTCGCCAGCCTGCCGCCTGCGCCGCGCACCCGTGATATAGCCCGTGCGGTTCGTTTCCTTGCGATACCTTCCTCCAGGTAATTTGTGATGGAGTATGGTATGATGCGCGCCTTTTTATTGATCTAAGCACGAAGACCCATGCGAATTCTGGCTATCGATACCGCGACAGAGGCCTGCTCTGTCGCCCTGTGGAATGACGGCACTGTCAACGCTCATTTTGAGCTTTGCCCACGTGAACATACTCAACGAATCTTACCGATGGTGCAGGATATCCTGACCACCAGCGGAACCTCCCTGACTAACATAAACGCATTAGCTTACGGGCGTGGTCCCGGTAGCTTCACCGGTGTGCGTATCGGTATTGGTATTGCACAAGGGCTGGCGCTTGGCGCGGAGCTGCCGATGATTGGCGTCTCCACGCTAATGACCATGGCGCAAGGGGCATGGCGCAAAAATGGCGCGACCCGCGTGCTGGCGGCCATTGACGCGCGAATGGGCGAAGTTTACTGGGCCGAATATCAGCGTGATGAAAATGGTATCTGGCACGGTGAAGAAACCGAAGCTGTACTCAAACCAGAACTCGTTCATGAGCGGATGCAGCAGCTTTCCGGTGAATGGGTGACGGTGGGGACAGGCTGGCAAGCCTGGCCGGATCTCGGTAAAGAGAGCGGGCTGGTTTTGCGCGATGGCGAAGTGTTACTGCCCGCCGCAGAAGATATGCTGCCGATTGCCTGCCAGCTCTTTGCTGAAGGCAAAACGGTGGCAGTGGAACATGCCGAGCCGGTTTATTTGCGTAACAACGTCGCGTGGAAGAAACTTCCGGGCAAAGAATGAATCTTAAGAATATGCCCTGAGAAAAAAAGGAGTCGCATCATGGCGGTTCAAAAGAATGTTATCAAAGGCATACTGGCAGGTACGTTTGCGCTAATGTTGAGCGGTTGTGTCACTGTGCCGGATGCCATTAAAGGCAGCAGTCCCACGCCGCAACAAGATTTAGTTCGGGTGATGAGCGCGCCGCAATTGTATGTTGGTCAGGAAGCGCGCTTTGGCGGCAAAGTGGTCGCGGTACAAAACCAGCAGGGGAAAACCCGTCTGGAAATTGCCACCGTACCGCTCGATAGCGGAGCCAGGCCGACGCTGGGGGAACCTTCTCGCGGGCGCATTTATGCCGATGTGAACGGTTTTCTTGATCCAGTTGATTTCCGCGGACAACTGGTGACGGTTGTCGGGCCAATCACCGGTACGGTTGACGGTAAAATCGGCAATACACCCTATAAATTTATGGTTATGCAGGTAACGGGCTATAAGCGTTGGCATTTAACCCAGCAGGTGATTATGCCGCCGCAGCCGATTGATCCGTGGTTTTATGGTGGCCGTGGCTGGCCCTATGGCTACGGCGGATGGGGCTGGTATAATCCCGGCCCTGCAAGAGTACAAACAGTTGTAACTGAATAATTGCTTGTTTTTAAAGAAAAAGAAACAGCGGCTGGTCCGCTGTTTCTGCATTCTTAGAGTAAAGATAAAAATAAATAGTGACGCGCTTCGCAACCTTTTCGTTGGGGAATTATCAAGCTGGTATGATGAGTTAATATTATGTTAATAACATGTATATCACTTGGGGTTGCGATGACGACGAACACGCATTTTAGAGGTGAAGAATTGAAGAAGGTTTGGCTTAACCGTTATCCCGCGGATGTTCCGACGGAGATCAACCCTGACCGTTATCAATCTCTGGTAGATATGTTTGAGCAATCGGTCGCGCGCTATGCCGACAAGCCCGCGTTTGTGAATATGGGGGAGGTGATGACCTTCCGCAAACTGGAAGAGCGCAGCCGTGCGTTCGCCGCGTATTTACAACAAGGGCTGGGGCTGAAGAAGGGCGATCGCGTTGCGCTGATGATGCCTAACTTATTGCAATATCCGGTGGCGCTGTTCGGCATTTTGCGCGCCGGGATGATCGTCGTAAACGTCAATCCGTTATATACCCCGCGCGAGCTTGAGCATCAGCTCAACGACAGCGGCGCATCTGCGATTGTCATCGTGTCCAACTTTGCCCATACCCTGGAAAAAGTGGTTGATAAAACCGCTGTCCAGCACGTGATTCTGACACGTATGGGCGATCAGCTTTCTACGGCGAAAGGGACGCTGGTTAACTTCGTTGTTAAATACATCAAGCGTCTGGTGCCGAAATATCATCTGCCAGATGCCATTTCATTTCGTAGCGCTCTGCATAATGGTTACCGGATGCAGTACGTAAAACCTGAACTGGTGCCGGAAGATTTAGCCTTCCTGCAATACACCGGCGGCACCACTGGCGTGGCGAAAGGCGCAATGCTGACTCACCGCAATATGCTGGCAAATCTGGAACAGGTTAACGCGACCTACGGGCCGCTGTTGTATCCGGGTAAAGAGCTGGTGGTGACGGCATTGCCGCTGTATCACATTTTCGCATTGACCATTAACTGCCTGCTGTTTATCGAACTGGGCGGGCAGAATCTGCTTATTACTAACCCACGTGATATTCCGGGGCTGGTGAAAGAGCTGGCGAAATATCCGTTTACCGCGATCACCGGCGTTAACACGTTGTTCAACGCGTTGCTGAACAATAAAGAATTCCAGCAACTGGATTTCTCCAGTCTGCATCTTTCCGCTGGTGGTGGGATGCCTGTTCAGCAAGTGGTGGCAGAACGCTGGGTGAAACTGACCGGACAATATCTGCTGGAAGGTTATGGCCTGACCGAGTGTGCACCGCTGGTCAGCGTTAACCCGTATGATATTGATTATCATAGCGGTAGCATTGGTTTGCCGGTGCCGTCGACCGAAGCCAAGTTGGTTGATGACGACGATAACGAAGTACCGCCGGGTCAACCGGGTGAGCTTTGTGTCAAAGGGCCGCAGGTGATGCTGGGCTACTGGCAGCGTCCGGATACTACCGATGAAATCATCAAAAATGGCTGGTTACACACCGGCGACATCGCGGTGATGGATGAAGAAGGATTCCTGCGCATTGTCGATCGTAAAAAAGACATGATTCTGGTTTCTGGCTTTAACGTCTACCCCAATGAGATTGAAGATGTGGTCATGCAGCACCCAGGTGTACAGGAAGTGGCGGCTGTTGGCGTACCTTCCGGTTCCAGCGGTGAAGCGGTGAAAATCTTCGTGGTGAAAAAAGACTCGTCACTCACGGAAGAATCACTGGTGACTTTTTGCCGCCGTCAGCTCACAGGCTATAAAGTACCGAAGCTGGTGGAGTTTCGTGATGAGTTACCGAAATCTAACGTCGGAAAAATTTTGCGACGAGAATTACGTGACGAAGCGCGCGGCAAAGTGGACAATAAAGCCTGAGCGTTAAGTCAGTCGTCAGACGCCGGTTAATCCGGCGTTTTTTTTGACGCCCACTAAAGAGAATACAATTTGAATTACCAAATGATTACCACGGACGATGCGCTGGCTTCTTTGTGTGAAGCCGTCCGTGCCTTTCCGGCGATAGCCCTGGATACTGAATTTGTACGTACGCGCACCTATTACCCGCAACTTGGGTTGATTCAACTTTTTGATGGCGAACATCTGGCGCTAATCGATCCACTCGGGATCACCGACTGGTCACCGCTGAAAGCGATCCTGCGCGATCCTTCCATCACCAAATTTCTCCATGCGGGCAGTGAAGATCTGGAAGTGTTCCTCAATGTCTTTGGTGAGTTACCACAACCTCTGATTGACACGCAAATCCTCGCCGCATTCTGTGGACGCCCGATGTCATGGGGCTTTGCCTCTATGGTGGAAGAGTATTCCGGCGTTACGCTCGACAAGAGCGAATCGCGCACCGACTGGCTGGCCAGACCGCTAACCGAGCGTCAATGCGAATACGCGGCGGCGGACGTCTGGTATCTGTTACCGATCGCCGCAAAGCTGATGGTTGAAACGGAAGCCTCTGGTTGGCTACCTGCGGCACTGGATGAATGCCGCCTGATGCAAACGCGTCGTCAGGAGATCGTTGCGCCAGAAGACGCATGGCGTGATATCACCAATGCCTGGCAATTACGCACGCGCCAACTCGCCTGTCTGCAACTGCTAGCCGACTGGCGGCTGCGTAAGGCTCGGGAGCGCGATCTGGCGGTGAACTTTGTCGTGCGTGAAGAGCATTTGTGGTCGGTAGCGCGTTATATGCCGGGCAGTCTGGGCGAGCTGGATAGCCTGGGCTTATCCGGTAGCGAAATCCGCTTCCACGGTAAGACGTTGCTGGCGCTGGTAGAGAAAGCGCAGGCATTGCCAGAAGAGGCCTTGCCGCAGCCGATGCTTAACCTGATGGATATGCCCGGTTATCGCAAAGCGTTTAAAGCGATTAAGTCGCTGATTACTGACGTGAGTGAAACGCACAAGATCAGCGTCGAATTGCTGGCATCGCGTCGGCAAATCAACCAACTGCTGAACTGGCACTGGAAATTAAAACCACAGAATAATTTGCCAGAGCTGATTTCCGGCTGGCGTGGTGCGCTGATGGCGGAAGCATTACACAATTTATTGCAGGAATATCCGCAATAAAACGTGCGTAAGCCGGACAAGGTGCGTTATGCGCTGCATCCGGCTTCGGATAAACTACAAATCCAACACCAGTCGGTTCAAATAAACTGGTTTGACCTTAACGCAAAATAATTTTGCAAATAGCGTCAGTAAATTGTGGCGTGGTGGCTGCCTTTCATATCCGGTGTTTTTGGCCCGTGAGTAATCACATCTTCAATCGCTTCCAGGTTTGGTGTCTGGCAATTGCGCAATAAAGAAGGGCAGCATACGATTAAAGTTACCGGGCCGATGTTGTCTAATCATGGGGAAATTGTGCATCAGTGGTGCCTCGATGGCCAGGGGATTGCGCTGCGTTCCTGGTGGGATGTCAGTGAAAATATTGCCAGTGGTCATTTAGCGCAAGTGCTACCGGAATATTACCAGCCAGCGAATGTCTGGGCGGTATATGTATCAAGGCTGGCGATGTCAGCGAAGGTGCGGATAACGGTAGAGTTTTTACGCCAGTATTTTTCCCAACACTATCCGAATTTTTCACTGGACCAGGCATGAATAACAATTCAATTGTCCAGTTATTGTCAGGTTAAAACCTGATTTTCTCCTTTCTAAGCCGTTGCGGATTGGTTAGCATATTCACCTTTAATCGCGCATGATCCAAAGAGAATTAAAGAGGTTAATGTGTTCGCAGAATATGGGGTTCTGAATTACTGGACCTATCTGGTTGGTGCCATTTTTATCGTGTTGGTGCCTGGGCCGAATACCCTGTTTGTGCTTAAAAATAGCGTCAGCAGTGGAGTGAAAGGCGGTTATCTTGCGGCCTGCGGTGTATTTATCGGTGACGCGGTATTGATGTTTCTGGCGTGGGCTGGTGTCGCAACCTTAATTAAGACCACACCGATATTATTCAATATCGTACGTTATCTTGGCGCGTTTTATTTGCTCTATCTGGGGGGTAAAATTCTTTACGCCACCCTGAAAGGTAAAAATAACGAGGCTAAATCAGATGAGCCACAATATGGTGCCATCTTCAAGCGCGCATTAATTTTGAGTCTGACCAATCCGAAAGCCATTTTGTTCTATGTGTCGTTTTTCGTACAGTTTATTGATGTCAATGCGCCACATACTGGGATTTCATTCTTTATTTTGGCGACAACACTGGAATTGGTAAGCTTCTGTTATTTGAGCTTCCTGATTATTTCAGGTGCATTTGTCACGCAATACATTCGCACCAAGAAGAAACTAGCCAAAGTGGGCAACTCGCTGATTGGTCTGATGTTTGTTGGTTTTGCCGCACGACTGGCGACGCTGCAGTCTTAATGCTTTCAGCCCGCGATGCTGCGGGCTTCCCTCCTGAAATGCATCTGTATTCACCGTTTGATGATGCTAAAAAGTAACCAATAAATGGTATTTAAAATGCAAATTATCAGGCGTACTCTGAAACGGCTGAAATAAATGGTTTTCAGCATATTTACTGAAGGAGGGAAAAGGATGCTGCAAATCCCACAGAACTACATTCATACGCGCTCAACACCTTTCTGGAATAAACAAACTGCGCCTGCCGGAATATTCGAACGTCATCTTGATAAAGGAACGCGTCCGGGTGTTTATCCACGCCTGTCCGTTATGCATGGGGCGGTCAAATATCTCGGCTACGCCGATGAACACAGCGCAGAACCTGATCAGGTGATCCTCATCGAAGCAGGTCAATTCGCGGTGTTCCCGCCAGAAAAGTGGCACAATATTGAAGCCATGACTGACGATACTTATTTCAACATTGACTTCTTCGTTGCTCCTGAAGTCCTGATGGAAGGTGCAAAACAACGGAAAGTCATTCATAGCGGGAAATGAATCATGGGCAAAGCAACGTATACCGTAACCGTCACCAATAACAGTAATGGTGTTTCTGTCGATTACGAAACAGAGACGCCGATGACCTTGCTGGTGCCAGAAGTGGCGGCTGAAGTAATAAAAGATCTCGTCAATACCGTGCGTTCATATGACACGGAAAACGAACATGATGTTTGTGGTTGGTAATAATTGCTAATGTCAGATGGCGCTAATTCAGCGCCATCGCAAAAAAAATCCTCTGTGACACACATCACAATTCTTGCTTCTCTTATGTTGTGCTATGCTTTTTATCAGCGACTAACCCGCTAATGCAAAACAGATAAGTGAGGAAACAATGGGCATTCTGTCATGGATTATTTTTGGACTTATTGCCGGTATTCTGGCGAAGTGGATCATGCCTGGTAAAGATGGTGGTGGATTCTTTATGACCATCCTGCTGGGAATTATCGGTGCCGTAGTTGGTGGATGGATCAGTACACTGTTTGGTTTTGGCAAAGTCGATGGCTTTAACTTTGGTAGTTTTGTTGTTGCCGTGATTGGTGCGCTTGTCGTGTTGTTTATCTACAGAAAAGTCAAAAGTTAATGCTGAAAAACACAAAGGCTGCCGACAGGCAGTCTTTGCTATTTTTACCGACGTAGTGTTACCACCATCCCAGCTCGGTGCCAAGAACGACAATAATCGCCACGCCCATCATGATAATCGTTGTTTTTTTCATCTTCATGCCCCCGGGGCCGCATAGCCGCCAATAAAAAACCACGCTAAAAATACGACTGCCGTAATAAAGATTACGACGGGAAAGATAATACCGATTCGCATGTTACCACCAAAGAAAAGGATGTGAATATGCCTCAGGAATGCCTGTCTGAATGCGCGATAAAAGGTGTTTTCTCTTTGTGTTTTTTCTCCTGATACATCGCGATATCGGCAGCATGCAGGGCACTGTCTGCGTCGGTTGTTTCAGGATCCACTTCAACTATGCCAAGACTGGCACCAGGATAAAACAGCTCAATATCGCCCAAGTGATATTCTCCACGTATTTGCTGTTGAATACGCTCACGCAGTGACGGGATATCCGCGTTTTCATTAACCAGAGATACGACTAAAAATTCATCGCCGCCGAGACGACCAATAATCTCGCCATTTTGATGCAGCTTATTGAGGCGCTCACCAACCTGAATAAGAAACAGATCGCCGCTATTGTGGCCAAAACGGTCATTGATTAGTTTGAAGTTATCCAGGTCGATAAAGGCAATCATGGCTTTACGCTTCAGATGCCGGGCAAGAGAAAACAGCGTCTTCAGGTTATCAAAAATCGCCCGCCGATTAGGTAGCCCAGTTAAAGAGTCAGTATACGACTGCGCAATCAAAGCGGCATTGGCTTCACGTAATTGCTCAACCAGCGCCTCTTTTTGAATATATTGTGCAATCAGCCCGGCGAATAACTGTAAAACCTGCTCTGCGCGCTCACTCCACGGACGCTTCTCGCTGCTGGCGGCGCAAAGTGTGCCATAGAATGAACCATCCGGTAAGTGAACCGGCGTGCTCAGGAATGTCGTGATGCCGAGATTGCGGGCTGCGATGCAGTCACCCCAACGATCGGGAACTTCATCGCTGAAAAAACAGTTTTCATCAATGGCGCGTTTGCACAACGAGTAATCCCACGAGACAGTAAAATTCTCCGGAATGTGCATTTTCTGGCTATTACGGGCGAACAGAATATGTTGCAGGCGCGCGTCAATATCCACTTTTGTCAGATAAGTCGACTCCATGTCGGTGACCATTTCCAGCATCTCCAGAAGCTGCCGAACCAGACTTTCGAGAGAATGTTCTGAGGCGAGTGACTGCGAAACGCGGGCAATGATCTGATCTGACACGAAAGAACTCCAGGATGCTGCGGGTAAAATGCTGATTATTTAATCTTTACAGGCATGATAAAACATCATCAACGAAGATGAAACTAGCTGTAATATATTTTAAGTGAATGTAAAAGAAATAGTGCTGCAAAACAAAACGATACCGCGATATTCTAAGGCGTAGATAAATGTGCGGGATCAATATATGAAAATTCTCAGTTTTGCTCTGCCTTGCCTGCTAATTCTGGCAGGGTGTTCAACTACTTCTCAGCCGGATGCGCCAAAACCGCCGCAGGTTGGCATGGCGAATCCGGCTTCGGTCTACTGTCAGCAGAAAGGCGGTACGCTCATTCCGGTGCAGACACCGCAAGGGGTCAGTAACAATTGCAAATTGCCGGGTGGTGAAACGATTGATGAATGGGCGTTATGGCGGCGGGAGCATCTGGCTGGTGAAAAATAACAGCCGGATGCCATGCTAAAATCACAAGCTGCGTAGCCAGTCGGCCAGGACCAGTGCATGGTTTTGCGTGGTATTTTTTGCCGAGTAGAGCAGGGTCAGCGGCTGTTTTTGAGCGATTTCCGCCAGCCGTTTCCCTTCCGGCTCGTGTTGCGCCAGTTCAGCAAGATATTGTTCGCGAAAGGTTTTAAAATCGACCACTTCTCCGTGAAAGGCTTTGCGCAACTCTGTTGATGGTGTGATCTCTTTATCCCACTCATCAAGTGCTAAATCAGTTTTTTTGATACCACGCGGCCAGAGGCGGTCGACCAGTACGCGATAACCATCGCTCTGTTCAGCCGGATCATAAACGCGTTTACACTGAATATTCATCGTGTTTGTTCTCCCTTTCACGCATGATTTACCACGTCACTATAGCACTTTGTGGCTGTTGGTTTTTTGTTGTGCCAGTTCTGAGTTCGAAAACAGTCTACTGTTTCCCGATGATCAGAGAGACCAGTCCCGCGGCAATAAGCGGGCCGACCGGTACACCGCGAAACAGTGCCACACCTAAAATTGTGCCTACCAGCAGCCCGGCGACCAGTTGCGGCTGGCTGCCCATTAACGTCACGCCGCGTCCGCCAAGCCAGGAGACAATCACTCCCACGGCAATCGCTACCAGCGATTTCCAGTTCAGAAACGAGTGAATCAGTGTCGAGGGGGGCAGTGTTCCGCTGGCAATAGGGGCCATTACGCCAATGGTCAGAATGATTATCCCGATACTCAGTCCCTGTTAAAAGGTGCTTAACGGTGTGACGCGGACAATGATCAACACCAGAATTGAAACGGCGACAGTGGTGTTGTGGCTGATAAAGCCCAGCGCAGCTAAGCCGAGCAGGATCAGCAAAGTGACATCAAACATCGTGGTTTCCTTGCCAAAAAATAATAACCCGCCTACTTTACGCCTGCTGCTGAAAGGAAGCAGAAAAAAATTACGTGTTATGCATAAAAAATCAGGCAAATTGTCATCAAATTGCCACTTGTACACGCTAACAATAACGTGAAAACAGGTATCTTCTGGGGGAAAACCATGAACGATCAAATGCTCGTTGAGACACTGATTATCACGTCATCGTTTTTTGCCATTGCAGTTGTGTTAGTACTGTCCGTTCTGCTTATTGAACGGACCAGCTAGTTACGCAGTACGGCGGAATTTGACCAGTTCTGGTTGCGCAATGCGCAAGTAATCTGTGGTGTTCAGAATTACAGATTTATCCAGCATGCCTGCGTTGAAGGCAATCTCATCGAATCGCTCAAAGAGTAGTGGGTTGGCAACCAGTTTGAGTTTTGGGTGGAAGCTGAAGGGGGGGATAGCGCCAAAGACACAGCCTGTCAGTTCATCGACTTCCGCCGGGCTGGCCAGCGAAGCGCGTAGCCCACCGATGTGACTGGCGAGTTTACTAAGATCAGCCTGTTGATCGGCTGCGAGGATCGCCAGAACATGCTGATTTACGCCATTACCTTTGACTTTACACACCAGTGCTTTAGCTCCCTGACCCAAAGCGGTGCCACGAATTTCTGACACCGCTTCGCATTTACCTACCGCTTCGTGGGTAACGATGCGGAAGTTAGCACCTTCTTGTGATAATAAAGCGATTAACCGCTGATGCGTCACGCTTCCTTTAGTCATTTCACGCTCCTGGAATTATAACCAAATAACCACAGAAGATTATCATGAACGGCTGTTTTTGTTCTGCTTATTGACATATAAACGTTCATCAGAAGCTTTATACGCATCATGTAACGTATCGTTTTCTTTCATCGCGTAAATACCGGAAGAGAAGCCGATCTCTTTCTTCGGCGCGATATGTTGCAGGCGTTTTTCGATACGTTCAGGCAGTTGCGCGGCAATTTGCGGCGTAGAATCGACCAGAATGATGCAAAATTCATCGCCACCGAGACGGATGGCATAATCGCTTTTACGAATCGACTGCTTAATCGCCTGGGCTAATAATGTAATCGCTAAATCGCCCTCCTGATGACCGAGGGTGTCATTAATTTGCTTTAACTTGTCCATGTCAATTGCAATAAACATGACAGAAGAACCGGATTGCACCAGTTTCTGCAAACGCTGCTCCAGTTCAGGCGTTAATATTTTGCGATTATACAGTCCGGTCATCGCATCACTGATATTTTCGCGCGTCACGTTCTGGTACAAGCGGAAGTGCATCCGGACCATATTCAGCAAAATTAACGCTGTCAAAATCCAGAACAGAACGCTTTTCCACGAAGACGTGATAAAGTAAAGAATATCAATGGATAACGAAACGCGAATACCGCCAGGTAAGTCGTGGACGTAACTGACATACTGAAACAGGTTATCTTCGCTCTGGTTGATAATAATGTCCCGTCCCGAATCTGTATCGGTTAGCGTGACATTAAGAAAACGCCAGAGGAGAGGGCGATCATGAGTGTAAAAGATATTTCGTAGATTATTCTTATTAATATCCAGCAGTACAATACCTTTTAACTGCCTTGCAACATAAACCGGTGTCAGCAAACTCATCACGTTCTGTTTAGTACGCTGATCCTGGTAAATGCTCGATAACACAGTACGTCCGGTAAACACTTTTTCAATATCTTTACGATCAATGCCAATGCTTCCTGATTGCAGGAAGGACCAGTTATTCATCGCGAAGTACTCAACATTGACTGGCTCATAAAAATAGACATAGCGGTCATTGAGATCGAGATAATAGTGAAATTTCTCTTCGGCCATGCCAAGACCGGAACCATAATCATCCTGATGGCGGTTGCCTTCAACTGCCTGATCAAATGCCGGTAATAGCGCCGCAGCTTCCACAATCGTGTCGCAGTCAGTGGATGCAGTCTGCAATGTTCCGTGTAAACCCGCGTAAGTATGGGCTGTCAGGTTTAAGCCATGGGTATTGTTGGCTGATTCAAAAGCTTCACAGATGGCACGTCGCTGTTCTGGCGACACCTCAGACTGTTTCGCAGCCAGCGCGCGCATCACATGTGCGGCGATACTCTGATTTTGATACTTGTCGTAGAGAAAGGAGGAATCTGCTTTCTGGACGATATAGCGCAAATAAGCACTCATTGCCCTGTCGCTGGCGACAAGTTCAAAAATAAGGAAGGAAGATGTCAGCACAATGACACTTGCGGCGATAAAATGCCGGAGCATTCTATGGTGCAATTTCATGATAAATGGCACTCCTTCGGTTAGTGAAACGAGAAAACCAGATAAAGTTCGATTGCGGCCTGGTACAGGGGCGCTAATTATACTCATCTCTGCGCCGCTGGGGAGGGGAAATTTAGGGGTATTGATAATAAATTGTATGCCAAAGCCACGCAAAACGCATGGCTGTGAATAATTTTGCACTCAAATATAATGAATAATCACTTTGTTGCCACCATCATTTTTCGCTTCTCGTAACGCTTTATCAGCTTCCGTCATGACAAGCGAGATATTACGCGTGTCGCCAGTGGAAAAAACACAGCCAATGCTGATGGTCATTTGTTCAGGGACATTATATCTATTACTAAAACCGGTCAGTAGTTCGACATTTTTACGCACCCGATCGGCGATAATTTTTGCCTGGGCAGCATTCAATTCGGTAAATAGTAAACCGAACTCTTCACCTTCCAGACGCGCGAAGATGTCATCGGGGCGGATACTTTGCTGGATAATATCGACAATTGAAACCAGAACTTTATCGCCCACATGATGACCCCACTGAGCATTTATGCGTTTGAACTGGTTAATATCTACCAGCATGATACAAAAATCCTTCACAACAGGGCGAGAGAGTAATGACTCTACACTGTTGAAAAAGTGACGGCGGTTATAAATATTGGTCAGTACATCATAAACCGCCAGTTTACTGGCAAGTTGTAGTTCCTGAAAAATGTTATAAATCAGGAAAGAAACCACAAACAGTTTACTGGAAACCTCAATACCGCGGCTGATATACCAGATGGTGTAATTATATTCATCCAGAGTCAGTAGCAACAAGTTACAACAGAGTGAGGCCAGACATAATAACGCGATTGACGGCCAAAGTTCGCTCGCTAAACCTGTCCGTGTGATAATAAAAAATAGTAAACATGCCCACAGACAAACCAGAATCTTGGTGTAGTTAATACCCCAACTCGCAGTATTATTATTCGGGCAGTAATCTACGACATATAAGGCATAGTCAGGATTATAACTGCTCAGGTTGTGCGCCAGTAATGGAAACAACATAAAAGGTATTAGTGCCAGCAACAGGATGCAGGTTTTTTTCTTGTTGTTTGTCAGAATGCTGTTTCGGTCATAACAGAAAAGAGCCAGCGATGCTAAGCTAATAAAACTTAGTTGGCGAAAAAGATAGAAAATGGAAACGTCATTCGATTTCGTCTGGATCAGCGTACTATCGCTGATAGGCTTGTGAATAATAACGATCGTTTCAGTTAAATAGACAAGGCCACTTAAAAAAGCAAGACTTAAAATTAGGGTTGGGAAAATATCTCGATTAGTAAAATACTTCATTAACATGAAAAGGAAAATGACGGCGTTAAGGAAAAATAAAGCCACAACGACCATCAGGTAGTTCATCTGAGGGATGAGCTTTATATTGGCGTTTTCATTATATAAGGTGGTAATGCAAAATAAAATTAATGTCAATAGTAAGCTGAAAATAAAAAAGCTGTGTGCTTTTAATTTTTGTGTACCCATGGGAACCATAAAAAAGGAGAGCAATCTGAGTAGTCGATTTTATTGATTGCAGAGAAATGGAGTTTTGACCGGGATCAATTATCATTATCAGTAAAAAAGAATTAAAGTATAGCATTGAGAAAAGCGTGCTAACAGAATCATTTTTCCGAATGATTGTTTCATGAAACTAAGTTCTGTAAAGGTTACGCTATTATATTTAAGTTGTTTGTAAGCTAATGTAGATAATAAATAACTGTATTTACAATTAACTAAAAATCAGCCAGGGAATAATGACCTGGCTGATGGTTTTAGTCTTTAGTAGTTGCATTTTGTTTATGAAATAGTTCGCGAAACACCGGATAAATATCATCCTGATCGCGGATATGCTGCATCGCAAAGTTTTCGAATGTAGATTGCAGATGCTCATATTCCCGCCACAATGTCTGATGAGCGCGACGGGTAATTTCGATATAGCTGTAATAACGAACAACGGGCAACAATTTTTTCGCCAGAATTTCATGGCAAAGCGGAGAGTCATCGGCCCAGTTATCACCGTCCGACGCCTGCGCGGCATAAATATTCCATTGTGCCGGGTTATAACGCTCTTTCACCACCTCATCCATCAGTTTCAGAGCGCTGGAAACAATGGTGCCACCCGTTTCCTGCGAGTAGAAAAACTCATGTTCATCGACTTCTTTCGCCTGGGTATGGTGGCGGATGTAAACGACCTCCACGTTCTTGTAAGTTCTGCTCAGGAACAGATACAGCAAAATATAAAAACGTTTGGCCATATCTTTGGTGGATTGATCCATTGAACCAGAAACGTCCATCAGACAAAACATTACCGCCTGACTGGAGGGATCGGGTCGTTTTTCGTAGTTCTTATAACGTAAATCGAAGGTGTCGATGAACGGAACGCGTTCAATTTTGGCGCGTAATTCGGCAATCTCTTTGCGTAGCCGTTCCTCTTCCAGCAATTGCGCAGGTTCACTGTTGCTGATGATTGCCAAATCTTCTTCCAGAGCATGAAGTTCCCGCCGTTTACCTGCGGTCATCGCGGTACGTCTCGCCAGTGAGTTTTGCAATGAACGCACCACGCTGATATTGGCCGGAACGCCGTTAGCGGTATAACCCGCCCGATGCGTTTTAAACTCGGTCAATTGGCGTTGCTGGTTCTGTTTTAAATTCGGTAAGGCTAAATCTTCAAACAGCAGGTCGAGATATTCGTCTTTCGAAATCTGGAAGACAAATTCATCCTGACCTTCACCGTCCTGACTAGCCTGGCCCTGACCACTACCGGAACCGCCGCTGCCGCCCTGGGGACGTTCAATGCGATCGTTCTGGATGAAATGGTCGTTACCCGGGTGAACGCGATGGCGCAGGCCGCCACGCCCCTGATGAAACATCGGTTCGCTAATATCTTCCGTTGGAATGGAGACGGACTCGCCGCTGTCGACGTCAGTCACCGAACGCTTATTAATGGCCTCGGAGATCGACTGTTTAATTTGCGCTTTATAACGGCGTAAAAAACGCTGGCGATTCACCATGCTTTTGTTTTTGCCGTTCAGACGCCGGTCAATAAACCAGGTCATATGCCCCCCGTACTGCATTTGCCAACTGTATGCTGCACCTGTATTGCCGGACACGCTTCGCTTATCCGGCCTACGGTTCGCTGTCGTTGTAGGCCCATGAGCATGTGCTCCGGGCTATGGTTGTTAAGAGGATTTACGTACGCGCAAATACCATTCGCACAGTAAACGCACCTGTTTACGGGTGTAGCCTTTCTCCATCATACGGTCGACAAAATCGTCGTGTTTCTTCTGCTCGTCGGTTGAGGTTTTAGCGTTAAACGAAATGACTGGCAGTAATTCTTCGGTATTGGAAAACATTTTTTTCTCAATAACCGTGCGCAGTTTTTCATAACTGGTCCAGTTCGGATTGCGTCCGCTGTTATTTGCTCTGGCGCGCAGCACGAAGTTGACAATCTCGTTACGGAAATCTTTCGGATTGCTGATCCCCGCTGGTTTTTCGATTTTCTCCAGCTCGGCGTTCAGCGACTCGCGATCAAACAACTGACCGGTATCCGGGTCGCGATACTCCTGATCCTGGATCCAGAAATCCGCATAGGTGACATAACGATCGAAAATGTTCTGTCCATATTCGGAATAAGATTCCAGATAAGCCGTCTGGATCTCTTTGCCGATAAACTCGGCATATTTTGGGATCAGATAACCTTTCAGGAACTCCAGATAGCGTTCTGCCTGCTCTTGCGGGAACTGCTCGCGCTCAATCTGCTGTTCAAGAACGTAGAACAGATGGACCGGGTTAGCTGCCACTTCCACGTGATCGAAGTTGAACACGCGAGAGAGGATCTTAAATGCAAAACGTGTGGACAGACCGTTCATCCCTTCATCGACGCCCGCGTAATCCCGATACTCCTGATACGATTTGGCTTTCGGATCGGTATCTTTCAGACTTTCGCCATCATAAACGCGCATCTTTGAATAAATGCTGGAGTTTTCTGGCTCTTTCAGACGCGAAAGAATGGAAAAACGTGACAGAGTTTCCAGCGTGCCAGGTGCGCATGGTGCGTGAGTCAGTTCACTATGATTAAGTAATTTCTCGTAGATTTTAATCTCTTCGGAAATGCGCAAGCAGTACGGCACCTTCACGATATAGACACGGTCGAGGAAGGCCTCGTTGTTTTTATTGTTACGGAAAGTGACCCATTCGGATTCGTTCGAGTGGGCGAGAATAATCCCGTTGAACGGCAGGGCGGAGATACCTTCCGTCCCGTTGTAGTTGCCTTCCTGGGTGGCGGTCAACAGAGGATGCAGCACTTTAATCGGTGCTTTAAACATCTCGACAAATTCCATGATCCCCTGGTTGGCGCGGCACAGCGCACCGGAATAACCATAGGCGTCTGGATCGTTCTGCGCGTAGTGTTCGAGCTTACGAATATCGACTTTCCCTACCAGCGCTGAGATATCCTGGTTGTTCTCATCGCCGGGCTCCGTTTTAGCGATGGCAATTTGTTGTAGAATCGACGGCCAGACCTTCACAACCCGAAATTTAGTGATATCGCCACCAAATTCATGCAGGCGCTTCGCGGCCCACGGCGACATGATAGTGCCGAGGTAGCGGCGCGGAATGCCGTACTCTTTTTCGAGGATCTGCGCATCTTCCTGTGGATTGAACAGACAGAACGGATGATCGTTGACCGGGCTGCGCTCACCATTGGCGCTCAATACATAAATAGGCACGAGTTGCATTAATGATTTCAGTCGCTCCGCAAGCGACGATTTCCCCCCACCCACAGGCCCCAGCAGATACAGAATTTGTTTCTTCTCTTCCAGCCCCTGAGCCGCGTGTTTCAGATAAGAGACAATCTGTTCAATCGCGTCTTCCATGCCGTAAAACTCTTCAAACGCCGGATAACGTGCGATGACCCGGTTCGAGAAGAGTCGAGAAAGTCTGGGTTCCTGGGCTGTATCGACCATGACAGGCTCACCAATAGCCATCAGTAGCCGCTCAGCCGCGTTGGCATAAGCACTGCGATCTTGCCGACAAGTGGTAAGAAACTCCTGCAGTGTGAACTCTTCGTCCTTGGCAGCTTCATATCGCTGGCGATAGTGATCGAATATATTCATGGTATGCCGTCCTTTCGTTTTTTAGCACAGGTTAAGAGCCGTTCATATGAATAGTAGAGGCTCCCGGAAGAGGTAAACTGAACGACGTCTCTTGCTAAAACACAGCAACTCTCATGCCATCTTACCGACTGCGAGAAGAACGTGCCCGGTGATACACCTTCAAAATTAAGCGTAGATGGCAAATGGAAAACTTGCCTGCACGGCTTTCTGGATTTCAATGGCATATCAACAACTCACCCATAAAAATTGCATAACTAATGTAAAGAATATTGCCGTCGGTAATGCAAAATTCATTCAGGTGTAAGCCTGATGTCACCAGCGTCAGGAAAATTAAACAGTTACCTTTAGAAATGAAAATGTAAAAAGGTTGGGTTTCGATGTATTGACGGGTAAACTTTGTCGCCCGCTAAACATTTGTTTAAGGAATGATTAATTGTGACCAAACTCAAACTTCTGGCACTTGGAGTGCTTATCGCAACGTCTGCAGGCGTAGCACACGCTGAAGGTAAATTTTCCCTGGGCGCAGGCGTAGGTGTCGTTGAACACCCTTATAAAGATTACGATACCGATGTTTACCCAGTACCGGTAATCAACTATGAAGGCGATAACTTCTGGTTCCGTGGCTTAGGTGGTGGTTACTACCTGTGGAACGATGCAACGGATAAACTTTCGATTACCGCTTACTGGTCGCCGCTCTACTTCAAAGCTAAAGACAGTGGCAACCACCAGATGCGCCACCTGGATGACCGTAAGAGCACTATGATGGCCGGTCTGTCCTACGCTCACTTTACCCAGTACGGTTATCTGCGTACCTCTCTGGCAGCCGACACACTGGATAACAGCAACGGTATCGTCTGGGATACGGCCTGGTTGTACCGTTACACTAACGGTGGTCTGACTCTGACCCCGGGTATCGGTGTACAGTGGAACAGCGAAAACCATAACGAATACTATTATGGCGTATCGCGTAAAGAGTCTGCGCGCAGCGGTCTGCGTGGCTATAACCCGAATGATAGCTGGAGTCCGTATCTGGAACTGAGCGCCAACTACAACTTCATGGGCGACTGGAGCATTTACGGTACTGCGCGCTACACCCGTCTGTCCGATGAAGTTACCGATAGCCCGATGGTTGATAAGTCCTGGACAGGTCTGATTTCGACCGGGATCACCTACAAATTCTGATAGTGCATCTTTCCAGGGCATTTTGTGCATAAAAACAGGGCGTCACGCCCTGTTTTGCATTACGGTGGTGCGTAACCTGGGAGGAAACAATGCAACAAAAAATGATTCAGTTTAGTGATGGGGACTCAGTGCCAGCCATAGGGCAGGGAACATGGTTTATGGGCGAAGATGTCAGTCAGCGCAAAACAGAAGTCGCTGCACTGCGCGCGGGCATTGAACTCGGTTTAACCCTCATTGATACCGCCGAAATGTATGCGGACGGTGGTGCTGAAAAGGTAGTTGGTGAAGCATTAACTGGCCTGCGTGATAAGGCCTTTCTCGTCTCTAAGGTCTATCCGTGGAATGCTGGCGGACAAAAAGCGATTAATGCCTGCGAAGCCAGCTTACGCCGTCTTAATACCGATTATCTCGATCTTTATTTATTACACTGGTCTGGCAGTTTCGCTTTTGAAGAAACTGTTGCCGCGATGGAAAAATTGATCGCCCAGGGCAAAATCCGCCGCTGGGGCGTTTCTAATCTTGATTATGCCGATATGCAGGAGCTCTGGCAGGTGCCGGGGGGAAATCAGTGTGCGACTAATCAGGTGCTTTATCATCTTGGCTCACGGGGTATTGAGTTCGATTTACTTCCCTGGTGCCAGCAACAGCAGATGCCGGTGATGGCTTACAGCCCGTTAGCCCAGGCTGGGCGGTTGCGCAATGGACTGCTAAAAAACGCGGTCGTCAACGAAATCGCACATGCCCACAATGTCAGCGCGGCGCAAGTTCTGCTGGCGTGGGTAATCAGCCATCAAGGCGTGATGGCGATTCCAAAAGCGGCAACTATCGCGCATGTTCAACAAAATGCGGCTGTGCTGGAGATTGTGCTTTCGCCAGAAGAATTAGCGATGCTGGACAAAGCGTATCCGGCACCAAAAGTAAAAACTGCGCTGGATATGGTGTGATGCTGAGCAGTGCCGGATACATCGCATCCGGCACACAAAACTAGCGCAGATTAGCGTTTGGCAACGCGGATGGATTGTGCCAGACGAGAGGGCATATCTTTGGACGTTTTTTGTGCTTCAGAGGCGTAAGCGGTTTCTACGCAGACAAAGGTTTTGTAGCCGTCATCTGGCATATCGTCCATGCTGACTGAAAGCGCCGGACCTGGATTCCAGCCAACAACGTTCAGAAGATGCTGGTGACCAACGGTAATAATGCGATTCAACGCTTCGTCATTAATCACACTACAATCTTGCGGATTCAGATACACGCGATCGGTACGATCCGGGAATGTCTGAATCCCCCCGGTCAAAGTGCCTTCTTTCGCTTCATTGACTTTATCAATGAAGCGATCTCCCAGGCCACTGACGCTCACCTTAGCAATATCACCCACGTTAAAGTAGGTATGCAGGGCAGAGGTGGTTTCAAATTCGCCGTGCGCTTCAAGATCAATTTCACAAGTCTTACCCACGCGGAAATGCGCTAACAGCGTAAAGTCGTGCGGCCAGTATTTTTTCGTCTCGTCGCTTTGTGTCAGTTCAAAAGTCAGCGCTACGCCATCGGCATCTTCACTGTGCGATTTCAGCGTCCACGGCAGAATGCGGGCAAAACCGTGAGCAGGCAGACCTTGCTGTGCTGCCGGACCAAACCACGGCCAACAAACCGGCACGCCGCCGCGAATGGCGACGCCATTTTTAAACGGCGTGTTATTACTCAACCACAGAACGTCTTCTTCACCTGCAGGTTTCCAGGAGAGAAGGTGTGCGCCCTGTAATGCAAAAGAGGCTTTTACCTGGGGATGATCGACCACAATAAGGTTCAGTTCATCCAGTTTACGACGGGAGAGGACAGGGGAAATTTGTTCGATGACCGGAAGGGCAAAAATTTTCTTAATCATGACGCAGTCCTTTAACTTCATTTCATCAGGTAAAAAAAAGAGCGACCGAAGTCGCTCTTTTTAGATCACAGAGTCATCTCAACTTATTTGGAGATGTGAGCGATCAGATCCAGAACTTTGTTGGAGTAACCGGTTTCGTTGTCGTACCAGGATACCAGTTTCACGAAGTTGTCGTTCAGAGCGATACCCGCTTTAGCATCGAACACGGAAGTGCAAACTTCGCCGTTGAAATCGGTAGATACTACGTCATCTTCGGTGTAGCCCAGAACGCCTTTCATTTCGCCTTCAGCAGCAGCTTTAACGGCAGCTTTGATCTGCTCGTAAGTTGCAGCTTTTTCCAGACGAACGGTCAGGTCAACTACGGATACGTTCGGAGTCGGAACACGGAACGCCATACCAGTCAGTTTGCCATTCAGTTCTGGCAGTACTTTACCTACAGCTTTAGCAGCACCGGTAGAGGACGGGATGATGTTCTGGGAAGCGCCACGGCCGCCGCGCCAGTCTTTGTGAGACGGGCCGTCAACGGTTTTCTGAGTAGCGGTAGTAGCGTGAACGGTGGTCATCAGACCTTCGATGATGCCGAAGTTATCGTTGATAACTTTAGCCAGCGGAGCCAGGCAGTTGGTGGTGCAGGAAGCGTTAGAAACGATGTCCTGGCCAGCATATTTGTCGAAGTTAGCGCCTTTAACGAACATCGGAGTGTTGTCTTTAGACGGACCAGTCATAACCACTTTTTTCGCACCAGCGGTGATGTGTTTACGAGCAGTTTCGTCAGTCAGGAACAGACCAGTTGCTTCAGCGACAACGTCAACACCAACTTCGTCCCATTTCAGGTTAGCCGGATCACGTTCAGCGGTAACACGGATTTTTTTACCGTTTACGATCAGATGACCGTCTTTCACTTCAACGGTGCCGTCGAAACGACCGTGAGTGGAGTCATATTTCAGCATGTATGCCATGTAATCAGCGTCTAACAGGTCGTTGATTGCAACGATCTCAATGTCAGAACGTTTCTGAGCAGCACGGAAAACAATGCGACCGATACGGCCAAAACCGTTGATACCTACTTTGATAGTCATATATTCCACCAGCTATTTGTTAGTGAATAAAAGGTTGCCTGTAAAATTACAAAAACCTTACGCAGCGTCAAGCGGAATCGTGTCAATCATTGCGACAAATCAATCCTGTGCCTTGGCATTACACGACTGACTCGCCTCACTCTTCCTTTGGGCTTGAAACCACATGAGGGCGGCGCCCAGAATTTTAAAGGGCAATTATGATAAAAATGTGATTTTCATCACGATTTAGGTGCAGCTATTTCGTCGAGATCAAGTTTAGGACAAAATTTTGCCAGTAGGTGTTAATGTTTTGTTAGAATAAGTCACGTAATGTGAGCGTGATTAAAGTGAGATGTGAGCAAATGGCTAACAAACCTTCGGCAGAAGAACTGAAAAAAAATTTGTCCGAGATGCAGTTTTACGTGACTCAGAATCACGGGACGGAGCCGCCATTCACTGGACGTTTACTGCATAACAAGCGCGGCGGTGTTTACCACTGTTTGATTTGCGATGCACCTCTGTTTCACTCCCAAACCAAGTATGATTCAGGCTGTGGCTGGCCCAGTTTTTATGAGCCGGTGGGTGAAGATTCGATCCGTTATATCAAAGACTTGTCACATGGTATGCAGCGGATAGAAATTCGTTGTGGAAACTGTGATGCCCATCTGGGGCACGTCTTTCCCGACGGCCCGCAACCCACAGGCGAACGTTATTGTGTTAACTCGGCATCATTGCGCTTTACTGATGACGAAAATGGCGAAGAAATCAACGGTTGAAAAAACGATTCAGCAACTTATTCCACAGGAGCGGGAAAATTATGGGTCTTGATGAAATAATCAACAGCATGACGCCTGAGGTTTACCAGCGTTTATCGACCGCCGTTGAACTGGGAAAATGGCCAGATGGTGTTGCGCTGACTGAAGAACAAAAAGAGAACTGCCTGCAACTGGTGATGTTATGGCAGGCCCGAAACAATACCGATGCGCAGCATATGACAATCGACACTAACGGTCAGATGGTCATGAAGAGCAAACAACAGTTGAAAGAAGATTTTGGTATCTCGGCAAAGCCGATAGCCATGTTTAAGTAAGAGATTTGTTCCCTTTATCAGACGTTTATGAAGAGAGGGATAATCTTTACTGTTACGAGTTGATTGTTTGATTTAACTACGAGCACGCCAGATGTGCCGTTGATGTGTCTTATCTGGCCTACAACGTCAGTACTGAATCGTAGGCCAGCAAAATTATCCCTGCGTCTCTTCCCAGTCCGCCAGCGTGTACAGTGTTGCTCCAGCCGCTGACATCTCCATAAATGCGTGTGCACTGTCCTGCGGCTGAATATTTACGCCACGACAGCCATCGGTAATCACGCTCACGCTATAACCTAACTGCAACGCGTCCAGCACGGTAAACTTCACACAATAGTCAGTAGCCAGCCCCATAACGATCAATTCATTGATTTCATGGTCGCGTAACCAGCCATCGAGCGCGGTTTTCTGCCGACGTCCGTTATCAAAAAAAGCACTGTAACTGTCAACTAAAGGGTTTTCGCCTTTATGGAACACTGCTGCGATCGCATTTTGATTGAGTAACGGATGTAATTGCGCGCCTTCACTGCTCTGCACGCAGTGTTCAGGCCAGAATGTTTGCGGCAAACCGTCGAGCGTCCCCTGGCTGTATGGCTCCACCTGATGCTGGCTGGCAAAACTGCCGTGATTAGCCGGATGCCAGTCCTGACTGGCGATAACTGGTTCACCGCGCAACTGACACCAGTCAATCAAGCGGTTAGCGACATCCACAGTGCTGTCACCTTCTGGCACGGCGAGCGCGCCACCGGCACAGAAATCATTTTGTAAATCGACCAGTAACAGGGCGCGATGGGGCATTGCAATCTCCTTGTATCTTGAAAATTGGTTAATATAACAGCGATTAGATTTGGCAATGTGTATGCAGCCTGTTGTCTCCTGGGGTTTATAGCCCGTGATTAAGCGTTTGGCGCATACACTGAGCCACTCATCTGAAACCCGAACAGTTGTCCGTACTCCATAACGCATTTGCAAGGATGGGTAATAATGAGTCTGCCAAATCCACTCTGTGTGGGAATTGATGTTTCCAAAGCGACACTGGACATTGCTACTACCAGTGAGTTCGCCCAGTTCACTACAGGTAACGACGCTGATGGCTTTGATGCCATTGTTGCTGAACTCAGAAAGCATTCGGTGGCGTTGATTCTGATGGAAGCCACCGGAGGGCTTGAGGCTGCTGTGGCCTGCTCGCTTCAGGCCGAAGGTTTTGATGTTGCGGTTGTCAATCCAAGGCAGGCCAGAGACTTTGCCCGTGCAATGGGATACCTGGCAAAGACTGACCGCATTGACGCCAGAGTGCTTGCTCAGATGGCTGAAGTCATTAATCGCCATCCGGAACGGGAACGCTTTATTCGGGCTCTGCCGGATGGCGAACGTCAGGTGCTTGCTGCAATGGTGGTACGCAGACGCCAGTTGATTACCATGTTGGTGGCTGAGCGTAACCGTCTGCATCCTGCACATCCGCAAAGCAGAAAAAGCATTAATATCATCATCCAGGCTCTGGAGAATGAACTTGCCCGGATCGATGAAGATATGAACAGGCACATTCAGAGTCATTTTAAAGAGCTTACTGAACGTCTGAGCAGCATCAAAGGTGTTGGCACCATGACGGCTGCTGCATTGCTGGCAGAAGTGCCAGAACTGGGCAACCTCTCGAGACGTGAAATCAGTGCACTTATAGGTGTTGCTCCGGTAAACCGGGACTCGGGAACCATGCGCGGTCGACGAACCATTTTTGGCGGTCGAGCGGGGGCAAGAGCAGCCCTGTACATGGCAGCTCTTGTGGCAACCCGGTTTAATCCGGTGATAAAGGCGTTTTATATGCGTCTGCTTGCAGCCGGAAAAGCCAAAAAAGTGGCGCTGGTTGCCTGTATGCGTAAGTTGCTGACTATCCTGAACGCAATGCTCAGAAAGAACGAAGAATGGAATGAATCGCACCATCATGTTGCTCCATGATTTTTACGTTCAAGACAGTTGCTTAATCATCCGGCGTCAGCTCGCCGCGTAGGTTTTGGCTCATAGCCTTGCGAATGGTTTCAGTATCCAGTCCCTGGCTAAGTAGATAGTGCAGCTTGGTGAGAGTGGCTTCCACAGTCATATCCGCGCCGCCAATAACGCCGGCGTGGGCGAGGGCGTTACCGGTGGCATATCCCCCCATATTCACTTTACCGGACATACATTGCGTCAGATTAACCACCACGATACCGCGATCGCTGGCCTCCTGTAATTCTTGCAGGAAAGCTTTGTTTTGCGGCGCATTACCCACACCGTAAGAGCGAAGAATCAACGCCTTAACCGGTTGGCGCAGGAAATTACGCACAACATCGGCAGAGATCCCCGGATAAATTGTCACCACGCCGATCGGTTGTGGCGTAATTGGATGAACGATCAGTTCTCCATCACCGTGCGGGGCGGGTGGTGTATTCAAACGACGAATATGGATACCTGCTTCCAGTAACGGTGGAAGATTGGGGGAAGCAAAGGCATCAAAACCATCGGCATGGGCTTTAGTGGTTCGGTTTCCGCGATACAGGCGGTTATTAAAAAACAGCGTTACTTCGTTGATCGGGTAGTTAGCAGCAACGTACAACGCATTCAGCAGATTGATTTGTCCGTCAGAGCGTAGCTCGGCTAACGGGATTTGTGACCCTGTCACAATGACCGGTTTACCAAGATTCTCCAGCATGAACGACAGTGCAGAGGCGGTATATGCCATGGTATCGGTGCCGTGCAGAATGACAAAACCATCGTACTCGTTATAGTGCGCTTTAATGTCTTCAGCGATATGCTGCCAGTCTTCCGGCGTCATATCGGAAGAATCCATTAGCGGCGTATATTCATGAATAGTGAAATCTGGCATCTCCGGGCGATGGAATTCCGGCATCAACGCCAACTGGCGTTGCAGATGACCTGACACTGGAATATAACCCTGCTCGGAACGCTGCATCCCGATGGTTCCGCCCGTGTAGGCAACGTAAATTGATTTCTTTTGCATGATATTGATATGAATGATATCGAAAGAGCAAAAGTATATACGTGAGGGGCAGGGAGCGCACCTGGATACTCTGTGGATATGAGAAAAGTCTGGCGGAACAGAGGGTGTAGCGTCCCGCCGGAGAAAAGTGATTAATCCTGCAACGCATAGGTTACGGTCGTTACCACGCGCACCGTTTTATTAATCGCCGTAGGATCATCTTCATCACTGCCACTGGCGAAGATCTGGAACACCCCTTGCGAAGCATCGCTGATTGACCCCACCTGACTACCTGAATCCGTCGCAAACTGTAATGCTGCGTTGCGTGCGTCTTTTGTCGCGGCGGCAATCATCTCAGCGCGAAGTGCGCCAATGCCATTAAAACGATAGGCGATTTTGCTATCAGCGATAGCACCATCCGTGGCGACTTGCAGTTCGTTTAGTTTAGCGACGACTTTTTCGACGGCAGCAACGTTATGGGTTTTTATCGTCACTGACCCGTCGGCATTATAGCGAGGCATCGTTGGATCATCTTTGAGATAAAAGGAGTCCGTTCGCTTGCTTGTCCATTGGCCCAGGTTTATCTCTGTGCTGCTAATCCCCTGAGCGTTGAGTTCGGCAACAATTTTTTTCTGCGCGTCTTCCAGTTTTGGGAAAAGCTCGCCGGGAACATTGCCCTTAAAGTTAATCGCAATGGTTAATTCAGCCGTATCTGCGCGAACTTCTTTTTCCGAAAGCCCCCGCACGTTCACATAACGGTTGTTAGTTTTTAAATGCTTAACTCCATCGCCAACGAAATAACCACAGGCGCTGATCCCCAGTCCGAGGACAATAGCGGCAATTAAAGAGGGTGCCTTATTCACTGATGACTCCTTATCAGATGCAGAATGAGCAAGGCAATGTAGTGGAGAGAGGAAGTGAAAGACAGTCCGGTTCAGGAGTGTGGCCGACAGCATATCGGCCACATATTTGCAGGGATTACCGCACGTTGGCGCAGGTCAGGCAAAACGCGTAACGGTTTTGCGGATCGTTAAAGGCCGCCAGCTTGTCGCTTTCGCTTTTAACGGTTGAAGCCACCGAGGCCAGCGGTGCAGGCAACATAGCCTGGAGCGTATCTGGCAACATCGCCCGTACAGAACCTGACATGTTGTCCATCACTTTGTCGAAGAAGGTTGGTTCATCGACGTAATATTCCAGATGCCACTGTTTCATTTTGGCCAGTTCTGCCGCTTTGGCAACTGCATCATCGAAATCACCGAGACTATCGACCAGACCGTTAGCTTTCGCATCCTGACCAGTCCAGACGTGGCCCTGAGCGATTTTATCGATCTGCTCTGGCGTCGAGTTACGCGAATCCGCAACCAGCGTGATGAAGCGTTTATAACCGTTCTCAATGCTTAACTGCATCATCTGCTGCGCTTCCGGCGGCAGTGCTTTAGTAATGGAAACATCCGCCAGAGGTGAGGTTGAAACGCCATCAGTATGTACACCAATCGAATCCAGACTGTTTTCTACGGTAGTGATCACGCCGAAGATACCGATAGAACCGGTCAGAGTGCTGGGGTTAGCCACAATGTAATTGGCCGGCGTGGAGATCCAGTAACCACCAGATGCCGCCATGCCGCCCATCGATACAACCACAGGCTTGCCAGCCGCTCGGGCTGCTGCCAGTTCAGATCGAATCACTTCAGACGCAGTAACGCTGCCGCCAGGGCTATTAACACGCAGAACAATCGCTTTCACTTTCGGGTCAAGACGAGCGTCGCGGATTTGCGCTGCGGTTGTGTCGCCGCCAACATTACCCTGGGTTTCTTCGCCATCCATAATTGCGCCATTTGCGAAGACGACACCGATGCTGTCGCCGGTATCTGCCGGAGTTTTCAAAGCATAATCGTAATAACTGATGGCGCGATAATTTTTATCCGCCTTACTCCAGCCGAACTCTTTGGTCAGGGCTTTTTCGATTTCGGCACTTGATGCCAGTGCATCGACCAGTTTGTTATCCAGCGCGTACTTCGCGGTATCGCCACCGGTTTTGGTTAAGCCATCAAGCACCCCTTGTGCGCCAGGGAATACTTGCTGGGCGGTGATCTGACGATTAGCAGCCACAGTGTTGAGATAGTTTTGCCACAGCTCACCAATCCAGCGGCTGTCAGCCTCGCGGGCTGCCGGTGACATATCATCACGAATAAACGGCTCAACGGCAGATTTATACGTACCGACGCGGAACACATGGGTGGAAACTTTTAACTTATCCAACAATGACTTGTAATACAGTCCGTTGGTCGCAAAACCATGCAGATCAACCACGCCTTGTGGTGATAGCCAGATTTTGTTGGCAAAACTGGCAAGATAATATTGCCCCTGGCTGTAGTTCTCGCCAATGGCATAAACCGGTTTGCCGCTGTCACGAAACTCTTTCAGGGCTTTACCAATGTACTGCATGGAAGGCTGATCGCCGCCCGCGAAGTTTTTCAGATCCATCACGATACCGGTGATGTTCCGGTCATCTTTTGCCTGGCGAATGGTGTTTACAATGTCAAACAGTGAGTTTTCCTGCAAACGATCAGAACTGGCACCAAGTAACTGACGGCTCAGCTTGCTAAACCGCTGCGAACTGTCAGGCTTATCGACGATCACGCCGGAGATATCGAGCAGCAACGCGCCACGACTGGCGGTTTCTTTGCTATCGCTACCACTGACCTGCATCCAGATACCCACGACAACAAGCACGAGAAAAATAAAAAACAGGTTAAGTACCATTTCACGGACAAAATTCAGTAGACGCCACGTCCATTTAAAAAATCCGGCAATAAGTCGCCAAAGGGTTCGCATGTATTCTCCCAGACTAAAAGTTACACCTGTCGCAGGTGCAATAGATGTGGTTATCGTAATGACCCAACCGGCACTTGTCAGCAGGAATCGCGGCCTGTGCTGTAACAAAATCCACTCTCGTGTTAATTTTGTGAATAAACATCATGACAGGAGTTAATCAAATGGATGCACTCGAACTATTGATCAATCGCCGTAGCGCCTCCCGCCTGGCGGAACCCGCACCAACAGGTGAGCAACTGCAAAACATCCTGCGTGCGGGGATGCGTGCGCCGGACCATAAGTCCATGCAACCGTGGCATTTTTTTGTGATTGAGGGGGAAGGGCGCGAACGTTTCAGCGCCGTTCTGGAACAGGGCGCAGTTGCTGCGGGGAGTGATGAGAAAGCGATCGACAAAGCCCGTAATGCGCCGTTCCGCGCGCCACTTATCATAACGGTGGTGGCGAAATGCGAAGAAAATCATAAAGTCCCGCGCTGGGAACAGGAAATGTCTGCCGGTTGCGCGGTCATGGCAATGCAAATGGCTGCGGTTGCCCAGGGCTTTGGCGGGATCTGGCGTAGTGGGGCGTTAACCGAAAGCCCGGTGGTACGTGATGCATTCGGTTGTCGGGATCAGGATAAAATCGTCGGGTTTCTCTACCTCGGCACACCGCAGTTGAAAGCGTCAACGTCAATTAACGTTCCGGACCCGACACCGTTTGTGACTTATTTCTGATAATTGCGGTGAAACTGAGTGGATTGTGAGCAAAGACGCAGGAATTCAGACACTCTCACTTATCACTTCACGGAATGAGGGTTACCATACCCGGATTGCATTGACAGGAGATGTCCATGAGCGAGAACTCGATTCGTTTGACCCAATACAGCCACGGAGCTGGTTGCGGCTGTAAAATTTCCCCAAAAGTGTTGGAAACCATCCTGCACAGTGAGCAGGCGAAGTTTGTTGATCCGAATTTGCTTGTGGGTAACGAAACCCGCGACGACGCGGCGGTGTACGATCTGGGCAATGGCACCAGCGTCATCAGCACCACCGACTTCTTTATGCCGATTGTTGATAATCCTTTCGATTTTGGTCGCATTGCGGCGACTAACGCCATCAGCGATATTTTTGCGATGGGCGGCAAACCGATTATGGCAATTGCGATCCTCGGCTGGCCGATTAACAAACTGTCCCCGGAAATTGCCCGTGAAGTGACCGAAGGTGGCCGTTATGCATGCCGTCAGGCGGGTATCGCGCTGGCCGGTGGTCACTCCATCGACGCGCCGGAACCGATTTTTGGTCTGGCGGTGACGGGGATCGTACCGACTGAACGGGTGAAGAAAAACAGTACCGCACAAGCGGGATGTAAACTGTTCCTGACGAAACCGCTGGGGATTGGTGTTCTTACCACTGCCGAGAAAAAATCACTGCTGAAACCGGAACATCAGGGACTGGCGACGGAAGTGATGTGTCGGATGAATATCGCGGGAGCGTCCTTTGCCAACATTGAAGGCGTAAAAGCGATGACCGACGTTACCGGTTTTGGTCTGCTGGGCCATTTAAGCGAAATGTGCCAGGGCGCAGGCGTGCAGGCGCGCATTGACTATGAAGCAATCCCGAAACTGCCGGGCGTGGAAGAGTACATTAAGCTGGGCGCTGTGCCGGGGGGCACCGAACGCAACTTTGCCAGCTACGGTCATCTGATGGGTGAAATGCCACGCGAAGTGCGCGATCTGCTGTGCGATCCGCAAACCTCCGGCGGCCTGCTACTGGCGGTTATGCCAGAGGCAGAAAACGAAGTTAAAGCAACCGCAGCCGAATTTGGTATCGAACTGACAGCGATTGGCGAACTGGTGCCTGCGCGCGGTGGTCGTGCCATGGTTGAGATCCGTTAATTCAATGCGGTTATTTATTGCCGAAAAACCGAGTCTGGCGCGCGCTATTGCTGATGTCCTGCCCAAACCGCACCGTAAAGGCGATGGCTTTATCGAATGCGGCAATGGTCAGGTGGTGACCTGGTGTATCGGTCACCTGCTTGAGCAGGCGCAGCCAGATGTCTACGACAGCCGCTATGCGCGCTGGAATCTGGCAGATCTGCCGATTGTCCCGGAAAAGTGGCAATTGCAACCGCGGCCTTCCGTGACCAAACAACTTAACGTCATCAAACGCTTTCTGCACGAAGCCAGCGAAATCGTTCATGCCGGAGACCCGGATCGTGAAGGGCAATTGCTGGTGGATGAAGTGCTGGATTACCTGCAACTTGCGCCGGAAAAGCGCCAGCAAGTTCAGCGTTGTTTAATCAACGACCTGAACCCGCAGGCGGTTGAGCGGGCGATCGATCGTCTTCGTTCCAACAGTGAGTTTGTACCGTTGTGCGTTTCTGCGCTGGCGCGAGCGCGTGCCGACTGGTTGTACGGCATTAATATGACCCGCGCATATACCATTCTGGGGCGTAATGCTGGCTACCAGGGGGTACTTTCCGTTGGGCGCGTGCAGACGCCAGTGCTTGGGCTGGTGGTGCGTCGCGACGAAGAGATTGAAAACTTCGTCGCGAAAGATTTCTTTGAAGTCAAGGCGCATATCGTGACGCCTGCCGATGAGCGGTTTACCGCCATCTGGCAACCGAGCGAAGCGTGTGAGCCGTACCAGGATGAAGAGGGGCGTTTGTTGCATCGTCCGCTGGCGGAGCATGTCGTTAACCGCATCAGCGGCCAACCGGCGATTGTCACCAGTTATAACGATAAACGGGAATCAGAATCCGCGCCGCTGCCATTTTCGCTTTCGACGTTACAGATTGAAGCGGCAAAACGTTTTGGCCTGAGTGCGCAGAACGTGCTTGATATCTGTCAGAAATTGTACGAAACGCACAAGCTGATTACCTATCCACGTTCCGATTGTCGTTATTTGCCGGAGGAACATTTTGCCGGACGCCATGCGGTGATGAATGCCATCAGTGTCCATGCGCCGAGTCTTCTGCCGCAGCCCGTGGTTGATCCAGATTTACGCAACCGCTGCTGGGATGACAAAAAGGTGGATGCCCACCACGCCATCATCCCGACCGCGCGGAGTTCGGCTATCAACCTGACGGAGAACGAAGCGAAGGTTTATAGTCTGATTGCTCGTCAGTATCTGATGCAATTCTGCCCGGACGCGGTGTTCCGCAAGTGTGTGATCGAACTGGACATAGCAAAAGGCAAATTTGTTGCAAAAGCACGTTTTCTTGCCGAAGCGGGCTGGCGCACGCTGTTAGGCAGCAAAGAGCGTGACGAAGAAAACGACGGCACGCCACTTCCTGTGGTGGCAAAAGACGATGAGTTGCTGTGCGAGAAGGGCGAAGTGGTAGAGCGGCAAACCCAGCCGCCGCGCCATTTCACCGATGCAACACTGCTTTCGGCAATGACCGGGATTGCGCGCTTTGTACAGGACAAAGATCTGAAGAAGATCCTTCGTGCGACCGATGGTCTGGGCACAGAAGCGACCCGCGCGGGGATTATTGAACTGCTGTTCAAGCGCGGCTTCCTGACCAAAAAAGGGCGCTACATCCACTCTACTGATGCCGGAAAAGCGTTATTCCATTCGCTGCCAGAAATGGCGACGCGACCGGACATGACAGCGCACTGGGAATCGGTGCTGACGCAAATCAGCGAAAAACAGTGCCGCTACCAGGACTTTATGCAGCCGCTGGTGGGGACGCTGTACCAACTGATTGATCAGGCTAAGCGCACGCCGGTGTGGCAGTTTCGCGGCATAGTGGCTCCGGGCAGCGGCGAAGAGAAGAAAAAGGCTTCACCACGCAAGCGAACGCCGAAAAAAAGCCCACCATCGGAAGATGCGGGCAGTGGAGCGATAACATAAAGGCGTGATGCTGAAGATTTTCAGGGTGTTTACGTCGCACTCGGACAAATGCCTGATGCGACGCTTGCGCGTCTTATCAGGCCTACAGAGCTGTTCTCTGATTCAGAGGGGTTTCGTAGGCCGGATAAGGCGTTCACGCCGCATCCGGCACAAACGCCTGATGACTTAAATCACCCCTTGCGCCAGCATCGCATCGGCAACCTTCACAAAACCAGCAATATTCGCGCCCTGCACGTAGTTAGTTTGCTCACCTTCACCACCATGTTCAACACAGGCATGGTGGATATCCAGCATAATGTGGTGTAAACGCGCATCAACTTTTTCGGCTTTCCAGCCCAGACGCGCAGCGTTTTGCGCCATTTCCAGCCCCGATGTTGCAACGCCACCTGCATTAGCCGCTTTACCTGGAGCAAACAGCACGCCTGCCTGCTGGAACAGCTCAGTCGCTTCGATGGTCGTTGGCATATTTGCCCCTTCGGCCACCGCTTTAACGCCGTTGGCGATAAGCTGATGTGCAGCGTCAACATCCAGTTCGTTCTGGGTCGCGCACGGCAGGGCGATATCAACCGGCACAGACCACGGTTGTTGGCCTTCGAGATAGACCAGACCAAATTCTTTGGCGTAATCCGCAACGCGACCATCACGGCTGGATTTGATTTCGATAAGACGCGCCAGTTTCTCTTTGGTAAATCCACTTTCATCAACCACGGTGCCGCTGGAGTCTGATGCTGTAACCACGCGAGCGCCAAATTCCATCGCTTTTTCGATAGCGTACTGGGCGACGTTGCCGGAGCCAGAAACGGAAACACGCATTCCTTCAAAACCCATACCGTGGCGTTTCAGCATCGCCTCAGTGAAATAAACCAGACCGTAACCGGTGGCTTCCGGACGAATCAGACTGCCGCCAAAAGAAAGCCCCTTACCGGTGAAGACGCAGGCGGTATTGTTAGACAGTTTTTTCATCATCCCCGCCATAAAGCCGACTTCACGGCCACCAACGCCGATATCGCCCGCCGGAACGTCGGTATCCGCGCCCAGGTGGCGATACAGTTCAGTCATCAGCGCCTGGCAGAAACGCATCACTTCGCCTTCGCTTTTCCCTTTCGGATCGAAATCGCTACCACCTTTACCACCGCCCATTGGCAGGGTAGTCAGAGCATTTTTAAAGGTTTGTTCGAAGCCGAGGAATTTAAGGATGGAGAGGTTTACTGAAGGATGGAAGCGCATACCGCCTTTGTACGGGCCGATGGCGGAGCTGAACTGGACACGCCATGCGCGGTTAACCTGTACCTGATTGCGATCGTCAACCCAGACTACGCGAAACTGAATCACGCGCTCCGGTTCAACCAGGCGCTCCAGTAACGACATTTGGCGATATTTTGGATTTTGTTCAAGAAAAGGCCAGAGTGTGGTCATGACTTCACGAACGGCTTGCGCGAACTCGGTTTGATTCGGGTCGCGCTTTTGGACATGGTTGAGGAATGACTCCAGAGAATATGTCTGATCCATAGATATAAAACCCTTATATATTAATACGATTGTGCTGGTGTTGTTTGTTTTAGATGCTTCTGCAGTTTTCGACTATACCATCAAGAATGTGACGGTAAGCAAGAAAAAAATGACGCAGGAAAGCAAATTAATGATCTGCGGGTTTTATAAACGTCACCTAATGTTTGCTGTGACTCTGGTGCGTTTTATCAGACCTGGAAAACCGTGCGCATTTTCAAGAGTGGTTCGAGGCGGATAAGACGTGCACGTCGCATCCGGCAACCAGACGCTAAAGTTTTTCTGCCCGGTTACCGTTATCAGTAGCAGAGACAACGAATATAAGGAGTTTCCTGTGAGTAGAGCATTATTCGCCGTAACATTGGCATTTCCATTCTTTGCGCTGGCCAACCCGCAATATCGTCCGGATGTAGAGGTGAATGTGCCGCCGGAGGTGTTTAGTTCTGGCGGACAATCGGTGCAGCCCTGTAACCAGTGCTGCGTTTATCAGGATCAAAACTATTCGGAGGGGGCAGTGATTAAAGCGGAGGGGATATTGCTGCAATGCCAGCGGGATGACAAAACCATTAGCACCAATCCGCTGGTCTGGCGGCGCGTAAAGCCATAAACGCCTGTAAAAGTGGAATATCAGCAGGGGCCAGCGGATATTGCAAAGCCTCTTCTGGCGAACACCAGACCAGCGCCTGATGTTCGAGTGCCTGTAACGTACCGTGGAAGTCCGGTACGTGCCAGGCATGAAGATGGATAATCCGGCCAGACACTTCCTTCTGATGGCTGGCAACGTAAACACCGACAGTAGCTTCGATGCCGAGTTCTTCGCGCAATTCCCGCACCAGCGCCTGCGGCTGGCTTTCATCCGGCTCGACTTTGCCACCTGCAAACTCCCATAACCCCGCCTGATCGCTATGAGCGGGGCGCTGTGCGAGTAAAATTTTGCTATCCCGTTCGATAATGGCGGCAACAACATCAATCATTTTCATAAATTACCCACAGGCAGATAAGCGAAAAATGCCATAATATCCGCAGTGTTGCCCGAGCTGAAGGGCTTTATATTTAAGGAGTGCCCGTGTTAGACCGCCATCTTCACCCCCGGATTAAACCTTTGCTGCATCAATGCGTGCAGGTGCTTGATAAACCCGGCATCACGCCAGATGGTTTAACGTTAGTCGGGTTTGCTGTTGGTGTGCTGGCACTGCCGTTTCTGGCGTTGGGCTGGTATCTGCCTGCGCTGATCGCCATTTTGCTGAACAGATTACTTGATGGTCTGGATGGCGCGCTGGCGCGGCGTAGAGGATTAACTGACGCAGGCAGTTTTCTTGATATTTCTCTCGATTTTCTCTTTTATGCGCTGGTGCCGTTTGGCTTTATGCTCGCGGCACCAGAACAAAATGCGCTGGCGGGCGGCTGGCTGCTGTTTGCGTTTATCGGCACGGGCAGCAGTTTTCTTGCTTTTGCTGCGCTGGCGGCGAAGCATCAGATCGATAACCCCGGTTATGCGCATAAATCGTTTTACTATCTGGGGGGATTAACTGAAGGCAGCGAGACGATTTTGCTGTTTGTTCTGAGTTGCCTCTTTCCAGCGTATTTCCCGTGGTTTGCGTGGATATTTGGCGCGCTGTGCTGGATGACGACATTTACACGGGTGTGGAGTGGGTATCTGACGCTGAAGGGGCTTCAGCGTCAGTAATTGCAGTGTTATTTGCTACTGTCCGGGCCGCGTTCACCGGTTGCTACCGGGTTTTTCGGATCGCTGCTCCATTCGTACCAACCACCGTCGTAAACAGAGACATTATTCCAGCCCATTGCCCGCGCATACATAAAGGTTTCTGATGCGCGCCAGCCGGTGCCGCAGTAGAACGAGACTTGTTGATCCGGCAGGATGTTCCATTCTTTCCACATCGCTGTGATGTCATCCGCAGTACGCATAGTGCCGTCTGGGTTATGGAAATCTTCCATATGCGTTGAGTCGCTGCCCGCATGACCCCAACGTGCGCCAGGGATATCACCTTTTGGCTTGATGTAGTCATAGCCGCTGGTGGTGCCGATAAATTCAGCCCATGAACGAATGCTGACCAGTGACGCATCCTGGCGATGCAGCAGACCGCGCGCCTGTTCCATATCGAGCATCAGTTGCGGTTGCGCCGGGATCTTCACGCCGAAGTCAGGTTCGGGTTTCACTGTCGGTGGCGTACCGCGTTCAACGGGCAGACCCGCATCAGACCAGGTTTGCCAACCACCGTCCAGCAAGCGCACATCTTTCACGCCAGCGTAGAGCATAATCTGCGCCACGCGCGCGGCGGCGTAAACGTCACGCCCGTACAGAATTACTGTGGTGTCATGACGAATGCCATGTTTTGCCAGCATTGCTTTAAGTTGTTCGTCAGAGACTTTATTCCACAGTGGTTCGCTTTCCACTTCGTTGGTGTCAATGTAATCGGCACCAGGAATATGGCTGAGGAGGTAAAGTTTCGGAGCGCCCCATGCTGCTTCGAGCACTTTCCAGTCACCCGCAGGTTTCGCCGTAACTTCTTTGCCTTGTTGCAGGTCATGCAGCCATTGCGGGTAAACCAGTTGCTCAAAGTGCGGCAATTTTTGCAGACGGGAAGGTTCGCTTAGCGCGCCACTCAAGATGGAGATATGCGTAAAGCCTGCTTTTTGCAGACGCGTTTTAACGGCTTCGACGTCTTTGTCATTACCGTATAACGCCACCGGCGCATCGGCTTTCAGGTTATGTTGCGTAATCCACGCGTTGAGCTGTTCAGTGCTCATTTTGTCGAGCCAGCTTGCAGAAAGGTTTAAGGCGGCAGGTTCATGGCCGGAAGGGCCATTTAAGGTTTGTGGCCAGCCGTTATAAAACGCGCTGGGGCGGGTATCTATTGCTGCGCCATTTTGTTGTTGAAGCTGGTCAAGTGTAAGAGGCTTCGCCAGTTCAGCGGCCCACGAAGAAGCGCAAGCCAGCCCTAAAGCCATTGCCAGCGCGGTCATTTGAGAAACACGTTTCATCGAAAATCCCGACATTGTAGTTTTGAGTGCGCCATTCTGAACTGACGCATCGGGAAAAACTTTGCGTTATCGCAGTTTGTTGTAATTTTCTGACCACTGAGCCATATCCAGAACGGGACTATTGGCAGGAACATCCTGAAAATCGTGGGTGACTTGAACGACGGGGATCGCCAGTTCGCGGACTTCATTGAATACCCACTGACGAAAATTATCGCGCAGAGCTACGTCAAGACGGCTGAACGGTTCATCAAGCAATAATGCCTTTGGCTGGGCGAGAAGGGCGCGCAGCAGAGCCACCCGCGCACGTTGGCCACCAGACAGCGTGGCCGGGTCCTGATGGAAAGTTCCGCCAATTCCCGCACGCTCAAGCGCATCATCCACTGCATTGCGTCTTGCGTCACCTTTGAGCGTTGACGGTAGTGCCAGTAGTAAATTTTGTCCAACGCTGAACTGATCAAACAACAGCGCATCCTGGAAAAGAATACCAATCTGACGCCGGGCGGTGGGCAGGGTGTCGAGGCGTTGCTCATTGAGCCATAGCTCACCGGTGCAAGAAAATTGTCCCGCCAGTGCGCCAATCATCCAGGAAAACAGCGTAGATTTTCCGCAGCCAGACGGGCCCATTAACGTGACAACGTCACCTTTATTGACTGTGAAATTAACGTTTTCCAGTAAGCAGGTTTCAGGCAAACGTAGCGAAATATCTTTTACGCAGAGCATTAACGGAGTCCTTGTCTGGCAAAACCTACCCATTTTGCAAGCAGGGCGGTAAGGGCAAAAATAATAAGTGGTAATAGCAGTTGCCATAAAGCCTGAGCGGCGAGGATACCGTTGCTGCCGCCACTGCTTAACGCCACTGCTTCAGTCGTCAGCGTCGGGAAGCGCCCCGCACCCAGCCACAGCGTCGGCATATATTGCGCAATGCTGACTGAAAATCCGACAGCGAAGGCAATAAGCGCAGGACGCAGCATGAGCGGGCATTTCACGTAAAAGAATATTTTGCCTCGCGACCAACCCAGCGTTTGGGCAATCAGAATTAACCGTGAGTCAATACGCCGCCAGGCCGGTTGCAGGATAAACAACATCCACGGCATCACCCACAGCAGATGTCCCCACACCACCACAGCCCAGCAGCCATCCAGATGTAACCACAGCGCCAGCGTGTACTGGCCTGCCACCAGCGGCAGCGCTGGTAATAAAATGGGCAGCCATAACCACAACTGGCGACGCTTTGCTCCCCATTCCAGCCACAGCAGTAATAGGATCAAAGCGATGAATGTCGTTGCCAGTCCCATCGTCAGGCTATTGAATAGCGCCTCGTCATTGATCGTCGATTGATCTGCAAGGATCGCCAGCAGAACCACACAGAGCACGCCAGTTAATGGTAATAATCTCGCCAGCGTACTACCGGGCAATAAAGGCGTGGCTGGTTTGCGAACGCCATCTTTGCGGGGAATTGTGCGCCGCCAGGTGCGCCATAAAAGATAGCCCAGCAAAACACAGGTGGCGAGTAACAGCATCAGCAGCAGGCTGGCAAGTGCGCCTTTTATCTGTTGATCGGTGTCGCCCTGGGTTAACCACTGCCAGCTAATTACCGCCAGCGTCGGTGGATTACCCGGCCCAAGGATAATTGCGATATCCACGACCGATAGCGACCAGGCCACAATTGCCAGCATCGCCATTGCCAGTGCGGGAGCGACTGAGGGTAACAGCAGCCAGTTCAGGCATTGCCAGCGGCTGTAGCCCAGTGAATCCAGCACGATGACTTGTTGCAACAGCCTTTTTTCACTCAATACTGCCGCCAAAATCCACAGCAGAAATGCGCTTTCTTTCACCGCCAGAGTAATGCCCAGACCGATACCCAATCTGTCTGTCGGCGGAGTGAGGAAAGGGAAAAACTGATAAACCAGGCCGCCTTCGGCAAACAGTAGCAGGACGCTGGTGGCAAAAGCGACGTGGGGGATGGCGAGCAGCCACGGCAGACGGGCGCACAAATGCAGCCATTTCGCGCCAGGCCACAGCGCCACAATCACCAGCAGGGCAATCAACAACGCACCTACCGCCGCGATAGTTGTCGACACCAGCGTTGCCAGTATTGCCTGTGATAACTGCGGATCGGCAAATAACGCCTGCCAGTGTGTCAACGACAAGGCAGGCGTTATCAGCGTGAGCGCTGCCGGGATCAGCGGTGCGTAAATCACCGCCATCACCACCCACAGCAATAAAATTAATGCGTACCGTAACGGCGTAGCCATTCTTGTTCCAGCACATTTACCCAACCAGCATGCGGTTCCGCCAGTACTGGCGGCAGATCCTGCGGCATTCTTGATTGTAATGTTTCGCGCTGCCCGGCAGGCAGTTTTTGTGGATCAAGAACAGAAGGATCGCCCCAGACCGCAGGATCCGCTTTACGCAGTTGCGCTTCGGGTGAGAGCAGGAAGTTGGCGACCACCTTCGCCGCAGCACTGGCACTGGCGTTGGCAGGAATGGTGACGAAATGCACGTTGCCAATCATTCCCTCGCTAAAGCCAAAGCTGTAACTGCTCGCTGGCAAATCGCCACTGGCTATTTTTTGCCGGGCATGAGCGGGGTTAAAGGTCAGCGACAGGCGCAATGTGCCGGATTTCAGCAGGGCATCCATTCGCGCGGGCGAAGGGGGGAAATCCTTTCCTTCGCGCCACAAATACGGATGCAGCGCATCGAGATACTGCCACAGCGCTGCAGTAATCTGGGCGAAAGTAGCATCGTTCGGCGCTTCTTTTAATGCAGCGGGATCTGGCGTCAGCATAATCAATAACTGTTCAAGAAATGCTGTGCCGGTAAAGTCTGGTGGGCGTGGATAGGTAACTGCGCCTGGATTGGCTTTGGCAAACTCCAGCAAGGCTTGCGGTGTTTTCGGTGGTTGTGGTGTCAGATCGCGGCGAGCGATAAACGTAAGTTGTGCGCCGCCCCAGGGGGATTCTGCCCCCTCGGTAGCGACAGAAAAATCTTCCCGTACAGGTAGTTGCGTGTCGACATAACGCCAGTTAGGTAATGTTTCCGCCCAGCCGGTTTGCAGCAAATTCGCCTCTTTTAACGTGCGGAAATTTTCACCATTTACCCACAAGAGATCTACCGAGCCGCCCGTTTTACGTCCGGCTGCGGCTTCGGTCTGAATGCGTTTTACTGCGTCAGCGGCATCAGCCAGGCGAACAATCTTCAGGTTTATATCGTAATGCGTTTTCATCTCACCGCTGACCCAGTCGAGATAGCGGTTAATCGCGGTGTCGCCGCCCCAGGCGTTAAACCAGACGGTTTGCCCTTTGGCGTCGTTTTTAATTTCCTGCCAGTCACTGGCATGTGTTGCCAAAGAAAACAGCGATAACAGTCCCAGCAACCACCCACAATGGCGCATCATTTCTCCTTAAGAACGTTTTTCAGGAAGTCGGCACAGTCCCTGGGCGGGAATGGCCATAGCAGAATTAAAACGGGCCGACAGGTTTTGCAGGCCGATTAATGCCGTCAGTTCGGTGAGCGCCTGAGCGTCAAAATGGGCTGCCAGTCGGGTGCGCAGGGCATCATCTACCGTTGGCGGCGTAACGCTGGCGGCTTCGGCGTATTCCAGCGCCAGCCGCTCCTCATCGCTGAACAGCGGGCTTTGCCGCCAGTCGGCCACCGCCAGCAGTTTATCGGTGCTGCCGGTTCGTTCAGCGACTTTCATGCTGGTGATGTCTACGCAAAACTCACACAGGCACATTTGCGCAATGCGCGCGCTGACAAGCGATCGCACCACCGGATCGAGCGGGGAGCGTTTGCGCTCCAGCCAGCCGACAAACATCGACACCAGATAGAAGATAAATGGGATCCGCCCCCACCAGCGAATCGGACTTAGCACCTCACCGTAATGGCGACGATGTAGCCACGCCTGCGGACGTAAAATTAAAGGAATTTTGCTAAGCGGCGGTAAACCCATCAGACATTCCTCTTCTGGCGCTCAAACCATATTTTTTTCGCCATGAAAATCACCACAGTCAGGGCAAACAGGATAAACAGTCCGGTAACAAACCAGAATGTGCCGCCCGTTAACATGCTGCCCGCCCAGGAATAGACAATGGTTGCGGGTAACTGACCAAGCCCGGTGGCGATAAAAAATGGACGAAAACGTATTGATGTCAGGCCGGCAGCATAGCTGATTGGATCAAAAGGGACAAAAGGCAATAACCGGCATACCAGGATGGTATGTTTGCCGTAGCGAGTGAAAAAGCCGTCCATGCTATCGAGCACGGTTTTACCGGTTAACTTTTCCACTACTTCGCGGCCCATCACTCTGGCGATAAAAAAGCACAGCGCCGCACCCGCCATCGAACTGGTCCACGACAGCAAGCCCCCCCAGAACGCGCCAAACAGCGACGCATTGGCAAAGGTGATCAAAAACGCAGGCAGCGGTGCGGCAATGGCCTGCAAAATCATCAACAAGAATGAGACAACTGCCGCCAGTGTGCCGTAAGACTGAATAAATCGTTCTATACCCTGTTGGTCCACAGCGGCAAACGCCGCAAGGCTGCGATTGATAAAGTCATGGACGCCAGGAACCAGCGCCCATGCGAGCAGCGTAGCGAACAACAGGATGATGATGGCTGTACGGTAGTACCAGATTTTACGCGAATGCATCTTCATCATCCTTTATCCATGTTTTATTCTGTGATTTTAAAGGTCACCGTTGCCAGCGTGCTATCTGCCGGGAGAACTGACGCATTGCCTTTGAATTTCACTTCGCCACGTTTTTCCACCGCACCATAAGTGTATGTCGCATTGCTGACAATACCGACCGGGCAGCTATCCCCAGGCACACCAGACAACCGGTTTTTTTCTCTTCTGCCGCCGCTAAATTGCCACCAAAGCGCATGTCCAGTTTCTTGCCATTACTATCAACAATCACTTCATCGAAGGAATACGCTTTTGCCGCCCCTTGCCAGTTCACCGAAATATCCAGTTTGCTGCCTGCAACATGGGTAGCTTCTTTGTTATCCATAGTCATATTTTCGCCCGGTGTGCCACCCGCCTGTTTCAGAGCGTCATAAAATGCTTTCGGGGTGGCATATCCCATAAACAGTGATTTATGCCCGTTGGAGCCGTCTTTAAACACAATGCCGTGACGGGTATCGTCGGTGAGGAAACGACCATTAATTTGCACCAGCATAGTTACCGTATGTGCCTGTGTATCGACGCGCAGTGGCTCACTGGCCGAAAGCCCATCGTATTCCACTTTGGCCTCGGTATTCTCTTTTTGATCACAGCCGCTAAGCCCTGCCGCTGCCAGTAAACACAGCGCAGCCAGTCCTTTTTTCCATGACACTGAATATTGTTGCAACATCGTTCTATCCTTCGTTTTTAGGGTGAGTAAGCGGTTGGCTGTCAGAAGCAGTCAGATCCACGTGTTTAAAGCGGGCGTAGCGTTTGGCGAGTTGGACGAGAATAAACAGCGTCAGTCCAGCCAGACAGAGGTTTAAAATAAAGTGCACGGTAATGCCTTCACGGGCGAGATCGCTGGCCATCACGGTATAAATAATAATCCCAGGCAGGGTAGTTAATGCCGAAATAAGGGTAAAAGGCCAGAAGGCTATAGCAGTTAATCCGTAAGCGTAATTTTGAATATTGTAAGGAAACAGCGGGATTAAGCGGGTCAGAATAAGAAAATCGATACCATTACGCGCAATACCTTTTTCAATAGCCTGAAAAGTATGGCTATGACCGACGTATTTCAGCAGCAAGTCACGCCCCAGCCAGCGCGCCAGCAGGAATGAGCACGACGAGGCCAGCGTAGCGGCAATTAACGAAAGTAGCGTTCCCAACAACGGGCCAAAGACTATTCCACCGGCGATCACCAGTACGCTACCGGGTAACAGAAAGAGGGTAGCGATAATGAATAACAGAATATAGAGGCTATAACCGAAAAATCCGCTCTGGCGAATGAGCGTTTGTAAGTGGGGTAAATCGGTGACCAGATCGAATAAACCGAAAGCGTGGATAGCGTAAATTATCAGTGCAAAAAGCAGACAGGCAAAAAGAAATTTACGCTCAGCGTTCATCGTAGAGTTTCCTATATCAAACTTGATAATAGAGAAGTGGTCAGACAACTAAAAACGCAGTGACGGTATAACAAAGGAAGGCAGGCAACAAATCATTACTGACAGTTTGTTGATTTTTCTCAAGGTTAATTCTCCTGACCTCGTGCGGGTCAGGAGAGCAGATAAATTAGCGGCGGAAGGTCGCCCACACAGGTGCGTGATCTGACGGTTTTTCCATACTGCGGATTTCATAGTCGATGCCGGTTTCTACGCAGCATTCCGCCAACGGCTGGCTGGCGAGCAGCAGGTCGATACGCAGACCTCGGTTATCGTCAAAACCTTTTGAGCGGTAATCAAACCACGAAAAGCGATCTGCTGTTTCCGGATTAGCGTGACGGAAGGTATCTACCAGCCCCCAGCGGATCAGTCTGTCCATCCATTCGCGTTCTTCCGGCAGGAAGGAGCATTTACCGGTACGCAGCCAGCGTTTGCGGTTCTCTTCGCCAATGCCGATATCCAGGTCGGTGGGGCTGATGTTCATATCGCCCATAATCAGCACCGGATTATCGCGCTTAAGCTCAGTTTCCAGATAGTTTTGCAGGTTCTGGTAGAACTGCGCTTTTGCCGGGAATTTAATTGGATGGTCGCGGCTTTCGCCCTGTGGGAAGTAGCCGTTGATCACGGTGACATTGCCCAGCGGCGAGGGGATTTCTGCCATAATAATCCGCCGTTGAGCCTCTTCGCCGTCGCCCGGGAATCCGCGACGCACAGCAATCGGCGTCTCTTTGGTCAGCAGCGCCACGCCATAATGGCCTTTCTGCCCGTGATAAAACACGTTGTAGCCGAGCTTTGCCACCTCTTCAAGCGGAAACATATCGTCATGAACTTTTGTCTCCTGCAGACCAATCACATCCGGTTGGTGCTTTTCGACGATGGCTTCAAGTTGGTGAGGTCTGGCGCGCAGACCGTTGATATTAAAAGAGACAAATTTCATAGTCGCTGCCGTTTATTCATATTAAGAGTGCGTGGATGGTAGCAGAAATTCGCTGTACTTACCGCCCGTTGTTAAGTGATTTGATCGATGGTTGTTAATGATGTCAACGATGACGCAAAAAATGCCCGCTTTTGGTGCGGTCTGCGTCAGAATGGCGCAGTAATTCCCAGTAAATTTCGTCAATGATCACAATTCCAGAATTATATTTTACTTCTGCATAACATTGCGTTTTTTATTCTTTTTATTCATCCGTATCGCAAACGTATTCACTTTATATGCACTTTAAGTGCATGTCAGTTGGTTATAACTCGTTGATTTTCAGTTGGCCGCCGTCGCTTATGCAATTTTCCCCCTGGCTGGCACGAACCCTGCAATCTACATTTACAGCGAAAACATTACTTATAATTAACATATAAATAACTATTTATTTACTGTGGGGTCGCTATGTCTCAGTCAATTACGCGTGAAAACTTTGATGAATGGATGATACCTGTTTACGCTCCGGCACCGTTTATTCCGGTACGCGGTGAAGGTTCGCACTTGTGGGATCAGCAGGGGAAAGAGTATATCGATTTCGCGGGTGGCATTGCAGTGAACGCGCTGGGCCATGCGCATCCGGAATTGCGCGAGGCGCTAAACGAGCAAGCGAGTAAGTTCTGGCATACCGGTAACGGCTATACCAACGAACCAGTGCTGCGACTGGCGAAAAAACTTATCGACGCGACGTTTGCCGATCGCGTGTTCTTTTGTAACTCCGGTGCGGAGGCCAACGAAGCAGCGTTGAAACTGGCGCGCAAATTCGCCCATGACCGCTACGGCAGCCATAAGAGCGGCATCGTGGCGTTTAACAATGCGTTCCACGGGCGCACGCTGTTTACCGTTAGCGCAGGCGGCCAGCCAGCCTATTCTCAGGATTTTGCGCCACTGCCGCCGGACATCCGTCATGCCGCGTATAACGATCTCAATTCTGCCAGTGCGCTGATTGACGACGCCACCTGCGCGGTAATTGTCGAGCCAGTGCAGGGTGAAGGCGGCGTGGTGCCAGCCAGCAAAGCGTTTTTACAGGGGCTGCGAGAATTGTGTGACCGCCACAATGCATTGCTGATTTTTGATGAGGTACAAACCGGCGTCGGGCGTACCGGTGAACTGTATGCCTATATGCACTACGGCGTAACCCCCGATCTGCTGACCACCGCCAAAGCGCTGGGCGGCGGTTTCCCCGTTGGTGCGCTGCTGGCAACGGAGGAGTGCGCCAGCGTGATGACCGTTGGCACCCACGGCACCACCTATGGCGGTAATCCGCTGGCATCAGCAGTGGCGGGCAAAGTGCTGGATCTTATCAATACGCCGGAAATGCGTAATGGCGTCAAACAGCGCCACGACGGGTTTGTTGAGCGGCTTAACGCTATTAATCATCGCTGCGGTTTGTTCAGTGAAATTCGTGGCCTGGGTCTGCTGATTGGCTGTGTTCTGAATGCCGACTACGCCGGACAAGCGAAACAGATTTCTCAGGAAGCGGCAAAAGCAGGCGTGATGGTGCTGATTGCGGGCGGCAGCGTGGTGCGTTTTGCTCCGGCGCTGAATGTCAGCGAAGAAGATATGGCTACCGGGCTGGATCGCTTTGCGCTGGCCTGTGAACGCGTTGTTAGCCGAGGTTCATCATGATGGTCATCCGTCCCGTTGAGCGCAGCGATGTCGCGGCGTTAATGCAACTTGCCAGTAAAACGAGCGGCGGTTTAACGTCGCTTCCTGCCAATGAAGCCACACTTTCGGCGCGTATCGATAGAGCCATCAAAACATGGCAAGGCGAATTACCCAAAAGTGAGCAGGGTTATGTGTTCGTGCTGGAAGAGAGTGAAACAGGTACGGTGGCGGGCATTTGCGCCATTGAGGTGGCTGTTGGGCTAAACGATCCCTGGTACAACTATCGCGTCGGCACGCTGGTTCATGCTTCGAAAGAGCTGAATGTTTATAACGCGCTACCGACGCTTTTTCTCAGTAATGATCACACCGGAAGTAGCGAATTGTGCACGCTGTTTCTCGATCCGGACTGGCGCAAAGAGGGCAACGGCTATTTGTTGTCGAAATCTCGCTTCATGTTTATGGCAGCCTTTCGCGACAAGTTTAACGACAAAGTGGTTGCCGAAATGCGTGGGGTGATTGACGAACACGGCTATTCGCCGTTCTGGCAAAGCCTCGGTAAACGCTTCTTTTCGATGGATTTTAGCCGAGCCGATTTTCTCTGCGGTACTGGTCAAAAGGCATTTATTGCTGAGTTGATGCCAAAACATCCGATCTATACGGACTTTTTATCCCAGGAAGCGCAAGACGTTATCGGTCAGGTACATCCGCAAACGGCACCCGCGCGGGCGGTGCTGGAAAAAGAGGGCTTTCGCTACCGCAACTATATCGACATTTTCGACGGTGGGCCGACGCTGGAGTGTGACATCGACCGCGTTCGCGCCATTCGCAAAAGCCGGCTGGTGGAAGTGGCAGAAGGGCAACCCGCACAGGGCGATTTTCCGGCCTGTCTGGTCGCCAATGAAAATTATCATCATTTCCGCGTGGTGCTGGTGCGTAGCGATCCGGCTACCGAGCGTTTGATTTTAACCGCCGCACAACTGGACGCTCTCAAGTGTCATGCCGGGGATCACGTTCGTCTGGTACGCCTGTGCGCAGAGGAGAAAACAGTATGACTTTATGGATCAACGGCGACTGGGTGACGGGCCTGGGTGCGCTGCGCGTGAAGCGTAATCCGGTATCTGGCGACGTTTTATGGCAAGGCAATGATGCTGATGCTGCTCAGGTGGCGCTGGCATGTCGTGCTGCTCGCGCAGCGTTTCCGCGTTGGGCGCGGCTCTCCTTTGGCGATCGTCAGGTAAGAGTTGAACGATTTGCCGGACTGCTGGAAAGCAATAAAGCTGAATTAACGACGATTATTGCCAGAGAAACGGGTAAGCCGCGTTGGGAGGCGGCAACCGAAGTGACGGCGATGATTAATAAAATTGCTATTTCAATCAAGGCATATCACGTGCGCACGGGTGATCAGCGCAGTGAAATGCCAGATGGGGCGGCAAGCTTACGCCATCGCCCACACGGCGTGCTGGCGGTGTTTGGTCCGTACAATTTTCCTGGGCATTTACCTAACGGGCATATTGTTCCGGCGTTGCTGGCAGGCAACACAATTATCTTTAAACCCAGTGAGCTGACACCGTGGAGCAGCGAAGCGGTAATGCGCTTATGGCAGCAGGCTGGATTGCCGCCAGGGGTGCTGAATCTGGTGCAGGGTGGGCGCGAAACCGGTCAGGCGCTGAGTGCGCTGGAAGATCTCGATGGTTTGCTGTTTACCGGTAGCGCCAACACTGGCTACCAGTTGCATCGTCAGCTTTCCGGTCAGCCAGAAAAAATCCTCGCCCTCGAAATGGGCGGCAATAACCCGCTGATTATTGATGAAGTGGCGGATATCGACGCCGCAGTGCATCTGACTATCCAGTCGGCATTTGTCACTGCCGGACAACGCTGCACCTGCGCCCGTCGTATATTGTTGAAAAGTGGAGCGCAGGGCGATGCGTTTCTTGCTCGCCTGGTTGCCGTCAGCCAGCGATTAACACCGGGCAACTGGGATGACGAACCACAGCCGTTTATCGGCGGGCTGATTTCTGAACAGGCCGCGCAGCATGTTGTTACCGCCTGGCAGGAGCTGGAAAACATGGGCGGACGGACGTTGCTTACGCCACGCTTACTGCAACCAGGTACTTCACTGCTTTCACCTGGAATCATTGACATGACGGGCATTTCTGGCGTGCCGGATGAAGAAGTGTTCGGGCCGTTACTGCGTGTCTGGCGTTATGACACCTTCGATGAGGCAATTAAGATGGCGAACAACACTCGCTTTGGCCTCTCTTGTGGGCTGGTTTCACCAGTGCGGGAAAAATTCGAACAACTGTTACTGGAGGCACGAGCGGGGATCGTTAACTGGAACAAACCGCTGACCGGTGCGGCCAGTACTGCACCATTTGGTGGCGTAGGCGCTTCCGGCAATCATCGCTCCAGTGCATGGTATGCCGCTGATTATTGTGCCTGGCCGATGGCAAGCCTGGAATCGGACTCGTTAACGCTGCCCACTACGCTTAACCCCGGGCTGGATTTTTCCGATGAGGTGGTGCCATGAACGCCCGGGAAGTTAATTTCGACGGGCTGGTGGGGCTGACGCATCATTACGCTGGCCTGTCGTTTGGTAATGAAGCTTCTACCCGCCACCGTTTTCAGGTATCTAACCCGCGACTGGCGGCAAAACAGGGCTTGCTGAAAATGAAAGCCCTTGCCGATGCGGGATTACCGCAGGCGGTGATCCCGCCTCACGAGCGCCCGTTTATTCCGGTTTTGCGTCAACTGGGATTCAGCGGCAGCGATGAGCAAGTACTGGAAAAAGTTGCCCGTCAGGCGCCGCACTGGCTTTCCAGTGTCAGTTCCGCTTCGCCAATGTGGGTCGCGAATGCGGCGACGGTGGCACCTTCTGCCGACACGCTGGATGGCAAAGTGCACCTGACGGTTGCCAATCTGAACAACAAATTTCACCGTTCGCTGGAAGCACCGACCACCGAATTGCTGTTAAAAGCCATTTTTATTGATGAAGAGAAATTCACCGTGCATTCGGCACTGCCTCAAGTGGCGCTGCTCGGTGATGAAGGGGCGGCAAACCACAATCGGCTCAGTGGTAACTATGGTGATCCGGGTATACAGGTTTTCGTCTATGGCCGGGAAGAGGGCACTGGCACGCGACCTTCCCGTTATCCGGCGCGGCAAACCCGCGAAGCCAGCGAGGCGGTAGCAAGGCTGAATCAGGTTAATCCACAACAGGTAATTTTCGCTCAACAAAACCCGGAAGTTATCGATCAGGGGGTTTTTCATAATGATGTGATTGCCGTGAGCAACCGCCAGGTGCTGTTTTGCCATCAGCAGGCATTCGCCCGTCAGGCGCAATTACTGGCAAATCTGTGTGCGCGGGTGAGCGGCTTTATGGCAATAGAAGTTCCGTCGGCACAGGTTTCCGTAGCGGATGCTGTCTCGACCTATCTGTTTAACAGCCAGTTGTTGAGCCGTGATGACGGTTCGATGGTGTTGGTGCTGCCGCAGGAGTGTCGGGAACATGCCGGGGTATGGCGTTATCTCAATGAATTACTTGTTGCCGATAACCCGATCAGTGAACTGAAAGTTTTTGATTTACGCGAAAGTATGGCAAACGGTGGCGGCCCTGCGTGCCTGCGTTTGCGCGTGGTGCTGACGGCAGAAGAACGTCAGGCGGTGAATCCGGCGGTGATGATGAACGAGACACAGTTTAATGCGCTCAATGACTGGGTGGATCGTTACTACCGCGATCGTCTTACCGCTGCCGATCTTGCCGATCCGCAATTGCTGCGCGAAGGAAGGGAAGCTCTGGATGCACTGACTCGTTTGCTGAATCTCGGTTCGGTTTACCCGTTCCAACGGGAGGGGAGTGGCAATGGATAATTTTCTTGCCCTGACGTTAACGGGTAAAAAGCCAGCCGTAACAGCGAGAGAAAGCAACGG